>NZ_JAVAYO010000193.1:0-239 GCF_054863005.1 Bradyrhizobium sp. 25ACV
GCGAAGCGCTGGTCGTAGGCCGCCTCAATACCGCGCGCATAAGCGGAGGGTACATTCTGATAGGTCACGAACTTGACCACCGAGACACCCGGGAAGTTGACGGTGTCGGTGCCGTTCCGGGTGCGGGAGACGACATAATTGTCGAATTCCTTGTCGAAGAACCCGAGTGATAGAATGCCGCTGTGCGGCAGATAATATTCCAGCGATAGGTCGAAGCTGTTCCCGGTAGTCGGCTGCAG
>NZ_JAVAYO010000194.1:0-238 GCF_054863005.1 Bradyrhizobium sp. 25ACV
GCGGTCTGGTGATCGTCAGTGGCCGTCGGCAGCGGTACCAGGATGGCCGGGCGGCCCGCACAGGTCAGTTCCGCCAGCGTCGAAGCCCCCGCGCGCGCAATCACCACATGCGCCCAGGCAAGCTGCTCGGGCAGATCGGGCAAATAGGTCGCGAGATCCGCCGCAATCGACAGCTCGGCATATTTCGCGCGGCACGCATCGATATCCTCGATCCGCGCCTGATGCGTCACTTGCAGGC
>NZ_JAVAYO010000195.1:0-238 GCF_054863005.1 Bradyrhizobium sp. 25ACV
GCCCCGTAACGCTTGTCGAGCACCTTGAGCGTGGCTTCGGGCAGCTGGGCAATCTTCTGGTCATAGATGTTGTCTTCGTGGACTGCGATGACTCCAAGGCGCCAGCCGGTAGCGCCGAAATACTTCGAGTAGGAGTACACGCCGATGGTGTTATGCGGCAGTTCGCCCAGCAGCGAACGGAATCCCGGAAAAAACGTTCCATAAACATCATCCGTCAGGAGCATGAGGTCCGGGCGTT
>NZ_JAVAYO010000196.1:0-238 GCF_054863005.1 Bradyrhizobium sp. 25ACV
GGGCATCGGCATCGGCGAGCGGGCGCTTGATGGCTGCCGCCAGCACGCTCGCGAGATCATCGATCAGTTCGTCACGCATCTCGCGCGCCCGCGCCGAGAGCGCCGGGCTCTCGGCGACGGTGCGCCAGAATTTCGCCGTTGCGTCGGTGAATTTCGCGAACGGATGCACGCGATCCGCCAGGCTGTGCACCAGCTTGCGGAGTGTCGCGATCGGCGCCTCGCCGGCCGGACGCTCGGC
>NZ_JAVAYO010000197.1:0-237 GCF_054863005.1 Bradyrhizobium sp. 25ACV
CCCGCCCCCGCCGCGAGGTCGTTCGGCCCGGCATTGTAGGCCTCGAGCGCCTTGGTCGGGTCGCCACCGAACTGCTTGAGCAGTTGGCTCATGAAGAAGGCTTCCAGGGGAATAGCCTGCTGGGGCGAATAGGGGTTGAACACGCCGCCTATCTGCTTGCCGGCGCTGTTGTAGGTGGGTCCGCCCGGCGCGGTGTTGGTCGGGTCCGTGACCGTCATGGTGTAGCCGTAGATGGGG
>NZ_JAVAYO010000198.1:0-237 GCF_054863005.1 Bradyrhizobium sp. 25ACV
TCCTTGAATATTCCGTTCTTGCAGATTGTTTTGCCTGGAAATTTGCATTCTGGCACGCGGACTGCTTTCGGGTTTACCCTAGAACCGGGCGAATGACGACGAGAAACCGCGAGCAGCAAAGCGGACATGGATAGCACGAGCAGCCTGGTATCGAAGGATTCTGGAGGAACACAGAATAGGGAGATACCATGGTTGCGAAGCTACGTATCGACAAAGAAGCAAATGTCCGGCACTGGC
>NZ_JAVAYO010000199.1:0-237 GCF_054863005.1 Bradyrhizobium sp. 25ACV
GGAAGTACGGGGAACGCTTTTTATTTAGAAACAGACAAGCATGCTTTTTTAGTAGATGCGGGCTTAAGTGGCAAACAGATGGTCGAGCTGCTTGGTCAAATTGACCGTAAGCCTGAAGACTTGGACGGAATTTTTGTGACACATGAGCACTCTGATCATATTAAAGGGCTCGGTGTCATGGCAAGAAAGTACAAGCTTCCTGTCTATGCAAATGCGAAAACATGGAAGGCGATGGAG
>NZ_JAVAYO010000200.1:0-237 GCF_054863005.1 Bradyrhizobium sp. 25ACV
GGAAACGAGACAGGTCGTAGGCTAAACCGACCTAACGCCGCATGCCGAGCGCGTTCAGGTACAAATCCAGCATCGCTTCCTGCTCCTGACGATCGGCGCTTTCCATTTTCCGCAGGCGAACGACTTGACGCATTACTTTCGTGTCGAAACCGGTGCCTTTGGCTTCGGAATACACTTCTCGAATGTCGTCGGCCAAAGCCTGCTTTTCCTCTTCAAGACGCTCGATTCGCTCAATGT
>NZ_JAVAYO010000201.1:0-237 GCF_054863005.1 Bradyrhizobium sp. 25ACV
CCAGGCGAGCTGCGGGCTCGTCGCGTCGCCGGGCGCGACGGTGGCGGCGAGCTTCAGCGTCCCGCCTACCGCAAGCTCCGCGCTCGTCTTGTCGAGCGTCACGCTCCCGACGGGGACGACGGGCGCGGTGACGGTGACGGTGCAGGTTGCGGATTTCCCGCTGCCGTCGGTGCTCTCCGCGGTGATGGTCGCGGTGCCGGCGGCCACGGCGGTCACGGTGCCGCTTTCGTCGACGGT
>NZ_JAVAYO010000202.1:0-236 GCF_054863005.1 Bradyrhizobium sp. 25ACV
TATTTACTTCTTCAAATAATTTACGATCAGCAAATCGCAAACTAACATTATTCAGTGCAATCATTTATTAATCCTCCATCACTCATTCATCATTATGAAGTATAACATGAATAACGATTGATAGAAACGTCTCTCTCTAAGAACAAAGGCTTTTTGTCCAATATGGTATAATAAGTGAGAATGATTTGATTGAAGGAGTTCGAGCGATTTGAGATTACTCACACTCATGGAATATT
>NZ_JAVAYO010000020.1:0-137694 GCF_054863005.1 Bradyrhizobium sp. 25ACV
GGTGTCGACCTGCTCGGCGGTAAAGGCGTGGCTCTTGCCCGACAGGTCGGACGTCTGGAAGCTCCACTTGCCGTCGGTTCCCGTGGTCACCGAACCGACCGAGGTCGTGCCGTCCGACAGCTTGATCTCGCTGTTGGGATCGGCCGTGCCCTTGATCGTTGCCGTGTGATCCCAGTGCTGGCGCACATTGGTAACCTCGACGGTTGAGGTGTCCTTGGTGCCGCCACCGCTGGTGCCACCACCGCTGTGCGAGCCAATCGGCGGATCGATCGGCTGCGACAAGGCGCTGGTGTTGCCGGCGGCATCGGTCGCCGTCGCGGTGAAGGTGTGGGACCCGTGCTTGAGATTCGGGGTCGTCACGCTCCAGTCGCCATCACTCGCGACGGTCGCGGTGCCGAGCAGGGTCGTGCCCTCATAGAGCTTGATCGAGCTCCCCGCTTCCGCCGTACCGGATACCGTTGCGCGGTTATGCGTGGTGGGATCGCTCAACAGGATCGGAGCATCGGGGGCAGCGCTATCCACCGTGACATCCAGCGCAGCCGAGGCCTTGCTGGTGACGCCGGAGACCGTGTCGGTCGCGGTGAGGCTGTGCTTGCCGTCCGGCAGCGCGACGGTCGTGTAGTGCCACGCTCCGTTCGCATCCGCCGTGACGGTGCCGAGCTGGGTCGTGCCGTCGAGCACCTTGACCGTGCTGTTGGCAACCGCAGTCCCCGCCAGGGTCACCGTTTTGTCGCTCGTGATGTGATCACCGGCAGTGCCGGTATCGTTGGAGAACGAGGCAATCTTCGGCGCGGCCGGCGCAGTGGTGCCGGTGCCCGACGTGCCCGTGCCGGTGGTACCTGTACCCGAGGTACCCGAACCGGACGTGCCCGAACCGGTGGAGCCCGTCGTCGTTCCAGAGCCAATGACCGCTTCTACAGCCGTCGACGCAGCGCTGACGTTGTCGGCGACGTCGGTCGCCTTCGCCGTCAGGGCGTGCGAACCGGCCGACAGCGCAGACGTCGTGACGCTCCACGCCCCGCTCGCGTTGGTTGTCGCGGTGCCGACCTGGGTCGTTCCGTCATACACCTTGATCGCGCTGTTCGCTTCGGCGGTCCCCGACATCACGACCTGATTGGCAGTGTTGACGGTGTCACTCGCGATGGTCGGTGCAGCTGGCGCCTTGGTGTCGACGCTGACCGCCACCGCAGTCGATGCCACGCTGGTTTGCCCCGATGCGTTGGTCGCGGTCGCCGTCAGCGTATGCTTCGCATCGGTCAAGACCTTGGTGATGTAGTCCCAGCTTCCGGTCGAAGTCGCGGTCGCCGTACCGATCTGCGTCGAACCGTCATAGACCTTCACGGTGCTGCCAGCCGCGGCGGTGCCGTGCAGGGTGATCTGGCTGGCGTCAGTGATGCCGTCGCCGGTCTTGCCCGTATCGGGTGACCAGGATGCGATGGTCGGCGCTGCCGGGACTTCGGGCGTTGCGGGGGGCATCGTGGGTGAGGTCGTCGTCGTACCGCTATTTGCCGACGTGTTGAGCGCCGACGCCAGCGCCGCGCCGTCCGTGTAATTCCCGGAGAACACCGAGCTATTGCCGCGGATCATCGCGTCGCCGTATTGCGCGCCACCGATGTGGTTGTTGGTGAATGACACACCGGTAATCGAGGCAGTGCCCAGGTTGGAGTCCGCGTATACGGTATAGGCGCCACCAGTCAGGAGGTTATTGGTGACGGTGACATTCGAGACCGGCCCGAAGTCGTTGTCGATCATGATCGCGGAGGTCCATCCCCACTGATTGATGATCGAATTGCCGGTGATCTGAATGTTGGAGAGGCCTCCGTCAATCTGGATGCCGTCATAGTGAGGCGATCCGCCTGCGTGGAGATCGTGGATGTAGTTGCCCTGGATGACGGAGTTGCTGCCGGGAACGATGCCATTCTCCACATTGAAGATGTTGTTCCCAATGAACGTGCCGCTTCCCATGATGCCCTGATTGCCGGTGCCATCCGGTGCACGGCCGGTGCCATCGATGGTGCAATTCTGGACCACTGCGCCCGTAACTCCGGAATCAATGGTCACTGCAGCCCAACCGCCGGACGTGACCTTGCAGTTCTCAAGAGTCACATTGTCCGCTCTGATGTAGACGCTGCCGGTGATGTTGAGTCCCGAGACCACCGCCCCCGCCTGCGTGATGATCACATCTCCAGAAGGAGTCAGCGTTACCCCCGCCGGCACCCCGGTGTTCGTCGCGTCAGGCCATGCGTTCGTTGTCGTTGCCAAAATAGTTTCTCCGTCTTCTCTGTATTATCCCCGTTAACTGACACCAGTGCTTATTGCGAGTTTGCGTCCTCGATTTAATTGGTGATCGAGGTACGCCAGGTGCCGTGCTTGTGCGGCGTTAATGGTCGTCTGCAGACGGCCTTTTTTTGACAAGACCACGGCTCCGCTAAGGTCATTTCGCCACAAGCGCCGCCAGATTCCTGTTTCCGGAAATACAGCGCGGAAATCTACGTTACGGAAATTAAAAGCGATTTCGTTTTAGCCGCGATCAAACGACGGCAAAACATGCGCGCGCCACACTTCACAGAAAAATTCTTTCGTGCTGGCTCGTTGCAACGGATCGAGCGACTCCGAAATCGGCCCCGCTCAACGTCGGCGCACATTAAATAAACCATCGGATGTATAAATAACCAGCGACGCGCATTATTAAATACGGCGCGAGAATGTCCTCTGCAGCAGACAGCGGCAAGACATCAGCCGAATTTGCCGTGCTGCTCCGTTGGCTGAGATGCGCGCCTACCGGCGAAGCCATAGGCGATGCAGGATGACTTCGTAAATGGGCTTAGGTGACAAAGCGGTGCGGCTCGATTTCGCCGGGCAACGTCAAAGCACTGCCTGGTCTAAGTCTTCCGGCACAAAAATACTTTTTCGCCGCGGATCAGACCATATTGCGCAACTTGAGGCTCGACCGCCGTATACTCGTCGACGACAAAGCCCGCTCGTTCGAGCCGGCGTCGGAAATCACGACCGAAGAAACGGACGTGATCATGCTGGTTGAAATACAGGATCCGATCTTCTTCTGTTTTCTGCCTCGATCGATCCTCGAACGTTTCTTGCCACCCCTCAATAAGAGGGATCATCGCGATCAACGTCCCGCCCTTACGCAAGATCCGAAAGAGTTCGGGTATGGCCAAGCGATCGTTGACGTGCTCGAGGATATGGCAGCAGATGATCAGATCGAACCTGTCGCTTTCGAGGTCTATCTTTTCGATATTGATGTCGAAATCAGCGCCTTTCCCTCCGAACTCGCAGGTGACGTAACTTCGCGGCCTTCTCGCCTTGATATACTCCGTGAGCCCCTTTTCGGGCGCGAAGTGGAGGATGTCCTTCCCCGCAAACAGGTTCTGCTCGGCGTCGCAAAGCGCCAGCAGACGGTGCCGCTCGTGCGACAAGCAATTCGGGCATAGCGAATCGAAATTGATCCCCAATGCCAGCGGATTTGCGTACGCGAAAAATCGACCTCGATACCCACATACCGAGCAGGTCCTCTCAAAGCGTCCGAACAGGAAACGGATCGTCCGAAGTCCGCTGCGCAATGACCAGACATAAGGTCGCAAACGTCCCTTGATGCCACCAATCGACGATGATGCCACGTCAAAATTGCTCATCTTGCGCTCCCAACATCTGCCATTCCCTGAGCGAAGCACGCACGCCGATGCAAACGCCCCAAAACGTCCACATGTAGTTCCAGAAATGCACCGTCAAACCCGTGAACAGGAACACCATGCAAGCGATCGTAAATCCCGTCTGAATCCCGCTTGGGTGGCGCCCGGGCACAGGCAATACCGCCGAGAGATTCAAAACGATCAGCAGGATGGTGACCGGTACGCCGTAATGAAGGCTCGTGACCAGCCACACGCTGTCGACTGTGCGATCGAGTAAATAATAGCCGAACGTTACGAATCCGGCTCCCGTCAGAGGCGACTGCCACACCTGCGCCGAGACGGCGTCCCAGATCATGAGGCGATAGAATCCCGTTTGAGGCTCCAGTGTCGCGTGGGACAGCAGCCAGCTGAGAGGGTTATTCGTCACGGCGGTAACGGCCAGCAGGAACATGCCCGCTCCGGTCCAAAGCAGAGGCCATCGCCACGGGCAGCGGCACAACAACCGCTCATAGGCGTAGCTCGACATGACGAGGACCATCCCCATGACAGCGGCCGAAGATAACGACAGCAATCCGCCGAAGAAGCACAGACACGCCCACGATAGACGCTTGATGGAACTTGTCGTCGAGAACAGCACGATGGCCGCAGCCAGCGAACAGAACACGCCATAGAGAATAGGATGATCGAACGTCGATATTGCGCGTCGCAGACCTGCTCGGACTCCATCTGCGCCCGACGTACCATCGTCGACGAACGCCTCAGGCTGCGGCATGAGTGCCGCCATGATCTCGCGGACGATCCAATGCCCCGTCAACACGTCCGCTAGCGCAACGCATATCGCAATCGCCGTGAATGCCTTGATGAGGCGAATGAACTGCTGGACCGCCGACGGCTCCAGAACGAAGGCTCGCGCAACAAAGTATGCTCCGACAAAGTCGAGAGCTTCTGCAACAGCAGAAAACGCCGATTGAGGTCCGGCGGCGTAACCGGCCGCCGCCACCATGGCGAGCGCAAGCGTCCCCGCGAGCCCGTCCGACAGCAAGAGCCGACGACTCGGCTGCAATAACCGCGCAACCGCCGGCAACAGCAGGACCAGAAGGCATATTCTGGTCGGCGTTAGTTTTGCCCCGGCGATCAGCACCTGGAGCCCCGACGGCAATACGATGCCCATCAGAAGGAGCGGGACGGCCAGACTGCCCCGTTGGGGAATGGTCGATTGGAATCCGGCCGCAGTCGCGCGGATACGCGGCTGCCCCGCGAGGAGAGCATAGCCAGGATAGCTCATGAGGCTGTCTCCCTGGACAGGCCGGACCAAGCCATTAGATCCGACGAGCGCTTCAATTGGTGCGGAGCACGCCGACGCTTCATCTGATGGCCTCCTGCGCCGCGACGCTGCCAAAGTCCAGATTGCGCACCAGGCGCCAGCCGTCGGTCGCATTTCTGAGATAGGTGGGCCGGTTTCGCCGAAACAGGGTCGGCCCATACTGCCCCGAGCCGATGTGATTGTCGGTGATCGAAACACCCGAGATCGGATTGTCGTTGAACTTCGCGTCCGAGTAGACCGTATAGCTGCCGCCTGCGAGAAGATTGCCTTCGATGACGATGTTGGAGACCGGGCCAAACTCGTTGTCGATCATGATAGCGCCGGCCGCGCCGTGAGAATTGATGATCGTGTTTTGCCGGATGACCGTGTCAGAGATGCCGCCATCGATCTGGATACCATCGTAATGTGGCGCCCCGCCGGCATTGAGATCGTGAATAAAATTGTGTTCGATCAGATTGTCCTTGCCTGTCAGCACGATGCCGTTTTCGACGTTCGAGATGTTGTTGCGCTGGAACGTACCCTGTCCCATGATTCCCTGGTTGCCATTGCCATCGGGACCAGCACCCTGACCGTCGATCGTGCAATCCCTGACGACAACTCCTGTCCGATGCGGATCGATCTTGATAACGGCCCAAGCGCTCGCCGAGATGCGGGACATCTCGATGGTCACGTTATCGGCGTTGACGACGACGCCGCCCTGTATGTCCAGTCCTGAAATCGTCGTGCCGGAAACGGCAATCGTGAGGGGACCGGACGGCTTCAGCGCGAGATCACGAGGCGGCCCCGTGTTGCTTGCGTCCGGCCATTGGGAGGCGAATGCCAGCTTAGATGCGCCGTTCGCCTCAGCTGCCACAGCTGCGGCACTTTGGAGTGCTGCGACCACAACCGCTACACGGGCGGCCTCGAGCACAATCCCGCCCCAGCGCTTATGGCCAACCGCGAGCCTCGTGGCTCCTCGCCATCTCCGTCGCTGTCCTTCTACGCTATCTGATTTCATCGCTCTTCTCGCCGGAAACAACCCGACGCTCTCATGCCGGCTCGACTCTCGGCGCCTCGTAACCACCAACCCACTCTCGCCGACGCCTCCAGACGGCTTCCCAATAAACAGCGTTCTTTTGCCATTCCGCATTCCGCGCCAGGGCGGCCGCCATGCCGTAACCGTACCGGCGTGTAAGCGGCACGATCAGGTGCAAAGCCTGCCCGATCGTCCGTGCCGGCCAGCCGAAATGCCGATTGATCAGGGTGATTCTCCCCTTGAAAACCTTCACCCTCTTGTCGACAGGCACGACGTCGGATGCCCCGCCATAGTGGACGATGGTCGCCTCAGGCGTGACCGCGGGCCGTGCACCGAGCGAGCGCGCGCGATGACAGAGGTCTGCTTCTTCTCCGTACATGAAGAATGTGGGGTCGAACCCGCCGAGTCTCTCCCACACCAGCCGGTCGATCAGCAGAAAGCAACCTGTAACGATGTCGACGTGCCGCGCGGTATCTCGGTCCCATCCGCCATAGGCCTCGGAATTGAAAATCGGACTGCGACGACCGAAATAGGTGAACCCCAGCGCGAAGCACAACAAATTCCACAAACTTATTCTTCGAAAGCACGAGGTGCGATTGAGACTTCCGTCCGGAAACAGGGTGCGTCCGCCCCAGACGTGAAATGACGGATTTGCCTCGGCGAACTCAAAAAGAACATCGATCGCGCAGTCGAGAATAATGGTGTCTGGATTGAGCAGAAGCAATCGTCGGCCCCGCGCTTGTTTTGCAGCCAGATTGTTGGCGCGTGCAAAGCCGATGTTGTCGTTTAGGGCAATCAGCTTGATGTCAGGGAATTGACGGGCAATTGCGGCAGATGACTGGTCGGACGAATTATTGTCGACGACGATGACCTCATACGTCGTACCCATCGTCTCCGCGGCGATCGACGCCAGACAGTCGAGCGTCATGTCGCGGGTATTGTAGCTTACGACAATGATTGAGAGGTCCAGTTGCCGATCCGAGTCCGGACCTTCGTCATCATGGTACGCGCTGCTCATAGCGACTCTGCTCCTTTCGAAGAAACTGCGGCCCGCTCGTCGCGCTATCACCCGCGAACCTGAGTTCGGGTGCGGGTGTCGTCTCACTCCGCTGCACCGGCCTCGATTGTTCCTGTCAGATTGTTGCCCGGCTCATCACGGCGCACGGCGGCCTCACTCCCAACGCCTTGTCGGCTGCCTCGACCTGCAATGTGCGACGACAGCCAACGCGAAACCCACGCCTTTTGCTTTAGCGCCGGCGCTTCGACAAATCGCCAGGAGGCATACGCCAGAACGAGAGTCACGGATGCCGACAGCAAGGCCAACGGCCAACCGACTGCGAGATCGAACAGCGTCAGGAGCGCCAATATGACCGGTGAATGGATCAGGTATACGCCGTAAGACAGATCGTGCTTTAGTGGCACGCGACTAGCGGCCTCGGAGAGCCCGAGATAGATCACGACGTAGGGTATACACAGCGGCATCGCCACCGCACCCAGCCCGCTCGCAAGACCGATCAGCGCGCCCCCCACGGCGACCGCGGCCCCGATTCCGGAGAATGGGATACTTTCGCGGTAGAGATAGAGGGTCGTGCCGGCGATGAAGTAGACGAAGAGACCGATGAAATCCAAGAGCCGCTGCGGACAGGCCGCATGCAGCGATGGCGAGAGCGCCAGCCCAACATAGGTGAAGTATACCAGGGCGAAAGTGATCATCGTCAGCGCACGTCGGCGGAGAAAGCCCACCACGCTCATCGCCGCCAGCACCGCATAGGACCAGACTTCGATATTGAGCGTCCATAGCGGGCCGTTGACCTGCACTTCGTGTCCATGCCGCACCACGCCGGGCAGGTAGTGGGACATCAGGGTAACGGCGTTCTTCAGATACAGGTAAAGCTCGGCGCTGCCGAAATAGTCGGCTAGCGAATAGGTCGTCAGGGCTGGACCCAGCACGAACATCGACGCGATGACCACGACGAAGAGTGCGGGCAGGATACGCAACGACCTGTTTACGGCGAACCGGACGAGATCGCCAGATCGGGCCAGGCCAGGCGCCAGCAGGAAGCCGCTGACGCAGAAGAAAATGACGACTGCAAACAGGCCGAACTGGATGAACCCGCCGCTGAACCGGTAGAGGATGTCGTTTGTTCCCCACCAAGCATGGTGAGCAACCACCGTGAGTGCGGCCACAAGTCGTATCTGATCAAAACCGGGGCCTCTGGCCGAAAGGACGGCAAGCCGATCGCCGATCGTCGTTGCCCCGAGCGAAATCATCGATTTCTCACGCTAAATGATCCTTCTGCCGTTTCATGATTATACAACATTTAATATAAACCACAATTAAATGAGATGCCTATTTTAAATGGACCGAACCTCGCCGGCCGGGCGATTTGACTGAGGCGAGGCCGTTAATTCGGCTACCCCGTCAGTGCCTGGCATTCCTCCGGAGACGGTCACGATGATTGAGGCCGCAAGCCCGAGCGAAACAAACCCAGGCGCGAGCTTGCCCAGCCGGGAGGTCATGCCAAACAATCCATCGCCAGGATCCGCCGGAACTCCGAACATCCCTTCGATTCGCAGGCCTGAAGCGACGCACCACCTCGCCAGCTTGCGCCCCGAAGCGAAATGAGCGCCCACAGCCTCATAGCCGCTGGAGCGCCCGGACTGGAGACGCGCCCCGAGATAAGACCGAATGCCCCTTGGGGACATCGTGTTGGGCATCTGGATCACTGCGAGCGATTGCTCGTGCATGAACGATCGCAGCCTCAGAAGCAGTTTTTGCGGATCCGGAGCGAGGTGCAACAGATTGAGACATAAAACGCAGTCGTAGGTTTCGCGATTGGAGTCGATACTGTCCAGATCGGCGTAGATCATCTCGATCCCATCCCCGGCGGGGCCGGCTGCAATCACTGGATCGAGCGGAATCGCGGTGACGTGCAGGCCTCGCGCCTTCAGCCGCTTTTCCGTCTTGCCAGACCCACAACCGATCGAAAGCACGCTGCGCGCCGATGGCGGCACGAGCGCGATCGTCGCCTCGGATTCAGGTTCATAATAGTCCTTGGAAAAGCTAGCGCGGCGAAGGCGCGTCTCCGTTGGGAGCAACGAGTAGGGCGAACGACGGCCGTCCGCGATTTGCAGCAGAATTGCCTTCTGCCTGCCAATTTCTTCTTCCCCGATCCCCATCCGGCCGACGTACCGGTTGGTGAGGTGATGGACGGTGAAATCCTCCAGGTGTGAGATTGGCACCAGTTTCCGCAAACCACATTGGGTGTATGGATCCGTCGCGGCCGTACAGGCCAGATCATACTTTCCCTGATGCGGAGCTACATCGAAGCCACCCGAATGCAGGACATTGCCTAGCTGCTCCCGGGTAAGGACAAAGCAGGCGGCGTGCTCGTTGGTAAAATGCGCGAGAATATAGTCGCCGCGCCGCCTGACCGATGAGGAATCCCAGTGAAAGTGCGCGTGAATATCAGGATAGTTACGCTGGCCGTCTTCGCCGAATTCAACCCGCAGAAACCCGGCAACTTCGTCCGGAGATAGAAACGACGTTGCATCCAGCCAGGCGCGGATGTTCCTTTCGGTGATCAGAATGTCGTCTTCCGAGTAGATGAACAGATCGTATTGGTCACGACGTTCCGCAAACAGCTTCTTGTGCGCAAACGGCAGGGACCACGGGTTCCTCTCGGGCAGGCCGACAATGCATTCCACCCCGGTCGTCGCGCCCTTGTCGATGTTCGACAGCACGACGATATCAACGACGAGGGACATCGACCCGTATTCCCGGATGACCCGCTCGAGATAGCGGTCATTCGAGGTTCCATGGCTTGCGATCGCGACCAGTACGCGAGGCAGGCAACGGCCGTCTTGGCGCGCCACGTGCCGGGCAGCATGCTCGTTCATCGGATTGGGGTCCCGGTGAGGGTCAAAAGCGGGTCTCGCGTTTAAATCAGTCCAGAGTATATAACCAAATCTGAACCGGTCGACATTTATTATGATTTAAATTTTGATTATATCGCGATATGGTTCCCAGTAATGCCAGGTTGGTCTCTCAGAGTTTTGGCGCAACACCCGGAGAATCCCATCGCATGAAGGTGCTGGTCTATCCCCATTCCATGGAACTGGGAGGGTCACAGCTCAACGCAGTCCAGCTCGCCGAGGCGGTTAGAGACCTCGGTCATGAGGTCACCGTGGCGGCAGAGACTGGCCCTCTTCTGGACAGAGTAAGGGAGACGGGCCTCAGACATATCGAAATTCCTCGGCATCGGGCCCGCCCCTCACCTCGTGTTGGCCAGATGCTCCGCAGCATCGTCAATGAACGCACCGTAGACGTGGTGCACGGTCATGAATGGCCCCCCATTGTTGAAGCTTTTTTGAGCGTTGGACTATCGACGAGGGCTGCCGTGGTGGGAACGGTCATGTCGATGTCCGTCCCCTCCTTCCTGCCGCGCAGCATTCCTCTGACCGTGGGCACGGAGATGATCCGTCGCGCTGCGATCACTGCAGGACATCAGGATGTTACCTTGCTCGAGCCGCCAGTCGATACGAAGTCCGACCACCCCCTCGTCGATGGCACGGGCTTTCGCGCGGCTCAGAATATTGGTCCGGACGAGGTCGTCATAGCGATGGTCTGTCGACTTGTGCCGAACCTTAAACTAGAGGGCCTGCTATCGGCGTGCGATGCCGTCGGCGAAATAGCGCTCGACGGCCTGCCAGTGCGGCTGCTGATCATTGGTAATGGACCGGCACGACCGGACGTCGAGGCGCGTGCGGCCAGAATTAACTCGCTGGTCGGCCGGAACGCCGTCGTACTGGTGGGCGAGATGTCCGATCCGCGCCCTGGCTATGCTGCCGCGGACGTCATCATTGGCCAGGGTGGCTCGGCGCTGCGCGGAATGGCCTTTGGAAAGCCGCTGGTGGTCGTTGGTGAAGACGGGTTCAGCGAGCTGTTGACACCAGAGAGTGCACCGACCTTCCTGCAACAGGGCTGGTATGGATTGGGCAAGGGCTCGCGTGGAGCCGGCGCCAGCGCACTTCGATCGGCTCTCGAGACCATTCTCGCCTCTGCGTCGCTCCGTCAGGAGCTTGGCGGATTCGGCCGGCGGCTGGTGGAGCACCGCTTCGGCCTCGCGCACGCAGCGAAAACGATAGAGCAAACCTATCTGCATGCCCTAGGCAGCAAACCCTCAACCAGCCAACGATTGGCGGATGCCAGCCGATGCGCGGCCAGCCTTGCCAACTATAAGGTGCAGCGAAAATACCGGCGGTGGATGGGCTTGGCTTCTGCCGAAGACGACAACGATCGGGCGCGAATCTCTGCGGTGCTGTCCGCAAAATCGATCGCCCCTCGATCAGACAGGGCCGCGCCAGATCCCGCTCATACGATATCCCGGCAGGCCGATTAGTGACCCGCCACGGCGGCACCGCGGTTTGAGAGGGCAAGTTCAGCCTTCACCGCATCCACGATACGATCCTGATCCGCGCCGGCCATCTGCGCATAGAGTGGAAGCAGGATCGCGTGATCCTGAGCTAGCTCGGATTGCCGAAGATCATCGCGCGGCCCAATGCCGGCATAGGGCGGCTCGCGATGGGAGCACATGATGCCCCTGCGCGTAGCGATGCCCTGATCGAGCAGCGATTGCATCGTCGCCCGCTGATCCAATCGATCGGGCAAGCGTACGCAGTAACTCTGCCAGTTCGATCGTGCCCACGCCGGCTCGAACGGCAACCGCAGCCCCTCGATATTTCCAAGCAGTTCGGCGTAACGGGATGCCAGCGCGCGCCGCCGCGCAATCAGCTGCGGAAGTCGCTCGAGCTGTTTGCGCCCGATCGCAGCCTGCATATCCGTCATTCTATAATTGTAGCCGACGAGGACGTACTCCTCGAAAATGACACGCTGCGAACCATGACGCACGATATCCGGAACGCTCATCCCGTGTTGACGCAGAAGCCTGAACTTGCGATCGAGCTCGGCATCGGCGGTGGTGAGCATTCCCCCCTCACCAGTCGTGATCACCTTTCGCGGGTGAAAGGAAAAGCAGGCAATGTCTCCATGCGGCTTGCCGATCGCCTCCCATTGCCCGTTCATGCAGATCTGCGATCCGGCTGCACAAGCCGCATCTTCGATCACGGCGATCCCGTGGCGACGCGCCACGGCCATGAGCGCTGCCATGTCGCACGGCATGCCCATCTGATGCACCGCGATGATCGCGCGTGTGCGCTCGGTGATGGCTTCAGCCAGCCGAGCGCAATCCAAGTTGTACGTCTCGGGCTCGATGTCGACGAAAACTGGAGTGGCGCCCTGATATCGGATCACGTTCGCCGTTGCGATGAAAGAATGGCTGACCGTGATCACCTCGTCGCCGCTGCCAATACCCAGCGCGGCCAAGGCAAGTTGCAGGGCGGTCGTGCAATTCGCGACGGCACAGGCGTGCGGAGCGCCGACAAGCGCGGCGAACTCGTCTTCGAACGCAGCCACCTGCGGACCTTGCGATACCCAGCCCGACAGCACCACGGCGCGCGCAGCGTCGGCTTCTTCATCCGCTAGCAACGGAGCTGCGATCGGGATCACGATGCCGCCACCTGCCGCTGACGATCCGAAGGGAGTTCGCGTTCTGATCGCCACCATTTCACGAGGTCGGCGAGCCCCTGCTCGAGCGAAACCGTAGTGCGGAACCCCAGCAGACGATCGGCCTTTCCTGTCGATGCCAGCCGTCTCGGCACCGGATTGACCGAGCGCTCAGGCGCAAATTCGGGAGTCAGACCGCGGCGTCCCATCACCGAGGCAAGCACCGTAGCCAGTTGCGTCAGGCTGGTCTCAGTACCGCTCCCGACGTTGAAGACCTCGTCGGAAATCTTCGCCCTGGCCGCAAGGATGTTGGCGCGCGCGACGTCACGGACGTGAACGAAATCCATCGTCTGACGGCCATCACCAAAGATAACGGGAGGTAACCCGGCCTCAAGCCGCTCCATCCAGCGGATCAGGACCTCGGTGTACCGTCCGTAGATGTCCATCCGGCTGCCATAGACGTTGAAATATCGGAATGCCACGTAGTCGAGGCCGCATGCGTCGTTGAAGGCCCGCAGCAGCCCTTCGTTGAACGCCTTGGCCGCCCCATATAGCGTCCGGTTGTTGTACGGATTTTGCCGCTCGGTTGTCGGAAACTCCTCGGCCATGCCGTATACGGACGCCGAGGAGGCTGCGATGACCTTCTCGATGTCGTGCTTGATGCACAGCTCCAGGAGGTCGTAGGTGGCGTCGACCATGACCTCCTTGGCCAGGCGCGGCTCCGCCGCGCAATGAGTGATGCGGAGTGCGGCCTGGTGAAACACGATGTCGGCAGCCTTCACCAAGGCTTCCATCAGCTTGCGATCGCGTATGTCGCCGTGAACCAGTCTCACCGGTCCACGACCGAGCGCGCGCCGGAGATTTTCGGGGCGGCCTCTGACCATGTTGTCGAGCGCAACGATCTCGATGCACCCCTCATCGCAGAGCTGATCGACGATGTGGGAGCCGATGAACCCTGCCCCGCCAGTAATCAGAACGCGCTTTCCCTTGAGCTCAATCAAGACGCCCTCCTGTTGCAGGACCTTGTTGTGAAGCTTTGTGATTGCTGCGCGCGGTTGCTGGCGGCTTCGCTGGGCCGCAATGCTCCGGCGTTCCTCAACGTGGAGACAACGTCGCTCGCCCGGTCCGGCAGCAGCTCCGGATAAATGGGAAGGGAGAGAAAGTCGTTCGCAAGCATCTCGGTTACCGGCAGATCACCGGCCCGATAACCGAGTTCGGCATAGGCCTTCTGCAGGTGCACCGGAATGGGATAGTGAATCCCTGCACCGATGCCGGCCTCCCGCAACAATGTGAGCGCGTCGTCGCGACGCTGCAATCTGATCGAATAGACATGATAAACGTGGCGGGAGTACGAGGGCGATCGCGGACGGGCGAATGGGAGCTCAGAAAGCAGCTCGTTGTATCGTTCTGCGATCGATCGGCGGGCCTCGGTCCAGCCTTCGATGTAGTCCAGCTTGACATTCAGTATCGCGCTCTGAATCTCATCCATGCGATAATTGTATCCGGGAATGACGTGGTCGTATTTTGTCTCCTGTCCCCAGTCCCGCAGCAGTGACACGCGGTGCGCAAATTCAGGCCGATCTGTTACGACGGCCCCACCCTCGCCGAACGCCCCCAGATTTTTGCCTGGGTAAAAGCTGAAGCACCCCAGATCTCCGATCGAACCTGCGCGGCGCCCCCGGTATTCCGCGCCGTGCGCCTGCGCGGCATCCTCAATGACGACCAAACCGTAACGTTGCGCAATCGACATGATGGGATCCATGTCGGCCATCAATCCATGGAGGTGAACCGGCACAATGGCTCTGGTTCGAGGTGTGATTGCAGCCTCGATCAGACCGGGATCCATCGTCCACGTGACCGGGTCAACGTCGACAAAAACCGGCTTGGCGCCGCTGTAGAGTATCGCCGCGGTTGTCGCCACGAAGGTCATGGACACCGTGATGACTTCATCGCCCGGCCCGACGCCCGCCGCCAACAGCGCAAGGTGGAGCGCAGAGGTGCCACTATTCACGGTGAGGCAACGCGCAGTCCGGCAATATTCCGCAAAACGCCCCTCGAACGCCGCCACCTCCGGCCCGAGCACAAAATGCCCGCTGCTGACGACCCGTGCCACGGCGGCGTCGATTTCCGGCTTGATTTGACAGTATTGGGCTTTCAGATCCAGGAAGGGTATCAAGTTTCAAACCTTGGATTGGAGCAACCGTTATTAAATAATTAACTCGCATTATAATATTTAATCAAGCGCCAATTTCAACAAAATAAATTAGGTTAATTCAATCTAGTCCGAAAGACCGGCGGACGGGGGCATGATCGGCGGTGGCCCTGCCTCCGACTGCGGACATGGTCCGAGCGGGTACTCCGGCGACGGTGGCACCCGGGGCAACATCCCTCGTCACGACGGAGCCCGCGCCGACGGTCGCTCCCGCGCCGATCGTGACACCACATAGAATTGTGGCGTTGGAACCGATGGCAGCCCCCCTGCCGACATGAGTGCGCTCCAATGTCCAG
Organism: Bradyrhizobium sp. 25ACV; assembly: GCF_054863005.1. Classification (NCBI taxonomy): domain Bacteria; kingdom Pseudomonadati; phylum Pseudomonadota; class Alphaproteobacteria; order Hyphomicrobiales; family Nitrobacteraceae; genus Bradyrhizobium; species Bradyrhizobium sp. 25ACV. The sequence continues at coordinate 15,060 of NZ_JAVAYO010000020.1, forward strand.
TCAGAAGCTTGCTGAGGGCGACCATCCGCGGTCGTTGCCTTCGGATATTTGTCGTTCGTGAACACCACGCCATGACCGATGAACACTTCGTCCTCGATTGTGACGCCTTCGCAGATGAAACTGTGCGACGATACTTTGCACCGCGCGCCAATCTTTGCTCCCGCCTGGATTTCGACGAAAGCTCCGATCCTGCTCTCATCACCAACCGTGCAACCGTACAGATTGACCAGTTCCGGGTGAAAGATGCGGACATCGCGACCAAGTTCTACGTCTTGTGTGATAGGCATATCCCGCACTCCGAATGATGTCGTAGAACCGCTATGGCGCCGTCCGCGAAGGCCACAGCCCCGGCGCCATTCTGGCCAGGCCGGCTGCGACGTGGTGAAACTGCTGCAACAGCGGGTGCCCAGTGACCATCAGTCCAAGCCACCAACAGAGTACAGCGACGGAGGAGGCTGACGCCAACCCAGCGCCCGAGGGAAGGCCTCCAGCTTCCGTCAGCGCCGCGCAAATAGACGCGCCGGCAATCACCAGGCTTGTTACAGCGCCGCTTCGCCACAGGGCGCGTACAAATTCGGCGGGCCGAAGGCCGAGTTGTCGTCCCAGAAAGTAGAATGCAACCATCGCCTGAAATGGCAATGTCACAAGAGCGGATGCAGCAACAGCGTGCACGCCAAGAAACGAGGCGCCCAAGATGACCAGAAGTGATGGTGGCAGCGAAATCAACGACGAGATCAGCGCGTCCTGCACCCTTCCGACCGCAACAAACATCGGGTAGGTCAGGCACGCCGCAAAAAGCGCGAGGTTGCCGATACAGAGCAGCTGCACCAGCGAGACGGTCTCCAGCCACGTCGGGCCGAGCCAGATCAGAATGATCGGCCGCGCCATGATGGCCATAAACACCAAGAACGGCCACTGCACGGCGGAGAGCAACTGAATGGCCTCGAGATAAACGGTCTTGAGATCACCGCCTGCTTTGCTTCGCGCAATAATTGCCGGCATGACGATCGGACTTATCACTTGCGTGACCAGCTTGTCGAATATCTGTGTCGAGGCGGTTGCTCGGCTGTAAAGACCGACGGCGGTGAAGTCGAGCACTCTGGCCAGAAACAGCTGCGGCGCCAGGCCAAAAAACACATTTACGACGCTCACCGCGCCGGAGTAGAGGCCGAAACCGACGATCTCTCGGCAATCGACCAAGGATGGCCGCAGCGCGCCAAAATCTCTCCGCCATATCAACAGCATCACGGCCAGCACCGCGTTGCCGGCCACCCCTCCCCAGAGCGGGGCCATGTAGCTGAAGTGGGCCATTGCGAGGGCGACCGAAACGATAGCGATCGTCGTACCCGCCGCGAGGTTACAGATTGCGAGCACGCCAAACTGCATTTCACGACGGAACAATGCGGCTATGGTTCCGGAGAACGGCAGCAAGAGAAGATTTAGTGAGGAAATCTCGATCCCCGGACCTAAGCGGTCCAGCTCGAAGAAGCGCGCGATCGGCTGCGCAGACACGAACAGGACGAAAGCCGTGACAGCCGAAATCATGAGGGTAATCGTGAACGTGGTCTGCACGCTCGCGCGCGACAACTCTCGCTTCTGAATCAGATAGCTTGCTCCTGCAAATTCCTGGAAGCAGGCCGCAATGATGGACGTGACCGCGTTCGCGACGGCATAGATGCCAAACTCTTCCGGGGACAACAAACGGGCAAGCACGGCGGTCGCAACAAAGACCAGCAGCAGGCCGACGTAACGGTCGAGCGCCGAGAACAGAATGGAGCGCTGCACGGACTTCATTGCGTCGTCTGTCATGTCGGTCAGGTGAGCTGGGTCGCCGCGCGCGTCATGCTATCGCTCTGGCGCGCTGCCGAGTTCCGTAAGGTTCGCGCAGCAATACGGGCGCACCCTGCTTTGCGATCGAGCACGATGCCGCCTCCAGAACCTCGATCACGTGGAGTCCCGAGATGCCGCTGGAAATCGGCTGGTCACCGGTGCGGATGCAATCGACAAAATGATCGACCTCGGTCTGTAGCGCCTCCATAGTCGAGATATGCGGAGCCCACATGTCGCCGGCGCGGTATCCGATCCGGAATTGATGTGCATCTTCGGGAGGCGCGTCGAGCGTAATTCCCTTGTCATAGACCTTGATCTTTTCGGTCGGCTCGAGATCGTCGTAGACAATCATCTTCTTGCTGCCACCGATGAAAGTCTGGCGCACCTTGACGGGCGACAGCCAATTGACGCTGACGTGGGCCACGCATGCGTTGGCAAAGAACAGTGTGATGTGCGCCATATTTTCCGGCGAGCCGACAACGTGGCACGAGCCGGTTGCCGAGACAGCGATCGGCGCTTCATCGAGGATATGGTGGATGATCGAGATATCGTGCACCGCCAAGTCCCAGATCACATTTACGTCCTTTTGAAACAACCCGAGACTCGCGCGCGTGCTGTCGTAGTAGTAGATGTCGCCAAGTTCTCGGCTCAGCAGGAGCTCCCGGATCTTCTGGACCGCCGGCGTGTAGAGGAAGGTATGATCGACCATGAGCGTCAGTCCACGCCGATCTGCCTCTTCGATCAAGCGGGTCACGAGCTCAGCGCTCGGCGCGAGAGGCTTTTCGACCAGAACATGCTTTCCGGCTCTCAACGCCGCAATTGCCAGCTCGTAGTGCGTATGCACCGGCGTGGCGATAGCGATTGCATCGATACGGACGTCCTTCAGCAAGTCTTCGTAGCAAGAGGTCGTTTCCACCGCAGGGTAAAGCTGCTTCATCGCGCCGAGCCTCCCTGGGTGCAGGTCGCTCACGCCAACGACGCGGGTGGCAGGATTGATCGAGAAATTACGAACGAGATTGGGTCCCCAATAGCCGCACCCTACAACGCCGATTCCCAGTTGACTGTCTCGCATGCTAACCTCGATGCATCCAGATGATACGCCTCAACTCATCCCATTGCCGACGATCCCTTCACGCCGGGCACTAGGTCCGCGCTGGCATGTCCTGCCATATGCCCCGGGTATCTATGACGTCGAGATGTCGGCGCTCCGATAGGGGCACCATCTTGAACTCGTCATGATCGACAAGGAGAACCGCGATTTCGCAACTGCGCAGAGCCTCCTCGATGTTCACGAAAGCGACACGGTGATCGGCCAACTGAGGCGGCAGACGGCGAAGGTTCGGCTCAACGACCTTGACTCGTTCTCCGTATTTTGCCGCGAGATGCGTGGCGATCTCCATGGCAGGGCTCTCACGCAAATCGTCGACATTGGCCTTGAAGGTCAATCCACAACAAGCGACGTTTGCATAGGGATGATCGTCGATCAGCGCCTCTGTACGTTCGATGATCTTCTGAGTTTTGGCGTTGTTGACTTCCCGGCTTGTTCGCATCACCCGAGCGAGGTCTGGTGCGGAGTCGATGATGAACCAGGGATCGACCGCAATGCAGTGCCCGCCTACTCCCGGTCCTGGCCGTAATACGTTTACGCGAGGATGGCGGTTGGCGATGTCGATCACCTCCCAGACATTGATGTCGAACCGCTCGCAGATCAGCGAGAGTTCGTTCGCGAATGCTATGTTGGTATCGCGGAAGGCGTTTTCCGTCAGCTTGACCAACTCGGCTGCGCGCGCTGTGGTCCCGACGCAGGCGCCTCGAACGAACATTTTGTAGAAGCGTTGAGCACGCCGCGTGCATGTTGGCGTAATTCCCCCGATGCACCTGTCGTTGTTGATAAGCTCTGTCAGGATCCGTCCCGGCAACACGCGTTCTGGACAGTAGGCGACGTAGATCGCTCCGTCTTCCTTGCCGTTGACACCTATGTGTAGATCTGGCCTGCGTTCGACGATACGTTTTGCTATGGCCTCGGTCGTCCCGATCGGCGATGTCGATTCGAGGATGACGAGATTACCCGGCGCAAGGATGTCGACGATTTGGTCGACTGCAGCATTAACGCTTGAAAGGTCTGGACGGTTTTCACGGTCGATCGGCGTCGGCACTGCGATGATGAAGACGTCGGCAGGCTGCGGCTTGGTGGAGGTGGTCAGGGCACCGCTCGACACGACCTTGGAAACGAGACCATCGAGATCGGGCTCTGCAATGTGAATCTTTCCGGATGCGACCGTATCGACGATACGCTCATTGGTGTCGATACCGACCACCTGCATTCCCCGGCTCGCAATCAGCGCTGCGGTCGGGAGCCCGATGTAGCCAAGTCCAACGACATTGATCTTCTGAAATTCAGGCATCGAGAAGCACCTTCACGATACGCTCGCTCGCGTGCCCGTCACCAAACGGATTATGCGAACGGGCCATGGCGGCATAGGTCTCGTCATCGTCGAGCAGGCGAAATGTCTCGGCAACGATCTTGTCGTAGTTGGCGCCGACCAGGCGCGCCGTCCCGGCCTCCACCCCCTCAGGACGCTCGGTCGTATCCCGCATCACCAGGACTGGTTTGCCGAAGGTGGGGGCCTCCTCCTGCACGCCTCCTGAATCCGTCAGGACCAGATGTGACAACGACAGCAGGCTCACGAAGTCCGTGTATTCCTGTGGAGAAATGAGGACGACCCTCGGGTGATCCGACAATCGGGACGCAAACAAGTCGCGGACATTCGGATTCGGGTGCACGGGGAGCACCACAGCAACGTCTTCCCTGCACAGGATCGTTTCCAGTGCGTTCACGATGTTGACGACACCGCCGCCGAAATTCTCTCGGCGGTGGCAGGTCACCAAGATGATGCGCCGATTGCCGTGTCGCTTTTTGATCCCGTCCCAGCGGCACGAAAGCCCCGGATCGGATTCGACCATGGCTTTCGCGAGGATCAGCGCGTCCACCACCGTGTTTCCGGTGACATGGATGCGGTCGTCCGAGACGTTCTCGGAGCGCAGCGCGCGGGCAGCGCGCTCTGTCGGCGCGAAATGCTGATCGGCGATCGACCCGACGATCTTGCGGTTCACCTCCTCGGGCCACGGAGCGAAGATGTCGCCGCTGCGCAGTCCCGCCTCGATGTGCGAAACCGGTATCCGGTGGTAATAGGACGCCAGCGCGCCGACCATGGCGGTCGCCGTGTCGCCTTGGACGATAACCCTGGTAGGCTTCACTTTGTCGAGGAGCTCGCCGACCTCTCCGAGCAACCGGGCCGTCAGATGATCCAGCGACTGATTGGCCGTCATGACGTTCAGATCAAAATCCGGAACTACCTTGGCGAGCTTGAGGACCTGATCAAGCAACTGTCGATGCTGTGCCGTCGCACAGATCGTTAGCGAAATGTCCTTGCGATTCTCGGCCTTGAGTCGGTTGATGACCGGAAAGAGCTTGATGGCTTCTGGTCGGGTTCCCAAAAGGATGAAAAAATGCTTGCGCACGTCTCACCCTCCGATCCGACTCGGGCCCGGCGGCACGGCGCCCGGCGCGCCAAATGTATGCCCTATCGCTTGCTTGACGAGCGCTTGCACCAGGATGCCCGCAAACAACGTGTTCGTTGTGGCGTATCGCCACCACATCCGCCCGGGCTCTTGATAGATGCGGTAAAGCCATTCGAGGCCCAGCCCCTGAATCCGCGCCGGCGCGCGCCGAACGGTGCCCGCAAGGATATCGAACGCACCGCCGACGCCCATGATAAAGGGTACGCCGAGCTCGTCACGATGGGCGGCGAGAAAGCGCTCTTTCCGCGGTGTTGGCATGCCGATGAAGAGACAATCGGCCGCGCTGGACTGGATGTCCCGCACGACCTCCCTCTCCTGCTCCGGCTTGAAGTAACCATCGTGCCAGCCGGCGAAGACGAGTGAGGGATATCTCTCTCGCGCGCGCTGCATTGCCTGCTGCAGGACGGCGGGGGTGGCTCCCAGGAAATAGGGCTTGTAACCTTCCCGCGCACATACCGCGAGCAACTCGGCCAGGAGATCGACGCCGGCGACGCGTGACCTCGCCGGCAGCCCCAGAGCTCGAGCGCCCCAGAGAATTCCCATGCCGTCGATGCTGACGATGTCGCTGTTGGCGACATCGGCCGCGAGCATGGGGTCCGATCGCATATTGACAAATTTGGCAACGTTCAACGCGACATGTTGCAGCCGTCGGCGGCCGCGCATGGCGCCGCGCGCGAGCTCGACGGTTTCCGCCATTGTCAGCAGGTCGATGGGGCACGCTAGGAACGATGCTCGCATTTGAACCGACCTCCAAAACGCAATTTGTTTAAGTTGCATTTAAGATTATAATAACGATAATAATTGCCTAACATTTAATTGCAAGGATTAAATGCATCAACCTCCTTCAGAGACGCTAAAATATCGCCCCGGCAGATATGCCGCAGGCCAACGTGAATTAAATAGGGGCATCAACAAAATGATCTCGGTCATTATTCCCCACCTCAATCAGACTGACGCCCTGGAAGCCTGTCTGCGAAGCCTGGATGCGCAGACCCTGTCACGGGATTTGTTCGAGATCATCGTGGTGGACAACGGATCGACCGTGCCGCCGATAGACGTCATTGCCGGCCATTCCGGCGTCAGGCTGGAGCACGAGGCGCATCCCGGTCCGGGCCCGGCGCGAAACACAGGCGCCGCTTGCGCGAGAGGCGATATCCTCGCTTTTGTGGATGCCGACTGCCGAGCTCATCCGGACTGGCTGACCGCGATCCGTGAGGCGTTCCAGCAAGCCAGGCCGGCGACGATCCTTGGTGGAGAGGTTCGTATCAGGCCTGCCGCCGAAGGGCGTTTCACCGCGATTGAAGCCTATGAAAGCGTTTTTGGCTTTCGCAATCGCTTGTACGTCACCAAGCACGGCTACTCCGTCACGGCAAATCTTGCGGTTCGCCGCACCGACTTTGCGAAGATCGGACCTTTCCCGGGCATTCAGTTCGCGGAAGATATGCAATGGGGACAAATGGCCATCCGCGCCGGCTGCGAATTTCGCTACGTTCCCGGGATGATCGTGTTCCACCCTGCGCGCCGCTCTCTTCGAGAGCTCTATGCAAAATGGGACCGCCAAATCGCGCACTACCGCAACACCGCACAGGCTGCGCGCGGTTGGCAGCTGCGCTGGGTTGCCACGGCCCTGCTCGTCCTGGTATCACCGGCGGTCGGCGCCATCACTGTACTGACGAGCGGACGCCTTCATGGGATAAGCGCGCGCCTCAAAGCAATCGCCATTCTCTGCGCGGTTCGCAGCCATCGAACGACCAGGATGCTGGCCCTACTTCGGAAAGAGGGCACGGTTGTCTGGAATCGCTAGCCGATCGCGCTGCCGTTGCGCTGCGGCACGCTGCCGGCCGAGCTGGTTGGCTGTTCGAACGCGACGTTGTGACTGAGATCCTGCAGGTCGGTACGCCGACCGAATGACCACAAAATCCAACCGAGCTCGTAGCTGCGACACTCGAGCCGAACGCCCACATTTTGGCGGTCGATCAGCTCTCCCCCGTTCTCGCGCCAGATGTTCTTGATCGCGCGCAATACCCGCGGCGCCTTGGTCGTCAGTTCACCCTTGCGAACCTGCGAGCGGATCGTCAGGTTCAGTTCAGGCACGAGCATGGTCCGGCCCAGCTGGTTCTGACCGAGTACCCAGTTGAATCCCTTGACCAGCGCTTCCCGCGCTCCCCGTCGTCCAAAGCGCTCGGCCCATTCCAGCAGCGCTGGGGCCATTCCATACTGATGGACCGAATAGATCTCGTAGAAATCGAGGATGCGGCCGCTCGTCGCATCGAAGAACCACGGCCATTCACCTTGGGGACCTTGCAGCGCGATCAGATCGCGCACGCAAGTATCAGCCATGACGAGCGCGGACGCATCGCCGGTAAATTCGCCGTACTGATAGCAGGCGATGGAGAGATAGGTTTGCGTCGCAAATGATGCGAAACGGCGACGGAAACCGGACGGCGCGTCGAAGAACAATCCGGAATCGCCATGGAAACGTTCCTTCAGGAAACAGTAGAGCGGGCCGGCGAAGCATAGCCACTCCTTCTCGCCTTCCCTCGCCTGGGCGATGACACCCGTCAGCAGCATGCCCAGGTCCTGCGCCCGAAAAGCGTGCCACCGCGACTGATCCGAGAGAACCGCTTTCAACTCTCGCCTGACTGGCTCCGGAATCGGGAGGCGGAGCTCGGCGGCGGCCCACAGCGCCATGCCGAACGCATATTTGCGCACGGGGAGCGCGGTAAGCCTAAGGGCATTTCGATAGAATATCTCCGGGAGATCAATATCAGCCGGAAGTTTCGCGACCCGCGACATCCCAAGCAAGACGTTGAGAGTGTAGAACACGTCGCTATGCGGCAGCGACTCGTTCGGCGAAGCGGGCCGGTCGAGGTGATAAATATGCGACCAACGACGCTCCGCGGGCAACCAGCACCGCTCAAGCCCCTGCAACGCGTAGTTCACCAGCGGCGAGTTTGCTAACGGCGCCTTCGCCTCAGCGGGCACTAAGAATTTCACACCAGAATTCGGACTGATCATCATTTCCAGTACACCATTGTAAATTCGGCTCAGTACTCCCGGATGCTTTCATCCAAGCCGCGAAGCAGGGGATAGAGGAAATATGAAATCACCGTTCGCTGTCCGACCTTCATCTCGGCGGTGACTGCCATACCAGGCATCAACGGAACGCGCTCGGACGGCAGCCGAAGGTGCGTGTCCCGCAGATCGATCAGTACGCGGTAATAAGGAGCTGACGACCGGCGCACACCTTCGGCCTTCGCCTCTGGCGAGAATGAGTCCTGACTGATGACTCCGACCTCGCCAGTAGCGGTGCCGTACTTCTGAAATGGAAATGCCTCGAACTTCACCCGTACGGCCTGCCCGACCGCCACCTGCCCGATATCCCTGCCCTCCACGTTGACCTCCGCCCGGAGCGTCTCGTCCCGTGGAACCAGCACAAACAAAGTCTCGGCCTCGCGGACCACCGAACCCACCGTTCGATTGGCGATGTCGAGTACCACTGCATCCGCCGGTGCATTCAGCACGATCAGCTGCCGACGGAGCTCCGCCTTTTTGAGCTCTTCGGCAGTGCCATCCCGCTTTGGCAACGTCTCGACAAGTTCCTGATAGGCGCCGCGGCGAAACTCGGCGGCGAACACTTTCTGGTCTGCACGGGCCTTGTCCAGGCGATGCGTGTTATCGACGATGCTGCCACGGACTCGCGCCATATTGCTTTCGACCTCCAGTCGCGCATCCCGTGATAGCAGGAAGTTCAGTCTTGAACCGACCTCCTTGGCCATCAACGCGTTTCGCATGGCTTCAATGGACTGCATCGTGTCCAACCGCTGGGCCAGGACCAACTCCTCGCTCTGAGCCGTTTTTAGATTGGCCTGTGCGGACGCAATCTGCGCGTCATAGTTCTGGATCTGAAGGTCGTAAGCCGCCTTCCTCTGGAGGAATACCCTTCTCTGCAGAGCTTGGTCGGCGTTCGCCGTCTCATCGAGGCCGTAGTCCGTGCCGTCCAACTCGGCTCGAAGCCGGTCGATGGAGGCGTCGAGACCCGCCAGGCGGCCGCGCAGTTGGGCAAGATCGGCCTGAGAGAATGTCGGATCGAGGACCGCAAGGACATCGCCCCGATTAACGGCGTCGCCGGCCTTGACGCGAATCTCCCGAATAACCGACGTTTCCAGCGGCTGTACGACCAGGTTCGGACGCGTCGTGATCAACTTGCCCTGTGCAGTCACAATCATATCAACGCGAGACACGCATGCGAATGTGATCGCAGCAGCGATCAGGGCGACGACGCAATAGAGCGTGATCCGTCCCACACGCGGTGGCATCTGCTGCTCGATCTCGGCTGCGTCTGACTGAAATTGCGCGACAAAGCGAGAATCCGTGGGCGCGGACCTCATGAGCCGGCGTCTCGTCCGTGAACCGGACGGAGGCCCGGATCTGCCTGAGGGTGCTTCAGCTCTGGTCTTTTCAGCCGCAGTCATGCGACTTGCCTCGTCTGCTGGTTCCAGAGATGCCTGTAGAATGTGCATTTCGACAGCAGCGCATCATGACGATCTACATCGACGACCCGTCCACGGTCGATCACCAAGATCTGGCTTGCGTCCGACAGCATCGAAAGCCGGTGCGATACGATGATGACGGTCCGTCCCTCCGCGATACGTCGCAGATTCCGCCGAATGATCGCCTCGCTCTCGGAATCCAGTGCGCTGGTGGCCTCATCGAGGATCAGGATACGCGGGTTGACGATCAAGGCCCGCGCGATCGCAAGCCGCTGCTTTTGCCCGCCTGACAGGTTCGATGCCTGCTCCTCGAGCATGGTGTCGAATCCCCTCGGCAGCCGCTCTATGAACTCGTCCGCACCGGCGAGCTGAGCCGCCCGGACGACCTCCTCGAATGTGGCGTCGCGCCTCACGCATGCGATATTTTCGCGCACTGTGCCCCGGAATAGGAAACTGTCCTGGAGCACGATCCCTAGATTCCGCCGCAGATGGGCAAGATCGATCTCGCGCGAATCGTGACCGTCGATGCGCACCAACCCCTGCTGCACCGGATACATTCCCGCGATCAGGCGTGTCAGCGTCGTCTTGCCCGAACCGCTCCTGCCGACAATTCCGAAGATCGAGCCGGGAGCGATCGAGAACGACACGTCGTCCAGCGCCGGCGTTCCCTCCCCATAGCGAAACGTGACGTTTTCAAACTCGATCTGCCCGGCGAAGTCGGGCCGCACCCCTTCGCGACGACCGTCGCGTTCCAGCTCCGTGTTCATAACCTCGCCGAGCATCTTAACGGCGAGCGCAACCTCCTGATATTCGTGCACCATGGTCACCATCTGCACCAGCGGTCCCGAAACGCGTCCCGCCAGCATGTTGAAGGCGACAAGTGCGCCGATCGTCATCTCACCGCCGAAGACGTCGAGCGCACCAAGTGCGACGATGCCGAGCGTCATCATCTTCTCGAGGAAACCGGTCAAGGCCTGAGCGCCCGCCGAGATCTTTTCGACGCCAAACCGCATCGATACCGACTGCGCGCAACGATCGTCCCATGTCCTGTTCTGGCCGGGCTCCATGGCCAATGACTTCACGGTGCGCATGCCGTGCACGGTCTCAACGAGGAGAGCCTGGCGCCCGGCTTCGGCCTGATAAAGCTGGTAGAGCCGCCGTCGGAACGGTCCCATCAAAATAGCAATCACGCTCGCGCTGATGGCGGTGAAGGCCAGCACGACGCACGTCAGCTTGATGCTGTATAGCGCAAGGACAGGCAGAAAGACGAAAAGCGAAAGCGCGTCCAAGGCGGTCAGAAACAGTCGGCCGGTCAGGAACTCACGGATTCGTCCGGCCTGCTGCATGTGCTTCACCAACACGCCGGCCGAGATGCGCTCGAAGAAGGTTACCGGAAGTCCCAAAAGATGCCGAAACGTCCTGGTCGCGACCCGGATGTCGATCTTGTTCGTGGCATAGAGCAGCAGGTAGCGCCGCAAGAAGCTGAAGACGGCGTCGAAACAGAGCGCAAGGATCGCGCCAGCCGAGAGCACGTAGAGTGTCGTGAGGCTCTCGTGGACAAGAACCTTGTCGATCACGAGCTGAAAGAAGATCGGAAGCGCCAGCCCGAGCGCATAGAGGAAAACCGCAGCAATTGCGACGTCGGAAAGGAGCCGCCACTCCCGCAGCATTTCGGGTATGAACCAGCGCAGCCCGAAGGGCCTGTGGCCTTGCGATGGGGAGCTCTCACGCTTGAACAGAACGACCTTTCCGGTCCACCTGGCGCAGAAGCGGTCCGCATCGACCAGCAGGTGCTCTCCTCTCCGCTCGGCCAGAGGATCGAAGACCGTTACAGCGTCGCCCTCCGGCCCAGCGCCGACCACGAGGACCCAGTTGAGGTTCGAGAGCTGGACAAGAGCCGGATAGGCCTCCCCGAGCTGACGTATCGCCTTCCAATCGAGCTGCGCCGTGCGGGCGCGAAGGCCCGCATCATGAGCCATGCGCAGCAAGAGATCGGTCGAGATGCCGGTCTCGTCGACGGCATAGGCGTGCCGCAACCGATCAGAAGGCAGATCGATCCCGTGATGGGCAGCGATCCTTGACAGGCATTCAAGGGCCGTTTGAGCAGCCCGACGCGGCTCGTCCTCGGACGACGGCGGTTCTGGTTCGAACCTCTCGATTTCAACGGAAGTTGGTTGAGGCATTGGAAGATCGCGGATTGTCCGAAACTGACGAGGCAGGCTCGACGCGCGCACTCGCCTGTGGCGCGGCCATCGGCGTCCTGGGCCGAGAGCGCTGGACGACGCCGGCATCGACCAGACCCTGAAGCGCGTTCTGCATCACCTCCACGGAGTTCGCGAACGACTCCGCCGAAAAGATCAGCCTTTGCCGAAAGACTTTCTTGGGCGCGTTGTTGGCATCACGTTCCGTGGGCGAGAGACTGACCAGGTCGACCCGCACGATCGACCCGCCAATTGTGACCTCGTCAATCCCGTCAGTATAGAGTTCTGTATGCATTGCGGCTCTCCTATGCTGCGAGCTGCGGCCTGAAGAGGACGTCAACCGCGTAGCTCGTCGCGTTAAAGGTGTTGGTGGGGAAGAGGCTTCCGGATCCGTATGCATAGACGCCGTTTCCGCCGCTGGACGCGGATGACGGAGCGGTCAATGGCCCGTTGGTTACCGCACTGGCAAATAGATTCGGATCGTCTGAGTAGTTTCCCGCAGTATGGTAGGAGGCGACATAGGTCGTGCCCGCCGTGATGGTGACCGGCGTTGCAAAGTTGACCTGCTGCCAACCGCTCGCCGTCTCATTGGTAAATGTGGCCGTCGCCAACAGGGTCCCGGTGCTGCTCCAAAGATCGGCGACGTGAGTACCGGTATTGGATGGTCCCTTGTAGAAGCGCAGCCCCATGACGTCGCCAGTGGTAGACGCCTGGAACTTCATACCGAGCTCAACCGAATTCGGATCATTCACCGTCACCACGCTTGGCGTTGGATTCGAGCTGAACAGGCTTACGGTGCTTGCTGACGGCGCGTGAACGGTCACGGTCGCACTTGCGCTCGCCGTCCCACCCCGACCGTCCGAGATCGTGTAATTGAACGAGGCCGGTCCGGTGTAATTGCTCGCCGATGTGAACGTCACCGTATTGTTCTGGGCGCTGAAGCTCGCGGTCCCGTTGACGGCCCCGCTGACCCCGGTGATTGTTAGCGCATCCCCGTTTGGATCGGTATCGTTTGCGAGGAGTGCCGAACCGGAAATACTGAGCGGTACGTTTTGGGTGGCGTTGAAGCCGCTGTCGGCGTTGGCGATCGGCGGCTGGTTCGTGCCGCCGCTCGCATTGCTGAACAACACATCGACCCAATAGTTGGTCGCGCTGAATGTACTGGTTGGAAACAGATTGCCTGTTCCATAAGTGTACACACCATTGTTGCTCGCGGGAGCCGTGAGCGGCCCGTTCGTGCGTGCGGCGGTAAAGTAGTTTGACGTCGTCGCATAGCGGCCGTTGCTGTGGAAGCTCGCCACGTAGGTGGATCCGGCCGCAATCGAGACGGGGCTGCTGAATGTGAGGCTTTGCCAACCGCTGCTGGTCTCGTTGGAGAACGTAGCGCTCGCGAGGAGCGTTCCCGTGCTGCTCCACAGTGAGCCGGTGTGAGAGCCGGTGTCGTTTGCACTCTTGTAGTACTTGATCCCGGTAATCGTGCCGGCCGCGGAGGATGTGAACCGTACGCCGAGATTGACCTGAGATGTGTCGGACGTCGACAGCACCGAAGGCGTATCGGACGCCGAGAACAAGCTGACCGTCGAGGAGGCCGTGCCCACTGCTATGTTGAACGTCTCGCTGGCCGTGAGTCCTCCGAGATCAGTCGCGGCGGCCTTCACACCGAGCGTGCCGACGTCGGCCGACGCCGGCGTGCCACTGAAAGTCCGGGTCGACGCATTGAAAGCCAACCAGGCGGGAAGTGCCGAGCCGTCGGCCGCAGTTGCCGTATAGGCGAGTGAATCCCCGGAATCCACATCGGTGAAGGTGCCGGCCGGCAGCGTCAGCGAGAAGGCCGAACCAACCGTTGCAGTCTGGTTGCCGGTTTGGGCCGCCAGCACCGGCGCATCGTTCGCACCGTGAATCGTGATCGTGAGCGTGGTCGACGATGTCGCGCCGGCGGCATCACGCATCGTGTAGCTGAAGACGTCCGTCAGCGTGGTAGTCGATAGCCGCAAGGCTTGGACGGCAGAGTCAGTTTCATTGACGGTATAGGTGAAAGCACCTGAAGCATTGAGCACGAGACTTCCGTGCGCTCCATTCAGCGCCGAGCCCAGCGTACCGGAAGTCGAACCGAAGCTGACCGCAGTCACGGCCTTCGTATCGCCCGCATCTGGATCGGTGTCGTTAGTCAGGACGTTTCCTGTGGCGGGTGAGCCGCCGCTGCCGTTACTGACACCGCCCTTCTCGGTCGCGTCACCCGTGTCGGCGACGGCGGTTGGCGGAGCGTTCGCGGTCGTCGTCACGACAATATTGAACGTTTCGCTTGCGGTGAGGCTGCCGAGATCCGTCACACTTGCCTTCACACCCAGCGTGCCGACATCGGCTGACGATGGTGTACCGCTAAAGGTTCGGGTTGATGCGTTGAAGGTGAGCCAGGCAGGAAGTGCGGAGCCGGCAGCCGTTGTCGCACTGTAAGTGAGCGAGTCGCTGGAATCGACGTCGGTGAAGGTGCCGGCCGGTAGCGTCAGTGAGAACGCCGTACCCACTGTCGCGGTTTGGTTACCGGTCTGGATCGCCAGCGCCGGTGCATCATTGGCACCGTGAATGGTGACTGTGAGCGTGGTCGAGGATGTTGCGCCGGCGGCATCACGCATCGTGTAATTGAAGACATCCGTCAGCGTGTTGGTCGCAAGCCGCAACGCCTGCACGGCGGGATCCGTCTCGCTGACCGTATAGGTGAAGGTCCCTGAGGCGTTGAGCACGAGACTTCCATGCGCGCCATTCAGCGCGGAGCCGATCGTACCGGAGGTCGAACCGAAGCTGACCGCAGTTACGGTCTTCGTATCGCCCGCGTCCGGATCGGTGTCGTTGGTCAGGACGTTTCCCGTGGCGAGCGAACCGCCGGTGCTGTTATTGACGCCGCCCTTCTCGGTGGCGTCGCCGGTGTCGGCCACGGCGGTCGGCGACCTGTTCGTAGCGGCGGATCCATTGAAGACCACGTCGACAAAGTAGTTGGTCGACTTGTAGACGTTGGTCGGGAAGACGGTCCCCGTTCCGTAGGCGTACACTCCATTTCCCGCCGCTGGCGCGGTCAACTGGCCGTTCGTAACTGAGCTCGTGAAGTAGTTCTGAGTGTCGGAATAGTTGCCGTTGGTGTGGTAGGACGCGACATATGTCGTTCCCGCGGAAATGGCGATCGGGCTCGCGAAACTGACCTGCTGCCAGCCGCTGGCCGTCTCATTCGCGAAGGTCGCCGTACCAAGGAGCGTTCCCGTCGAGCTCCACAGATGCGCGACATGGGTACCGGTATTCGATGATCCCTTGTAGAAACGCAGGCCGGTTATCGTCCCGCTCACAGAAGCGGAAAACTTGACTCCAACCTCGACGGAGCTCGTATCACCCGAATTGGCCACGCTCGGCGCGGCGTTTGTGGCGAACAGGCTTTGCGCGGAGACGGGATAGTTGACGTTGAGTAGAACCTGGCCGGTTCCGGTGGCCTCGCTCGTGTCAGTGATCGTATAGGAAAATTGCGCCGGTCCCGCGAAATTCGCGGTCGGAGTGAACGTGACCGTCTGAGTCTGAGCGTTGTAGCTTACGCTACCGTTGATTGGGCTGCTCACGCCGGTGATTGAAAACGACAGGCCGGCCGGATCCGTATCATTGGCGAGCAGCGCCGATGCCGGAATAGTCAGAACACCGTTTTCGGTTACGTTAAAGCCGCTGTCATTGTTGGCCTGAGGCTGCTGGCTGGTATTTCTGAAGACGACGTCGACCCAATAATTTTGCGCTTTCACAATCGAAACAGTGCTCGGAAAAAGCGGTCCGGGACCGTAGGCATAGACACCGTTGAGGCCGCTGCCTGTCGCCGTCAGCGCACCGTGCGTATGGCCGGCATTGTCGAAATAGAAGTCGGTCGTAGAGTACTGACCGGTATTCGTGTGATAGGAGGCGATGTAGGTGACCCCGGCCTGCACATGGACCGGTGTCGCGAAATTCACCTGTTGCCAACCACTCGCGCTTTCATTGGTGAACGTGGCGCTCGCAAGCAGTACACCGTTCGTCGTCCAGAGATCGCCCAGATGCGTCCCCGTGTTCTGCGGCCCCTTGTAGAACCGGATGCCGGTGATGTCGCCGGACTCGGCGGCGACGAACTTTACTCCCAATTCTACAGCGCCCGCGTCGTTGGTTGTGACTACGGCGGGCGTATCGGTCGGATTGAAGATCGTCAGGTTCGACGAAGGCGTGACGGTGTAAGCAACGCCCTGGCCAGCCGTCTCGAGGTTCAGGCTGTCGTCCACCGCCCGGCTCTTGATACTGTACTGGCCGGAAGCGCCAGCGGAGAATGTATACGACCAGGTCACATTCGCGATGCCGACTCTGCTGCTGGCGGGATGCCACGTCGCTCCGCTGTCTGTCGAGACTTCAACACCGCCTATGACGCCGCCCGCATCGCTCGCCGATCCTGTGACGGTAACCGACTGGCCCTCCGGGATGCTGCTGGCCGAGACGTTCGTGACGGTGGATGTCGGGGCAGTGTGATCAGTCGATTGGGAAGCGATTACCAGACTCGCTTGCAGCGTCGCGGGTTGCACGCCCATGTCGGCGAGCACATTGACCGTTGCTTGCTGGACGTTGGGATCAATCGGCGTAGCGGACCCAACCACCTGGTCGTGATCGGAGGCGAGGCCCCACGACCAGAACACCGTACCGGCCCCGAAAACAAGGGCACCGCTGACCGGATCGCGAAACTCGACCAGATTATGAGTTGCTGTTCCGTTACCGGTGGTGTTGCCGTAGTCCAGGAGATATTGGCCGGTGATCTGCAGCGTCGAAGACGACACATTTACCAGTCCAGCCGGGCGGAAGCCGTTATCAGGCGACGAATCCCACTCATAGCCGAGCAGATTCTGTACAAGCGAGGCGGTTTGGCCCACCGGTGTATTGGCGACCGACGTATTGCGCCAGAAGCGCAACTTCGTCATGTCGTACGGAATCCGGATAATATCCGTGCGATCGGAGTCCACCTGAAATACCTGGCCGGTAAGGGCATTGGAAGGGATTCCCGACAGGCCTCCAGTCGACGCGAAGCGCGCGTCCATGAAAGTGCCAGTCGCCGTTCCAGTTGGGTCGATCAACTGATTGGCGTGGGTGTCCTTGTACGAGATCAGGGTGCGGTTGGCCGTCTGGCTGGCATCGATACTGGGCGCGAGTCTCGTTTGCCAATACACTTCGTTGCCACTGAGAAACATCAGATTGACGCCGGCACGGCCGGCCGCCTGGACGTTGGAGAACTGGCTATCGGTCCAATATTCATCGTGACCGACATCCATGTAGACTTGATGGTTGAGCAGGAGTGATCCGCTGGTCGCGGCGTCGATGCCGGAGATATAGGAGACGTCGTATCCGTTCTGCTCGAGCCAGTAGATCGCCGGATACTCCGCCGAGAACACCATATCGTTGGAGGTGCCGTACAGACCGCCGTCCCGTGTCGTAATGGGGCGGTTGTAGCTTACGGCATAGGCCGAACCGTTGATGCCAGGTCCGTTGCCGGCGTAAAGATTGGCTCCGCCCCAGGGGTTGTAGGCTTGCCACGTCTGATCGGAGGTCTGAAAAACCACAGCGCTGTGCGACGCATCGTTGCGGATGACGAATGGAATCTGGAAGATCTGCGTTCCGTCGATGACGTTGGCGATGTACACGCCGGAAACGGCGTCCGTCGGTATGCTCCAGGAGTCGGTCACGCTCCAGTTGCCGGCGTCGACGAGGCCAGTCGATGCGTTCTTCAAGGGCGTCGGCTGCACAACCGAAGTTGCGGCCTGATGCTGTACGGTCGTAATCAGTCTGGCGCCGTTGCCGCCGTAATAACCCAGCCGGTAGATATCGATACGATAATTTGGATTACCCGTCTGGTTGTTGATCTTGAATTGAACGGTGCCGCCGATATTGGTACTTATCGCTGTCGTGAACCCCTGGATTTTCGTTGAGTCCGCGCCAGGGTCGATCTGCCAGATATTTGGCGATGTGCCTTGTTTCTGATTTTCCAGGACGATCGGGTTCGTGACCGGGTCTGCAACGATCGTGCCGCCCTGCCCATCACTTGCAAAGGTCCAATTTGGGTCGTTCCCGGAGAACAGCAGGGTGACATTGCCGACTCCATTGCTGAAATCGACTGTGCTGATGTTTGAGCCCAGGTCGTAATGAACGGAGGCGGACATCGTCGACGTGAAAGCGAAATCCCTGAGGTCGATCAGATTGCCGGTTGAAAGCGGTCGATCCGGCGACGAACTTCCGATCAGGCCGTGGAATTGGGCAGAGCGATCGAGGACCAGGGTGCCGACGTCCGTCTCGAAGGAGACGGTTATTCCGTAAAACGAACCGTTCACGAGCTGCCCGGAGACCGAGCCTCCGATCTCGAGTGCCGACTTGTCGGAAATCGCGAAGGCGCCCGACCCGCGAACATCACCTTTGAAGTCCGCTGCGGCAACCCCGTCGCCGCCGGGTGATCCGACCTTGATGCTCCCGTTGTTTATGGCGTCACCTTCCACCACGAACGACGAGTCTTCCCCAAGCGCGATCGTCACACCTGCTTCAACGATCAAACTGCCCACATCGACATTGGCTCTGGTCGTGACAACATAGGATCCAGGCGCGTCGATGAAGGCGCCGTACGCCGCCATCGGAATACCCGCACTCCAATTCGTGGCGACATTCCAATAGCCGCCGCTCGAACTTATCCAATGTGTCGTACCGGCCCGCGAACGCGAAGACGCGACCACCGCTCGCGGATCGGAGCCTGAGGAGAGTAGCGAGCCGAGGCTGTCCGGGCGCGTCAGGGTGCTGGTCGTCCTCCACAGCCAAGCAGCGTCTCTGCTCCGGATCGCATTCCAGAGGGGCGCGCCGAGCAAGTCAGTATCTATCTGGCCGAAATCACCCTCTTCCGGGAGGAGCGGCCTTGCCGATCGATAGAAGACGCTCGCCTTTTGATTCAACATGGCCAGCCCTCGAGCTTCGCAAGCGAAGTATTTAATTTAAAAGAACCACGCCGGTCAATTATTTAAATCAAAAATAATAACTTTAAATCAGCCATCGATTGCGACGTCGGAGCGCGCGCCGGGCAACCGCAGGATTTCATTGAGATATCTGCCGTATCCGCTCTTCTCCAGCGGCTGAATCAGTCCAAGAAGCTGATCTTCATCGATGAATCCCTGCCGAAAGGCGACCTCCTCGAGACAAGCCACCTTCATGCCCTGTCGTTTTTCAAGCGTCTGCACAAAGGTCCCTGCGTCGAGAAGCGACTCGACCGTGCCCGTGTCCAACCATGCAAAGCCCCGTCCCATGCGCTCTACGTGGAGAGCGCCGGCCGCGAGATAGCGCATTTGCAGATCGGTGATCTCGAGCTCTCCCCGCGACGACGGCTTGACACGGCGGGCATATCGCACGACCCGGTTGTCGAAGAAATAAAGACCGGTGATCGCCCAATTCGATGTCGGCTTTCTCGGCTTTTCCTCGATTCGTAGTGGGCGGCCCGCCTCGTCGAACGTAACGACGCCGTATCGTTCGGGATCGCGCACGTGATACGCGAACACGGATGCACCTTCCTCGCGGGCTGCCGCCCTTGTGAGAAGTTCGCGCAAGCCGCCGCCGAAGAAGATATTGTCTCCGAGCACCATTGCGACGCGATCGGTTCCGATGAAATCGGCACCTACGATGAAGGCTTCCGCCAGGCCGCCGGGACGAGGTTGCTCCGCATAGCTGAGGCTAATCCCCCACTGACTTCCATTTCCGAGCAATCGCTCAAACTGAGACCGGTCTGCCGGGGTCGTGATCACCAGGATTTCGCGGATTCCTGCCAGCATCAGTGTCGACAGCGGGTAGTAGATCATCGGCTTATCATAGATGGGCAGCAACTGCTTGCTGACCACACGCGTGATCGGATAGAGCCGCGTTCCGCTGCCGCCGGCCAGGACAATTCCCTTCAGCATCGGTGTCTCCTTTTCCGACAAGTTGGTCGAGGCAGGTTTCGAGAGAGTGGCGCCAGGCCGGCAATCGAATTCCAAACACGCGTTCCACTTTGGACGAGTCCAGGCGGGAGTTCAGGGGCCTGCGCGCAGCGCAGGGGTACTGTTCAGTCGTGATCGCTTCCAGCGCTGGTGGCCGCACTCCACGACGGGATAAACCATCGAAAATTGCCTCGGCGAAGCCGTGCCAGCTCGTTGCTCCCTGGCCGGACACATGGAAGATGCCCGCCGCGATGCGGCGATCATCCGTGATCGACCGCTCTGCGATCTTCAGGAGCGCTGCGGCCAGCTCCGCTGCTGACGTCGGGCTTCCGTGTTGGTCGCAGACGACCCTTACGATTGGACGCGTTTCGGCCAGCTGCAACATCGTCCGAACGAAGTTGCTTCCTGTTGCGCTGTAGATCCAAGACGACCTGACGACAGTCGCGAGAGGATGCGCCGCCAAAACGGCCGCCTCGCCGGCCAACTTTGATGCGCCATATGTGTTCAACGGCGCCGGAACGTCGGCTTCGTCGTAAGCCTCGCTCTTGGCACCGTCAAAGACGTAATCCGTCGATAAATGCACAAGCGGAATGTTTCTCTGCCATGCGACATCCGCTAACGCGGCCGCACCATCGCGGTTGACACTGAAGGCTTTTCCGACTTCCGACTCTGCCCGATCCACAGCCGTATAAGCCGCGGCATTAATGATCATGCAGGGGGCGATCGAGGCGACCGTCCTGTCGATCCCGTCCCGGACTTCCAGGTCGAGCTCCTCACGTCCGAGGGCCACTGCAGATAGGCCGCTAAGCGCAGCGAGATCACGAAGGCAACTGCCCAATTGGCCGTTTCGACCAGCAATCAGAATCGGTCGTTCGATCATGGCAACCTCAGTGGCGGGTGGCTGGGAGACCAAGGCGCGCGCCGTCGTAGACCATATTGCGAGCCCGCGCCCACCAGGCGCCGCTGGCCAGATACCATTCCACCGTGCCGGCGAGACCTTGCTCGAAGCTGCGCGTCGGCTGCCATCCCAGCTCGCTGCGAGCCTTGGACGCATCGATTGCGTAACGTGCGTCGTGTCCCGGACGGTCCGGCACAAACGAGATCAATGATCGCCTCGCCGCCGGCCCCGGACGCAATCGATCTAGCACGTCACAAATCTGGGTGACTACCTCCAGGTTCGAGCGTTCGCTATCGCCGCCGAAATTGTACTTCTCTCCGGCCCTGCCCTCGAACAGCAGCCTGATCAGGCCTGCGGCGTGATCGTCGACATGAAGCCAATCGCGCACATTGCTGCCGTCGCCATAGACAGGCAACGGCTTGTGCTCAATCGCGTTGAGAACCGTCAGCGGAATGAGCTTTTCCGGGAATTGGAATGGTCCGTAATTGTTCGAACAATTGGAGACGATCACCGGCAAGCCGTAGGTCTTATACCAGGCGAGCGCGAGGTGGTCCGAGGCGGCCTTGCTCGCCGAATAGGGTGAACTCGGCCGGTAAGGGGTATCTTCCCGGAAGCAGTCGACCGGCCCCAATGAACCGTAGACCTCGTCCGTCGACACGTGAATGAACCTGAACTGTCTTTGCCTCTGGCTTGAAAGCCCGTCGTAATATCGTCTGGCAGCTTCCAATAGAGTATAGGTACCGACGATGTTGGTGCTAACGAACGCTGCCGAGCCTGTAATCGACCGATCGACATGGCTCTCCGCTGCCAAGTGGATGACTGCGCTTGGCTCCCACTTGTAAAACAAACGAGTGACCGCCTCCTGATCGCAGATGTCATGCTGCTCAAATCGATAACAGCTGGTACCTTCTATGGATGCCAGCGAGGCCAAATTGGCCGCATAGGTCAACTTGTCGACATTGACGACCGAGGCACCGGCTTCCAACACCAGCTGTCGACAGACCGCAGACCCGATAAATCCCGCTCCTCCGGTCACCAGGACACGCATGCCACGCCCTCTATTCAAACACTGAAGCAAGCTGGTCGAAACGGGGAAGCGCCCGATCCTTCGGTGAAAGCTGGGCCGCCGAGGCCCTCACCGGCCACTCGATAGCCAATTCGGGATCTGCCCAATGGATGCCGGCGTCGTGGTCCGGAGAGTAGACCTCGTCCACCTTGTAAAAGACCGTAGTTTGAGGCTCGAGCGTACAGAAACCGTGAGCGAACCCTTTTGGAACGAGCAACTGCTCGTCAGTCTCGCTATCCAGTTTGACCGAGACGTGCTGGCCGAATGTCGGCGACCGCCGCCGAAGGTCGACCACCACGTCAACGATCGCTCCCCTTAACACGCGAACCAGCTTGGTCTGCGCGAATGGAGGCTGCTGGAAGTGCAATCCGCGAACCGTCCCGACTCGCTCCGAGCAGGATTGATTGTCTTGGATGAAATCGTGGGAAATTCCTCTTTCGGCGAAAGCAGAGCGACGAAACGTCTCGCAAAAATAGCCTCGCGCATCGGAAAAGCGCTTCGATCGGACCAGCTTGACATCCGGAATCGCCAAACTTCGCACTTCCAGCATGACCGCACGCTCCGATAAGCGGCGCTAGCGCCCGGACGGTCGGCCTAATCTCCCCAATGTCCTCCCAACCGAGCACCGCAGCGGACCAAGTCCGCCTGGTCAGTTCGCGACAAATATCGGGTTTAATCGGACGCCGGCCCTTCATCGAGTTAATTTTCAAGGCAATTAATGCCTGAGATAGATTTAATTGGCAATACAAAATTTATCAGATATATTATTTTAAATACGGCCGCGGATTCGAATATCGCCTACGGCTCCGTGCTCCCGCGCGACTGTCAATAGCCGAGAGAATTGTCCGATGCTTCAGACCAATACGCTCCAGACCGATGGGGCACGTCTGCCCTCCTCCATGCCAATGCAGTCGGATCGACAAGACGCCGCGGGCATCGGCGAGCTCATTAAATTGGCGCTCGTCTTTATAAGGCGGCAATACCTCGTCATCATTTTCACCACCGTCCTGGCAGGTGCCGCCAGCCTCATATACCTCCGACTGGTCTCGCCAGCCTATACGGCGCAGGTTCAGGTCCTGTTCGAAAACCCGAGGGCGCAATTCCTCCAGAAGCAATCGTTGCTCTCCGAACCGATCGTCGATGTCACTCAGATCGAAACGCAGCTGCAGATCATCAAGTCGCAGGCAACCGCTGCGACCGTGATCAAGCAGCTGAAATTGAGCGATCATCCGGATTTCAAGGAGTCCCGGTCGCTGCAAGCCTGGCTACTGAGCTGGCTTCGACGATGGCGATCGAATCCGTCGGAAGCTGCGCAATCTGCCGCGCCAGAGCAGCTCTCAGAAGCCGCCATTGCGAGCTTTCTGGATCGCCTATCTGCAGGTCGAGTTGGCTATAGTCACGTTATTGAAGTCAACTTCACCTCGAGCGATCCAGCGCTAGCGGCGGAAATTGCGAACGCAATTGCCAAAGCCTACATCAACGATCAGCTCGACGCGAAATTTGAAGCCAGCCGCACTGCAACAAGTTGGCTGCGGGAACGGCTGCGAAACCTCGGTGAGGAGGCGTTGACCGCGGAACGTGCCGTTGACGCTTACAAATCTCAGAACAACATCGTTTCGCCCGGTGGAAAACCGATCGACGAGCAGCAGATCACGGAACTCAACACTCGGCTGGCGACCGCCCGTGCGCAGAGTTCGGAGGCTGCGGCCAAGCTGTCCCGCTACGAAACTCTCCTTGGCACCGACCCGGCAAAGCCATCCGCGATCAACAATCTGGATGCCATCGGCTCCGACGCGATGAACAGTCCAATCATTACGTCGCTACGCCAGCAATATCTGGAACTCGCCAGGCGTGAGGCCGAGTTATCGGCACGCGTCGGGCGCGACCACCTGGCGGTCGTTAACATCCGCAACAGGCTCCGTGAATTTCGGGTCTCTATTCTAGACGAGGTTAAGAGACTATCTGAGATCAGCCGCAGCGAAGCCGAACTCGCAAAGCAGCGGCAGCAGGAGATCGAGAAACGTCTGTCCGTGGCCATTGCGCAGGCGCGCCTCACGAACTCGGCAGAGCTGACGATAAGAGATTTGGAAAGTCGCGCGAAGAGCCTGCGGGCGCTCTACGACACCTTCCTTCAGCAGTACATGGGCTCGACGCAGCAGGAGACCTTCCCTATCTCGGAAACCCGGGTCATCTTCCCCGCCTCCGCCGCTCAAACCAAGAGCAAACCGAAGACGAAGGTCGTGCTGAGTTTCGGTCTTCTGGGTGGCCTCGCGCTGGGACTGCTACTCGGTTTCGTGAGAGATGTAATGGACCGCGTTTTCCGGACCTCTTCCCAGCTCGAGGCTGCGCTGGAACTTCCGTGCCTGTCTCTCGTGCCAATCCTGAACTTACCCAAGCCGCAGAGACCGTCGGCCCGGCTTCAACAGACGCAGGAAGACTCGAGCCAACGAATGCTTTCGACCGCTCCGGACATTCATCGCGCCGTCGTAGGCATGCCTCTCTCTCGGTACACGGAGGCCATCCGTGCGATCAAGATTGCGATCGATCACAGCCCGGCGAAGACCCCCAACCAGGTGATTGGCCTGACGTCAGCTCTCCCAAATGAGGGCAAGACTACGATTGCTGCTTCCGTGGCGCAACTCATCGGACACAGCGGAAAGAAGGTCATCATAGTGGACTGCGATCTCCGGAATCCATCGCTCTCGGCCCGTCTCGTCCCGAAGGCCGTGGATGGCATTATTGAGGTCATGAACGGTGCTCGCCCACTCGAGGAGGTGGTATGGCGGGACCCGAGGACAAATCTCGCCGTTCTTCCGGCCGTTCAACGCGGGCCCGTACTTCACTCGAGCGAACTGCTGTCCGACAGCTCGATATGCAAGCTCTTTGATCGCCTGCGACAAAGCTATGACTATGTCATTGTAGATCTTCCGCCGCTGAGTCCGCTTGTCGACGTACGGGTCACGGCGCCTCTGATCGATTGTTACGTTCTCGTCGTCGAGTGGGGACGCACCAAGATCGAGGTCGTTCAGCATGCGCTGCACACCGCCCCGACGATCTCGGACTCGCTGATCGGCGCAGTCTTGAACAAGACGGACATCAAGGCAATGGCGCGATACGACACCCATCGAAGCGACTATTACGACGACAGTCACTATGTTCGTTACGGTCTTTCGAGCTCTTGAGCGGCCCCTCGCCGTGCACTCATCACGATTTGCGCGTTAGACGGTCTGCCGATCGGAGCATCCGGAGGAACGCAAAGCCAGAGAGGTGACGTGGTATGCTCGTCAGGTTCCTGATGCTGGCACTCGTTGTGTCCGTCGCAGCAGCTTTTGCAATGCCCGGGATCCCGCAGCAACGAGCTCTATCCTCTGCTCTCCTCGCAACCGCGGCGCTGGCAACCGCAATCTTCGCCTCATCCTCCGTAATCGCGAGTCTGGTACGGCGGTCGGGACTCGTTCTCATCCTCATTCTCGCTGTACCGGCGATCTACATGGCCTTCCAGCTCGCGCCAGTTCCTATCCACGGGCTCGGCAATCCGATTTGGGAAACCGCATCGGCCGCCTTGAATGCCCCCCTCGCCGAACGGCTCACGGTGGACGTCCGTGCAACTGTGCAGGCATTCTTGCAGTACAGCATTGCCGTCGCCCTCGCGCTCATCACGGCTGTCGTCGCGCTGGACAGACAGCGTGCGTGGCAACTCCTCTGCATGCTGGTCTCAATCTCGACGATCGTCAGTGCGTACCTGCTGTTGCGGCAGACGATCGGAGCGGACGGTTTTTCGCGCGGCGATGCTCCTGTCCTCGCCGCGACCGGCGCAGTCCCGGCAGTGCTGGGGCTGGTGCTGTCCGCAGCGATGATAACCCGTGCGTTCGAGGACCACCGCCGCCGTGTCAAGCAACGCCCATTTCGAGTGGCGACGACTCTGTGGTTCGCACTCCTCGCAACCCTTCTCTGTCTGTCGGCAACCCTCGCCAGCGGAGACGGGATGGGAACGGCCACAGCGGCATTGCTCGGAGTGGGAATCGTGCTCGCCGCGTTCGCGATCCGGAACTGGTTCTCTGGGCTATGGGGTATCGCGAGCGTCCTGGCCACGGCTGCAGTGTTGTTTCTGGCGGCCTTCACCCTCATGCCAATAAGGCCTAATGCCGATCTGACAGTCGCCCTGTCCGAGCACGCCCCGGGGGCGACTGAGCGGATGTTGCAGGATGCCGGCCATGCCGGCTCCGGCGCGGGAACCTACGCGGCATTGCTACCGATCCATCGCGATATTGCGGCGCCGTTGTCACGAGAGCGCCCGACGGCTGCCGCGGCCATCGCAATCGAGATGGGCCGCCCCTTTCTGTACGGCGTGTTGATCGTTGCGGTGGTTGGCGCCGGGGCCTTGCTCAGATGCTCCCTGCGGCGAAGGCATGACTACGTCTACGCGGCCATTGGCGCCGGCGCTGCGACTTCATTGGTTGTGCTGGCCTTGGTCGAAGACGGCATTCTCGAGTTCGGCGCATCGCTGTTGGCTGCTGCGCTGTTTGGACTTGCGGTCGCCCAAAGCCAGCGTGATACAGGCGCCGTGACCGAGCAGTCGCGGTCGACGCGGCCCGTCGTTGGACTGGATAGTCCGGGCCCGGCATGCGCGCCAATACGCTCATATGGGATTGGTAATGCATCGATGCGTATTGGATTGGGCTCCATCGCAGTCGCGCTGATCGCCCAAACGGTCTGGCTGCTCGCTCAGCCGTCGTATCCCGGCGGTTTGCCGGTTGAAGCGCTCGCTGCCAATGATGCCTCACGCCAAGCACTTCTGAGAGTGCTGCCGCAGAACTCACTGCGCAGTGATGGCGATTTGCGGTCTGGGAGACCCGCTCCCGCCCCGCAGCCCGCGGCCAATGGAGCAGCAGCCTCAAGACCGGAGTTCGGAGTCCATCCTGCCGCGCCGACTGTACTGGCGCAGGCACTGCGGTCCTCGCCATTACGAGGGGATCTTTGGCTCATGCTTGCGGCCCTGTCGAGGGAACAAAAATCGGTCGAATACGACGTCGCGGCCTTGCTGAAACTCTCGTACTACACAGCTCCAAACGATTTGGCACTGCTTCCGCTACGACTGACTGCCGCTCTCGGCGAGGCTTCGGTCGTCAGCGATCCCGAATTGCGTGAACTGGTGCAGCGCGACGCCAAGATTGCCTTTGCTAGGCAGCCCGCTCTTCGACCCGCTCTCATTACTGCCTATCAATCGGCGTCAGCGGAGGGGAAGGCCCTTGTGGAGAATCTGATTTCGGAATGGGATTCAGCAGCTCTTCAAAGCATGCGCAAGGAAGTCCCGATCCCTGGGCCTAAAACGGATCTACCTTTGCCGAACCGGACATGGGGTCGAGGGGCGGCGCGGTAGTTCCAAACCTGTTCCGCTTCGATGGGCAGTTCTTCGAGCAGCGCCAGATCCGAAAAGCGGCATTTGGCAACATTTAAATTAAGATATTTTGCTTGATATATTCAATATTAATAATAAATTAAATGCTAATTCCGAGTGCGCCACCATGAACTTCGTGAACCGGCACCTCCCCGATCGAAACGATACGGCTCGTGTCAGCCTCGAGCCGTCGGTGTCCCCCAGGCATAAATGGCCCCTCCGTTATGACTGGATCGAACATGTTGCACTCTGTGCCGATATCGCGACGATTTTGTTGGCGAGCGTCGTCTCCACATTACTGTACCGGCTCCAAAACGGGCAAGCTGAGGGACACCATGGCAACGCATTTGGCTTAGCGCTGGTCAGCGCAGCTTGCGTTGCATCCGTGCTGAAGGCTCAAGGTCTTTATCGCCCGATTGAGCTCCTCGTCCTCAAAAACCAGGTTCGGGCCGTCTGCGTGACGTGGGCGTCATTGCTGCTCTTGATTTGGGCCGCCGACGGCTTTGCAATTCGTCCGGGCGTATCTCAGGAAGCAGGCCCGCTCTTCGCCATCCTTGGCTTAGGGTTGCTTGTAGCCGAGCGTTGGGCTGTCAAATCGCTGCTGATAAGAGGCCTGAGCGAAAGAAGATTTGCCAGCACGAATATCGTTCTAATCACGGACCAGCCGCTTTCGAAGAATGCCGGCCTACCGGAAACCTTGGCTATGCATGGATATTGCATCAAGGGGCGGTTCAGCCTGCCGCCCATTGGGTTCGGTCCCGCCGGTCGCAAGCGCCTCACGTCTCGCGTAATCGACCACATTCGCAACGCCCGGCTCGACCAGGTGGTGGTCGAAGCCAGCCCGGAGCGATGGCCCGAGCTTCGGGCATTTGTTGCCGAGTTGCGGGTATTGCCGTTTCCGGTCATATTCGTGCCGGTCGGCACAACAGCCGAATTGCTTCGACATCCTACGCGCAGCCTTGGTAGTGCCGTTTGCGTAGAATTGCAGCGCGGTCCCCTTACCCCGTTCGAGTGCGCAACCAAGCGAATCATTGATATTCTTGGCGCAGGGCTCGCCTTGGCGATATCCGCACCGTTGCTTGCGCTTGCCGCAATCGCAATCAAGCTGGATTCTCCCGGCCCCGTGTTCTTCCGACAACAACGCTGTGGTTTTAATGGTCGGACATTCTTGATCCGCAAGTTTCGGACCATGCACGTGCTCGAGGACGGCAGCGTGATAGTTCAGGCCACCCCGGCCGACCAACGCATCACCCGCGTGGGCAGATGGCTGCGTCGAACTAGTTTCGATGAACTGCCGCAACTGCTGAATGTGCTCGAGGGCAGCATGTCGCTGGTGGGTCCGCGCCCCCACGCCTTGGCCCACGACGGACAGTTTGACAAGCTCGTGCGAAACTACGCGTTTCGCCGCAGGGTCAGGCCAGGACTGACCGGATGGGCCCAGATCCACGGCTGCCGCGGCGCAACACCTACAGCGTCCATGATCGAAGCACGTGTACAGTACGATCTCTGGTACGTCGACAATTGGAGTCTTCGGCTGGATCTTGCAATCCTGTTGCAAACTCCGATGGAGGTCTTGCGGGGCCGCAACGCCTACTAGGCTCGATCCCCGCTCAAAGTGCCAAGCTGCGCCAACCTGCTGGCGTAACGACGTCTCACGCCCGCTGCCGAAGCTTGGGAGTCGCGGCCGCTATGCGAAACTCCTCGATCCGTCGGCCCGATTTCATGGCAGCAACCAACCACCGCGGCCGCTTGCCACGTCCTGACCAGGTTTCAGAAGTCTGGGGGTTGCGATACTTCGGCAGCACACGCGGATACTTGCGCCTCTGCTTGCCGGTCGGGGCGACGGCCGGCCCGCCGGTTTCAAACACGGCCATTCCCCCTCCGAGAACCGCCAGGCGCTTCTCCAGTTCCTGCTTTTCCGCCTTAATCCGATCCGACAAAATGCCGCTAATTTCCTCATGAAGCGACCATAGATCGTCCAGAGACATCGCTTCTAGTTCGAGCTTCTTGGTCGACATGCTAGCATCCTGTAGTTGCGCCCATTTAATATTGTCCCGGTCGGCTAATCAAGAACCAAGTGGTCAGCTTAAACAAAAATATGTGGAACCGAACGGCAAGTTCGTGCTCCACATAACTGCGCCGCCGGTTCTAATCAAGACAAAAAAATGAACTTATCCGCTCAATTTAATAGCGACCAAAGTAACATTACGCGCCTTACGTGCACCGACGCCCCGACTCAAGTGAAGAACGACACGTTAAGCCGGGCCTGGGATCAATCTGCCATGCCGCACTTTCGACAAATATGCTCGGACCCGAGGCCGCCTTGCATCGTTCTTACCCTCGGCAACCGGGAGCTTACGACTGAGTTTCTCTCAGCGCGAGCCATCGCAGCTGGATTGGTGGCTTCAAAGCCTGGATATCAATCAACCTAGCCGCGGGAGCGATCAACCGGCTGATCGCTTCCTGAAGGCGCCCCAAAGGGCAATCAATAACATCCAATGTTTCTCGTCGGGCCGGCATTAAAAACTGATGAAAATAATCCTCGCAATAAATAATTAAATAATATATTATTATTTATTGTCACGCCAATTTGAAAGACCAGCCTTGGACCTATCCGTATTTGGCGCTCGAAAACGATACTCGGCGTGGAAATGACAAGGTAGTCGGGAGCGTGGGTTGAACGGTGACGAGAATGCTATGCGCAGGCAAGATCTCGAAGCCATGGATTTTGAAGAACTATGGCTCCTCCACGAGGAGCTAACAAAGATTCTTGCTGAAAAGATCACGGCCGAAAAGCGGGAGCTGGAGAAGCGCCTGGCGCAACTCAACCAACCGGAACAGGTCGGTGGCCCCGAAAGCGGGACGGCAGAGATGGGCCTAGGCCAGCCTCCCCGCCGCAAATACCCAAAGGTCGTACCGAAATACTTCAACCCTCTCAAACCGACAGAGACTTGGTCTGGGCGTGGCAAACAGCCGCGCTGGCTGGTCGCCGCACTACAATCAGGGCACACATTGGAGGAGTTCAGGATTCACGAGAACGGTGAAGCCTCCAACCAGAATGCTGGTGGTCAAGAGCATTGATAGCCCTGCCGCTGCAAATCCCCGCATGCGCGAAATCGTTAGATTCACGGATCCGGAAGCTGGCACTCGCTCGGAACGCGGCCAGTTGAAAGCGTTCGCTTCGGAGCTGCCGCCCTAACGGAGGGGCTAGTGATTAGGCCTTCCCTGCGCGCACCGCGACGGCCGCCTTCAACAGAAACTGCAGGGTTCCCATCCTCGGCAGGGACCACAATCCACGCCGGCGCGCAGTGGGTTGGATGGTGTCATTCGCCACCTTCCGGTAGTTTCCGAGATCCAGCATCATCATTGCGAGGAAGGGCACGCGTGTGGCCGGAAATCGTGCTTGCATCAACTGTCGCATGAACTGCAGACGGGGAATCAGCCGAGAGCGCAACTCTTGCGGAATCTCGACGCCAAGCAACTCAGCAAGAGCAAACAGCTGGGTTTCAACCGCGTTCTTCATCAATTCGCCCGACACAAGAGAGGCAAGCTCTTTCCAATCCAGGCCCTCGGCAGAATTGCTCATATCGCGCAATTCAACAAGGTGCCGCAGGTCGAGGTCGCCCAACCAATAACCGTAGTCTTGAAATTGATCATGGATGATCAACATGAGCGCCCGGTACGTGGGCGTGGGGATATAGACGCGTCCGCGCCCCAGCGGCGCGGGGACGCAATGGTTCAGCGGGTGCCCGAGCCTCTGGTAGAGGTATGCAGGACCCGGAGCTGCCCGCTGCAGATCGATGGTCCCGACATCCCGCGAGCGATTCAGCTCGATATGCCATCTGTGGCTTTCGGGAGGGGTCTCATAGTCAACATCGTAGCCAATTGCGCATAGAGCGGAGACTGCCATTCTGGCTTCGTGCGGCATAACCATAATATCCAGGTCAGACATTAGCCGAACGCCTCGTCGCTCTTCAGGCGCGGTCACCAGCGTCGATGCCCCCTTGAGCATGATCGGCGTAATTCCCAGGTCGTTCATCGCAACGACGGCTTCTTCGAGTTGAGCGACGAGCCGATTGTTCCGCAGCACGTTTCGGCCGTGGATCTGGCGAATATATCCGCAGACGTCCTCCGACAAGACCGGTGCAAATTTGTCGACAAAATCGATGAGCGCCGGTGTCGTCAGAGTCTGATTTGCGAGCCCGATTACCGACGTCCATTCGACATCGACAGGTGGCACGCCTTGCAGGCAATTGCAGAGGCTCGTCAGCGCCGCGCTATGCCTTGCCATTGCATAGATCCATAAGCACGCGGCGAGCCTCCACGGCCTCGCAATAGGTGAGTTGAAGCGATGGCGCGCCCGCGACGATCCGCTTCAAAGCGAAAAAGCCGGCCTGCGAAAGTTTTCCGTCAGCAGCAAATCCGTTGTCGATGAGCCGCTTCATCGAATCCAGTTGATCTATCGCGGTTAGTTTGGCCGGACCGCTCGCGACACGGTTCAAGAAGATGATCCAGCTTGCGGAAAAGCTTTGGTGGTACGCATCCGCAACGGGTACGTATCGCACCAGAACGCCGTCGGAGCGGCAATGCGTCGCGTCGTACCGGCCGCCATGTAGTCGCGAGAGCAAGTCCCACGATCCCTCCTTGAGGGTGAGAGCAAACGGGATGCCGCAGATCGCTCCGTCAGCGCCAACCAGCGCAACGTCATCGCCGGCGTACCGAAGTCCGGCATCCACCAGCTGCAATGTGAGGGTAGACTTTCCAGCTCCCGGTTGGCCGCACAACAATAGGCCCATACCGTCCTTTACAAGAGAAGCGGCATGAAGGGAGAAGGTCCAGCGATCGCTTCGAATAAGCCGCTCGGTGATGTGAGCTTTGATCGTTGGGGCAAGCGCTTCGACTTGACATCTGGAGATGCTGGAATCCTCTCCGCGCAAGAGCACTTGCTCCTCCAGCATCATTGCCTCGATCGCAATGTCGTCGTCTCCGCCGGCGTTCTGGTCCGAAACACAAAACAGCGAACACAGCCGCCTCAAGAGGTCCCGATTTGCAGCCCGGACCCCTATTCGGTGGCGGCCTAGTACCGCTGAGAAGGCAAAATCGGTCGGCATTCGCCAGTCGACCTCGAGCAACGCTCGATCGATCCAGACATCTACGACCTGTCGGGTGAACTGGCGCGCGGTCTGCTCGTCAATGCCTAGCGTCCCAAGCCCCTTACAGGTGTCTTCCAGAGAGGCGCCTTGCGCCAGCTTACACCAGATGAATGCCCCTACTCGGTCCAGTTCAAAGATCTTCTGCCCAGCTTCGCTGAAGAGCATTGGTCGACGATCCAGCAGCGCGAACACTGCATCCGAAGCCGGTCTCAACACCATCTCTGCCGACGATCTTTCCAGCACGGCTCCAACCAATGTGAAGACATCTGCCTCGTCCTGTGCCGACGAAGCGACGACAGCGCCCGGGATGCTAGCGTCGCGCCCCTCGACAGCCACGAAGTTCAATCCGAACGGTCCGCGGCGCGGCAATTCCCGTCTGCCGGGCACACATGACCCAATCGGTCTCGTTTCGAAACGACAATCCGGTCCGGCATGCCACAGCGGGCCGCCCCTACCCCCTCCCTCCGGAGAAATGTTCAACACCTGCTCTCAAAGAAAGCGCGCTCGCGCTCGACCGATGAGCATCCAGGAGGTACCGATAGGCTTCGCGATCGGCACTGCGTTCTCGCAGAATGCGCTCCTTCTCGCCAATACCTACCAATTCGGCACGCATCTGGGCCAACTGCGGCGCATCGGGGGCGAAATCGTACTCGCTAAGAGTTAAATCCCACATTGTCTCCTCCAGCCGAACGAAACCTGGGCGAGCTTAGCTTACGTGATCGGCAGCAATTAACAACGAGATTACAGCGCGACCATATAATCAAAATTTATTTCATATTTGAACCGAACTTAACCACCCGTTACAAAAGCTAAATGGCGGCGCGAACCGAACTGATGGCAGGTAGCGAAGGATGGGGCTGAGCGTACGAAGGGCCCGACCTTTTCGATGACGACATCCCGCCGCGACAGCCAAATAAATCGGTCTAGAGTCGCAAACCGGACCGACATCACGAATTTAATTGCGCATTAAATGTAAAAAGATAATGTTAACGAGTTGCGTGAGGGGGAGTGAGACCAGTGATCCGGTTGGCTGATCTGTCCGTCAAGAGGAAGATATTGGCTTCGTTGCGAGCAGAATATTTGGCACGAAGCCGCAGGAATTTGGACATGCTAATTGTGAGGGGCCTCCCAGAGGCCTTCGGTTGAAGCCGAAGCCTCATTTCATGGGCCTGCCGGCTAAACCGGCGGTATCCCGAGAATTCGCCAAGCAGGAATCCGGTCGGTTGGAGAAGCGTCGTCACGAGCAAGTTGCCCTTTGCTCGACAACGACCCCAGGTGCGATGCCCCCCCAAGTAACCCGCACCGACGAGAACGCACTCCAGCCGGCCGGCCCCTTTTTCAGCAGTATGTTTCTGGGAGGCTCACATGGGTATGGTCATGGTCGAGTGTCCGCAAACGGGTCGCGCGATTCCTACCGGCATCAAATCCGATCGCGAGACTTTCCTGCGGAGCATCGTGTTTTTCGGCAATACTCGTTGCCCAATCTGTGAGGCCAATCACAATTGGTTCGCCCGCGAGGCCTGGGTCGAAGAGCCAATCGCCCGGACGGTGGATATCCTTCGTGCGGCCCCTTCGCGCTGATGCAAATGCGAAGGCCGTTTCAAAGAGCGCGTCCAAATTCCCTTTTTCGATGCGAGCATTTTTGGTGCAATGCACTAGAGTGCTCGAAAATATTTCTGCGTATCGTCGTAAAGCGAACGGACGGCTCCGGATCCATTGCTTAGAAATTATTGGCACGTCGTCACAAATTCGATCTTCCCGTCACGGATTCGGCAAGGCCTGTTGGGGTTGTTATAGTGAGTAGTGGGGTTTGCAGCCTGGCTGTTCTGCATCATACAGCGATCGAGCTCGTTAGCCAGCTCGCTCAATTGAAGCGGCTCCGGGACAGAGTACGAAGGGCGGAAGCACGGCGCTCGGGAGAAAGACGGCAATCGGCGTCGCGTGCGCGAAAGTCCCGAGCAACGAGATATCGCACGCGAACGATTCCCAAGTCAGCGCAATTCTGATCACCATGCTGGCTGAATCAAAGACCAGCATGGATGCACAAGGCCTATTCACCGCAAGCGTGCCGTGTTCTCTCTAGCCCGCTTTCGACAGGCGCCGGCTCCACTTGCCTTCGATGGACTTTCTTTGATCTATCGGCGCACACATCGCGCCCACGAGAGCGGCGGCCATACGCGCCACTTGCACGGCGGTATATATCGCAGGCTTGAACCCCGGTTCCGGCTTTCATCACGACCAAAGCCGCATCACAACAGACGGCGCAGAGCGTGTTGGCGCGAGCCCGATCGAGCTCATCCAATTTCCTCGCTTCGTAATCCCGGCGTCGTTGGACGGAACGCATCGACGAATTTGGAACCGCTGGCTGTGAAGTGGCTCACATTGCGCAAGACAACATACGTGTATCCGTCGTGCTGGGTGGACATGGCAGACGGAGATGCGCATGAAACGCCTCATGCTCTCGCTCATTGCAGCCTTGCTTCTCGCCGGAGCGGCCAACAGCATGCTCAGATCGCACGCACTATTCGATCAGAGCGGCATGCCATCCATCCAGGAACTGCAGACAGGTCAGGCAAACAAGCTCCCTGAACAGGAGATGCAGGACCGTTCGATCTTGTTTGCGAAAGAACCGGCGCAATAGAGCGAACCGCCCGCTTTCGCGGCTGTCCGTCTTACTCGGCCGCCTCGGTTGCGGGTCGGGACTGTCCGTCGTTAGGCCCCGCTCGTGCCGTCTCCTGGTCGAACCAGAGGCTATGGTGCTCGCGAGCCCAATTGACGTCGACCTCGCCTGAGCCCATCGCCTCGAACGCACCTTCCATTCCGATCGTGCCAATATAGATGTGCCCGATCATCGCCGCGACAAACAGTACGGCCACAATCGAGTGGACGATCTGGGCCATCTGCATGGCCTCGATCCCGGTCATATAGAACGGGAACATCAGCGCGTACCCCGTGATTGCAACCAGACCGCCGCCGATTACGACGATCCAGTAGATCATCTTCTGGCCGGCATTGAAGCGATAGGCCGGCGGATGATCGTGACCGATCAGGCCGCCGCCGCGCCTCGCCCAATCGACATCCACCTTGTTCGGGATATTGCCGCCGATCCACATCAGGAAGATCAGGACGACGCCGATGGTGAACGGGAAGCTCAGATAGTTGTGGGCGTACTTGGCCCATTGCGACCATTCGGAGAAAGCTTCGAAGCCGATCAGCGGCAGCAGCAATGGCCGGCCGAACGTGATGTTCAGCCCGGAAATGGCCAGGACAATGAAGCAACTCGCGGTCATCCAGTGCACGAAGCGTTCAAACGTGTTGAAGCGCACGATGGTGCGGCCCGACCGTCCGGCTTGGAGACGCACCATCCCGACGGAGAGATAGAAGATCACGATGATCGCGATCATGCCAAGGATGGCAACGCCCCCGACCCAGCGCAATGTCACGTTGCGGAACTCACGCCATTCCCGCCCCTGCGGCTGCTCGAGAACGCCCGACCGCTGATCGGGAATGCTGACGCGACCCTGGATCCGGTTGAGCTCCTGCAGAAGCTGCTGCTCCTTGACCGCACTCGCGGTCGGATTGACCTGCTGAGCACCTGCGGGCGCCGCCATGACCAAGAGGAGCAGCACACACGCGCCGAAAGCCAGGCGAATGATCCTTTCAAATGACGCCATCACGTCCTCCCGGTGTTGTGCGCCCTTCGGCTATCCGTTTCAGGACTCGATCGTCTCGCGATACGCGGTCTTCCAACCCCACGCGCCCGAGCCGTAGCCGCGCTTCATGACGCGCTCCTTGTAGATCTGGGCAATGATCTCACCGTCGCCCGCAAGCAACGACTTGGTCGAGCACATTTCGGCACACAGCGGCAGCTTGCCCTCGGCCAGGCGGTTCGCGCCGTACTTCTCGTATTCCTCCTTGCTTCCGTCGGCCTCCGGGCCGCCGGCGCAGTAGGTGCATTTGTCCATCTTGCCGCGCGAGCCGAAGTTTCCGACCTTCGGATATTGCGGCGCGCCGAACGGACAGGCGTAGAAGCAATACCCGCAGCCGATGCAGAGATCCTTGGAATGCAGCACCACGCCATCGGCGGTGGTGTAGAAGCAGTTCACCGGGCACACCGCCGCGCAAGGCGCGTCGGTGCAATGCATGCAGGCCATCGAGATCGAGCGCTCGCCTGGCTTGCCGTCGTTGATGGTGACCACGCGGCGCCGGTTGATGCCCCAGGGCACCTCATGCTCGTTCTTGCAAGCAGTGACGCAGGCATTGCATTCGATGCAACGGTCGGCGTCGCAGAGGAATTTCATACGTGCCATCGTCGTTGCTCCTTATGCCGCCGCGATCTGGCAAAGCGTGACCTTGGGCTCCTGCATACCGGTCGCGGGATCGTATCCATAGGTGGTGATGGTGTTCGCGCTTTCGCCAAGAACGATCGGATCGGTCCCCTTCGGGTAGGCGCTGCGAAGATCCTTGCCTCCCAGCCAGCCGCCGAAATGGAAAGGCATCCAGGCGACGCCCTTGCCGACGCGCTCGGTGACGAGCGCTTTCATCCTCGCCCTGGAATTGTTCTCCGCGCCCGTGACCCAGACCCAGCCGCCGTCCTTGACACCGCGATCGGCAGCATCGGCCGGATTGATCTCGATGAACATATCCTGCTGCAGTTCGGCAAGCCACGGATTGGTACGCGTCTCCTCGCCACCGCCCTCATACTCGACCAGACGGCCCGAGGAGAGGATGAGCGGGAACTGCTTGGCAATCCCCTTTTCCACGGCAGCCCTCTGCACCGAGAATCCGATATTGGGCATGCGGAACTGCTTGGCATCGGGCAGCGTCGGATATTTCTCGACGAGATCGACGCGTGGCGTGTAGATCGGCTCGCGATGGACCGGAATCGGATCAGGCAGGCCGAATGCGTTCATGCGAGCCTTGCCATTGCCATAAGGCACGCAGCCGTGCTTGAGCGCAACCCGCTGGATGCCCCCTGAGAGATCGAGCGACCACGACACCGAATCCGGAGTGGTCGGATTGACCTTCATGATCGTGGCCATCTCCGCTTCGGTGAGATCGGTGTCCCAGCCGAGCTTCTTCAGGCTCGCCAGCGTGAATTCGGGATAGCCGTCCTGGATCTCGGAATCCTTGGAATAGGATTTGTCGGCCAGCAGGCTGACCTTGCGCGTGGTTCCGTCCGGCAGCTTTTCCTCGCGTTCGATACCGAAGCGCGGCCGGAACGTGCCGCCGCCGTCCATCACCGCGAGATTGGTGTTGTAGAGCAGCGGCGTGCCGGGATGCCTGACTTCCGGCGAGCCCCAGCACGGCCACGGCAGGCCGTAATAATCGCCGCCGACTTCGGGATCGTCCTTCGGCGCGCGCATCGTCAGCATGTCGAACTTCGCCTGGTTCTTCATGTGCGCCTTGAGCCGCTCCGGCGACTGGCCGCAATAGCCGGTCGACCAGCTGCCGCGGTTCATCTCGCGCAGCACGTCTTCTGCTTCAGGCAGGTTGTTTTCGACCTTGATCTTCTTGAACATCTGGTCGGCGAAGCCGAGCTTCTTGGCCATGAGATAGATGACCTCGAGATCATCCTTGGATTCGAAGATCGGCTTCACGATCTGCTCGCCCCATTGCAGCGAGCGGTTCGAGGCGACGCGAGATCCCTTGCACTCGAATTGCGTGGCCACCGGAAGAATGTAGATGCCGTCCTTGCGGCCAGCCTCCACCGCCAGCGACACCCAGGTCGTGGGATGCGGGTCGGCAATGACAAGCAGGTCCAGCGCCTTCAGGCCCTTGAGAGACTCCGGAATGCGCGTGATGCTGTTGCTGGCGTGTCCCTGAACGAACACGGCCCGCACGTTGTCCTTCTGAGCGACTTGATCTTTCGGCAGCGTCACCGCCTCGAACCAGCGGGTCAGCGGAATGCCGGGAGTTTCCATGATCTGCTTGGAATCAAAGCGCGACTTCAGGAACTCGTAGTCGACTTCCCAGACCCGCGACCAGTGCTTCCAGGCGCCTTCGGCAAGGCCGTAGTAGAAGGGCAGCGTCACAATATCGAGCCCGACATCGGTCGCGCCCTGCACGTTATCGTGGCCGCGGAAGATGTTGGCGCCCATGCCCTGCCCGCCGACATTGCCGGTCATGAGCAGCAGGATGCAGCTCGCCCGCACATTGGCGGTGCCGACGGTTTTCTGGGTCTGGCCCATGGCCCAGATCAGCGTCGACGGCTTCTCGGTGGCGAACATCTTAGCCACCCGCTTGAGCTGTTCGCCGGGAATGCCGGTGACGCGCTCGACCTCCTGCGGATTCCATTTCTCCACTTCCTTGCGGAGATCGTCGAAGCCGTAGACGCGCTGCTTGATGAATTCCTTGTCCTCCCAGCCGTTCTGGAGGATGTGCCACATGATGCCATAGAGCACCGGAATGTCGGTACCCGGACGCATCCGCACGTATTCCGTCGCGTGCGCGGCGGTGCGCGTCATGCGCGGGTCGATGACGATGAAGTTGGCCTTTTGCAGCTCCTTGCCCTCGAGCAGATGCTGCAACGAAACCGGATGCGCCTCGGCCGGATTGCCACCCATGATCATCTGGGTCTTGGCATTGCGAATATCGTTGTAGCTGTTCGTCATCGCGCCGTAGCCCCAGGTGTTGGCGACGCCGGTGACGGTGGTGGAATGGCAGATGCGTGCCTGATGATCGGTGTTGTTGGTACCCCAGAACGCCCCGAGCTTGCGGAACAGATACGAGCCTTCATTGGTCATCTTGGCCGAGCCGAGCCAATAGACGGAATCCGGCCCCGATTTTTCGCGAACCTCGAAGATCTTGTCGCCGATCTCGTTGATCGCGGTGTCCCAGGAGACGCGCGTCCATTGCCCATTCACGAGCTTCATCGGATAGCGTAGACGCCGCTCGCTGTGCACCAGCTCGCGCACGGAAGCGCCCTTCGCGCAATGAGATCCGCGATTGATGGGGGACTCCCAGCTCGGCTCCTGGCCAATCCAGACCCCGTTCAATACCTCCGCGGTCACGGTGCATCCGACCGAGCAATGCGTGCAGATGCTCTTCTTGACGGCGGCGCCGGCGGTCAGCGGACCCGCCACGGCCGCTTCCGCCTTGCGCACGCCCGAAACCGGCAGGGTGCCGAGGGCTGCGAGCGCGCCACCCGCAAGACCGGACCGGCGCAGGAAGGTACGGCGATCGAGACCGGAGGTCTGGCTTGCAAGGGTGTTCGCGACAGAACCGCGGCGATTGGAATTCTGGTGGGTTCGCTTGATAAGCACGGGCGGCCTCCCTCTCAAGTCGGGTAGCGATTGACGCGGTAATAGGCCTTCACGTGGTCGGATTCCTTGTAGCGCGCCTTGCGCTTCTCATCGTTGTTCTCGCTGTCCGCTTGCGCGGAGCCGACCAGCGGCGTCGCGAGCGTCGCGCCGGCGCCGACCGTACCGATGCCGACCTTGCGCAAGAAATCGCGGCGTCCGACCTTGGCTTTGGTTTCTTCACTCATCGCATCTCTCCCGGACCGACGCGCGTCGGTCAGTTGGCGAATGTGAATGCTTCCGTCTCGATCCCGATGAAGGTGCGACCGAGCGCGCCGACCGCCCGATAGAAACGGGCGTTCCCGGCACTCTCGATGTCGGCGAACAGCCGCGCCATCCAGGGCGACACATGTTTTTCGAAGAAGGCGCGCTGGGCCTCGGGCGAGACGCCGAACTGTCCGTCGGCAAGGCCCGACATGATCTCGCAGAGGATGGCGGCGGAATCCTCGGGTTCGGATTTGTTGGCAACCCGCTCGATGCCGAGCCTCGCCAGGTCCGCACGCAGGCGCGACAAAGGCCGCTCGTTGAGGAATCCGGTGAGATAATAGGAGGCGTAAGGCAGCAATTCGCCGCGGCCGAGCCCGACGAACAGGTCGAAATATTCGCGCTCGACTTTCGCCGCGACAGCGCTTGAGGCCGCCTCAGCCAGCGCAACATGCGCGCGCCCGAGCGGCGTCGCGTCGCCCGTCAACATGGAAAGCTGGTCGAGCAATCGTCTCGACGGCGGCGCAGACAGCAGCATTGCCAGCAGCGCGTATTCCTGCGCCCGCGCAGCATCGACGGGATCGACGAGCTCTGAGGAAACGGCCTGTTCGCTGTAGAGATCGGGCCGCAGGTCGTTGCGAGGAACGCCGGTGGCGGTTTCGACCGCAATCACCCGTTGTGCGGGCACGCGCGTCCAATTCGAGACGGACGGCTGACTGATGCCGATTTTGCGCGCAAGCTGGGCGATGCCGCCCGCGGCATCGATCGCGCGATCAAGCCCGTCATCACGCACGTGGACCTCCCATCCAAGAGTCCCGTCTGCTTGATTTTTGCTTTTCTAACAAAGCACTAGGGTGAGCGTAATCCCGGTTCCACGAACCGTCAATCGCCCGCCCATAGCCCAAGCCTATAGTCTTTGGTCGTGCTCCTCAGTGCGGCAGTGCACCACCGTGCGTACGCGGCCTGACGGGCTCGGCAAACTCCGCTGATCTGTCCGCCAGCGTCGGCTGTGCTGCAACAGGGATCGCCGGGCATTCCGCCTCGACCGGCGGCTCGACGACGTCGGATACGGCTGTCGTATCGGCTTGATGCAAGTGCGCTGAAGAATCCGCGGTTTCAACCGGCGCCTCGGGGAGAGATCGGACTGCCTCACGCACCCCGCCGACGATGCGATCGACGAGTGCGGCCAGTTCCTCCGAAGAGCAATCGAGCGGTCCAAAACCCGGCATCGCGGTCGGATCGTTGAAGTCCCACGCATTCTCCGCGAGCCCGATGAAGTCGCGAATGGCGGGATCGGCCGCCCAGGCGCGGCGAAGGGCCGCACGGCTCAACTCCTGCGGAATACCCTTGCTCAGAAAGCCGGTGATGTCGGTCGCAGCGGTGATCTCGTCGATCGACGGCAGCATCGAGAGATCGACCTCGCTCTCGTTGTCCTTGGCCTCGGGCGGCGGCGCGGGCTGCGCCTCGGCAGGCTTCGCCGGTTCCGCCTGCGACTCACGCTTGCGGCGTGACCAGCGTGCAAGGAACTCCTCGTCGCTCATTCCTGTCCGCCTTCATGTTCGCGGCGCGCCAACGCCTCCGGGTCGGCGCGGCGCCGCTCGCGTTTGACGAATTCCCGCTCGACATGGTGCTCGGCCACGAACCTTTCAATGACTTCGCGCAGCACCTCCGGCATCGGCACGGCCTCGACGAGATTGTCGGCGGCTTCGGTAAACCCCTCGCCCTCCGCGGGATCGGCGGTAACCGCCGTGATGGCATAGGGCCAGGCGCCTTCCGAGGGCGACAGCACGATCCAGATGCTCGGACTGCCGGAGGCGAGATTGTCGCGATAGCGCGCCGTCTCAGACGGATAAAGATCCACGGCCGCGCTTCCGGCATAGAACAGCGTCGTGCCGTCCTGCTCGCGAAGCACGCTCCAGGGTCTTGTGGCGGGCTCGTCCGGCAGGATGGCGACGCCACGCCAGATGAAATCGACCCAAGGGGAGACGGCCTTGCGCCGCTCGACCACGACACCGACCGGAATCGACAGCAATGGCAGCGCCGCGGGGCTCATGTCACCATCTCCAGACGTTTGACCGGCAAGCCTGTCAGCAGATTCTGGGGCTTCATGCGCAGTTTTTGATCCGCCGACATCGACAGGATCAGGTAGACCGGCTCGTCCTCGACATCGTCGAGCGCAAGCATTGGATCGACAAAGGAGAGGCGGAACAGCGCGAGCACACGCTCGGCGCTGGGCCCGTCGAGTTCCTCGCCGTGCCAGAGACGATCGCCGAGCATTGTGGCATCGGCATCGAGCCCGACATACCAGGTGAGCTTTGCGTCCTGCAGTGCCCGCAGCGGTTCGATCGTGACGTCCAGACCGAGCAGATGAGAGAGCCAGCGCCTCATCACCTGCGCCAGGGCAGTCGGCCCCAAGCCGTCGGCCGTGAGGTCGAAGGCCATGTCGAATTGGTCGCTGCGCTGCCAATAGGCAGCAACATTCTCCGCGTTCAAGACATCGACCACCGCATCGGTCGTAGCGCCTAGCATCGACATCAGCGAGAGCGCCGGAGTTGGGCTGATTCCGCCGACGATCTCCTCGTCGCCGAGCAGCAGGGCCCGCTCATGCGGCAGAATTCGCTGGGCCCGGAAGAACAGTTCGGCCGCGCGCAGCACGAACGGATCG
Organism: Bradyrhizobium sp. 25ACV; assembly: GCF_054863005.1. Taxonomy (NCBI): domain Bacteria; kingdom Pseudomonadati; phylum Pseudomonadota; class Alphaproteobacteria; order Hyphomicrobiales; family Nitrobacteraceae; genus Bradyrhizobium; species Bradyrhizobium sp. 25ACV. Next base: position 57,830 of record NZ_JAVAYO010000020.1, read on the forward strand.
TCGCAACCGTCGAGCGCATTGCGCAGGATGACATGCACGAGCTGATTGACGAACAGCGGCGGCAGATCGTTCGCGCCTGCGCGCACCGTTGCAAGATAAGCGGCTTCGAGCGTCGGATGCCGCAACAAAAGATCGCGAAAGGCCAGCACGAACTGCCAGTTCTCCCGGGCGTCGAGGTCGGCAATACCGGCGATTTCGCCGGCGCTGACCGGTTGGCGCGGATCGGAGAGCAATTCCCGGTGCAGCCGGCGTTCGACCGGACACGCATCCTCCGGCGGCATCAGCTCGGGACGGGCAAAATAGGCCTTGAGGAATTCGTCGGTAACGCGGAGCCCACCGCCCTCGTCGCGATCGAGCAGATGATGGCCGCAGGCAATCCAGAAATCGTTCATCTGGCAGTTGGCCTCCGGCCCAGATCCACAAGCTTGAGATTGCCGTCAGGCTCGATGTCGTCCTCCATTTCCATGAACGAGAACGCCTTGCCGTGCCCCTGCCCTTCGCGCAGTTGCAGTCGGCGGAAGGACTCGCGAACCTCGCCGTCGCTTACGGCCCGGTGCACCGCAACAAGGGAGCTGATCGGATGGCTGCAGAGCGACTGCGAAAACGCCACCTCCTCTTCTGCGGCGCTCTTCGCGGCCGCCATATCCGGCGCGCCGAAACGATCGACCAGTTGCCCGGCAAGGAGATCGACCAGACTGCGGTAGTCGTCCTCGGTGGCCGGAACGATCTGCGCCAGCGTCGACCAGCCCCAGGATTGCACCCCGAGGAAACCGCCGCGGAAAGCCGCGCGCGCCTTGCCCTCAAGCTTCGCAGCATCGCAATCCCAAAAGCGGAAAACGCCGGAGACGGCCCAATCGCCCGGCTCCGCCGCCACGTCGAATACGAATGTGTCGGAGGGATCGAGCGCGATGGTACGCAGGAGCTTCACAGCCGCGGCCCCCCGAGTGCCGGATCGAGCCAGGATGGCGCCGCGAGCGCCTGCACGAGGTCGCCACGTTCGATCGCACCCGCCCCAATCCGGCGCGTGAGGAGATCGCCGCGATCGTCGATACGCTGAATGGTCTGCCGTTCACGGGGCATGCGGGAAAGATATTCGCGCGCGACGCCGTCGAAACCGTCCGCCTGCCAGCCATCGAATGCCATCATCAGGTGCCGGGCAAAGCTCTCCGTGATCTGCGCCGCACCGGCCTCACCAAAGCCTTCCAGGTCGAGCGCCGAGGCGAGCGGATGAACACCAGGCTCGTCGTCATTCATGGCAATCGTCCGGATCATCGCGCCGAACACCAGCCACGGCGACGGCTCCTCCTCAACGGCCGCGAGAGGCCACCCCATGCGGCCGCCGCCGACCAGACCTCCGTCGATCCAGACGGCGTCCGGCCAGCCGATCGCGATCGACTTGCTCGGCGGCGCGTAGGCGCGCAGGGCATCGGTGAGCGCGACCATGCCGGCGTAGAACGCGCGTCGCGCGCTGCGCAGCGGTTCAGCCGGCTCGAGCACCACGGCGAACTCCGCCAGGTCAAAGCGCCCAACGTAGACGAGCGTGCCGGCGCCACTCTCTGGTGCAATGCGGCATGCTTGGGCAAAAGCGTCGCCATTCTCGCGCAACCGCACCAATGTGAACGGCGGCGGGAGGTGGATCGGTTCCGCCAGGGAAACGTGGCTCACTGGGATCGACGGCAGGCCGTCCTCCGCTTTCCTTTTCTTCCCGGTGGATAATGTCTATACGAGGCGAAGGGCCGGCGCGAGTCCGTCGTCGGCGCCCGAATGGCGGAGGGGTCAACCTGGAACAGCCATCGAAGACCGTCCTGATCTGCTCGTGCGAAGACACGATGCGTCTTGACGTGGCCACGATCCGGCGAGGATGCCCCAACAGCGAGATCAAAGGCTTTCGCCATCTCTGCGGCGCCGAGCTCGATCACTTCCGTAACGCGGCCGCCGCTGGTGGCGCGCTGACGGTGGCTTGCACGCAGCAGGCGGCGCAGTTTGCTGAGGAGGCCGGCGAACGGCCTGATGCGATCAGCTTCGTCAACATTCGCGAAACCGCCGGATGGTCGCGAGACGGCGCACGGGCCGGTGCGAAAATGGCCGCCCTGCTCGCTTCCGCCTCCATCCCGGCCCCGGGCTATCCGCTCGTCACCTTGTCGAGCGAGGGCGTGGTCCTGGTCTACGGGCGCGATGAGGCTGCGATCGAGGCAGGCCGCTTGCTCGCGGATCACCTCGACGTCACGGTGATGCTAAAGCAACTCGATGAGATGGTGCCACCCGCTGCAACGGTCTTCCCGATCGTGAACGGCACGATTCGCTCCGCGAAGGGACATTTCGGCGCCTTCGAGCTTGCGATCGACGACTATGCCAGGCCCCGCCCCTCCTCGCGCGATAGGTTCGTGCTTGACGCTCTCCGAAACGGAGTGACGTCGCACTGCGATATCGTGCTGGACCTTTCGGGCGGAATGCCACTGTTTCCCGCACACGACCTGCGCGACGGGTATCTCCGCGCCGACCCGAACGATCCCGCCGCGGTGCTGCGCGCCGTGCTGACCGCACGCGACCTCGTCGGCAGCTTCGACAAGCCGAAATATGTCGACGTTACGCCCGGTCTTTGCGCCCATTCGCGCTCGAAGCGTACGGGATGCCATCGCTGCCTCGATCTCTGCCCGACCGGCGCAATCACGCCCGCTGGCGATCATGTCGCTGTTGATCCGAACATCTGCGCGGGCTGCGGGCAATGCGCCGCCGCCTGCCCGACCGGCGCTGCATCTTACACGTTGCCGCCCGCCGATACGCAGCTTCAACGACTTCGCGCCATGCTGCTCGCCTACCACGAAGCCGGCGGCTCCAACGCGGTGCTGCTGTTCCATGACGGCTCGCACGGCACACCGTTGATCGAAGCTCTGGCACGACATGGCGACGGTCTTCCGGCGAATGTGCTTCCCTTCGCCGTCAACGAACTCACGCAGGTCGGGCTGGAAGCGATCGTCGGAGCATTCGCTTATGGCGTAACAGCCGTGCGCTATCTGCTGCGCGCAAAGCCGCGCCACGACATGACCGGACTATCGCAGACGATCGGCATGGCCGATGCGATTCTTGGCGGTCTCGGATTTGACGGCCAGCGCGTCGCCACGATCGAGACCGACGACCCTGACGCGCTCGGCGGCGATCTGACCGGCATCGGCCCGCTTGCGGCGGTCGCAACACCGGCGACCTTCAGAACCGTCGGCAAGCGGCGCGACCTCCTGCGCTTCGGCCTCGGCGAGCTGCATCGTCTCGCGCCAAAGCCGGTGGACGTAATTGCGCTGCCGCAGGGCGCACCAGTCGGCGCGATCAGCGTCGACACGGACGGCTGCACGCTGTGTCTCTCGTGTGTCTCCGCCTGCCCGACCGGCGCGCTGCGCGACGACCCCGAGCGGCCCGTGCTGAAATTCATCGAGGATGCCTGCGTGCAATGCGGCCTGTGCCAGACCACCTGTCCGGAAAAGGTCATCACGCTCAAGCCGCAGATCGATTTCCGCGCCGCCCGCGCTCCCGCCGCAGTCATCAAGGAAGAGGAGCCCGCGCTCTGTGTCCGCTGCGGCACGGCGTTCGGGGTGAAGAGCACGATCGACCGGATCGCCGCCAAGCTCGAGGGGCGTCACTGGATGTATCCCGCCGGCGACAAACGGATCGAGGCGCTCAAGATGTGCGCCGACTGCCGCGTCATCGTCATGAGCGAGCAGCAATTCGATCCGTTCAAGGGCATTCCCGAACGCACGCCGCCGCGAACGACGGACGACTACCTACGTCAGCGCGAGGGCAAGGACTAGACAAGTCCACCAGACATACGCCGGGGCAGGAAACCAGGGGAAGCATCACCATGTCTCGTTTGATCACAGCTCTGTCGACGTGCTTGATCTCCATCGCTTTCGCCGGCGCAGCCGCCGAAGCGGCCGCTCCTCCTCTCACCAAGGCGCAGAAGACCGCCGTGAAGCAAGCAATCGTCGCCTGCAAGGCCGAAGCCAAGGGTAAGAAGGTCGCGTGGCTGTCGCGCCGGAAATACGTCAATCACTGCGTTGCGGAAGCTCTAAAGGAGCACCCCAACATTGACGTCATTCAGATCCTCAAGCTCCATCCGGAGATGAGGGATCTCCCGATCGACAATTGGGACTCGATCTGAGGTCACTATCGCGATGTCGCGCGACCAAGGAAGTCGGTCAGCGCGCGGCGATCCTCGGCTGAACCGATGCGCTGCTCCGGCATCTTGGTGCCGGGGGTATAGGCGTTCGGTCCAACCTCGAACAGCTTTGCGACGGTCTCCGGCGTCCAGACGATGTCCATGGTCTTCAGCGCCTCGGAGAAGCGGTAGCCCGGCAGCGATGCGATCTTACGGCCAAACAATCCGGCAAGCGTCGGGCCTGCGCGCTGGACCTCCTTGTCCGACAGCGTATGACAGGCAACACACGCCCGGAATACGTCGGCGCCATGATCGCCGGCATAGGCAGCGAGCGGATCGGCCGGTGAGCCCATCAGACCTGAGCCGACCGGATCGCCGGTGCGTGCATTCCACCGCCTGATTTTGCCGTCCGCGCCCCCCGTCATCAGCGTCTCGCGATCCGGAAGGAAGGCAGCCGACCACACCGGCAGCCCGGGCCCGACCAGCGTGCGTAGCAGGCCGCGCGACCTGCGATCGATGATCGCAACTGTGCCTCCGATGCCGGCCGCGGCAATCAGCTTGCCGTCGACCGACATCGCTAAGGCCACCACTGGTGTTGGGCCGGCCGATACCTCGCCGCTGACCTTGCCGTCCATGGTCAGCATCCGCAGCATGCCATCGACCGCACCTGTGACGATTTCACCGTCCGGCGCCACGGCCACTGCGTTAAGCGGAGCCGGCAACGTCACGACTTCAGGCTGGCCGTCCGACAACCGCCAGATGCGCAACGTAAGGTCATAGCCGGCGCTGACGAGCGACCTGCCGTCCGGCGTGAAGGCGACGCCGTTGACGTTCTGCGAATGCCCTTCGAGCACGCGCGACACGCCGTCCGACAGCGACCAGAGCCGCACCGTCCGATCCCATGAAGCCGATGCTAGCACCGCACCGTCGGGAGAGACCGCGAGTGCGACGATAGGACCGACGTGTCCCTCGAACACCCGGTCCGGCTGCCGCCGGCCCGCCATCCAGACCGCAATTCGTGCATCGGCACCCGCCGTGACCATGCGGCCGTCGTTCAGAAAGGCGACGGCATTGACCGCATCAGCATGATACCGCAGCACCTCCTCCGCTGTCTCCGCCTTTAGCGACCAGCGAATGGCGGCTGAGTCGAAGCTGCCCGACAAGAGGCCGTCCCCATCGGGGGAAATAGCAAGCGCCCGCACGGGGCCGCCGTGTCCCGCCATGTCGGCGTGCACGGATGATACGGCCAAGATGGCCCACAAGACTGCGGCGCCGCCCGCGCAGAAAGGTAGTCTCATTAACCCTCGCCGCGTCACGTTCACGCTCTCGAGATTGCCAGAAGAGCCGACGGAGATGAATATCCGAACCGATCTATTTGGCTGGTGCCGTCGTGCTCTTGGACGAACCTTGAGGCGCGGCCTGCATTCCAGGCGGACTCTGACCTTGGGGACTTTCGGCGGGCGCGCCACCCGAGCCTGTATTGATTGGGCCCGTCCAGCCTTGCGGCTGTGGTTGGCCCTTCTCCTCGGGAGGGGTTGATGGCGCAGATGAGTTGGTTTGCGCGGGTTGGGCGGAGGCGCTCTGGAAGAAGCAGAGGGCTGCGAAGCACAAGATCGTTGTTGGCAGTTTCACGTCGGATCCTCCGGTGCGTGTACTAAACCGGGCAACGCTGCCTTCCGTTCCTGAGCGTGCATTGCAATAACCTGACTTCGCGCATCCTCCGCTTGAACGCCGGTGGTCCGAAGACTAGTCTCTGGCTGGTCACGTCAAGGACGACTGGCATGCAGGGGCCAACGCGGCCATTTCTGCGGATGATAGCGCGGCTGCGCGCTGTCCGCGCGCTTGATGGGCCGGAAGATCCCCTTTCCCGACAAACCTCGCCCTTCCTGATCCTCGTTGCCATCGTGCTTGCGCTTCTTTTTGCGATATTAGAAGTCGACGTGAATAGCACGGCGCTTCAGTCCCTGGGCTTGATCGGCGATGGCTTTTCCGTCGATCCCATCTTCAAGAGCCCATAAGGTCGCCCGTGCCTTGATGCGATCAACGAGTTTGCTCGCGGCAAGCCGTGTCGTATAAACACCTTGACGTTTCGATCGAAGGAGGCTGCGGATGAAGGCTTTTCTTCTTGGCTGCGTCGCGGCCGTGGTGATCGCGATTGTGGGAATGGTGGTCTTGAATCGGGTCCAGGAGCCCGTCGCCCAAGCGTTTGCGACGACCGGGGTGCGTCTCTGAGACACTCAAATCACGCAGAGCGTTAGGCCCCGTCGGCCGGTGCCATTCTCCACGCTTCCGCGTGCGAAAGAACCCCACGTTCGTCCCGGCTTTCGAGACCGTCGGGGCATCCTGTATCGGCAAGATGACACGCGAGGAGTTCGAGAGCATCGAGCAACTTTCGTGCACAGGCCCTGGCGTTTGCGGCGCAAGGTATATTGCACGCCGAGGGCGTCAACCATCGCAGCGTTCGGCGTCAACTTTTCTCGACTAGCCCCACCCGTTTTTGCCTTTCGGTGCACACGAAGCTGGAGTGCACATGCGTAATGGCATTCACTCAATCGGCATCAGGAAACTGGCGCGTCCGAGCCCGCTGCAAGACATTGATGCGGCTGCGACTTTCCGACTGCGCAAGGGCGCCGAAGGATGGGTGACCGCGAAGTCGGCAAGCCAGGCCAGTGCTTCGCGTGGAACCTGGCGAAGGCCGTAGAACCCCGAGTTCGTGCGATATTTTTGAACCACTATTGAATGATACTCATAATATAAAAGACTATCTCGGCTTCGACAGCAGTTCCGATGGGAGGATAAAATGCGCAGGACTGGTGCACACAATTTTCCGGCAATTGATCGCGTGATCTATGGCAGACCGGCGGCTGAGGCCATCAACGAAGAAGCGGAGCGACTGAAGGCAACGCGCGTCTTCCTTATCGTCAGCCGCACCTTGAACACCAAGACCGACGAGATTGAGAAAATCCGGCATACGCTCGGCGACAAACATGCTGCGACCTTCGACGGAATTGCACAGCACACCACGCGCAAGCAAGCCGCCGAAGTTGCGCTCCACGCCAAGGAAGCGCACGCCGATCTCGTCGTGGCCGTCGGCGGCGGTTCTGCCGTTGACCTCGCCAAGATCGTCATCATGGCGATGGAGCACGATATCCGCGATGAAGCCGGCTTCGATCCGTTCCCCATGGGCCCGGGCGTGAGCCATTCCCCGTTCCGCACGCCTACAGTCCGACAGATCGCCGTGCCGTCAACGCTGAACGGCGGCGAATACAATGCCGCAGCGCTTGTCACCGATGAGCGCAACAAGCTGAAGCAAATATTCTTTCACCCCCACATGATGCCGGTGGCAGTCATCCTCGACCCTGCCCTCACGCTTCATACGCCTTCGAATCTCTGGATGGGATCGGGCACTCGTTCCATGGATCACGGCATCGAAGCATTGTGCTCGCCAGCTGGTACCCCCCTTGCTGACGAAGTGGTTCTGGCGGGTATCCGCACGCTGCGCGATGGAATGCTCCGGACCCTGCAACAACCTGACGATTTCGAGGCGCGCCGCTTGTCTCAATACGGCTCATGGCTTGCGTCCTTTGGACTGCAGGCACGCGTTCCCATGGGCGCAAGCCACGGCATCGGCCACGTGCTTGGTGGGACTTTCGGGGTTCCTCACTACTATTGCACGCCCGTCATCATGCCGAGCCTTCTTCGCTATAACAAGCCGTTCACCGATGACGCGCAGAAGCGTTTGGCGGCAGCTTTGGGTGTTCCCGGTGGGGACGCGGCAGACGCCTTTGCGGAGTTCGTCAGGCAACTTGGACTACCAGGCCGCCTCGCTGAGGTCGGCATCGGCGAAGACAAGTTCGGCAAGATCAGCGAAATCGCGATCAACCATCGCTTCGTCAAAGCCAATCCGCGTCCCTTCAACGACCAAGCCGAAATCGTCGATCTGCTGCGCATGGCTGCGTAGCTGCCATGGCGGCGGCCGATGGTAGAGGCACGGCCGTTTGCCTCCGCCATCGGCCCGCCCCGTCGAGAAGCCAACGTCGGTTAAGCCGTGTCTCAATTGTCGGCCGAATGCGTTCTCTCGCAGTCGCTCGCGACCGGACTGCCCAAAGCCTGCCGTCCGGCCTCCAGCAGGAGGTCGGACAAACGCTTGTCGTCGACCGCACGCGCCAGCACGATCGAACCGACCATGGTCGCAATTGCGCCGGCGGCCGCCTGTCTCACATCCGATGACGGGCTCGCCGATGTCAGCCGCGCAATGATATCGATCATCTTGCCGAGCCCCTGTTCAAGGGTGCGCCGCGCCTCTGGGCCTGACCGCCCGATATCCGCGGCCAAAGCCGGAAGCGCGCAACCGCGTCCCGGATCGTCACGGTGGCGGAGGCTCAGGTAAGACTCGACAAGTGCGTCGAATCCCTTCTCTGCAGGCAGCCCCTGCGTGAGAGCCAACCAATGCATGATCGTTCGATCCATGGCCAGGGCGAGCCCTTCGACGACCAATGCGTCGCGCGATTTGAAGTAGGCGTAGAAGCTGCCATGCGTCAGATTGGCGAGCTTCATCAGGTCGGCCACACTCAGGCCATCGGCGCCGGCCTGGCGCAGACCGCGGGAAGCGCTTTCGACGATGCGTCTGCGGGTATGCTGACCATGGTCCTTTGCGTAACGCATCGCCTGCTCCGGGATAGCACAAGATATTCGCTGATGACGATCCCATCATGACCGGAGCTTCCAGCCCGCGCAGAGACGACGAATGTCGTCTGCAGCGCGGATCGCAAGCCGTGGCTTCACGCGACCTTGAGATTGGCCGCGCTGTCGGCATCAAGGAATCCCGTCAGCCTGCCCCTGATCAATCGCTCCGCGTCCGCCATGATGCGGTCGATCAACTCCTTCACGGTCGGAATATCGTGAATGAGTCCGACGACCATGCCGCAGCTCCAGGCGCCCGCGTCCATGTCGCCGTCGATCATCACCCTGGGATAGACGCCCGCTACCTGATCATGAATGTCGTCGATCTTGAGGCTCTTGCCCTTCTCGCGCTCGATCTCAAGCAGATGCTCGACGCCCTTGTTGTTCAGGACCCGCTCGGTGTTGCGGAGCGCGCGCATAACGAGCCTGGTGTCGAGCTCGGACGCCGCGACCAGGGCCTTCTTGACGTTCTCGTGCACCGGCGCCTCCTTGGTGGCGATGAAGCGCGTCCCCATGTTCATTCCCGCCGCTCCCATCGCCAGCGCCGCAACCAGGCTGCGCGCGTCGGCCATGCCGCCGGATGCCACGAACGGGATCTTTAATTCTTCGGCCGCACGCGGCAGCAGGATCATGTTCGGCATGTCGTCCTCGCCCGGATGACCGCCGCACTCGAAGCCGTCGACGCTGACGGCATCGCAGCCGATCTGTTCGGCCTTCAACGAATGCCGGACCGAGGTGCATTTGTGGATCACCTTGATGCCGCCCGCCTTCAAGGCCGGCATGTATTGTTCAGGGCTGCGCCCGGCCGTCTCGACGATCCTGACGCCGCCTTCCCTGATGGCAGCGATGTACTCCGGATAAGGCGGGGCGCTGAAGGTCGGCAGGAAGGTCAGGTTCACGCCGAACGGCCTGTCCGTCATGTCACGGCACCGCGCGATCTCCTTGGCGAGCAGCTCCGGCGTCCGCTGGGTGAGGCCCGTGATCAAGCCGAGCCCGCCGGCGTTGGATACCGCGGCTGCCATTTCGGCGAAGCCGACATAATGCATTCCGCCCTGGATGATCGGATGCTCGATACCGAATAGTTCAGTAATCGCTGTCTTCACGAATGATCTCCCCGCGTTTCCGCTCAGTGGATGATTTCAAACAAGCCCGCGGCGCCCATGCCACCACCGATGCACATGGTCACCACGCCGTATTTCGCCTTGCGCCGCCGCCCCTCGATCAGGAGGTGGCCGGTGAGCCGCGAGCCGGTCATGCCATAGGGGTGGCCGATCGCGATCGAGCCGCCATTGACGTTGAGCTTATTCGGATCGATGCCGAGCTTGTCGCGGCAATAGATCACCTGCACCGCATACGCCTCGTTGAGCTCCCAGAGATCGATGTCGTCGATCCTCAAACCGTGGCGCTTGAGCAGGCGCGGGATCGCAGCCACCGGGCCGACGCCCATCTCGTCCGGCTCGACCCCGGCGGCGACGAAGCCGCGGAAGATACCGAGCGGCTTCAGCCCCTTGCTGGCTGCAAACTTGCCGCTCGTGATCACACAGGCCGAAGCACCGTCCGAGAGCTGGCTGGCATTGCCCGCGCTGATCGTCTTGCTCTCGAACACCGGCTTGATCTTGGCGAGGCCCTCGGCAGTGGTTTCCGGACGCGGGCCCTCGTCTTTCGTGAGCGTCACCTGTTCGTAGCTGACCTCCTTGGTGTCCTTGTTGACGAGCGCCATCCTGGTCGTGAACGGCACGATTTCATCGCTAAAGCGGCCGGCTTGCAGAGCGGCGCCGACGCGGCGCTGGCATTCGAGGCTGTACTCGTCCTGCTTGTCGCGGCCGATCTTGTACCGCTCGGCAACGACCTCCGCCGTATCGAGCATCGACATGTACATTTCGGGCTTCATCGCCATCAGCTCGTCGTCGACGGCGTGGAATTTGTTCATGTGCTCGTTCTGCACGAGGCTGATCGACTCGATGCCGCCGCCGATGGCGACCTCGACCCCATCAAGCATCACCGACCGCGCGGCAACGGCGATGGCCTGCAGGCCGGACGCGCATTGCCGGTCGATCGTGGTGCCGGCCACCGTCACGGGCAGGCCAGCGCGGATCGCGCCCTTGCGCGCCACATTCATCACCATGGTGCCTTGCTGCATCGCGCAGCCCATCACCACGTCTTCGACCTCGCCCGGCGCGATGCCGGCGCGCTTCACGGCTTCGGCCATCACATGCCCGGCCATGGTCGGGCCGTCCGTGTTGTTGAGCGCGCCGCGATAGGCCTTGCCGACGGCCGTCCGGGCGGTGGAAACAATGACTGCTTCAGTCGTCATGCTGGCCTCTTCTCTTTACGCGGCCGCATCCAGCTGCGCGTAGCGCAGCACGTGGAATGCGGGATCGCCGAACTGGATGTTGATGGAGGAGATTCGTTTGAAATAGTGTCCGACGTTCAGCTCGTCGGTCATTCCCATGCCGCCGTGAAGCTGCACCGCCTGGTCGGCTACGAACTTCCCGGCGTAGCCAATCTTCGACTTAGCCCCGGAGGCGAGCCGCGACAGGCCGGAATCACCGGCGTTGAGACTGAGATTGAGATGCTGCATCAGGGAGAGCGCCTCCTGGTGGGCGATGAACATGTCGACCATGCGATGCTGCAACACCTGGAAGGAGCCGATGGTGGTGCCGAACTGCTTGCGGGTCTTTGAATAGTCCAGCGTCGCGGCATTCAGCTCTCCGATCGCGCCGACGACCTCGGCGCAGAGCGCGCCGATCGCGCGGTCACGACAGGTTTCCAGCGCGGCAACGCCCTCGCCTTCTGCTCCCAGCAATTGCCCGCGGACCTCGCGCAAACTGATCTCGGCGGCGCGGCGTCCGTCGATCGTCTTGAAGCTTTGGAGATTGACGCCCGCGGCATGGCGGTCGACCACGAACAGGCTGACGCCGCCGCGGTCGCGATTGTCGCCGGCGGTCCGCGCCGAGACGATCAGATGATCCGCCCACGGTGCCGCCGTCACCATGGTCTTCTCGCCGCTCAGAACGTAGTCGCCCCCCTCGCGCCGCGCCTTGGTTGCGACATTGGCGAAATCGAACCGGGACGCTCTCTCGGTCCAGGCCAGCGCCCAGATCCTGGAGCCGTCGATGATGCCTGGAATGAATCCCTGCTTCTGCTCGGACGTACCAACCTGCTCGATCAGGCCGCCGGCAAGCACCACCGTTTCGACGAAAGGCTCGACGATGAGGTGACGGCCGAACTCCTGCATGACGATCATGGTCGACAACGGACCGCCGCCGAGGCCGCCGACGTCTTCGGAGAACGGCGCGGCGAGCAGGCCGAGCTCGGCGAAGGCCCTCCACCGCGTCCGACTGAGGCCCTCCTCGCTCGCCACGATCTTGCGCCGCGCCTCGAAATCATACTGGTCGCGCAGAAGGCGCTGAACGCTGGATCGCAGCAACTCCTGTTCTTCCGTGAACTGAATATCCATCCGGTCCTCCCGATCCGCCGCGGCCTAGAGCCCGAGCACGGCTTTGGCGATGATGTTTCGCTGGATCTCGTTGGATCCGCCGTAGATGCTGAGCTTGCGCGCGTTCAGATATTTCTCGGACGCGGTGTGGCCGTAGTCCGGGCCCGGCATGAAGTGGTTGGCGCTGACCGGATGCTCGCGGATGGCAAGACCATAGTTGCCGATCGCGCGGTGCGTGAGCTCGGTGATGTCCTGGAAGATCTCCGTGCCGCGGATCTTGAACAGCGACGCCGCCGGACCGGGATCGATGCCGCGCGCCATCTGGGCGACGACGCGCAGTTCGGTCGCTTCCAGCGCCAGCACGTCGAGTTCGACGCGGGCGATGTCGCGCAGAAATTCCAGATGCGCCGGATCGTCGGCCGGTATCTCGGCCTTCACGATCTGCTTCAGCTTGCGGATATAGCGGGTGGACCGGCCGATGCCCGCCATGCTGGTGCGCTCGTTGCCGAGCAGAAACTTGGCGTACGTCCAGCCCTTGTTCTCCTCGCCGACCAGGTTCTCGACGGGCACGCGGACGTCCTCGAGAAAGACGTCGTTGACCTCATGGCTACCGTCGATCGTGATGATCGGCCGCACGGTGACGCCGGGCGACTTCATGTCGATCAGCAGGAAGGAGATTCCCGATTGCGGCTTCGCATTCGGATCAGTCCGCACCAGGCAAAAGATCCAGTCGGCGTGCTGGGCCAGCGTGGTCCAGGTCTTGTGCCCGTTGACGACGTAGTGGTCGCCCTCGCGCACCGCCTTGGTTCTGACGGTCGCAAGGTCCGAGCCGGAGCCTGGCTCCGAATAGCCCTGGCACCACCAATCCTCGCCGGAGAGAATTCGCGGCAGAAATTTCTTCTTCTGCGCCTCGTTGCCGAACGTGTAGATCACCGGCCCGACCATGGTCACGCTAAAGGCAAGCGGCGGCAGCGTTCCCGCCCGAGAGGTTTCCTGCTCAAAGATGAAGCGCTGTGTGACCGTCCAGCCCGGCCCGCCATACTCCTTGGGCCACAGCGGCGCGATCCAGCCCTTCTTGTGGAGGATCCGGTGCCAGAGCAGTGACTGCTCCTTGGTCAGGTCGGTCTCCGGATTGGGAACGCGCATCTCCGCGGGATAATTGTCCGCGATGAAGGCACGCACTTCATCGCGGAAAGCTGCGTCCTCGGCAGACAGCGCAAGCTCCATCGTAAGAACCTCCTTACCACTTCTCGCCGAAGGGACGGATTTCCAGCTCGAACGTCCACGCGCTCTTCGGCTGCTGATAAAGCTGCCAATAGGACGCAGCGACGGACGACGGCGGCATCAAGAGATCGGGATCGTCGAGCGCATTGGGACCGAGTGCCTCGAGCCGGCGCTGCCGCACCCATTCCGTATCGACGCCGGAATCGATGATGAGATGCGCGACGTGAATGTTCTTGGGGCCGAGCTCGCGCGCCATCGCCTGGGCCACCGCCCGCAGGCCGAACTTCGCGCTGGCAAAGGCGGCATAGCCGCTGCCGCCGCGGAGCGACGCTGTCGCGCCGGTGAAGAAGATCTTGCCCTCGCCGCGAGGCAGCATGAGCCGCGCGGCCTCGCGGCCGGCGAGAAAGCCGGAATAGCAGGCCATCTCCCAGACCTTGCGAAAGACGCGCTCGGTCGTGTCGAGGATCGGAAAGTTGACGTTGGCGCCGATGTTGAAGATGCAGACCTCGAGCGGCGCATGCTTGTCGGCATCGGCGAGGAAGGAGATAACCTCCTCCTCCTTGCGAGCATCCAGCGAGCGTGCATGGATCTCGCCTCCGGCGGCCTCGATCTCTTTGACGAGCGGCTCGAGCTTGGCCCCGTTCCGGCGTCCGGCAAATACCGTGAAGCCCTCCGAGGCGAATTTCTTGGCGATCTCGCCGCCGATATAGTCGCCGGCACCGATCACTGCGACGGTTGCGTTTCTCTTTTGCATGGATCGTCTCCCGGTTGGATTGAACTTCGTTAACTCGGCATCTCTATGCCGTCCTTGCGACCGGCCTGGTTTGCTCGAGGATGGACTCCTCGACGTCACGAAGCTGGTCCTTGCCGAAGAACATCTCCTTGCCGACGAAGAAGGTTGGCGACCCGAACGCGCCTCGGCTGACGGCGTCGTTGGTCAGATCAATCAACCTCTTCTTGACGTCGTCCTGCTGGGCGCGAGCGATCAATCTGTCGATATCGAGCCCCGAAGCGATGAACGCATTCCGGAAGATTTCGAGGTCATCCATCTTCTTCGGCTCCTCCCACATATGGTGATAGGCCGCGCGAAAATAGGACTCGAACACACCCTCAAACTGGGCTGCCACGGCGCCCCGCATCAGCATCAGCGTGTTGACGGGAAAGAAGGGATTCTGGCGGAATTTCGTGACGTTGTGGCGGCGGATAAACCGCTGGGTCTCGAGCGCCTGATATTCCGGCTTGTTCTTGATCCCACGAAGCGAGTCGAACGGCGACATATTGCCCGTCGCCTTGTAGATGCCGCCGAGCAAGACCGGAACATAATCGAATTTCGCACCGGTGCGCTGCTCGATGCCCGCAATCGCTACCTCTGCCAGATAAGCGTTCGGGCTGCCAAAATCGAATTGGAATTCAATCTTCAAGGTCATCTCGGCTCCTCCCGCGGAACATGTGCTTGCACTGGCGATCCGGTCGCCGGCCTGACTTTCCTCAAACATACAGTTCTAAAATAGAACTGTCAAACCCTCCCGCAATCTGCTGATTTTCGTCTTGCCTGGAAGGGTATTGTTTGGAGTTTAGTACCTATCTAGAATGGCAAATCCCGCGCCGGCCTCCGCAACGATTCGAGATGAGGTCCGTGCCGTGGCGGTGACTGGAGTTTGTGGATGAAGTGGAAGGAACTCGAGGAAGAGCCGTGCTCGATGGCCCGAACTATCGGCGTGATCGGCGACCGCTGGACTCTTCTGATCCTGCGCGAGTGTTTTCTGCGCACGCGCCGCTTCGAGGGATTTCAGTCGGCGCTCGGAATCACGCGGCATTTGCTTGCCGAACGTCTGAAGAAGTTGGTTCGGCAGGGCATTCTGCGCCGCATTCCCTACCAGGAATCCCCCAAACGGCACGAATATATCCTGACCCAGAAGGGGCTCGATCTGTATCCGATCATGATGGCAATCGTGCATTGGGGCGATACTCACATGGTCGACGAGCGCGGCCGCCCCCTGCTGCACCAGCATCGCAAGTGCGGAAAAGATTTCGATCCGGTCATGGTGTGTTCCGAATGCGGCGAGCCGCTGTCGGCCAAGGAGGTTCATACTCATCCCGGGCCCGGTGCTCGCAGCGCCCCGGCGGCAGCGGCGCCGACCTCGAAAACAAAGGCGCGCTCGCGGGCGGCCTGAGGCCCGCACCGAAGCCGTTTCGCGGCAAACAATCCCGCAGAAGGTACCGGCAGACGCGATCTGGCGGCCAGGGAGTCCGTAACGTCCGCACGGGACAAGCTCGCTCTCAGACCCGGATCACATCGGCGCCAGCTTCGTGGATGTAGAGACGCTCAACCTGTTCAGATCGAACTTTCAGCACAGCGCGTTGGTTGACATAGGCCTTGTCGGTGATTTCTCCTGCCGCCATTGATGGCGGATCTTTCAGCAGAACAAAGGAGCAGATCCGTTCGCTGCTTCCGACGGTCTCATTGTAGCCCCGAAAGCGATCCAGCAGGACCCCGACCACGGCGGGATCCGAGGTCAGATCCGCACCCGGAGTTTTCGAGATCCGTGCGGCCTCCGTGGGGTTCAACCAGCAGAGCAGCGCGCACGCCTCACGATTTTCGCCCGCGACCACCATGTCGAGCAAGACACCGCGCGTTGCGGCCAGGATTGCCGCGCGCATATTGCCGATCGAGACCCAGGTCCCATTCGCAAGCTTGAAGTTCTCGGAAATTCGTCCGGTAAAGCGCAGCCCAAGCTCAGGCTTCTGCGGATCCAGAAACGAGACAGTATCGCCGATGCGATAGAAGCCTTCCTCGTCGAAGGCCATTTCCGTCAAATCCGGCCGCCCGAGATAACCCGGCGTGACGTTGGGTCCCTTGACCCTGACCTCGTAAGTATCCGAGACCGGAATGAGCTTGAGCCGCAGTCCCGGCGCGGGAAGACCGATCTCGCCGGGTCGATCTGTCGCCCAATGGGTCGTACTGATGGTCGGGGCGGTTTCGGTCGTACCGTAACCCGACATGACCGGAATTCGCCGGCCGGTCACCGAGAGTGTCAAGCGATAGAGCTTCTCCAGCGTGTCCTTTGAAATTGCAGCGCCGGCATAACTCATTCGGTCCATCCGCTTGAATACACTGGCGCCCAGATCGAGATCCTTCTCGACCGCGTCACACAGGAGGTTATAGCCGGCAGGCACGTTGAACATGGCGGTCGGCGACACTTCCTTGAGATTGGCGACCGTCTTGTGAAAGAGCTGCGGCAGCGGACGGCCGTCGTCGATATAGAGCGTCCCGCCGTTCTTGAGGATGCCGTGAAGAATGACGTTGCTGCCCATCGTGTGATGCCAAGGCAGCCACTCCACCTGGACTGGCGCAGCCGGAGGAGACACGAGCTGGCTGCCCATTTGCAGGGAGCTTGCCATCATGCGGTGGGTGTTGAGCACGCCTTTCGGAAAGCCTGTCGAACCCGACGTGAAGAGTATCTTAGCGACCGCGTCGCACGAGACCGCACGAGATGCCCCGGCAAATCCGTCGCACGCGATTTTGGCTGTCAGAGCGCGGAAGGGCACCGTGTCCGGCGCGCCATCGACACTGATCCAGGTCGCGGCCGCCAATTCCGGAATGGTGCGGCCTGCGGAAAACTCGCGTCCGCTTTGGACGAACACGAAGCTCGGGCGCAGCACTTCGGCGATGTCCTTGAGACGAGCAAGTCCACCGGGCATCAGCGTGTAGTTTGGCGATATAGACGCCAGGATGACGCCGATTGACATCGCCGCAAACGAAACCACGGCGTTCTCGATCGAGTTTCCGGAGAGGATGGCCAGCTTGTCCGCTGGCTTTGCGCCCAGATCAAGCAAACTCTGGCCCACCGCCTGGACCTGAGACCATGCCTCGCTGTAGGTGATCTCGTCCCACCCACCCTTCGCATTGCGCTGCGCGAGAAATATCCGGTCCGGGGTGGCGCTTGCCCAGCTCGGCAAGAAGTCCGTGATACGCCAGTCACATGGCTTCCACTCCAGAGGTGAGCTCAATATGAGCGCGCCATCTGGTCGGCGCTCGATTGAAACCTCGCGCGGCGCAAACGTCAGTGCCTTCGTCGACATTGAATGGATCTCCTGAAGTACCGGAATGGCGATCGCACCCCTTGCGCTCGTCGCGCAGGACGCCGGCGCCGGCACGTCGTCAATGCCGCTCGCCCTCTCGCCTGTTACGTGCTCATTCGGACCTGGCGTCCAACACTTCTCCGAAGGCTTCCCAAGTCGAGCCGGTCCAGCGCTGCAGGCGCATCTGCGTCCAGATCATGTTCTCGGTTTCGCTGGTGTTGATCTTGATGCCCGGCAGTGCGGTCGGGACGACGAGGTCCCAGAGGTTCTTGGCCTGCGCCAGGATGTTCTTGCGGGACAGGTCGTCCCCGCATTGCTTCAGGATCTGCTCGAGCAGGATGCCCTGCTGATAACCGGTGAGATAGCTGCCGTTGGTGATATCGACGCCGGGCAGATATTTGTCGATAAACGCCCGATAGGCCTGCATGCCGGGATCATCTTTCCACTTCGGATCCACGACATCCTTGTTGATGGTGCCGACGATCACGCCGGTCGACTTGTCGAGGCCGGCCGGCGTGAGCGTGCCTCCAACCGAACCGGACGGAAAGTTGATGATGACGGTCGCCTTCCAGCCGATCAAAAAAGCCTGTCGGATCGCCTGCGCAGCGAATTTCGGCGTGCCCGCGATCATCAGGGCATCCGCACCGGAGCTCTTCAGGTTGGTGATCTGCGAATCGACGGTCGGTTCAGTGACCTCATAGGACGCGGTGACGACCCTGCGATCGTAGTCCTTACCGAGAAACGCCTTGAAGGCATTGACGTAGTCTTTTCCGAGGTCGTCATTCTGGTAGAGGATCGCATATTTGGCGTTCGGCAGAGCCTTCGTGAGGTATTTAGCGTAGATCTTTCCCTCGGTATCGTAGCTGACGAGACCTGTCGTGATCAGCGGGTAACTGGCGACGTCGGTGAACTTGGACGATCCGCTGACGATCGCGATGCTGGGCACCCCTTTCGACTTCAGGTATTTTGACGTTGCCGAAATGGCGGGAGTGCCGAGCTGGCCGAACATGAATGCAACTTCATCGCTCTCGACGAGCTTGCGAACCTGCTCCACTGCTTTGGGTGGACTATAGGCATCGTCATAGGCGACGTAATTGATCTTGCGCCCGCTGATGCCGCCGCGGTCATTCAGGGACTGAATGTAGGCGATCAGCCCCTTGCCCACGAGACCGATCGATGAAGCCGGTCCGCTGAACGGAAACACCCCGCCAATCTTGATTTCGGTCGCGGTAACCCCGGGCTCGTCGGCCGCGAATGCCGGGCTGCCCAATAGCACGAGCAGAACGGCAAGACTCTTCCATCTCGGCAACATCGGCATCCTCCCTGATGCGCACTCTTCCGGTGCGCCGTTCAATTCTTACGTGTCCCTACGCTCGCTAGGCGCCATGCCGTGCGAAATCGAGCGCGCTCGCCAAGCGTCGATGGCCGAGCGCGTCAACCGTTGCGGCTCTTGGATTGGCCGCCTCATTCGTCGAACCTACAGTTCTTTTTTAGAACTCGTCAAGCGCTTAGATGCATCTCCCCCTGACAAAGGACGAAGCGCTTGCGATTTTGTGAAGAGTTGTACGCATGATTCGACAACGGCAGAGCTAGAGGCTGATACCGATGTCCAAGCGCCGAGACGCCCCTCTCGGCCCGGATATCGCACGTCGCAATATCAGACCAATTCATTCTGTTATTGAACTTAAGAGATGATCAGAGGTGAGCCGTCAAATAGCACCGACGGCTGCGCTGCAACACGCTCGGCCAGCAGCGCAGCGATCCGCTTTAGATGCGCGGCGCTCGATTGAAGGGCTCAGGCTATAGACAAAGGAACGTCAAAGCGGGAGCACGCTCCACTGAGAGGGGCGAACTCCAAGGTCTTCAAGACGTTCAGGGCGCAGGCGACGCCACCCGCGATCTCGCGACACGGACGCTACGGGTCATACTGGCAAGCCAATCCGTGGACCGCGCTGAAGATAAGCGCACACATCGGGCTTCCAAGAAGAACCCGTGATTTGACCTGCCGCCGAACGATGAGCCTCGCTTGAACGGTGACACTCACGGGGTCTGGGCCATCGCATCTACAGACCGGTCTGGCTTATAAATTTGGTGTTGAGGTAGGCTTCCATCGCCTCGGTGCCCCCTTCCGAGCCGTAGCCGGAATCCTTGATCCCGCCGAACGGCACTTCGGGCAAAGCCAGACCGAAGCTGTTGATGGACATCATGCCCGCTTCGATCGCCGAGCCGATCGCGGTTGCAGTCTTGGTGGAGCTGGTGAAGGCGTAGGAGGCAAGACCGAACGGCAGGCGATTAGCGGCGGCCATCGCTTCCATCCTGGCCTCGCCGAGCGTCTTGCCCTGCTCCATCGTGAGCAGCGGGGCGATCTCGTCATTGCGCTCGCGCATAATCGCGGCAGCCTTGCGCATGATGCGGCACCGCTCGAACGGGGCGACATTGCGCCAGACCTTGAATCCTGCTGCGGCAGCGGCCAGCGCCTCGTCGAGGTCGGCCTTGCCGGCATGGGCGACGGTGCCGATCACCTCTTCGGTCGCGGGATTGAGGACTTCGATGACCTTGCCCGACTGGGCCGGATGCCATTTGCCGCTGATGAAAAGCTGGGTGTTCGAATAAGCCAACGGACTCTCCCTGTGATCGCTTCTGTATTGGTTTCAACGTGTGGACGATCGGGCTGCCATGGCAATGGCATCGGCGGCCCGCGTCATCTCCGGTCCGAGATAAAGGCGAAAGCGCGGCTCGGCGACCAGGGAGCGAAAATCCGCCATGCGCGTTACCCCGCCGCCGGCGACGAACAGGAATTGCCCGGCGATCTCCGCCAAGATGTCCAGGTGCCAGCTGGCGGTCGGATGCATGCAGAGGATGACCAACCTGCCCTCGTCCCGCAGCTTGCGGAAGAAATCGAGCACGAAGCCGATATAGCCATCCTGCAGGTTGAACTGCGGCTCGTCGAACAGATGCACCAGCGGCGTCCCGGTCGGCGACGGCGCCAGGAAGGCCGACGGGATCCGCTTGCGAAAGCGCCGGACCTGGTAGGATTGATGATAGTGGATCGCGAGCCGGTCGCGCTCCCGGTATTTGACACCGTGGATATCGGTACCGGCAACAAGCACGCGGCCCGAGGTCGGCGCGTTGGAGCCCGTCATCATCTCGAACAGCGTGGTCTTGCCGGCTCCGTTCGGCCCCACGACACCGACGATGCCGGGTTCGTCCAGCGACAGATTTGCTTCAAGCGTGAAGGTGGGGCGTCGGATGACGCGGCCTCTGGTGTAGACCTTGCGGATATCATCGAGAACGAGCAGCGGCGCGGACACTCTATTGCACTCCCAGCAAGCGCTGACGAAGCCCGCGATCGTCGCGGAGCGTGGCGGCCTCCCCGGTCCAGACGATCCGGCCGCGGTCGATCACCGCGGCATGGTCGGCGACCGACAGCGCGATCTCGGCATTCTGCTCTACGACCAGCGAGGCGATGCCCTCGTCCTTCATCCGCAGAATCGTCGCGAGCACGTCGCCAACGATCTTAGGCGCCAGGCCCTGGCTCGGCTCGTCAAAGAGAACCAGACCGGGCGAGCCAACCAGCGCGCGCGCGATCGCCACCATCTGCATCTCGCCGCCCGACAGATTCTCGCAGTCGCGCTCCATCAGATATTCGAGCGGAGAGAAGATTGCGGCGGCCTCCTTGACGGACCAGTTGCGGAAGCGCGTGCGCTTCTGCGCGATCGACAGATTGCGCGCCACCGACAAGGTCGGGCACAGCCGCCGGTCGTCGGGTACCCAGCCGATGCCTGCGCGCGCGATCTCGTGAGTCGGGTTGCGCGTGACGTCGTGCCCGTCGAAGCGCACCGCGCCACGGCGCGGCCGCGTCAGCCCGAGGATCGAGCGCAGCATGGTGGTCTTGCCGGCGCCATTGGGCCCGAGCAGCGCAAAGACCTTTGCGCGCTCGATGGCGATCGAGGCGCCGAACAACGCCTGGGTCTCGCCGTAGAAGGTATCGACGCCGTCCACTTCGAGGATCATGCGAATTTCCCGAGATTGGAGCGCCGGACCCATTCGTTCTGCTGCAATTCATGCGGCGTACCACGCGCCACCACCTGGCCCCAGTGGATGACGGAGATGCGGTCGGCGAGCGAGAACAGGAACTCCATGTCGTGCTCGATGGCGACGATGGTGAGCTTGCCTTTGAGGCGAGCGACCAGGCTTGCCAGCCGCTGCACGCCGTCTGAGCCGAGGCCGGAGGTCGGTTCGTCCAGACACAGCACCCGCGGCGCCTGTGCCAGCGCGACCGCGATCTCCAGCGCGCGTCGATCGCCATAGGAGAGATCCTTGGCGCGAATGCCGCCCTTGTCCGCAAGCCCCACCCCGGCGAGCGCTTCGGTCGCCTGATCGGTGAGCCGGCGGTCACCAGCCGCGGCTCGCGCTATGTCAAGGCCGCGTGCGCGAAACGCCGGCAAGCCCATCATGACGTTATCGCGCGCTGAAAATTCGTCGAACAGCGTCATGTTCTGGAACGAGCGGGCGATGCCCTTGGCGGCGATGCGATGCGGGCTCAAGCCGGTGACGTCCTCGCCACCGAGCCGGATCGAGCCGCGACTCGGTCTCACCCGGCCGGTGAGGACGTTGAAAAACGTGGTCTTGCCGGCGCCGTTCGGCCCCATCACACCGTGGAACTCGCCCTCGCCGACCGCGAGATCGACGCTCTCCAGCACCACGCGGTCGCCGAAGCGGACATGTACGCCCGCGGCCTCGATCATGCTCATCGCCCACCCCCGACCAGCAACCGCATCGCGGACGTACCGCGCCGCCTCAGAGCGTTGATGGAATGTTGTTGCACGGCGGCCGAGAGCGCGCCTGCGATGCCCTCGGGACGGAACAGCACGATCGCCATGAACAGAAGACCGAAATAGAGCATCCAGGCATTGGTCAGCGCGCCGATCACGTCGCGGGCCGTGAGGAAGAGAAACACGCCGATCACGGGGCCCCAGAAGCTGACAAGCCCGCCGCCGACCAGCGTCATCATCACGACGTAGCCGGACTGATGCAAACTCATGACATCGGGAAATGCGGCAAGCTGCGCCATCGCGAACAGGCCGCCGGCAAAGCCTGATAGCGCGGCCGAGAGGGTGAAGACCGAGGCCTTGTAGAGCCACACATTATAGCCCAGATGCGCTGCGCGAACCTCGCTCTGCCTGATGGCTGCGACCACGCGGCCGTAAGGCGAATGCACCAGTCGCCACAATATGGCGGTGCCGACCGCGAAGACCGCGAGCACGAAATAGTAGAACGCAACATTGTCGGTGAGATCGAACGACACCAGGCCGAAATCCGCCGGCAGCCGCCTGATCTTGAGCAAGCCGTCCTCTCCGCCGGTGACGCGGTGGGACTTGATCGCAAGCGTCCAGAAGATCTGACCGAAGGCGATCGTCATGAAGGCGTAATAGATGCCGCGCCGGTGCGAGACAAACAGCGCCACCAGCGCGCCGGCAAACCCGGCGATCACGGCTGCAGCAGCGAGACAAACCCAGAGATTAGCGAACATGTCGAACTGGCAGAGCCCGAATGCATAGGCACCGATGCCGAAATAGGCCCCGTGGCCGAACGACGGCAGCCCGGCCGTCCCCAGCACCAGGTTGAAGGCCAGCGCATAGAGCGACCAGATCAGGATCTCGATCCCGAGATAGGGATAGAGCCCGATCCGGGTGATCCAGAGCGGCACCGTCGCCAGTACCAGCCAGAGCACCAGCATCGTCGGCGTGACAAGACGCGCAGCGTCGGATGAGGTCGTCGAACCCACAATCATTTCCCTAGACCTCGAGTACGCTCTTCTTGCCCCAGAGGCCGCGGGCGCGGAACGTCACGACGGCAACGAGCAGGATGTACATGGACAGCAGCGACCATTCGGACGCATAGGCTCCGGCGAGGCCGACGCAGACCCCGACCAGGAGGCCGGCGACGACGGCGCCCCAAAAACTTCCGACCCCGCCGAGCACGATCACGAGGAATGCGGGGATGACGGCGTCGACGCCCATATGCGGGCGGATGCCCCAGATCGGCGCGACGATGATGCCGGCGATCGCCGCAAGCATGGTGCCGAACACGAACACCAGGAGCCGCAGCCGCGACAGATTGATGCCGAGTGCGCGCACGATCTCGCTGTCATGGGCCCCCGCCTTCACGGTCGCGCCGAAGGAGGTCTTTTCGATCAGGACCCAGACCAGACCGATGATCCCGGCCGCGATGCCGGCTGCATAGAAGCGATAGCTCGACCAGATCAGGTCGCCGAACAGGAAGCCGCCATTGATGGCTGAAGGCACCTGCAGCACATAGTCGCGCGTGCCCCAGACGAGTCGGATCAACTCCTCGATTACCATCGCCGCGCCGAAGGTCAGCAGCAAGCCGTAGAGCGGGTCCTTGCCATAGGTCCGCCGCATGCAGAACTCGATCAGCATGCCGATAAGTCCGACGATGACGGGCGCGATGACGAGGGTTGCGGCGTAGCGCCAGCCGAGCGGCAGCGCGAGCCACAACTTTGCAAGATCAGCCGGTAAGGGCGGGCGAGGCCCCGTGAGCTTCATGGCGACATAGGCGCCGAGCGCAAACAGCGAGCCATGCGCGAGATTGATCTGCTCCATCAGCCCGACAATGAGCATGAATCCGAGCGCGATTAGCGCGAACAACAGGCCAAGCGTCAGGCCGTTCACAAGATGCGGAAGAAGGTCGAACAAGGTCTGGTCTCGCAACTGTCTTTCCAGGGCCGGGGCGCGGATGGCGCCGCGCTGGCGGCGCCATCGTTCTGCGACTTGACGACCCGTCTCCTCAGGAATCGACGGTCGGCACCTGCTCATAAGGCGTGAGCTTGCACTTGGTGGGCGCGGCGTCATCGGCGGCCGATTTCGGTTCGGTCCAGCTGATAATTTCGAACAGATCAGTGTTGTCCGCCGGCTTGGCGTTGCGCCGCGCCAGATAGATCGTCTGCTGCATCTGATGCGTCACCGGATCCATGTAGGCATCGAAATGCTGCATTCGGTCGGTCGCGGAGACTTTCAGGTTCTCGAGCTCTTTGATGATCTTGACGTTGTTGGTCGACCCTGCCCGCTCGATCGCCCGGAGCAGTTCGCGCGTCGACATATATCCGTTGTAGGAGACGTTCCCCGGCACCGGGATCGGACCGTCCTTGTTGGCAGCCTGCCACTTCTTCACAAACTCGGCGACGCCAGGCAGTTGCAGCTTGTGATACCAGGTGGTGCCGAACACGCCGAACAGGCTGTCTGGCGCGCCCCACACGTCGGGCCAGTCCTGCTGGTTGTTGATCCAGGCGGGTTTGCCGTCGAGCTTGAGCTGCGCCACCTGCTCGCGGAGCGCCTTGATGTCGTCACCGCCAATCGCGGTCGCGACCACGTCGGGTTTTGCTTGCTGGATCTTAAGGAGATACGCGGTGAAGTCGCGCGTATTCTGCGGCACCAGGAGATTGTCGATGATCTTGCCGCCGGCAGCCTCGACCTGCGCCTTGGTCGCGGCGGAGGTCGTATGGCCCCAGACATAGTCGTTGGTGAGCAACATCCAGTTCTTGCCGATGGAATCGACCGCGTTCTTGACCGATGCCTTGGAAAAATTGGTGCCGTTGCCGTCCCAGACAAACTTGACACGCGAGCAGTTCTCTCCGGCTTCGCTTGGCGCCGAGGAATTCGTGTTCATGTAGATCACGCCGTATTTGCTGGCGACCTGGGTGATGGCATTGGCGACGCCGGAATGCAGCGCGCCGATCAGGATGGTGCAGTCCTCGCGGGTGATGAAGCGCTCGGCGACGCGGCTGCCGGTTGCCGGCGTCGTCTCAGTGTCTGCGGTGATGAACGTCACCTGTCGCCCGAGCACGCCGCCTCTGGCGTTGAACTCGTCGATTGCCATCTTGATGCCGCGGAAATCATCCTGGCCGCTGTTGCCATATTGACCGCTGGCATCGCATGTCAGGCCGAGCTTGATCGGCTTTGCTCCCTGCGCCCAGGCATGGTTCTCCCGCCACGGCCCGAAGAAGCTGCCGGTGCCGCCGATGACGCTCGCCATCAAGCTGCCCTTCAAAACGCTTCGCCGTGAGATCTGACGCACTCTCATCGCTTCCTCCCCGTTTCGACGTTTTTGCTCTTTTTGTGCGTTTAGAATATTCATTCCAACAACGAAGTAAAGTAGAATATTTGATCCAAACGGTGAAATGCCGTTAAACAGGTGGCCGATCCGGAGACCCGACTCGATGAACAAGGCCCAGGGCGTGATGAGTTACGACGAGCTGCGCGGCGCGATTGCGCAGCGGCACCGCGCCCTATCGGGCCGGCTGCAGCAAATCGCAGAATTCGTGCTCGATCATCCGACCGATGTCGCACTCGGCACCGTGGCGGAGGTCGCACAGCGCTCGGGCGTGCCGCCCTCGGCGATCGTTCGCTTCGCCCATGCGCTCGGATTTGGCGGCTTCACCGAAATGCAACAGGTGTTCCGCTCCCGCCTCGTCGCCGGCGTCGCGCCAAGCTACAAGGCGCGGCTCGCCCGCATGAAGAGTGAGGAGAAATCGGTGCTCGGCCGCCAGCCGGCCGCGGTGCTGTCGCGCTTCGTCTCGGAGGCGCAATCGGCGCTGGTGACGCTCAGTCAGTCCGTGCACACGCGCGAGCTCGAGGCAGCGACGGCGATCCTTGCGAAAGCGCGCGACATCTATCTGCTCGGCCTCGGCGGCTCGTTTCCGGTCGCGATCCACCTCGCCTACGTCTTGCGCAAGCTCGGACGCCGCGTTGTGCTGCTCGACGGCGTCGGTGGCAGCATTCATGAGCAGTCGCACGCGGCCACCGCGGATGACGCGCTGGTCGCGATCAGCTTCCGAAACTATTATCCCGACACGGCACGGCTATTCCCCGAGCTTGTCGCGCGCAGCGTGCCCACGATATCGATAACAGACAGCCTGCTGAGCCCGATCGTCGAAGGCGCGAGCGTCGTCTTCGAGATCCAGGACATGCCCGAGCCGGCGCTGCGCACGCTGGTGGCGCCGATGTGCCTGGTGCAGGCGCTGGCAATCGGCCTCGACCTTGCGGCGGACTGACATTTCATAACAAGGAGAAGATCATGGCATCGCATGACGGAACGAAGGTCTTGGCTGGTCAAGTCGCGTTGGTGACGGGCGCCGGACGCGGGCTCGGCCGCGCCTTTGCAGAGAAGCTTGCCGCGCTCGGCACCGACGTCGCCATCCACGGCATGCGCGAGAACGGGCCGGCAGAATATGGCGAGGGCACCACGCTGACCGCGGTGGCCGCGGAAATCGGCAAAGACTATGGCGTCCGCAGCCAACGCGTGCTTGGCGATCTCACGGAGGGAGAGGACATCGCGCGCGTGATCGCCGAAGCGGAAAGCTCGCTCGGTCCGATCGATATCCTCGTGCACAATGCCGGTGGCGACATCGCGGCTACCGGCGGCAAGCCCGATCCGAACGACGCCGTAAACATCAGGGAGGCCGACGTACGCGCGGTGCTGGAGCGCAATTTGCTCTCGACCATCCTGACCTGCCAGGCAGTCGCGAAGGGCATGATGGAGCGGCGGCGCGGCCGCATTGTCACGCTCGGCTCGGTCGCCGCTTTCAAGGGGCGCACTCACGGCTCGATCTATGCGGTGGCGAAGGCCGGCGTGACGCATTACACGCGTTGCCTCGCCGACCAGCTCCGCGCCTACGACATCGCCGTCAACTGCATCGCGCCCGGTGACACCCGCACCGGCCGATTTCTCGGCACCCGTGCAGTCGATCCTGACAGGATGGTCGAGACCGGCACGCTCGACCGTATCGCGACCGTCGACGAGGTCGCCCGGGTCGTCGAATTCTTCGCCGGACCCATGGGCGCCTTCGTCTCGGGTCAGGTGCTGCGCATCGACGGTGGCGGACAGGCATGGCCGGCGTGAGCTCCGGTGTGCATGCTCCAGGGTGCATGTCGCGGCTTGGCACAACGGTACAACGAAGTTGTACTGACCCTTTCGCCCTACGGCCCCGCCTTCCCTTTGCGCGCGGCGATCTGCTGGAGCGCCCAGCGCGCGTTCTTGCGCACGTCAGGATCGGGATCGTTGGCGATCACCACGAGGTATGCCTCGCCTTCGGGAGCGGCGATCTCGCCGAGCGCGGCAGCCGCCTCCTTCCGCAAATTCGCCTGCTCATGGTTGATGCAGTTACCGATCGGACGCAGGGCGCGCTCGACCTTCATCTTGCCGAGGCTGCGGATCGCCTTGAGCCGCACCTGCCAAAACTCGTCGGCAAGTGAGACCATAAGCTGATCGGCGGCGAGCGAACCATTGACGTTGAGCCCGAGCGTCTCGGCTGCCATCTCCCGGACCATCCAGTCGGCATCCCTGAGTGCGCGGGTGATCGTCTCTGCCGCCGGCTTCATCTGCGAGAAGGCGAGCGCGCTCACCGCGGCGCGGCGCACATGGGCGTCGGGATCATGGATCAGCGCGGTGAGCGCCGGGATCGACTCTTCGAGCTTCAGGAAACCGATGACGCCGATCGCCTGCACGCGGACGGCCGCGTCGCCATCCTGGAGCGCTTCCAGCGCAGGCTTCAGCGTGTCCTTGCGACGCAACTCCTTGAGCGCGCGCAGCGCGCCCATGCGGACGAAGGCGTGAGCATGCTTGACCAGCGGCAGGATGATTTCGGCGCAAGCGGGGTCCTTGAATTCGGCCAAACTGTCGGCTGCGGCCGAGGCCACGATTCTCTCAGGGTCGACGAGCAGCTTGACGAGTGCACTCGCCGCCTCCTGCCCGTCGAACTCGCCGAGCGCCATCGCGACCTGCTGGCGCACGCCCGCGTCGGGATCTGCCACCATGTTGGCGAGATGCGCGACCGCGGCCGCATCGCCGGAATGGCCGAGCGCGATGATGGCGACGCGCCGCTCGGCCGGATCTGCGGCCTGCAACCGCTCGTCGGCGTCTTCGAGATCGTCATAGGATTCGAACGGGCTCGACATGACTACCTCAAGAGATAGGGAATGTTCACGGTGACGGCGCCGGTCGGGCAATCGGCCTCGCAGGGCATGCAGTACCAGCACTCGTCATAGGCCATGTAGGCCTTGTTGGTCATGTCGCTGATGCGGAGTACGTCGAGCGGGCAGACGTCGACGCAGACGGTGCAGCCCTTGTCGGCGATGCATTTGGCGTCGTCGACGACCACCGGAACCGATGTCTGATAAGACGCGAGAGGCATCGTTGATCTCCTGTTGCTTGTCGTTGGCGATGGATCAGGCGGTCGCGCGGATGCGCTGCTTGTCGTAGAGGTCCTTCTCGTCGTCCGCGATCGGGACGACATAGGGCTCGACCGCGCGCTTCTCACTGGTCATCCTGCCGTTCTGTTTGCTCAGCAGGGTGTGGCAGAACCAGTTCTCGTTGTCCTTCTCCGGGAAATCCGTGCGCCAGTGATAGAGGCCCCAGCGGCTCTCCTCGCGATACAAAGAGGCATGTACCGCCATGTCGGCGCAATCCATGATCGACTGCACTTCAAGCGCGCGGAGCAGCTCGTGTGCGTTACGTGCAATCATATGCTCCTGCATGTCTTGCCGCGCCTCGGCGAGGCGGCGCATGCCGATCTCGTATTTGCGCGTGACCTTCGGCGGCTGGAGATAGTCGTTGACGAGGCGGCGCGTCTTGTACTCGACCTGGTTCGGCGGAATGCCGTCCTCGCGCCTGGTCGGCGCCATCACGCGGTCGCGCTCCCTGGCCACGTCGGCGGCATCGAACTCCGCGAAGTCGTGGCTGTCGGCGAACTCCATCGCGTCGATGCCGGCCACCGCGCCGTTGGTGAAGGCGCCGAGCATGTAATTGTGCGGCACACTCGCCATGTCGCCGGCGGCGTAGAGGCCGGGCACGGTGGTGCGCGCATTGTCGTCGACGAACACGCCTGAGGCGCTATGGCCGGAGCAGAAGCCGATCTCGGAGATGTGCATCTCGATCGAATCGTTGCGGTAATCGACCCCGCGTCCCTGCTGGAACAGGCCACGCGTCGGCCGCTCCACCTTGTGCAGCGTGGATTCGATTTCCGAGATCGTATCCGGGTGGAGATGCTTGAGCTGGAGGAACACCGGGCCCTTACCCGACAGCAGCTCGTTGTAGAATTCGAGCATCATCTGTCCGGACCAGTAGTCACATTCGATGAAGCGCGATCCCTCGTTGTTGGCGGTAAAGGCGCCGAAGGGACCGGCGACATAGGCGCAGGCGGGACCGTTGTAATCCTTGATCAGCGGATTGATCTGGTAGCATTCGAGGTTCGCAAGCGCGGCGCCGGCGTGATAGGCCATCGAATAGCCGTCGCCGGAATTGGCAGCATTCTCGTAGGTTCCGAACATGTAGCCGGAGGTCGGCAGACCCAGGCGGCCGGCGGCGCCCATGCACAGGATGACGGCCTTGGCCTTGATCACCAGCATTTCTGCGGTACGCGTATTGACGCTGACTGCGCCAGCGATGCGCCCATCTGCCGACTTGAGCAGACGCGTCGCCATGTAGCGATTGGAGATCAGGATGCGGGCGCGCCGGAGCTGGCGGTAGAGCGCCTTCTTCACGGTCTCGCCGTTCGGCATCGGCAGGACGTAGGTGCCGATATGATGCACCTTCTTGACGGCGTAGTCGCCGTTCTCGTTCTTCAGGAAGCGGATGCCGAAGCTGTCGAGCTCTTCGATGATGCCGTAGCAGTTCTGCGCGTACTTATAGACCGCCTTCTGGTCGACGATGCCGTCATTGGCGATGGTGATTTCCTTGGTGTACTGCTCCGGTGTCGCATAGCCGGGGATGACGGCGTTATTCAAGCCGTCCATGCCCATCGAGATCGCGCCGGAGCGCTTGACGTTGGCCTTTTCGAGCAGGACGACATTGGCCTTCGGATTCTTCAGCTTCGCCTTCAGCGCCGCCATCGGGCCGGCCGTGCCGCCGCCGATGACCAGCACATCGCAGGAAACCTCCGAAAGTCCGTCGACGATCTGATCTAGTGCCATCGCTTGCTCCTGGTTCGCCGGCATTTCCGGCGCCTTTGCATCAGATTTGTTCAGAGGGCGTCGCGGCGATAGCAATTAGTTGTCGCCGGGACGCGATTTGCGCCTCAGCGCTCGACGAAGGCTTTCTCAATCACGAAATGGCCGGGCCGGCTGTGGTTTCCTTCGACGAAGCCACGCGCGGAGAACATCGCGGGGAGCTCCTCCAGCATCGCCGGGCTGCCGCAGAGCATGATGCGGTCGGTCTCGATATCGAGGCTGCCCTGCCCGATATCGTCGAAGAGCTGGCCCGAGGCGATCAGATCGGTGATGCGGCCACGATTCCTGAACGGCTCGCGGGTGACGGTCGGATAGTAGACGAGCTTGTCGCGGATCAGCGGTCCGAAGAACTCGTGATTGCGGAGGCCTTCCACGTGCTCGCCATAGGCGAGCTCAGAGACTTGGCGGCAGCCATGGGCGAGCACGATCGTCTCGTAGTTCTCGTAGACGTCGGGGTCCTTGATCAGGCTGGCGAACGGCGCGAGCCCCGTGCCGGTCGAAAGCAGCAGGAGGCGCTTTCCCGGAATGAGGTTGCCGGTGATCAACGTCCCCGTCGCCTTCCGGCCGACCAGGATGATGTCGCCTTCGCTGATCTTCTGGAGGCGCGAGGTCAGCGGACCGTCCTGCACCTTGATCGAGAAGAACTCGAGCGCTTCCTCGTGATTGGCACTCGCCATGCTGTAGGCCCGCATCAAGGGCTTGCCCTCGACCTCCAGCCCGATCATGGCGAACTGGCCGTTCTGGAAGCGAAAGCCGGGATCGCGCGTCGCCGTGAAGCTGAACAGGGATTCGGTCCAGTGCCGGACCGACAAAACCGTCTCTTTCTGAAATGCGCTCATCCTCGTCTCCGTGCCTCGATCGCGCACAAGGTTTCGGAGAGACGGGAATCCGGCAACGCGGAAGTGAAATTCCCGGTCGATTAGTTTCACATTTCGCGGGCGATGATCGGAGAGCAGCCGGCGTTGGCAACTAGTTGCTATCCGCACTCGTCTGCGACGCCGTAGAAGAGGGTCGGAGATACGTCATGACCATGACCTTGGTAGTACCGACCGTGGCCGACTACGAAGCGAGCGCCGATCTGGCGACGCTCCTCGTCCGCACCACACTGGACGACGCGCTGAGCGTCCCTGCCGAAAAACTTCGCCTCTCCTGCAAATGCGCCCACTGCACCCGCGCCCGCTTCGACGGCCGTTTCCCCGAGCACTTTCCCGGTATCGCCATCACCGAGATCGGCGACCTCGGCTATGGGCTGAACATCTCGTTCTCGGACGGACATAATCGGGGAATTTACCCGAAGCCGTATCTGCTGAGCTTGGCGGGGCGGTAAGCCCTCGGCCGCTCCTCTGCTCCACTGTCGTTCCCCGCGAAAGCGGGGAATCCAGTACGCCGCGGCCCCTCGGTATCCCATTGACGTCTCTGGAATACTTGATCGCCCGCCTTCGCGGGCGATGACAGCGGAGTAGTTGGCGCCAACATGCCACCAACGAACCGCGCCCCCATCTGGCACGGACATTGCTCCTCTTTAGAACGATTTGAACGTTCCGGAGGCAGATGATGTTGCAGGCGGCGAATGCAGTTCGCGGGGCTGTTCCCCCGGCAGTCCGGCCTGCAGGCAGCTCCTCGCTGCTGCTCACCGAGGACCAGCAATGGATCGGCGGGCCCCCGCCGCTGATGGACAAGCTCTCCCCGCGCGAGCGGGAGCAGGTGCTGAAGCAGGGCCGCCGAAAAGTGCTCAACCGCGGCCAGACGCTGTTCAGCCAGGGCGGCAAGCATGACGGCATCTGGCTGATCGATAGCGGCCGTATCCGGGTGTTCTACACCTCCCCGCTCGGGCGCGAGATCACGTTGGCCTATTGGCATGTCGGCAATTTCGTCGGCGGGCCGGAAGTGTTCGAAGGCACCGTGCATCAATGGTCCGGTGTTGCGTCCAGCAATTGCAGCGTCGTGCATCTTCCCGGAAAGGAGCTGCGGTCGCTTGCCGTGGAGATCCCGAACCTTGCGATCGGCCTGATCGAAGGGCTGACGTTCAAGGGCAAATGCTATTCGGCTCTCGCCCAGATGCTGGGAACGCGCTCGATCACGCAGCGCCTTGCGCATCTGCTGCTGCACCTCGTCGAGCTCTATGGCGTCGAGGACGCCGATGGCAGGGTGATCGCGGCCGCCTTCACCCATGCCGACATTGCGCACATGGTCGGTGCCACCAGGCAATGGGTCACGATCAGCCTGAAGCGGATGCAGGAGAAGGGAATCGTGCAAACCAAGCGATCACAGATCGTGGTCTGCCGGACGGACGTGCTGGAGGAGATGCGCGGCCACGCATCCGATTGACCGAATTTGCGACCATCGCCCCTGCACAGGCAAGCGGCTTTATAGTGCAGAACTGCTCAAGGAGTATGCAATCAGCTTTTCCCGGCAACTAATCGACTGCAGCGCTCAATCCGGATTTGCCCTGTCCGGGCCCTCACCCAATCATGGCAACCACAGCACATCCAACCGAATGAGGATGAGAATGGTCCGCCGTCTTTCCACGCTCTCGATCGCGACGTCGGTGACGTCGCTGGCCCTTCTGGTCGCGCAGCCGGCCTCGGCGGAAACCGTCACGCTCGGCATCGGAACGCAGGATACGACAACCAACACGGTGACGGCCGGTGTCGTCATCCGCCAATTGCACCTGCTCGAGAAATATCTGCCTAAAGACGGCAAATACAGCAACATCAAGTTCGAGCTGGAGTGGCAGAACTTCACCTCCGGCCCGCCCGTCACCAACGCGATTATGGCGAACAAGCTGCAGATCGGCATGATGGGCGACTATCCGCTGATCGTGAACGGCTTCACCTTCGAAAGTAACCCCGAGAGCAAGAGCCGGCTGATCGGTATCGCCGCCTACAGCCTGTCCGGCTCCGGCAACGGCATCGTCGTTCACAAGGACTCGCCCTATTACGATCTCGCCGATCTCAAGGGCAAGCTCGTCAGTGTACCGTTCGGCTCCGCGGCCCATGGCATGGTGCTGAAGGCGATGCAGGACCGTGGCTACACGTCCGACTTCTTCCAGCTCGTCAGCCAGAGCCCGGAGGTCGGCTCGACCAATCTCCAGGAAAAGAAGATCGACGCGCATGCCGACTTCGTTCCCTTTGCCGAGCTGCTGCCGTTCCGCGGCTTCGCGCGGAAGATCTTTGACGGCGTCGAGACCAACGTACCGACCTTCCACGGCATCGTGGTTCGCACCGATTTCGCCGACAAATACCCGGAGGTCGTGACCGCCTATCTGAAGGCGGTCATCGCCGCCAATCAGTGGCTGCGCGACGATCCCAAGCGCGCCGCGGAGAAGATCCAGGAATGGACCGGCATCAGCAGGGAAGTGGTGTACATCTTCCTGGGGCCCAGCGGCAACATGACCACCGATCCCACGGTCAAGCCTGCGTTGATCGACGCCGCCACCGCCGACGTCAAGGTTCTGCAAAATCTCGGCCGGATGAAGGAATTCGATCCGAAAAAATGGGTCGACGATGGCTATATCCGCAAAGCCTATGCCGAGATGAAGCTCGATTACGACGCGCAGCTCGCGAGCACCAAGAATTACGAGATCGCCGGAGAAGACGCCTTCTGCAAGAAGCCGATCACCGATCCGCGCAAGGCCGGCGAGGTCTGGGTGGATGATGCCGGCATCATGCCGTTTGCGTCCGCGGCGTGCACCCTGGGGGCCTATGCCGACTTCAAGGCCAAGGGCAAGAAGATCAACGTCGCCTACGTCTTCGACACCACGCGCGGCATCAAGCTGTTCGCCGACCAGGCCTTCTTCGCCGTCGGCGATGGCGACGTCGCGCCGTTCCTGCTGAAGAAGGACGCCGAAGCCCATGCCGCCAAGATCGGCGGCAAGGTGCTGGGCTTCGACGACGCGGTGAAGGCGGCGGTCGGCGGAGGCAAGACGTGAGCAGCCCCGCCATCCTCAGACATCCCGAGGACAGCATGCCGGCAACAGCCATTGCAGAGGCGGGCCCGGAGCCCGTCGCCACCCCGCCCTCCTTCGGCACGCTCGCGTTGCGCTGGTACCGATTGAATCGCAACGGCCTGCGCGCGATCGCGATCGGCATCACCTCGCTGCTGGCATTCCTCCTGGCCTGGCACCTGCTCACGACCTATCGCGTCGTGCTCTTCGTGCGCTTCACCAATGTGCCCTCGCCGCTCGCGGTCTATGCCAGCTTCATCAAGGCGATCCACGATCCCAAATTCCTGATGCACATCGTCTTGAGCTGCCGGCGCATCCTCGTCGGCTTCTCCCTCGCAGCCATCGTCGGGGTGCCGCTCGGTCTGGTGATGGGTCGCTTCAAGCTCGTCCATGAGGTCATCTTCCCGGTCGCAGAAGTGCTGCGACCGATCCCGGCAATCGCCTGGGTGCCGATGGCGATCATGCTGTGGCCGACCAACGAGCAGAGCATCGTCTACATCACCTTCCTCGGCTCGTTCTTCCCGATCCTGGTGAACACACTTCACGGCATGACGCTGGTCGATCCCGTGCTAGTGCGCGCAGCACAATGCCTCGGCGCGCGGGAGCGCTCGATCTTCCGCGAGGTGTATTTCCTGGCATCACTGCCGCACATCTTCACCGGCCTCACGGTCGGCATGGGTGTAGCCTGGGTATCGCTGATCGCGGCCGAGATGATCTCCGGCCAATACGGCATCGGCTACTTCACCTGGGAAGCCTATTCGCTGGTCCAGTACGCCGACATCGCGCTCGGCATGATCGCAATTGGCGTTCTCGGCCTGGGATCGAGCCTGCTGATCCGGGGCGCCGGACAATTGGTGATGCCGTGGAGAGCGAAATGAGCGAGATCCCCGCCAAGGCACCGCAAGGCCATATCGAAGTCAGGAGCTTTTCCCTCAGCTATGACAGCATCGAGGGACCGGTCCAGGCCGTCACTGATACACAGATCCATGTGAAGCCAGGCGAATTCGTCTCGATCGTCGGGCCCTCCGGCTGCGGAAAATCGACGCTGCTCAACGCGGTCGCGGGCTTCCTTAAACCCACCACAGGGATCGTCACCGTCGACGGTGAGCGTGTGAGTGGTCCCAGCGCCGAGCGCGGCATGGTGTTCCAGCAATATTCGCTGTTCCCCTGGAAGACGGTGCGGGAGAACGTCGAGTTCGGACTGAAGATGCGCGGCATGCCGCGCTCGCAGCGTGAGCGCGCCGCCCGGACGCTGCTCGGGCTGGCGGGCCTGGAGGCCTTCGAGAAGCACTATCCGGAAAAGCTCTCCGGCGGCATGAAGCAGCGCGTCGGCATCGTCCGCGCGCTCGCCACGGGGCCGAAAGTGCTGCTGCTGGACGAGCCCTTCGGTGCACTCGACGCCCAGACCCGCGTCATCATGCAGCAGATCCTCACCAACATGTGGCAGCGGCTGAAGATCTCGGTGCTGTTCGTCACCCACGACATCGACGAGGCGATCTTCCTCTCCGACCGCGTCTACTGCATGACCGCACGCCCCGGCTCAATCAAGGCGGAGATCCCAATTCCGCTGGAACGGCCGCGGCAGCAATCGATGATGATGTCCTCGGAATTTTTGGCGCTGCGCCGCGGGCTGATGTCACTGATCCGCGAGGAGAGCCTGAAGGCGATGGGCGGCGAGATCAACGACCTCGGCATGCGCGGATTGAACATCGAGCTGCACGGCCAATCTTTGGCCGAGGTACTTTAGGCGAAGAACACCCGCACTGATCTAGATGCTGCGATAGCGCTCGATAGCTGAAAGATCCGGCACTGTTCCGAGCCCCGGGTCGTCACTCAGCTGAACCATGCCTTCACGCACGTCGACCAGGGAGCCGCAAAACAAATCGCGCAACGGATTGTCGTTGGCGTCGACCTCCAGCCAGCCATCCCCTCCGATGCCGGCAAGCAGATGGGCCGAGGCAAGCAGTCCAACGCCGCCGCCGAGATAGTGCGGGCAAAACGTCTTGCGCGCGTCGAGGATGTCACGCGCCAGTCCGACACAGACCGTAAGCCCGCCCCATTTCGCGATGTCCGGCTGAACCACGCCGAGCACGTCCTCGGTCAACACCTGCCTGAAGCCTTCGGCGCTCGAGATGTTCTCGCCGGCCGCAATCGGCATGTCCGCGCCTGCCCGCAGTCTTAGCCATTCTTCGCGTGGCCGATCGGCGCGGATGGGCTCTTCCAGCCAGCGCAAATCGAACCCGCCAAGCCGATCCAGCATCTGAAGCGCCTGTTCGACCGACCAGCCCTGATTGGCGTCCGCCGCAAGCATGCCCGCGCCGACGATCTGGCGCAGGGCCGCGAGATTGGCGAGGTCGGTGTCGGCGCCGAATCCGACCTTCAACTTCAACGCGCGATGACCTCGCTCGAGTGCGGCTTCGGCCGTCTGCGTGGCTCCGCCGGGATTGATGCCACTGGCATAGACCTTGATTGTGCTGCCGTGCCCACCAAGCAGCCGCCACAGCGGCAAGCGCCGACGGCGCGCCGAGAGGTCCCATAGCGCGAGATCGATGCCTGCGATCGCCTGCGCAAACGGTCCGGGTTCGCCGCATTGCAGCGCCAGCACTTCGGTGCCCCTCGTCAGGCTCTCGAAGGCTTGAGCCGGACCGTCGAACCTGCGCCCGACGAGACCGGGCGCGAGCACCTCGTTCACGAGCCGCGCACGATGCTCCGCACCGGGCGCAGGGAAATTCGACCAGGCCTCGCCCCATCCCTCGACGCCATCTTCATCGACGGCGCGAATGAACACGGCGGGGCGGTTGAGCATGCGGCCGAACGACGTCACCACGGGCGTCGCCAACGGATAGCGATAGCAGAACGCTTCGATCGAGCGAATAGTGAAGCTGTCAGACGTCATGTTGCAGATCCTGCGATCGGGATCGGAGCACGCGGAACGGCCATCAGCTCAGTACGCGCGCGCGAAGTCACCTTCCCGCTTGATATCAGTAAATACGGGAAAGCGCGCCTTCCACGGCGTTCCCTTGGCCTTTGTCAGCTCGTTGAGCCGTTCGAGCACACCAAGGCCATCCTTGCGCAGGCTGGCGGCAACCGCCGCACGGTCCGGGAAATTCTTCAAGACGGCATCGAGCCAGATCGTGCGGCCCGCCAAAAACCCGCCCGCGCCCGCGGCATAGGAAAAGTCGAGTACCCGTTCGAATTTCTCCGGGGCAGCACCGCCGGAGAGCAGCACCCAGGGGATGCTGCGCGCGCGGCAGATATCGCCGATCGCGTCGAACTCCATCTGCGCGGCTTTCGCCTCAGTGCTGCCATCCCGGGCAGGCAGACTGTTGGCCGCCAGCGGGCTCTCCAGCTTCAGAAGGTCGACGCCATATTCCGGCTTGGCGAACTCGCGCACGCTCTCGATGACCAGACCTGGAAGTTTTCCGGGCGACTCCACGTAGTCGGCGGTGTGATTGGCGCTGCCGAGGAACGGATAGACCAGCAGCTCCAGGACGTAGGGAATGTCGTGACGGGCGCAATCCTGCCCGATCTCGCGAACGAACCGCTTCTGATGCTCGTTGACCGCAGCATCGGCGTCCGGCCGGTACCACGCCAGCACCTTGACGGCGTCGCCGCCCATGGCGCGGATCTTCTCAACGCTCCAGTCGGTGATCGCCCGCGACTTGCGTCCGCCCGAGGTCTCATCCACCCGATGCTCTTCGAGGGTCATGATGAGACCGCAACGCGGCGGCAGAAGATCGATCGCCGCGGGCACTGCGAAATTCGGATCGAACAGCATCGAGCTGCAATGCGGCGCGAGGTTCTCCACGAGCAGACGCTTTGCCGCCGTCACGTCAGAGTATTCGACCTGGTCCCGCGCAATCCCCTTTGCTTTCGCAATAGCGTCAAACAGCGGCGGCCGCTGATCCAGCGCGACCATGCGAAAATGACCATCCGCGTCGGCCAGACGCGCCAGGCCGCGGTTCTTTCCAATCGTTCTCATGGCTTCGTCCTCATGAATGCAAGACACTCGTTGATGGTGGGGGTTCCGTTGCGTCCGCCTGCGTGGCGGCATTTCATCGCGGCCGCCGCAGCCGAAAACGCCATCGCGTCGCGCACGTCGAGACCGGCGCCGATCGCGAGGGCATAGGCGCCATGGAAGACGTCGCCGGCGCCCGTGGTGTCGACCGCATCGACCGCGAAGGCCGCCTGTCGGTGCAGGCGGCCGTTCTCGAACCAGCTCACACCCTCGCCACCGCGCGTCACAGCGATGATACGACACCCGAAGCGGGCGAGCGCGGCGAGGGTTTCATCCTTGGCCGAGCCGCCAAAAGCCGTGAGCGCGGGCTCGGAGAAGATTGCGTGGTCGGTCAGGGGCAACAGCCGCTCGAACACCTCGGCATCGGCCATGTCGCCGTCGAGCACCGTCGGGATCCCGCGCGCGCGGGCTTCACCGAACAACGTCGCGGCCCCCTCGACCCAGCGAGGATCTGCCAGCACCGAGGATGCGCGGGCAACCGACTTCAACGGCAGCCAGTCGGCTGCTTCCGGATAGAGACCGCGGAAATTGACGATCTGCCGTTCGCCCGAGCTGTCGACGATGATCCCGGAGACCGACGAGCGGCCATCGGGAAACAGCCGGAAATTCTCGACATCGATGCCCTCGGCGCCGAAGGCGGACCGCATCTCCTGGCCGGCGGCATCATTGCCTGCCCGGCCCCAGAACGCGACCGCCGCGCCGAGCCTTGCAACCGTAACCGCGGCGTTGGCGGCCATGCCGCCGCCGAGCGTGCCGTACTCGACGGCCCTGATCTTCTCGCTTCCACCGGCGAACGGCCGGTCGACGCGCCAGATCTGGTCGAGCGCCGACAGCCCGAGGCAAATCACCTGCACGCGATCCGCCTTGGACACGAGCTCTGCCAGCGCCGACGGATTTCCAATGTTCGCTGGCGAGCTCACCGCAAGACCCGCCCGTTTGCGGCGTCGAACAGATGCGCCCGGCTGGGTTGCGGGCGGAGGCTGAGGCGATCGCCGACCTTCGGTCGTAGCGACGGATCGACCCGCGCGATGGATGCCGCGCCGGCGAGATCGAAATGGATCAGCGTGTCCGAGCCGAGCGGCTCAACGAGCTTGACATTCACTGCAATGCCGTCCGCCGCATCGGTGGCAACGGCAAAATGTTCGGGACGAATGCCAAGCACAGCGCTGCCGGCCCGCCGCAGCCCGTTCGCCGTCTCCTCGCCCAGCGGCACCACCGTTCCGCCTTGCGAAAGGATCGCACGCTCCTGTCGCCATTCGACCGGAAAGAAATTCATGGCTGGCGAGCCGATGAAACCGGCCACGAACTGGTTGGCCGGCCGCTCGTAGACCGCCTCAGGCGTGTCGTATTGCTGGATCGTGCCGCTCTGAAGCACCACGATGCGGTCGGCCATGGTCATGGCCTCGATCTGGTCATGCGTCACGAAGACCATGGTGGTCTTGAGTTCCTGCGACAGCGCCTTGATCTCGGCGCGCACCTGCCCGCGCAACTTGGCGTCAAGATTCGAGAGCGGCTCATCGAACAGGAAGGCTTTTGGATTGCGCACGATCGCACGCCCCATGGCGACGCGCTGGCGCTGGCCGCCGGAGAGCTCCTTCGGCTTGCGGTCGAGATACGGCTCGATGTGCAGCAGCGCCGCCGCGCGCTTCACCCGCGCGTCGATCTCCGCTTTCGGCGTTCCCCGCAGCTCCAGCGCAAAGGACATATTGTCGTAGACCCGCATGTGCGGATAGAGCGCGTAATCCTGGAACACCATCGCAATGTCGCGCTGTGCCGCCTGCACGCCGTTGACGCGCGTGTCGCCGATGTAGAGATCGCCGGAGGAAATCGGCTCGAGGCCTGCGATGATCCGGAGCAAGGTCGACTTGCCGCAACCGGACGGGCCAACGAAAACCACGAATTCGTGGTCCGCGATCTCAAGGTTGAGATCCGGGATCACAGTGAAATTGCCGTAGCGTTTGGTAAGGTTGCGGATCGAGATCGAGGCCATATCGCTTAGTCCAGCGCCAGTACAGGCTTGATCAACTCGCCCTTGGCGAAGCGGGCGAAATTCTCGGGCAAAGCGGACAGGCCGAACTCGCCGTCGACGAGAACGCGGTATTCGTCCTTGTACCTGCGCAGCAGTTCGACGTTCGGCTCGAAATCCGAGACGGGGAAGTAGAAGGTCCGGATCATGTAGAAATCCTTGCGACGGAACACCTTGCCTTCCTCGATGGTCCAGGGCGCGGCGTTCTCTCCGACCAGCACCAGCGCCCCGCGCGGCAGGACCAGCTCGATACCGAGGTTGCGCGCCGCATGCGCGCCGGAGCATTCCAAGATGAGGGCGAACCGCTTCGACGTGTCGCCGATCGGATGCGGTTTCGCGCCGAACGATCGGGCGATATTCAGGCGTGCCACGTTCGGATCGGCGACGTGGATGTCGTCATAGCCGAGACTGCGGAGCGCCAACACGACGCCGAGACCGACAGGGCCCGCTCCCATCACGAGGACCGCACCGACCTCGTCCGGCGGCACGACGCGACTGACGAACCGCACGGCGTGGCCGGAGGTGCCGATGGTGTCGAGCAAGAGCGGCGCGAGGCTGTCCTCGATATCGTCGGGCACCGGCAGCAGGCAATTCTCGGGCACCGGCACGTATTCGGCGTAGCCGCCCGGCCTGTTCCAGCCGATCAGGCTCGAGACCTCCAGGCACATCTGGGTGTCGCCGCGCTTGCAGGCCGCGCAGTGGTCACAGTGCAGCGGGATATAGACGGCGCAGCGGCGGCCATGCAGGCGGTGACCGGGCTGCTCGACGGCGCCAAAAATCTCGTGGCCGGCGGTGAACTCGGCGCCTTTGTGCCAGAGCTTGAAGTCCGAGCCGCACAGCGCGGTGCGCGAGACCCGCACCAGCACCTCGCCTGCCCCAACGTCGGGCATCCGTACCGGCTCGATGGTGATGCGTTCGTGACCATGGAACACCGCAGCCTGCATGATCGCGTTCGGACGTGGCGTTACGTTCATCAGATACCTAGCCTTTCACCGCACCGAGCGTCAGCCCGGACACCAGCCAGCGCTGAACCAGAGCTGCGAGTACCAGCGGCGGCAATGCGATCAGCGTCGCCGCGGCCATCAGGGCGCCCCATTGCGTCGAGCCTTCGCCGATGAAATTGAAGGCAGCCGCGATCAGCGTCTTGGTGTCGCCATTGGAGAGCACCAGCGCAAACAGGAAGTAGTTCCAAGAGAATACGAAGGCGAGTATGGCCGAGACGGCGATGCCGGACGCCACCAGCGGCAGCGCGATGCGCCAGAGGATTCGCGTGACGCTGCATCCATCGACCTGTGCCGCCTCGAACACGCTGCGTGGAATGGCATCGAACGACGGCAGCAGCACCCAGATCACGATCGGGAGCGTGATCACCGCGTGGCTGAGGATCAGCGCCGTGTACGACCCGATCATGCCGACCTGCCGGAACATGACGTACCACGGCAGCAGGAACAGCGTTCCCGGTGCCATGCGCGCCGCGAGCGTCAGGATCGCCGGCCACGAAATACGCGTCCAGGAGACGGCGAACGCGGCCGGGATTCCGAACAGGAGCCCGAGCGCCGTCGAGCCGACGGTGACGATCAGGCTGTTGAGGGCGTAGCTCAGGAACGGCGTCGTCTTGGTCAGCTCGACATAATTGTCCAGCGTCGGCGTGAAGATCAGTGTCGGCGGATAGGCCGTCACCTCGAAGGACGGCTTGAAGGAGGACAGCACCATCCAGACCGTTGGCGTCATGATGATGACGCCGGCCAGCACGAGCTGCACCAGGTTGAGCCGGCGTATCCAGCGGTCGGTGTTGACTGCGTCGGTCATGAGATCACCACGCCACCGCGCCGCGCAGGCGGTTGAAGGCGAGCACGGCGCCGAACACGATCGCGGTCAGCGTCAGCATCAACGCGCTGGCATAGCCGATGTTGAAGAATTCGAAGCCGACCCGGAAGCCGTAGATATTGAGCGTATTCGAGGCGTTGCCGGGCCCGCCCTGGGTCGTGATGTAGATGATGTCGAAAAAGCGCAGGAGATCGACGCTGCGCAGGATGGCTGCAGTGACGATGGTCGGCAGCAGCAGCGGCAGCGTGATGCGTTGGAAGGTCTTGAACGCAGATGCGCCATCGATCTGCGCGGCCTCGTAGACGCTCGGCGGCAGAGATTGCAGGCCGCCGAGCACGATCAGGGCGACGTACGGCGTCCACTGCCAGCTATCGATCAGCGCGACCGTCGGAATGACCCATGTCGGCGACGCCAGCCAGTCCGATGGCGGCAGGCCGAGCGATTGCAGGATGTAGTTGGCCGCGCCCAGTGACGGATCGAGGATCACGAGCCACATCATTCCGGCGACCACCGGCGGCATCATGAAGGGCGAGATGAACAGCGATCGCACGATCCCAGGAAGGCGCTTGGCATGAAACAGTACCAGCGCAAGCCAGACGCCGAAGGCGAGCTGCAGCACCAGCGAGAGCACGAACAGCGCAATGGTGATCCACAACCCATGCCAGAACTCGACGTCGGACATCAGCTTCGTGTAATTGGCAAGGCCGGCAAAGGACTGCTTGCCGGTCGAAGAGAAAGTCTGGAAGCCAAGCCAGATCGTATAGACGACCGGAAATGCGATCATCGCGACCGTGAAGATCACGGCCGGCGCCGAGAGCGCCGCCATTTCCAGCTTCTGCCGGTCCTGCGTGAGTGTCGCAGCCGTGTCAGACATGTATTCCTGTCCTCGATCGAGTTAGGTGCCGGCCGGCGCGGACACCAGCCGGCACCGGGCGGTCAGTTCAGCGCGATCAGCGCGTCCAGCGCCTTGTCGGCGTCCGCGCAAGCCTGATCGACGGTCTTTTGCTTCAGGATCAAATCCTGCACCGCCTGACCAATGAACTCGCGCGATTGCGGATTGGCGACGATGGGATAGCCGACTTCGGACGAGCCCTTGGTGGCGAGCACGTCGAGCGCGGCCTGCCATTCCTTGCGCACCGGCTCCTCGTCGATCCATTTGCGATATTCGGGGTCCTTGGCGACGGACGGACGCGGCGGGGCAATGCCCTGCAAAGCCATCTTCTTCTGCACCTCGGGGCTCGTCGCCCACTGCACGAAGTACCAGGCGGCATCCGGCTGCTTGCTGTGCGAGGACACCGCCATGCCCCAGCCGATCGTGGTCGGCACCTGGCCGGCCTCGCCCGCCGGGAACGGCAACAGGCCAGTGTCCTTCAGGCGCGCGCCGCCTTCCATCACCGTGCGCAATTCATTCGAGGATTCGAACGCCATCGCCGCGCGGCCGCCGCGATACAGCGCCGAAATCTGCTGGAAGCTGTAATTGACGACGCCGGGCGGTCCGAAGTCGCGCAGCAACCGGCTATAGGTGTCAAGCGCCTCCTTGCCCTTGGCCGAGCACAGGCTCGACTTGCCGCTTGCGATATATGTGCCGCCGATATTGTGCAGTATGTTGCTGAAGGTGTAGGCGATCGCAGGCTTGAGGCCACGCGAGACGAACGGCGTCACCGTGCTGTCGCAGGTCTTGATCTTCTCGGCGGCGGCCTCGACGTCCTTGATGGTCTTCGGCGCCTCAAGGCCGCACTTCTTGAAGATATCGGTGCGGTAATAGAAGATCGGGCCCTCGATGTTCATCGGCATGCTGGTCAGCTTGCCGCCGAACGTCGCGGCCTTCAGCAGGGCCTGGCTCAACCCCGCCGGATCGTAGTCCTTGGCGACCTCGTTCTTGGCCATCGCGGTGAGATCGCCGTACCAGCCGGAAGCGGCGAACTGCTCGCCTTCGCGCGAGGGCAGCGTCATGAACACATCGACCTCGTCGCTGTTCGCATTCATGACGGTGACCAGACGCTGGCGCATCTGCTGTTCCTGATAGCCGTCGACCTTCAGGGTCATGCCGGTCAGCTTCTCGAAATCGGCCTTATAGGTGAGCAGCGCCTGCGAAACCGGATTGT
The DNA here is from genome assembly GCF_054863005.1 of Bradyrhizobium sp. 25ACV. Lineage (NCBI taxonomy): Bacteria > Pseudomonadati > Pseudomonadota > Alphaproteobacteria > Hyphomicrobiales > Nitrobacteraceae > Bradyrhizobium > Bradyrhizobium sp. 25ACV. Next base: position 102,353 of record NZ_JAVAYO010000020.1, read on the forward strand.
TGTTGGCGAGAAAGGTGACGGTCTTGCCCTTGAACTTCATCCAGTCGAATTCGGCCGCGCGCGCCTGCGCGCTGACGGCGGCAATCGCAAGAACGGGCAACGCGACGTGCGTCGCGAGCATTCTGGCCTTCATCGAACTCTCCTCCCGCTGGCCGCCTTATGCTGTCGGCGCCTTCTGAAAACGGTTACATCCTAAGCGCCGACGCACCTCTGTCAAGCGATAGACAATCGATCCTTTGTGCCGCATTATTGCAGATATTCTCCTTGCCATGCCCGCGATCCGGAATTGTAACGTTACATCATGAATCGACCGTCCGCCAAATTGACGAAGCAAGGCATCCGCGCCGTCGCGGCACGAGCCGGCGTGTCGACGGCATCGGTCTCACGTGCGCTCAACAATCCCGATGCGGTGAGCCCGTCCCTGCGCGCGCGCATCGCGCAGGCAATCGAAGCCGTCGGTTACATCCCGCATGCGCCGGCCCGGATTCTGTCGTCGCGGCGATCGCGTACGCTTGGCGCGATCGTGCCGACGATCGACAACACGATGTTCGCGCGCGGCATCGCCTCGCTGCAAAAATACCTGTCCTCGGTGGGTTACATGCTGTTTCTCACCACGAGCGGATACGATCTCGACGTCGAGCTGCAACAGGCCCGCAACCTGATCGGCCGCGGCGTCGATGGCCTCGTGCTGCGGGGCGACTGCCATCACGAGGGGTTGCGCAAGCTACTCGCGGACAATGCGGTGCCTTTCATCAATGTCGGGATCTATCAGCCCGACCGGCCCTACCCTTGCGTCGGCACGAACAATGAGGCCGCCGCCCATCGGGCGGCCGGGCATGTCATCGAGCTCGGCCATCGCCGGATCGGAATCGTTTCAGCTCTCCAGCGCAACAACGACCGCGCCGGCGCTCGCGTCGCCGGCTTTCGCCGCGCGCTCGCGGAGAACGGCCTGGAGCTGCCTCCGGAATGGCATGTCGAGGTGCCCTATACCCTGGACGACGCGCGCGAGGCGGCCCGCCATCTCCTCAACCTCAAGAAGCGCCCGACGGCAGTGGTCTGCGGCAACGACGTCATTGCCTATGGCGTCCTGTTGGAAGCGGAGCGCAGCGGCTTTTCGGTGCCGCGTGATCTGTCCGTCGTCGGCTTCGACGACCTCGACTGGAGCCGCCATTTGCGACCGAGCCTGACCACGATCCACGTCCCAACCGACGAGACCTGGCAGCGGGCCGGAGAATACCTGGTGCGCAGCCTCGCCGGCGAGCAGACCATCATGCATCGCGAGATCGACTTCTCGCTGGTGGTCCGGGAATCGACGGCTCCGCCTCCCGCAATCCTGAAGTGAGATCCTCCGATGAGTACCAGCTTTTCTCTAACCTCCGGTTTTCATGCCGTCGTGATCGGCGGCGCTGGCGACATCGGCGCCGCGATCAGCAACCAGTTCTGCGACCTCGGGGCGACGGTGACCGCCACAGGCGTCAATGACGCCGATCTCGCACGCTCCCTGCTCAAGCCGCGCGCCGGACTTGCGCTCACGACGCTCGACGTCACGAGCGATGAAGCCGTCGCCTCGCTCGCCGGACAGCACGAACGCGTCGATGCGCTGATCAATTGCGCCGGCATCCTGGCGCGGGACAAGGAATACGAAATCGAGACCTTCACGAAAGTGCTCGACGTCAATCTCACGGGCACGTTCCGGACCTGCATGGCGTTCCGCTCGCAGCTGGCGAAGATGAAAGGCTCGATCGTCAACATCGCCTCGATGAACGCAACCCTGGCCCTGCCGCGGATTCCGGCCTATTGCGCCAGCAAGGGCGGCGTCGTGATGCTGACCAAGGCGCTGGCCCTGGCGTGGGCCGAAGACGGCATCCGCGTCAACGCCGTCGCGCCCGGCTACGTCGAAACCGCGATCAATGCCGCCGGCCGCACCGACCGCGCCCATTATCAGCGCATCGCCGACCGCACCGCGTTCAAGCGCTGGGGCCAGCCCGAGGACATCGCCGGTGCCGTCGCCTTTCTTTGCATGCCAGCCTCGCAATACGCGACCGGAACGGTGGTCGCGGTGGATGGCGGGTTTCTTGCGGGGTAGTGGCTGGCGCGGCCGCAGGTGCAGCCGCGCCGATCCAGCTCAGCGGAAGTTGCCCTTGGTTTCGGGGATCACGACCCCGCCGATCAAATAGATCACGAACACGCCGACTGCAAAGTAGGCCAGCGACATCGGAATCTCCGCGGGGCTGCCGCTTACCAGCGAAACGAACGTCGGCATCATTCCGCCCAGCGCAAAGCCGATATTCCAGGACAGGCCGGTGCCGCTGGCGCGGAGCGCCGTGGGGAAACGTTCGTTCAGGAAGATCAGCACCGGCGCATAACCGGCATTACCGATGAAGGCGATGGCAAGCGCATAGAGCGTGATCTGCGTGATGTCCTTGGTCGTGGCGAGGTTCAGATAGCACAGCGGCAACAGCACCGCCGCCAGGACCCCGATCAGCAGGAACGTCTTCTTGCGGCCGATGAGATCGCTCAGCGCGCCGACCAGCACCGCGGCGAAGAACGCCGAGACGCTGGCGCCCATCAGGATCAGCGAGGAGGTCTGGTTCGGAACCGCGTTGATGACTTTCAGGAAGCTCGGCAAATACCCCGAGGTCAGATAATAACCGGCGCCGCCGCCGAAGGTAATGAGCAGGTTGATCAGCAGGACGCCGCGATACTCGTGGGACAATACGTCCTTGACAGGCGCCTTCGAGACCTTCGCCTGCTTATTGCCCTGCTGGCGCTTGAGCTCCTTGAAGTAGGGAGATTCTTCAAGATTACGGAAGATGAACCAGCCGAGCAGCGAACTCAGCAGCCCCGAGAAGAACATGAAGCGCCAGCCCCAGACGGCAAAGGCATCTCCGGGGAATACCGAGGACGTGATCAGGAAGATGAAGGACGCCAGCAGCGCACCAATGCCGGCGCCGCCGCCGCCGACCAGGCCCGACATCGCACCGCGCCAATGCGGCGGCACCGATTCCGTGCCGATCGTGTGGGTCGAGGCCACCACGCCACCGACGAACACGCCCTGCACCAGGCGCAAAATCAGGAACACGATGGGAGCGATCACGCCGACTTGCGCGATGGTCGGCAGCAGGCCGAACGCGGCGGTGCTGATGCCGACGCCGACGATGGCGACCAGCATGGCCTGCTTGCGGCCGTGCACGTCGGCGTAGTGCCCGAACACCGCCGAACCGAGCGGCCGCATCAGCAGCGTAACGGCGAACGAACCGTAGACCGCGGCGAGCGAGAGCGCCGCATTGCTCGACGGAAAGAATAGCGCGCCGACCACCGGCGCTACATAGAGCAGAATGAACAAATCGAACAGGTCGAGTGCCCATCCGAGCACTGACGCGATGATCGCATTGACCATCTGCTTGTTATCCGTCGATGCCCGTGCACCGGCGACCGGCATATCCATCTCAGCCATTTTGTTTTACCCTCCCCGTTTGATTAGGGCCGCGGTCCGCGCCATGCGAACCGCGGCAGTTTGTTGCGTCGCGTATCAACGGCCGACGAATTTCGGCGGACGCTTGGCGTTGAAGGCCTCGACGCCTTCCCTGAAATCGTCCGACTGGCGCAGGCGGCTGTAGCAATGCCCCTCGAGCTCGATGGCGATGGCGAGTGTCGAATCCTCGGTGTCGTTGAGCAGCTTCTTGGCGGTGCGCTGCGCCAGTGGCGAGAAGCTGCGGAGCTCGTCGACAAGCTTGTCGGTCGCCTTCTCCAGTTCGGAATCGGGCACGCATTCGGTGGCGATGCCCCACTCTAGCGCCTGCTTCGCCGAGATGCGCTTGGAGCGCATCACGATGTCCTTGGTGCGGGTGATGCCGACCATCTTCTGCAGCCGCGCCGACCCGCCGGAGCCCGGGATCTGGCCGAGCTTCTGCTCGGGCAGCGCGTACTGCGTGGTCTCCGAGGCGATACGGAAGTCGCAGGCCAGCGACAGTTCGAAGCCCACGCCGAAACAATAGCCGCGATTGGCGACGATAACAGGCTTGGCGCAACGCGCCGGCGCGGCGATATTCCAGGCGAGCTTGGAAACGTGCTCGGGGCTCGCTTCCATGAAACCTCCGATGTTCCCGCCGCTCGAGAAATGCTCGCCCTCTCCGCGCAGCACGATGATGCGCACGCGCGGATCCTCGTCCAACGTCTCGAAGGTCAGCCGGAGCTGGTCGCGCTGCGGCATCGCCACGACGTTGTAGGGCGGACGTCCCAGGATGATGTCCGCGCGCTCATGCGCCTCATCGATCTCGACCTTGAACCCGTCGAGCTTGGCAAGCCGAGGATCGGCAAAAGTATAGGGTGACGGCATTTTCTCTTCCTTCTGTTGATGCGTGACGATCAAGCGGCGTCCGATGGCGGCCGACGCTCGGTCTCGTATTCTCCGGCGACGAGCAGGCGCCGCAGCAGCTTGCCGACCGGCGATTTGGGAATCGCGTCGACGAAGACGTAGCGGCGCGGCCGCTTGAAGTTGGCGAGGCCCGAGGTGCGGCAGAACTGCTCCAGCTCGCTCTCGGAAACGTTGCGATTGCGCTTGACGAAGGCGGCGACGACCTTGCCCCATTTTTCGTCGGCGACACCGACCACGGCGACCTCGTCGACCCCGGGATGCAGCGACAGGCAGCTCTCGATCTCGACAGGAGAGACGTTCTCGCCGCCGGTGATGATCATGTCGTCGACGCGGCCCGTGACGAACAGGTCGCCGTCGTGATCGACGAAGCCGGTATCGCCGGTGAAATACCAGCCCTCGCGCAACGATTTCGCGTCGGCCTCGGGGCGGCGCCAATAGCCCTCAAAGGCTTCGTCGCCCGCGAGCGTGGCGATAATCTCCCCCTCCTCGCCGACCGCGGCAAGCTCCGCCACCGAACGCGCGCCGATGCGCACGACCTTGACGTGCTGGTTCAGCCCGGCCTTACCGGCAGAGCCGGGTTTTGCCGTAGCGTTTTGATCGATCGTGAAGGTGTAGATCTCGGAGCTGCCGTAATGATTGACGAACAGCTCCGGCCTGAAGGTCTCGTTCAGCTTCTTCAGCAGGCCATCCGTCATCGAGGCGCCGGCAAAGCCGAGCTTGCGCACGCTGGAGACGTCGGTCCGGGCAAAGGCCTCGTGATGGACGAGATCGTGATAGAGCGTCGGCACCAGATAGAGATTGGTGATCCCTTCCCGCTCGATCAGCTCCAGCGCGTGGCGGCTGTCATAGCGCGGCAGGCAGATGAAGCCGCCCCCGATCAGCGACATCGCGAGCAACGAGCGGACGCCCATGGTGTGGTAGAGCGGCATCACGCCGAGCGTGCGCTCGCCGCGGCCGTAGAGATTTTGCGCGACATGGGCGATCGCCGCGGCACGCTCGGCGCGATGACGCCGCGGCACGCCCTTCGGCCGCGAGGTAGTGCCCGATGTGTAGAGCATGATCGACCAGGCATCAGAGCCGACGCACGGCTCGGCGTCGGGCGCGCTGCCCCTGATCAGATCGGCAAAGCCTGTCGCCTCGCCTGTGCCCGGATCGACCGACACGCGTAGCACCCGGCCGGCGAGCGCCGAACCCTGCACCGCCTCAGCAGAAATATCCTGGTAGAAAACTGTGCGGGCTTCAGCGTTCTCGATGCAGAAGTCCAGCTCGTCGGCCTTGGCTCGCCAGTTGATCGGCGTGATTACGAGTCCTGCGAACTGGCAGGCCCAATGCAGCGTCGCGGCCTCCCAGCGGTTTTGCAGCAGCGTGACGACGTGGTCGCCGGGCTTGAGGCCAAGGCGGCCGAAGGATGCGACCAAAGCAGAGATCTTGTCGTACCATTGCCGGTAGGTCAGGCGGAGATCGCCGTCGACCAGCGCGATGGCGCGCGGATCGCGCGCGGCGCTGGCCATGAAGCTGCTGCCGAGATCAAGCATCTGACGTCTCTTTTTTCGATGAAGCGAGCTGGGCGGCGGCTTCGAGGGCCGCCTGGATGATCGGCGTGTAGCCGGTGCAGCGGCACAGATGCCCGCTGAGAAGATCGCGAATCTCCGCCTCGGTCGGCGCCGGGTTCCTGGCGAGATAATGATCGAGCGACATCAGGATGCCGGCGGTGCAGAAGCCGCACTGGAGCGCGTGGTGACGGCGGAAGGCCTGTTGCAGCACGCCGAGGCGATCGGCCGCGGGTGCAAGCCCTTCAACCGTCTTGATCTCGCAGCCGTCGACCTGCGCCGCCAGGGTGAGGCAGGAACGGGTCAGCATGCCGTCGACGACGACCGTGCAGGCACCGCAGACGCCGTGCTCGCAGCCGACATGGGTGCCGGTGGCGCCCAACTGGTGCCGCAGGAAATCGGACAGCAGCGTCCGAGGCTCGGCTTCCCCCGCGACGGGCTGGCCATTCAGCGAGACGTGGATGGGATGGCGGGCGTCGGATTTGAGACGGGTCATCGCATAACCTCGCCGATCAGATCGCGGCCGATCATGCGCACGAGGTCGCGGCGATAGCGCGCGGTGGCATGAACGTCGTCGCGCGCGCCGAGCTCGTAGGCAAAGGCGTTGAGGGCATCGTCGAGCGCGCTGCCCTCGAGTCGCGGCCAGTCCCGCGCGGTCGGGATGTCCGCAACGCCACCGACCGCGAGGCGGACGCCGGATGGCATCTTCATCGCGGCGCAGGCCACGATGGCAAAATCGCCGTGCCGGCGCGCGACCTCGCGGAACGCGAAGCGAGATCCATTGATGACCGGGAGCGAGATGCCCTCGATCAGCTCGTCGTCGCTGCGCGCCGTCAGCATCATGCCGGCGAAGAAATCCCTGGCCGCGACGCGGCGACGACGCCTGGCACTGCGCAAAAGCACCTCGCCGCCGAGCGCGACCAGCGCGAGCGGCATCTCGGCGCTGGGATCGGCATGCGCGAGCGAACCGCAGATGGTGCCGCGGCTGCGGGTCTGCATGTGACCGACGCAGGGCAGCGCCAACGCCACCAGCGGCAATGCCTCGGCCAGATCCGGCCAGGCCAGCAGATCGGCCTGGCGCACGCCGGCACCGATGACGACGGCATCGGCTGTCCGCTCGATCTTGTGGAGCTCCCGGATCCGCATGATGTCGATCAGAAGCTTCGGCTTGGCGAGGCGCATGTTGAGCATCGCCATCAGCGACTGTCCGCCGGCGAGCACACGGGCATCGCCGCCATGCTGCGCCAGCCCGTCGAGGACATCACCGACGGTTTCGGCGCGGAGATAGTCGAATGCGGGCGGCTTCATCGGCGCCCCCCGAACCGGCCGGCGAATTTCGCCAGCAGGGCGACCAGCGAGAAGCCGCCCGAGGCGCCACCACCGCCGGCCCTGCGGGCGAGCGCTGCGAAGAACTGGCCGATGATCACCCGCGTCGCGCCGTCGAGCAGACGGCCGCCGATGCTTGCGATCTTGCCGCCGATAGCGGCGTCATAGCTGTAGGTCAGCTTCGTCCCGCCGCTGCCGTCGGGCGCGAGCGTGACGCGCCCCTCAGCGCTGCCGAAGCCGAGCGCGCCCGTGGCGCCGCCGCGCAAGGTGACCGCGCGCGGCGGATCGAGATCGAACAGCTCCACGTCGGCGCGATAGCGTCCAGTGACAGGTCCGATGCCGAGCGTGACGTCGGCGCGGAAATGCGTCTCGGTGATTTTGTCGACGCGCTGGCAGCCGGGAATGATCGATTGCAGCGTGGCGGGATCGAGCAGCATGGCCCAGACCTGCTCCGGCGCGCCGTTCACCGAGCCCTGCCCTTCGCCGCGAAGCCGCCGATCCGCTTCGCGCGCAGGCACCGCAGCCACGCCCCCCGCGGGAGGCGGCAGCTCGGCGCCGCGCACCAGCTCGGCAAGCCGCGCGGGCACCAGCGGCAACGTGATGTCGGCAACGCCGAGCGCGTCCGCGACTGCATTGGCGAGGCACACCGGTGTCGACATGCAATTGCCTTCGCCGACGCCTTTCGCGCCGAGTGGCGTAAACGGCGACGGCGTCTCCATATGGAAGATCTCGGGCTCCGGCACCTCGGTGGTGGTCGGCAGCAAATAGTCCGCCAGCGTTCCGGTCAGAAAGCTGCCGTCCTCGGCGTAGGCATATTCCTCGTAGAGAGCGGCACCGAGCGCCTGCGCGAAGCCGCCACGGATCTGGCCATTGACCATGCCGGGATGCAGGATGGTGCCGCAATCGTGCATGGTGACGTAGCGGTCGATCCGCGTCTGCAGAGTCATGCGGTCGATCTCGACGCCGCAGAAGTCGAAGATGAAGCCATGGCACAGCGAGGAGTTGATGCGGTCGTCCTCGCCGGGCGGCGTCAGCTCCGGCGGGGTCCAGAACACAGTCTCACGGATGGTCTGGCCGGCATCGTCAGGCAGCGAGCCCGGCGACCAGTGACTGAGCGCGGCGACACGCGAGAACGCGATCCGGTTTTCCAGATTGTGCCTGGAGGCAACGAAGCCCTTGGCAAACACGATGTCCGCGGCTTCGACGTTCAACTGGCCGGCGGCGATGCGGGCGAGACGGCCGGCAATGCGCTCGGCTGCCAGTTTTGCCGTGCCGGCCACCGCGGCGGCGAAGCGGCTGGCATAATTTCCCGACGCGATCGACCAGGCATCCTTGACAGTGTCGATCTCGGTATTGACGCGGATGTCCTTCGGCTCAACGCCGAAAACGTCGGCGACCACCTGCGACAGCACGGTGCGATGGCCCTGCCCCTGCGGCACGGAGGCGACGTGAACGGTGACGCTGCCGACCGGATCGAGGCCCACAGTGGCGGTCGCCTGCGCCCCGTTCTTCGGCCCGGCCTTGCGGCGCTCGGCCGCGGTCAGCACCGTTGTGATGTAACCCATATTGGAGACGCTGGGCTCCACCACCGCCGTGAAGCCGATCCCGTAGAGACGCCCCTCCGCCCGCGCCGCGTCGCGCCGCGCCTTCAGTTCCGCGAGCCTACCCTGCTCGACCGCGCGCGCGATGGCTTCCTGGTAATTACCGGAATCGAGCAACGCGCCGGTTGCGGTACGATAGGGAAAGGCACCTGCCCCGATCAGATTGCGCTTGATGACATCGAGCGGATCGAGACCGAGCCCTATCGCGATCCGCTGCACCAGGCGTTCCAGCGCGAAATAGACCTGCGGCCCGCCGAAGCCGCGGTTGAGGCCGGTCGGTGTCTTGTTGGTGACCACGACGCGATTGCGGATCCTGACGTGGCCGATGTCGTAGGCCCCCGTCATGTTGCCGTGCATGCGGTAGAGCGTGGCCGGCTCGGGCGCGCGCAGATGCGCGCCGCAATCCTCGACCTGGTCCCAGTCGAGCGCGAGGATCTTGCCGTCGGCCGCAACCGCCGCGGCCAAGGTCGTCGCGCGGTTGGTCGCCGACACCGACGCGGTGAGATGCTCGAGCCGGTCCTCGATCCACTTCACCGGCCGACCCGTGACGCGCGCCGCAGCCGCGATCAGAACGATGTACGGAAACACGCCCTGCTTGACACCAAAGCTGCCGCCGGAATCCGGCGGCGTGCGCAGCCGCAGCCGATTGCCCGGCACCTTCAGTGCACGCGCAATCACGGTGTGAATGCTGAACGGCCCCTGAAAATTCGCGAGAACCTCAAAGGCATCCTCGCCGGCATCATGCGAGGCAACGACGCCATAAGTCTCGATCGGCGTGCAGGAGTTTCGGGGATAGCGGATGTCGATGGAGAAGCGATGCGGCGCGTCCGCAAACGCTTTTTCAGGATCGCCGTAGCGAAAGGCGCGGTCGCTGGCGAGATTGCCGGGAAAGCCGTCGTGCAGGACCGGTGCACCCGGCGCTATCGCTCCGAGCGGGTCGACTGTGGCCGCTCGCGGGCGATACTCGACATTGATCAGTTCGGCCGCATCTTCGGCGCGGGCACGATCGGTCGCCACGATCACGGCGACCGGTTCGCCGACATAACGCACACGCTCGACCGCGATCGGCCAGCACTCGACCGGCGCCTTCACGCCGACGACCAGACTCGTGGTGACCGCCTTGATCTGTTCGCCGGTCAGGACCGCGGCAACGCCCGGCAGCCGCCTGGCCGCTTCAACGTCGATCGAAACAATATCGGCGTGGGCGTGCGGCGAGCGCAGGATCGTCGCATGCAGCGTGCCCGGCTGGACGCCGAGGTCGTCGATGAAACGGCCGCGACCACTGAGCAGCGCGGCATCTTCGACGCGCTCGATTGAGCGCCCGACCCACGGCTTGTCGCCACTCTGATCAACCGAATTTGCGGATTGAACCGCCGCCTGCACCATGTCCCGGCATACCTCCCGACGCGTTCTCTGACGCGACGGCGACGTTTGTCAGGACAGGAGGCGCGAGGGCCATACCGCCCGCTCTCACGACTTACCAAATCGTCTCATTCGAGAGCGTGCAGCGCAATATCAGCCCGCAAGGATCAGCCCGCGAGGCGCGAGACGTTGCGAAACTCGCGCGGGCTAACGCCGGCATGATCGCGAAAGAAGCGCGTGAAATGCGCAGGCTCCGGAAAGCCAAAGCGCTCGCTGAGCTCGCCGAGCGGCGTGTCCTCGCGCATCACCGCGTCGAGCGCGCGCTCCATGCGGACGACGTTGAGGTAAAGCTTCGGCGAAACCCCGAGCGAGGTCTCGAACAGGCGGAAGAACTGCGCGCGCGACAGGCCCGCGCCCTTCACGAACTGATCGACGTTGGCGTAGGAATCGTTCACGCGCATCGCGTCCATCGCGCGGCGGATCCGCCAGTCGCAGCTCACCGCGCTCATGCCGCGGATCGAGGTCGGAAAGCTGCGCCAGGGCGTGAAGCGCTCGATCACCGCGATCATGAGGTCCGAAAGGGTCTGCTCGTGGGTTCGCACCGCATCGGGATTCGCCATCATTTCGGCCGCAAGGTGCAGCGTGAGTTGCCGAATGCGCGGCGAGACTTCGCCCGAGGGACGCTCGAAAAAGCCCGGCGCGCCGCTCGCGGCCCATCCGGGCCGGAACTCCTTCAGCCATTCCGGCTCGATATAGAGCGCCATGATGAGCGTGCGCGGGCGATTGACGTCATGCACATAGGCGTGCGGCTTCCAGCCGTCGACGAGAACGGCGGCCGTGTCCGTGAGCGGCGTGACCTGGTCGCCGACCAGAAACTGGGTGTCGGCGCCCTCGACCTTGAGCAGGACGTGGCAATGATGATGAGCGTGGCGGACCAGCGAACGGTCCATGTCGAGCAGAGCGACCCTGCCGAAAGCGCCATGAGCAATGCGCAGGGCCGTCGACATCAGTTTCGTCCTCCCGGCGTTGCGCCGCAAAATGGTTACCTTGCTGGTGCGGCACTATAGGCCGCCCCAGCTACATATTCCAACGACGCAAACGGACGCAAGCGGCTTCCGGGCGGTAACCCGCTCACATCCGCGCCTCTGCAAGAAGGTGCGCGACCGCAGCGCCCGGATCGGCCTGCAAGGCTGTCGTCAGGTCGACGTCCTCCTCGCCCTTGACGCGGATGCGCTTGAAGGCGAACTCGGACGCGCTGACCGGCGCTGTCGCATCGAGGCCCATCTTGGCGCCGATACCATCATCCGTGGTCGGATCGAGTTTCGAGCCGAGCGCGCCGGCGACGACCATGAGATCGCGGTCGGCCTGGAAGCGCGTCGCCACCGCCCATTCGATCTCCTCGGAGGAAGAGATATCGACGTCCTTGTCGACCACAACCACCTGCTTGATGTCGTAATGCGCGCCAAAGGCGCACATCATGACGTTCTTCGGCTCGCCTTCATTGGTCTTGTCCATCTTGATCGCGAGATGATAGCGGCAGGTGCCGCCGCGCGTGAGACGAACATCCAGCACGGTCGGGAAGCTGCGGCGCAGATGCTGGAGCAGCGTCGCTTCGCGCGGCACGCCACCGAGGATCAGGTGCTCGAAACCGCCGCCGACGATGGTGTGGAAGATCGGCTTGGCGCGATGCGTGATGGCATCGACTTCGATCACCTCGCGATTGGCGCGCGGGCCGTAATATTGCGGGAATTCACCGAACGGGCCCTCCGGCTCGCGCACGCCTTGCAGTATCCGTCCTTCAATCACGATCTCCGCATGGGCGGGAACGCGAACCGAATTGGTGCGACATTTGACGACGTCCACGGGCGAGCCGAGCAGCGCGCCCGCAATCGCCATCTCGTCCTCGTCCAGCGCGGCAATCGCCTGCGAAGCCAGCAGCAGCGCCGGATGCGTGCCGATGACGATGGCGATCTCCAGCGCCTGGCCCAGCTCTTCCGCGATACGATAGTAAGAGAACGTGTGCCGCGGCAGCAGCAGAACGCCGATACGATTCTTGCTGCTGACCTGACAACGGTGAATCGAAACGTTCGGAACGCCGGTCTTCGGATTGCGCGCGATCAACAGGCCGGCCGTGATATAGGGACCGCTATCGCGTTCATTGTGCTTCGGCACCGGAAGTTGTCGGAGCAGGTCGACGTCGTCGTGAACGACCTCCTGCACTGGACCGTCCGGAACCTCGCGGGTCGGCAGCGGATTGCTTGCGGCGGCAAGGAATCGCGGCAGCAACTGGTCCTCGGTGACGCCGATGGAATCGGCGACCCAGTCACGACCGGCAAACAGGTTGGCGATGACGGGAATCTCGTGCCCATCGGGACGCGGGAACAGCACCGCGCTGTCGCGCTCCAGCCGCTTCGCGATGGCGGCGAGCTCATCGGTCAGCGCAATACCCTCGCGGGCAATCGCGAGCTTGCCGCGCTCGGCGAGGTAAGCGAGCCAGGCACGCAGATCGGCCGGTGCGTTCGCGCTCTTCGTCGGATTTTGCATTCGCATGTGACGTATCTCTCCTCGGGCGTTCGGGTCAGGGCGCGATCTTGCGCAGCGACGGCGAGCGGCGCTTGAGCGCTTCGTCCTCGCCCCAGCGGCGCACCACGCCGATATCGATATCGAAGAGGTCGAGCACCCGGCCGACGGTGTGCTCGACCATGTCTTCGAGATTCTCGGGTTTTGCGTAGAAGGCGGGCACAGGTGGCGCGATGATCGCGCCCATCTCTGATAGCGCCGTCATCGTCCTGAGATGCCCGGTGTGCAGCGGGGTCTCGCGCACCATCAGCACCAGGCGCCGGCGCTCCTTGAGCACAACATCGGCGGCGCGGGTCAAAAGCGTCGTGGTGACGCCCGAGGCGATCTCGGACATCGAGCGCATCGAGCACGGCGCCACAATCATGCCCGCGGTACGGAACGAGCCGCTCGAGATTGCCGAAGCCATGTCGTCGATCGCATGGCTGACATTGGCGAGCTCCCTCACCTCCGCGATCTTCAGGTCCGTCTCGTAGGCAAAGGTCTGCTCGGCCGTCTTCGACATCACCAGGTGAGTCTCAACGCCGGCATTGCGCAGGAGTTGCAGCAGGCGCACGCCGTAGGTGACGCCCGAGGCGCCGGAAATGCCGATGATCATCCGCTTGGGCGCTGCGTGCTGCATATGTCTGATTTCGCTCCCGTGGCCACGTACCCTCGAGGTCTCGTGGCCGGCCGCAAAACTAGGCAATCTCGGCCATCACAACAAATAATGATTGATTATATCATTCATCATCAGAGATGATGGCTCGCGAACGAGTTGGCGAACGAAGGACTGGCCCCGTGGAACTCAGGCAGATGCAATATTTCCTGTGCCTGGCCGATGAAAAGAACGTCACGCGGGCCGCGCGCCGGCTCAACATCGTACAGCCGGCGCTCAGCATGCAGATCGCCAAGCTCGAGGCCGAGCTCGGCCAAAAGCTGTTCGACCGCAGCGTCCAGGGCATGACGCTGACCAGCGCTGGCGAGGCGCTGGTGCGGCTGACGGCGCCGATCGTGCGCGATGCGGAGTATGCGCGCCAGGAGATGGCCCAGATCGGCGGGCGGATTTCGGGCCGCGTCGCGGTAGGCCTCATCACCTCCGTTGCGCAGAGCACGATGGCGAGCTCGTCAGCGACTGTCGCGCGCCGCTATCCCGAGATCATCCTCTCCGCGTGCGAAGGCTACACCGAGACGCTGGTCGACTGGGTCAACAGCGGCCAACTCGATTTCGCGCTGATCAACGTGCCGCGCCGAAGGACGCCGCTCGCCGCGCATCACATCATGGACGAGGAGATGGTGTTCGCCTGCCGCAAGGACGGCCCGGTCAAGCCGCCCGCAAAACTGCGCTTCGACCACATCGCGAATTTCGATCTGGTGCTACCCTCGAAGCGGCACGGCCTGCGGCTGATTCTGGACGAGCACGCCGCCGCCCTCGGCATCGACCTTCGGCCGCGCCTGGAGCTCGACACCCTGCCCGCCCTCTGCGACGTGATTGCGACCACCGATTTCGCGACCGTGCTGCCGACCATCGCGCTCCGGCAGTCGCTGGCAAGCGGGACCATTCGAGCCCACCGTTTCGACGCGCAACGGATCGTTCGCTCCATCGCCTGGGTGCATCACCCGCGGCGAGCGGTCTCGGTTGCGGCCAAGGCCGTGCTGGACGTCATCAGCCACGATCTGGCGCAGGCCGCGGCGGTGGCAAGGGAGTTGGCCGAACCTGGCTCCGGCGGCGCAGCCTCGTCATCCCGCAAGCAGCGTCGCAAGGCGGGGAAGACGATTTCCTGAATCCCGAACGCTCATTTGGACAAGATGTCGCGCCCCTTTGCAAAATGAGACGGGTTGGTAAGTTTCGAGACGAGCCGGCATGACGGTCACGTCAAGCCGCTAACTACGGTCCAGGCGCACAAAATCGCGGCCTGGCGCTCTCCCGGACATTCCTGTCACGGACGCTCCCAAGGCGCGCAGAACAAGACACGGTCGGGAGATTCAGTCCGAGATGGCAAGGTTCGGTCACAGCAAGATCGCGGACGACACAGCGCCGCACGTTGAAGGATTTCACCCTGACCGCAGGTCTTTGCTCTCGCTCGGCCTGGGCGCGGCTCTCTCCGCCACCGGGCTGCGTCCCGCGCAAGCCCAAGACTACCCCGCGCGTCCGATCCAGGTGCTCGTGCCCTTCGCCGGCGGCAGCGCCAGCGACGTCATCACGCGCATCCTGCTTAACCGCATGTCGGCGTCATTGGGACAGGCCTTCGTCGTCGACAATCGCCCTGGCGCCGGCGGCAATATCGGTACCGCGGCCGCTGCACATGCCGCCCCGGACGGCTACACGTTGCTGATGAGCACCTCCGGCCCACTGGCCGCGAACCGATCATTATACAAGGAGCTGCCCTACGATCCGCTGAAGGATTTCGCTCCGATCGGACTGTTCGCCACGTTGCCGAATGTCATCGTGATCAATTCGAGGCTGCCGCCGAAATCCCTGCACGATCTGATCGAGTACACCAAAGCGCGTCCCCGGGAGCTGAACTACGGGACGGTCGGAGTCGGCTCGTCTCAGCACCTCGCTGCCGCCTATTTCGAGCAGCTCACGGGCACCGAGATCACGCACGTTCCCTATCGCAACATCGCTGCTTACACGCCGGACTTCATCGCGGGCCAAGTCCCGCTCGGCTTCCAGCTCTTGCCGAACGTCATCGGTCTGATCAGGAGCGGCGATGCGCGCCCGCTCGCGGTTGCCAGCGACAAACGCATGACGGCGCTGCCGGACGTGCCGACCGCGGCCGAGGCTGGCCTGAAGGATTACGAGAGCGCGGCGTGGCTTGCCCTGCTCGCGCCCGCGGGCACCGGCACCGCCGTTATCGACAAGCTCTATGCCGCCATGATCGAAGCCATGAACGATCCGAAGGTGCACACCCTCCTGGTGGAGCAGGGCGCCGAGCCCCTGGTGATGGCCCCCCAAGGTCTGAAGGATTTCATGACCGCGGAAACCAAGAAATGGGCCGGGATCATCAAGAAGATCGGCATCGAGCCAATGTGACTTCCAGCTTTTGGGTAACCAGCCTCTTCCGCGTGAGCCGCCACCCGCGCCCTGCTCGCCCAAACCTCGCTCGCTGACCGGCTCGCGCATGGCTCAACGCAGCGGCGCTGACGATACGAGCTCGCGCTACGGCAGATTATCCCGCAGAAAAATGTCGATGCGGATGCGTTCTTGGTCGGGGCTGATTGGCTCGCCCGAACAGTGCGCGAGCAGAACCCGTGCCGCAGAGCGCGCCTCGTGCCCGGGATCCTGATTGATCACGGCATCGAGCGTGCCGCGAACCAGGAAACGCCGTGTGTGTTGGGTCAGCTCATGGGTGATCCAGACCACCTCGCGAGCGCGGCCCGAGGCCTCGAGCGCATCGGCGATGCCGCGGTTTCCGGCGCCGCAGCAGTATATGCCGCGAAGATCGGCATGGCGCGCGAGCAGCGCGGCCGTAAGCTCCCGCGTGCGATCGCTGTCGTCGCGGCCCTCGATGACCGGCAGCGCGGGCAGGTTCGGATACTCGCTGGACAGGATCTGATGGAAACCGAACTGCCGTTCGGTGTGATCGCGCAGCGACAGCGACCCCGCGATCACCGCGACCGTCCCCTCGCGCCCAGCGAGGAAGCGCCCCATCAGCGTCGCGGCAGTGCGGCCTGCGGCGGGATTGTCGATGCCGACATAGTGCAGGCGGCGCGAGCTCGGCGCATCCGACACGAGGGTCACCACGGCGACCCCGCGTCCGACGAGCTCGTCGATCGCGGCCCGAACCCTGGGATGATCGAGCGCGATGACGGCGACGCCCTGATAGGCCGGCGACAGGGTTTCCAGCGCGCCGGCGAGCACATCCGGATCGAACACGTCGACATGGAGAATGTCGATGAAGCCGCGCTGGCCCGCGAGCCAGTCCGCAGTGCGCAGGACCTGCTCGCTCAAATTGGTCATGAAGCTGTTGCTGCCGGTCGGCAGCACGAAGGCGAAGCGGAACGTCTGCCCGCGGGCGAGCCGCGCCGCCGCGACGTCCGCGCGATAGCCGAGTTTTGCCACTGCGGCCTCGACACGCGCGACGGTCTTGGCGCGCACGCCCTCGCGCCGGTTGACGACGCGATCGACGGTCGCAAGCGAAACGCCGGCCGCACGTGCAACGTCCTCGAGCGTGGCACGAATCGCCGGCTGCGTCGCCCCACCCGTCATTCGCGCGCCGCCCACAGCATGCCGCGGGTCATCAGTGTGCGGATCTCCGGCACGTCGAGCTCGTAGGCACGGTGGCCGAGCGAGGAATAGAACGCCCTGCCCGCGCCGTAGCGCTTCTTCCAGACCACGGGCATCACCACGCCCTCGATCCACGGCGCGTGCTCGCCGGTGAAGGTCGTCGTCGCCAGCACCTCGTTGGCGGGGTCGACATGCATGTAATATTGCTCGGAACGATGTTCGAAACTGTTCAGGCCTTTCATGATGGGGTCATCCGGCTTCGTCAAGTCGACCTTGTAGTCGATGATGTTGCCGGGATGGGCGACCCACTGCCCGCCGCACATGAACTGGTAGTCGACGGAATCGCGGAACGCGTCGCACATGCCGCCATGATGGCCGGCGAGCCCGACGCCGCTCCGCACTGCGGCGCAGAGATTGAGCGCTTCCGCCTTCTCGATCTTCGACATCGTGTAGATCGGAATGATCAGCGACATGTCGTGAATCGCGGGATCGGCGAATGCCGCCGTCGTCGTCTCGATCCGCACCTCGAAGCCTTCCGCCCTCAGCCAGCCGCGAATCATCGAGGCGCAGAGATCGGGATCGTGTCCCGGCCAGCCGCCCCATACAATCATTGCCTTGCGCATGGTCATTCCCTCAGTCGATCTGTCCCGTTTCAAGTCCCGCCGGCAGCATCGCCGGCCGCTCGACGCTGCTCTCGATCTTGACGCGGCGCCCTTCATCGGCGGAGGTCTGGAACGCCTCCATCACCTCCAGCACGTGGAACGCAAGCGCACCGCTGGCGCGGTGCGGACGGTTGTTCAGGATCGCGGACGCCATGTCGGCGACCCCGATGGAGCGGAACTCGCCCTCGACATGGCCGTGCGTCAACGGCATCGTTTCCCATTCGCCGCCGGTCCTGGCGAGGTGCACCTCACCGCCGAAACGGTTCGGGTCCGGCACCTGCATGCTGCCCTTGTCGCCATAGATCTCGATCGGCGCATGCCGGTGCTTCGGTACATCAAAGCTCATCGCGATCGAGATGACTGCTCCGCTCTCGAATTCAAGCGTGCCCGCGACATGGGTCGAAACCTCGACCGGGATCAGCGTGCCGTTCATCGGCTGGCTGGTGACCAGGCGCTCGGATTTCGGCCGCGCGGTCGAGCCCATCACGCTCGCAACCGGCCCGAGCAATTGCACGAGATCGGTGATGTAGTACGGCCCCATGTCGAGCATCGGCCCGCCGCCGCGCAAGTAATAGAAGCTTGGCGCCGGGTGCCAGCGCTCATGGCCGGGGCAGCCGAAGAAGGCACTGCCCGCCACCGGCGTGCCGATCGCGCCGTCGTCGATCAGCTTGCGGGCGGTCTGGTGCCCACCGCCGAGGAACGTGTCGGGCGCGCAGCCGACGCGCAGGTTCTTCTGTGCGGCGAGATCGATCACCTTGCGGGCTTCGGCGGCGTTGATGCCGAGCGGCTTCTCGGAATGGACATGCTTTCCGGCATTCAGCACCGCGAGACTGACGTCGGTGTGGGCCAGCGGCACCGTGAGATTGATGACGACCTCGACGTCATCGCGCTTGAGCAATTGATCGACCCGCATCGCCGGCAGCCCGAAAGCCGCACCCTGCCGCTCCGCGACTTCACTGCGCATATCGGCGAGCGCCCTGACCTCCATGACCGGGAAGCGTTGCGCCGCCTTGAGGTAGGCCGTGCTGATGACACCGCAGCCGATGATTCCAATTCCGACTTTTCTCATTGTGATCTCCGTAAGGGTCCATTCATCCCTTGACCGCACCCGCCGTGAGGCCGGCAACGATGTGCTTCTGCGCCAGAAGGAAGAGAATGATCGTCGGCAGGATGGTCAACGTGATGAAGGCCAGGATCAGGTGCCACTCGGACGAATACTCGCCCTGATAGACCATGATGCCGAGCGGCCAGGGATAGAGCGCATCCGTGTTGAGCATCACCAGCGGCAACAGATAGGCGTTCCAGCTGTTGACGAAGGTGATGGTCCCGACGGTCGCCAGGATCGGCCGCGACAGCGGCAACGTCACATAGCGGAAGAACTTGATGTAGCTGCAGCCGTCGACCAGCGCAGCCTCGAGCAGTTCGTAGGGAATGTCCTTGAAGAAACGCCGGAGCAGCAGCACGCTCATCGCGAGGCTGAAGGCCACCTGCGGCAACGCAACGCCGAAATAAGTATCGAGCAGCCCGAGATCGCGCACCTTGATGAACAACGGAAGTACCGCGGTCGCCGCCGGAAACAGCAGGCCGAGCGTGAGATAGCTCAGCAGCATCGAGCTGCCGTAGAACTTGACATGGGCAAAGGTGAACGCCGCCATCGATGCGGTGATCAGGGTCAACACCACCGCGAGCGACGATATGATCAGTGAGTTGCGCAGGAGCTGCCAGTAGCGCGCGGAGAACAGGATGTCGGCGTAGTTCTGCCACTCCCAGTGACGCGGCAAACCGAACGGGTTGACGCGCAATTCGCCGAGCGATTTGAAGCCGCCGAGCAACGTCGCGAGCAGCGGCACCAGCACGAAGATGGCCACGATGGCGAGGAACACCGCCTTGAACACCACGGCGGGATCGACCGGGTTGCGGGAAATCTTCGCACTACTCATCGCGCATGAACCAGCGCTTGTAGGTGAAGGCAAAGGTCACGCAGATCGCGAACAGGATGACGCCGATGGCGCTGCCATAGCCGACCCGCATGCGCGAGATGCCGTTGTTGTAGAGGAAGCTCACCATCGTGTTCGAGGAGTCCGCAGGCCCCCCGCGTGTCAGCGGCATGACGAGGTCGAACAGCTGCAGCGAGCCGACAATGGCGAAAAACACCGAGAGGCGGATCGTCGGATAGAGCAAGGGAATGACGACATGGCGCAGGGCTTGCCAGCGCGTCGCACCGTCGATGCGTGCCGCCTCGATCAGGCTCTTGTCGAGGCTCTGGAGCGCCGCGATGAACAGCATCATGTGGAAGCCAAAATACTTCCACACGATCACGATCAGCACGGCCAGCATCGACGTGTCGGTCGAGGCCAGCAAATGCGGCGGCTCGGCGCCGAAGCTGCGCCAGATCGAGGCGACGAGGCCGTAATCGCCGTCATAGACGAAGCTGAAGATCAGCCCGGTCGCGATCTCGGCCAGGATATAGGGCATGAAGAACAGCATGCGCAGCGCCACCGACCCGCGAAAGCGTTCGGCGAGCATCAAGGCCAGCGTCAGCGCGAGCGGCAGTTGGATCGCGAGCGAGACCGCAATAATCAGCCCATTGTTGCGCAGCGCGAGCCAGAAGGCGCGCGTCTCCAGCACGAAGCGGTAATTGTCGAAGCCGATCCAGTTGGTCGGCCTGCCGAACCCGTTCCAATTGAAGGCCGAATACCAGGCGGCCTCGCCGATCGGCAGCACCACGAACAGCGTGAACAACAGCAGCGCCGGCGGCAGGAACAAGATCAGGACCGTGAAGCGGCCGTCCCAGGCCGGGCCGCGGACCGCGAGCGAAGAGAACGGTGTCCCCGCAACGCCAATCGCGGGCGAATTCGCGATACGCCGCGCCACCGTCAGTTGCCCTGCTTCCACGCCGCCTCGATCGCCTTCGCCGCATTCTGCGGACTCATGCTGCCACCGGCGATCTCCGCGGTGACGTCGTTGACGACGCGGCCGACCGATGGACCAAGGCTCTGGTCATAGAAGTTCTGGTGGTAGTTCGACTTCGCCAGATTGGCCGCGATCAGCTTCATGAAGGCATTGTTGAGACCAGCGTCCGCGCCCTGCACCACCGGGATGATGAAGTTACCCGCCGCAAGCCGCGTCTGCACGTCCTTCGAGACGAAGTACTTCAGGAAATCGACCGCCTCCCTCGGCGAGCCTTTCGTGACCAGCCAGCCGGTGATGCCGCCGAGCGTGTCGGTCGGCGCGCCCTTGCCGCCGGCCACCACCGGGAAGTCGAACCAGCAGATCTTGTCTTCGCTCAATCCGACCTTGTCGGCGGCGAGAGCGCGCTGCAAATGATAGACCGTGCTGATCGCGAGCGTCATCGCGGCCTTGCCGTCGCCGAAATAGCCGACGGCCTGCGGATTCTTGAAACCAAGGAAGCCATTCTGGAACGGCTGGAGGTCGACGAGTTGCTTGAACAGCTCGCCGGATTTCTGGAAGGTCTCGCCGGCGAAGCCGTTGTCCTCGCCGCGCAATGCAGCGTCGAATGCCGGCTTGCCGCCGATGCGCACCGCAAGATGGGTCCAGTAGAAGTGCAACGGCCATTTGTCGGCGCCGCCGACCACGATCGGGGTCACGCCGGCGGCCTTCAGCGTCTTCACCGCCGCTAGCAGATCGTCCCAGCTCTTGATCCCGGCAGGATCGACTTTCGCCTTGGCCATCAGCTCCTTGTTGCAGAGGAAGCCGACCTGCGACATCGCGGTCGGCAGACCATAAACGCGGCCGCTAGCGGTGAATGCTGCGAGCGCGGCCGGCGTGAGACTGTCGCTGTAACCCTTCACCTGTTCGGTGATGTCGTCGAGAACGCCTGCCTCGATCTGGGTCTTCAGGACGCCGCCGGCCCAGCTGTAGATGATGTTCGGCCGATCCTTGGATTGCAGGATGGTCGGCAGCTTGGCCTTGTAGGCTTCGTTCTCGAGAAACTGCATCTCGACCTTGACGCCAGGATGGGAGGCCTCATAGGCGCGCGCGACCTCCTCCCAGATTTTCACCTGGGCCGGATTTGCCTCGATGTGCAGCCACTTGACGATCGTATCGGCTGCGGCGGCGTCGGCCAAAAGCAGGCATGCGGCAGCGGCGAGTCCCAGCTTCCTGAGCAGTCTCATCACATCTCCTCCCGACCGGATCTTATTCTTTGCCGCGATCCTGCTCCCGATTTTTGAGGTACGCAACTAAAATTCTGATCTACGCACCTCAGAAGCAAGCACGCGCATTCGCCAACGCGCTCGATGTTCTCCTTAGCAATGCGACAATGTTGATGTCAGCCGCTCGCGGCCGGCAAGCCCGTCGTCTGCTGCGGCACGCCGGCGCGGTCGACAAGCAGATCCGTGAGTCCCGCCCCCAGCCACATGCCGCCGAGCACGAGCCAGGCGGTGAGTGCGAATACGGAGGCACCGGTCACGCCGGCGCCGACCGCGCAGCCGCCGGCGAGCATCGCGCCAAACCCCATCAGCACCGCCCCTAACAGGTAGCGCCGCATGCCGAGCCCGTCCGAAAATCCCTCGAGCTTAAGTTCATGCGCGCGCGCCGCGGCCAGAAACGAGCCGAGGAATACGCCGGGGACGATGCCGAGGTCGAAGCCGAGCCGAAGCTGCGCGCTGTTGAGCACCAGCATCAAGAGCTCGGCCGACGGCCCGCTGAAGGTGAGGCTCTTCAAGGTCACCGGCGCGAAGGAAGCCTGCGACAGCTGGTAGGTGAAGAGCCAGCCGGCGACGACGGCCGTTCCGGTCGCAAGTGCGGCAAGGATCAGCCGGCGCGGCAACCGGCTGCGAAAGGCGAAGGCCAGCCCCGCAATCAGCCACAAACCTCCGAATGCAAGCTTCTCGCGCGTGCCGGCACCAAACATCGCCATGATGTCGCGCGACGGACCGCCATCGACCAGCCACAGGTTGGTCACCCATTCACGCGCGGGCGACAGCAGGCCGCGATAGGAGGCTTGCGCGGTCACGGCAAACACCAGCCCCGACAACAAGGCCCGGAGGTTGCCGTTCGCCGAGAGCACCAGCAGCCGGCTGGCGCAACCCCGCGCCAGGATCATCCCGCAACCGAACATGACGCCGCCGAGGAGCGCGCCGGAGATGCTGCCCTGCTGCGCGAGCTGACGGGCCTCGGATATTTCGAGCCAGCCGAGCGCGACCAGGCCTTGCGTGCCGACCAGCGCCGCGGCAAAGGTCAGCAGCCAGACCGCGAGGCGCGGTCCGCCCTCGCCACGGGAGAATTCGACCGCAGCGGCGCGCAGGCAGAAGCGGCTGCGCTGCGCGAAGAACCCGAACAGACCTCCGACCACGAGGCCGCCGAGCCATGACAGCGGATCTTCACCCAAGAGATCGATGATCGGCGTCAGCACGTCCGCCTCGGCTGTTCCTGCGAGCATGCAATTCTAGCGATCGCGTCGTCGCGTCCCATGAGCCAGATCAAAGCTCGACGTCGCAGGATGCCGGAGCGGAGCGGCCTCATGGCCGTAGATAAGCATATCCCTGCTGTTGCAGCTCGACGAGCCGCACCACGCCGCCCTTCTCGGCCACCACGAAACCGGGCGTGAGATCGTCCAGCTTGACGCCCTGCGCCTTCATCGTATTGGCGCAGGCATCGAAGCCGACGCCGGCATCGACGAGCTTCGTCATCATCGCAACGGTGTGGTCCTGCGCCGCCAGCGCGTGGAAAGCACGCAGCGCCGGCCCGTGCACGACCAGCCTGATGTCGGCCTTCCCAGGTCCGCCAACGCCGTCGACATGGTTCTGCAGATTGCCTAGAACGAAGACGACACGATCGGCATCGGCAAGATGATAGACGACGCGCTGTCGCGCGGGCGTTTCCGTCGCCGCGGACGCCTGGCGCACCGCAAACGCACCAAATAGTCCGGCAAGGCTCGCGCGAAGCACGGATCGACGCTGCATGGTCCCCCTCCTAACGTGTCTGCTTGACGAACTCGGCGATTCGATCGGCGACGTCTTCCGCGAACAGGTCGCGGAAGAAATGATCGGCATCCTCGATCTTGTCGAGCTGCACCTTGCCTCCGCTCGAACCGGCAAGCGATGCGAAGGCCTCTGCTACATCGGGCACAACGCTATCCTTGGTGGCGGCGAGCACCAGCACCGGCGGCTTCACGCGCGCCACGAGCGCGGCCGTGTCCTGGTCGACATCTGGACCATAGAATGACGCAAAGGTCCGCGCGGTAACCACGGCATTGCGACAATAGACAAAACCCGGCACGTCCATCCACTCCCCGCCGCGGCCGGCCGCAACCGCCTTGGTTGCCAGCTCCAGAAACGGTTCGAGCGGCTTGCCATAGGTCTTTACGTAGGTGGCGCGCAGATCGGCCTCGGCCTTCGCGGTCACCGGCGCCAGCAACACCCCACCCGCCACCGGTGCAGCTTCGCTTGCAGCGAGAAACCGTGCGACCTGGTTGCCGCCGCGCGAATGGCCGAACGCGAAGACGAGCCGGGACATGCCCCTCGCCCGCGCGACCCAGGCACCGATCTCCGCAACTGCATCCTCAACGGCATAGTCATGCCGCGCGGTACAGTCGTACATGCCTTTGCGGCGATCGAGCCCCAGCGACAGCGTATGGGCGAGCGAAGCGATGCCGCGCTGCTCAAGCGCCTTGGCAACGCCCTGAATGACCTCCATGTCCTTGTGCGCGAGCGTGCCGTGGGTCATTACGACAAGCGGCGTATCGGGTCCCATCGAGGCTGGCGTGCGCAGTGTCGCGAGCGTGGTGCGGCCGTCGACCGACAACTCGACCTCCTGCTCGGCCGCATATGCAGACCCTGCGAACGCGAGCAAGACTGTCAGTCCTATCAACCATCGCATCAGCAGCTTTCTCCTCAGGGCCGGATAATCGTCCAGTTCTTCTCCGCCAAATCCATCAGCGCGGCAACCCCAACCTGCGTGACGCTGACGCCGTCGATCAGCGGCGGCCGCCTGTCCTCCTTCGCCGCCAGCGTCTCCAGCGTGTTGCCGCAGGCGATGAAGCTCACATTCGGCATCGATTTCAGGAAATTCACCAGGCGCTCCTTCACCGGCGAGCGGTCCGCGAGCAGCATGTCGAGGCCGCCGTTGAAGGCAACCACTGCGATTTCGACGTCCTCGCCCTGTCCGGAATAATGCCGCGAGACGTTAGCGGCGACATCGAGGACGGCGCGCATCTTGACCGGGTCGTCGTCGCTGATCTGCAGCGCGAGCCTGTGAGGTTCGGCCGCCTGGGCCGCGGCCGGACGGATTGCGATGGGCGAGCCAACAGCGAGAGCCGCATGCAGCAGCGCGCGCCGGCTCGCCCGGCCGTGTCTCACTCCACGCCCCGCGACTTCTTCTCCTTGCCGTCCTCGGGCGTGACGTCGATGGCGGCAGCGCGCCCGATAATCTTCACCGGGGCGATGCAGTTCTTCATGCAGGGGTCTTTCTGCCAGAACGACTTCTCGCTGGTGGCGCGGTCGTCCATCACGAACCCCTGCTCGTTCGGCATCTTGATCGTCGCAAGGGTCTTCTTGTTCAGCTCGAAGTTTTGATCGGTGACGACGTCGTTCAGATAGAGGACGTAAGCGACCAGCGCGTAATATTCATCGACGGACAGGGATCCCGTATTGCCGTAAGGCATGGCGTGACGGACGTAGTCGAACACGGTGGACGCGTAGGGCCAGTACGAGCCCACCGTCTTGACCGGGTTGTCTGACGTCAGTGAACCCTTGCCGCCGGCCAGCACCGGCCAGCGGCCGTTGCCCTCGCCGAACTCGCCGTGGCAGGACGAGCAATTGTCCATGAACAGCTTTTCGCCCTGCGCGACTGTCCCTTTGCCTTCCGGCAGGCCCTGGCCGTCCGGGCGCACGTCGATATCCCAGCCGCGGATCTCGTCCGCGGTCGGCGCGCGGCCGATGTGATAGCGTGGACCGCTCTTGGCGTCCGCCTTCTGCTGGGCGAGCGCCGGCGCGCTCAGCGCGCATGCGAGCAGCGCGGCGGCAGTGAGCTTAAGCGACTTCGACATTCTCGACCTCACCATTGGCCTGCACATGCCAGGTCTGGATGCCATTGTTGTGATAGATGGAGTTGACGCCGCGGATCTTGCGCAGCTCCGCCTTGCTCGGCTGCACGTATCCGGTCTCATCCTGCACGCGCGATTGCAGCAGCAGCGGCTCGCCGTTCCAGTCGAATTCGTAGTAAAAACGCGTCAGCGCTTTGTCGAGAACGGGCCCGTCGAGCCGCGCCGGCCACCAATTTCGGCCGCCGTCGAGCGACACGTCCACGCGCTTGACCTTGCCGTTGCCGCTCCAGGCCAGACCCGAGACGATGGTAAAGCCTTTGCCGTGCTTGATCGGCGCTTGCGGGCTCGGGCTCGTGATCACGGACTTGGCGTCCATTGACCAGGTGAAGCGGCGCGCCTTGCCGTTCGGCATGAGGTCCGTGTATTTCGACGTCTCCTCGCGGGTGTGCCAGGGCTGGTCGCCGACCTTGATGCGGCGCAGCCACTTGACCCAGAGATTGCCCTGCCAGCCCGGCACCACGAGCCGCATCGGATAGCCCTGCTCGGGATAGAGCGCCTCGCCGTTCATCTTGTAGGCGATGATGCAGTCGTCGAGCGCTTTCTCGATCGGCAGGCTGCGGTCCATCGCGGCCGCGTCGGCGCCTTCGACCAGCAGCCACTTGCCGCTCGCCTTGACGCCGGCTTCCTCCAGCAGGGTGCGCAGCGAGACGCCGGTGTACTGCACGCAGTGGATCATGCCGTGGGTGAACTGGCAGCCGTTGAGCTGGGCGCCGCGCCATTCCATGCCCGAATTCGCCGCGCATTCCATGAAGTGGATGCGGTTGACGCGCGGATAGCGCTTCAACTCCTCCAGGGTGAGAATGAGCGGACGCTCGACCAGCCCGTGGATCATCAGGCGATGATCGGCCGGATCGATCTCGGCGATGCCGCCGTGATGCCGCTCGAAACAGAGGCCGTTCGGGGTGATGATGCCTTCGAGCTCATGCAGCGGCGTGAAACTCACCGAGGATTCGCGCGAGGCGGTCAGCCATTCGACGTCGCGCCGGACGACGTCCTTCTCGAATTTCGACGGCTTACCATACGGGCGCACCGCGACGCCCTCGCCGAGCGACTTGGTCCATTCCGGCACATTGGGCGGCTGGTTGGCGGGATTTCCGCCTGCGGCCGCCGGCCTTGCCAGCATCGAGGCTGCGACGCCGGCGCCGGCGGCCAGGAAGCTGCGACGGGATTGACTGTCCATCTTCGACATCGCTTCTTACGCTCCGGTAACTTTGACGGCCCGGTTGGGCTCGAGCCGAACGGTCTTCTGCCGCGTCAGATAGTTTGCGACGACGTCCCAGATCGGCGGCCCCTCGGTGCCTTCGTTGACGCTGGCCCAGCCCGCGACCTGATATTCCCTGGCCGGATCGATCGGCGCGCCGGTCTCGACCATCTGCATGTCCGAGATGCGCTGGCCCTGCGGCTTGGCGACGTCGATCGCGTAGGACAATCCGCCGATCCGCACCATGTCGCCGCCCTGCTGATAATAGGGGTCGACGTTGAAGAGATTGTCGGCGACGTCCTCAATGATCTCCTTCAGCCGCGCGCCGGTCATGCCCATGCGGTAGACCGCGGGATAGGTGATCGCGGTAGCGTTGGTGACATCCTCGAAGGTGATGTCCTGCCCCGGCAGCACGCTGGTGCCCCAGCGGAAGCCCGGCGACAGCGCGATCTCGGCATCGCGCTCCTGCAGCAGCGCCTGGCAGATCAGATCGTCGAACGTGCCGTTGAAATTGCCGCGCCGGTAGAGCAGCGAGTCGGTCTTGCCGAGTACCTTGGCCAGATCGGAGGCGAAGGGTTTGCGGACCTCGGCGATCTTCGCGGCCATCTCGGCGTCCGCCGTGATCACATCGGAGAACAGCGGAATGAGCTTGTACCTGAAAGCCTTGACCTCGCCGTCGCAGACGTCGAGATCGAGCCGCGAGACGAACTTGCCGGACGAGCCCGACGCAATCAGGAGAGTCTTGCCGACCTTCACCGCCTCGGGCAGCGCATCGTGGGTATGCCCGGTCAGGATGACGTCGATGCCCTTGACGCGGCTTGCGAGCTTGCGGTCGACGTCGAAGCCGTTGTGCGAGAGCAGCACGACGAGCTGCGCGCCGCCCTTGCGGGCCTTGTCGACCTGCGCCTGGACGTCCTCCTCGCGCACGCCGAACGACCAGTTCGGAATCATCCAGCGCGGATTGGCGACCGGCGTATAAGGGAAGGCCTGGCCGAGCAACGCGATCTTGACGCCACCGCGCTCGATCATGGTCGAGGCTTCGAACGCCGCCTCGTTCCACTCGGTGTCGCGGATGTTGAGACCGAGGAACGGGAAGCCGAGGCCTTCGATGGCCTGCTTGACCCGCTCGGAGCCGTAGGTGAACTCCCAATGGCCGGTCATGGCGTCGGGCTTGAGCAGCGTCATGCAGTCGATCATGTCCTGGCCGCGCGTCTTCAGCGAGGACCACGAGCCCTGCCAGGTGTCGCCGCCGTCGAGCAGCGCGACCTTGTCGCCGCGCTCGGCACGGATCGCCTTGATCACGGTCGCGGCGCGATCGAGGCCGCCGATCCGGCCATAGCTCTTGGCCAGCGCCTCGAAATCCTCCGAGGTCAGCGCGTAGGCCGCAGATGAACCCGGCGCGATGCCAAAGCGGGCGAGAAATTCCTTGCCGGTGACGTGCGGCGGAAGGCCCTTGGCCTCGCCCACGCCGAGATTGGTCGAGGGCTCGCGGAAATAGAGCGGCATCAGCTGGCCGTGGATATCGGTCACGTGCACAAGCGTGACGTTTCCGAGCGGCTCGAAGGCCAGCAATTCCCTCTCGGTCAAGCGCTGCTGGGCGAACGCACGGGTCAGGCTGGAGCCCGCACCGGTCGAGAGTCCCGCCGTTGCCGCGGCAACCTGAATGAACTCGCGGCGAGAGATCATGCGCAATACTCCTGCAAGCTCAACGTTTCAGTTGCGCACCGACGGTGTCTCGACCGGAAGGCCGATGCCGCGCCAGGCCACATAGAGTTCGAGCGCGAGGAACTCGTCCGAGAGCGGCTTGAACGGCTCGGCACGCACGTCGAACATGCAGCCTTCGAACCGCTCATGCAGCGGCACCAGGCGCTGGTCGCGCAGCCGATAGGTCGGAAAGCCGTTTGTCTGGCCCTGGCTCAGGAAGTCCGCGCGCATGAACTTGCCGTTGTTGCGCTCGTGGCAGGACTCGCAAGCGAGATCGAGCTGGCCGTAGCGCGTGTAATAGATCTGCTTGCCGCGCTCGAACCAGGGCGACATCGGGCCGTCGGTCTTCACCGCGACCTTCATGCCGTGAGACTGGTAGCGCACGAACGCTGTCATGTCGGTCAGCTCACGGGATTTGAACTTCCAGGGCTCCGCCTTCATGTTTTCATTGCGGCAGATGTTGATGCGCTGCTCGAGATTGACCGGCTTCTTCAGCTTGTCGTCCCATTTCGGCATGGCGGCGCCGACGCCCTTCATGCTGGTCTCGGCCTCGCCGTGGCAGTTCATGCAGGACTTGCCTTCACCGCCCTCGACCTTCTTCCAGACATCCGCCGCGCGCTCCACGGCGAGGAAGCCCGGATTTTCGAGATCATCGTCCTGCAACGCGCGGGTCTCCTTGCTGCGAAACTCGTAGCCGGAGATGATGGTCTTGAAGACGTGGCCGGGCGGCGCCGCGATGCCCTTGCGCTCGGCGTCCTCAGCGATCGCGAGCGTCGCAACCGACGCGGCGGCCACGACCAGAGCGGCCAACCCAACAAATCGTCGCGCCATTGCGTGCCTCCTTCAATGCGCGATGCGCATCATGCCTTGAGCGCGATCTTCTCTTCGGCCGTGATCACCGTGCCGTCATCGTCCGTCCAGGAGAACTTGAACGTGCCGGCTTCGTCGACCCTGGCGTCGAACTGGACGTAGGGATTGGCCGAGATCGCCGGTTCGAGCGCGCAGGAGAACACCGGCTTGCCGTTGAACTCGCAGGCGAACTTGTTGATGATCTTGCGCGGAATGGCCTTGCCCTGCGCGTCCTTGCGCTGGCCGGATTCCATGACATGCGAGACCAGGGTCTTGATCTGGATGACCTCGCCCTTGGCCGCTTCCTTGGGAAGCTTGATGCGCGGTTTGTCTGCCATTGTTCCTCTCCTGACGCCCCTAGCCGCCGCAGCCGCCGATGGTGACCTTGACGGTCTTCTGCTCCATGAACAGCGAACCGTCACTCATCTTCGCGACCGCAACCACGTTCTGCGTGGCGGCGAGCCGGATCCGGATCGAGGCTTCCGCCTTGCCCGACAGCGGCGTGAACGTCAGCGTCGCCACGCCCGCATTGGGGTTGCCGTCCGCGATGATCAGAACGTCTTTCACATAAGCGTCCGCCGTCATCGGGCTCTCGATGTTGATCGAGAGCGGCACGGTGTTGCCGTTCTCCGCGATCTCCGGCAGGTCGAGCGCGATCTTGCCCTTGGCAGGCTGCTTGCCGCCGGTGAACGTCTCGATCCATTTCGCCGCATCTCCCGTCACTTCGGCATCGGCTGCCATGGGCATCAGCGTCAGCATGACGAAGCCGCCCCCGAGCGCAAATGCCTGCCGTCGATTGATGGCTTTCATTCCTGATCCTCCTCGCCGTCAGTTCAGCGTCTTGAGAAAAGCGATGACGTCCTCGACCTGCGCGGCCGTCAAAATGGACTTGCCAACGAATTCCGGGCGCACCCGGCTGAGGCCGTCATTCCTGAAGAACGCCGGCATGACGGTGTCGCTGAAGATGCGCTTGGGGTCGGCGATGATGAGGCGCAATTGCTCCTCGGTGTAGCGGCCGGCGACACCATCCAGGGATGGACCGAACTCGCCGTGGAAATCCTCGGACTTCAGACTTGTGACCTG
Source organism: Bradyrhizobium sp. 25ACV (assembly GCF_054863005.1). Classification (NCBI taxonomy): domain Bacteria; kingdom Pseudomonadati; phylum Pseudomonadota; class Alphaproteobacteria; order Hyphomicrobiales; family Nitrobacteraceae; genus Bradyrhizobium; species Bradyrhizobium sp. 25ACV. The sequence continues at coordinate 132,924 of NZ_JAVAYO010000020.1, forward strand.
ATGGCAGGCCAGGCAATTTCCGAGCGTGCGCGTCAGAAACACCTTCTTGCCGGCGGCGGCATTGCCGGGCGCGCCGGTCAGGGATTTCGGCAAGGACTCGTTGACGATTTCGAGCCTGATCGGCTCCTTGCTCGGCTCTTGGGCAAGACCGCCCCCGGCCGACAGACAAAGTACAAACGCAGCCGCAAGCAAGCGCCGCATGTTCCCTACCCTTATCGCGGGGTGACGCCCGCTCTTGGTCACGACGGACTCAGTCCATCAAATTCAATTATTATGATATGTTCATATAAACGGCGGCGTCAAGCGGAATTCGAGAGGCATTCCGCATCAGCCGTTCGCGGCCAGAAAATCCCGGAACGAGCCGCGCTCGTAAGCGCGCTCCCGCACGAAGCGAAACATCGCCAGGAAGTGCGGCGGCTTGAGATAGCCGGGTGCCCGCGCCACCTCGCGCGCCATCGCGTCCTTTGCTTCGAGGCCATCGGCGGATGGCGGAAAGAACTGAAAGGTCGGCGTGAACCTGATCCCGTATTTCTGGGCGAGCTCTTTCTCCGTCAATTCCTGGCGGTCGAAGTCCGTCACCTTGCGCGAGCCGACGAGGTTGAGCTGCAACACCTCGAAATTGTCGCGGATATAGCTGGCGATGCCGGCATCGGCGAAGTTCACCAGATGCGTCTCGCGGCAATAGGGGCAGCCGCGCAGCTCCCACATGATGGCAAGGCGCTTGCCGCCGGCCGCAGCGCCCTCGAGGTCCTCGCGCAGATCGAGGAAGCTCTGCAGAAACCAGGGCTCGTGATAGAGCCCGTCTTCTCCGACGGCGGGCTCGGCCGCCGCCGCGCCGCTGCCGGCCAAGGCCGCGCCAGCCGCGAATGCCAAGAGGCCGCGTCGCGTCGGCCTGCGAACCGACGTCGGGGTTTCGTGCATCGGAAGATCTTGCGCGTTGCTCATTTTCATTATGATATTCGAATACACGAATGTGACAAGGAGATCCGATCTTGCGCTGCACCATCGTGCTGCTGGCGTGGCTGGCCTCGACCGCGCTCACGCTCGGCGCGGAAGCCGATCGACCTGCGGATTTCGCATCGGCGATGGCGCCGATCATGGCCAATCTGCGCACCGCCGCGAGCTATGCGCGCACCGGAAACGTCGCGCTGGCGCAGATCGAGACCGACGAGGCGGTCGTCCGGTGGAAGCGGCTTGCGCCGAGCACATCCGGTCCCCTGCCCGCTTACGCGCCGGCCGAATTGTCGCGATTTCTCGACGGAGGTCGCGATCGGCTCACGACAGCCACGGGCGCGCTGGACCGCGGAGACACTGTCGCCGCCGGCCGCGAGTTGCTCGCGCTTCGGCAGGCTTTTCACGCGCTCAGGCGTCACGCAGGCCTCTACGATCTCGGCGATTGCATCTTCGAGATCGCACCCGCCATGGAAACGCTGCGCGTCGCGGCCATCAGGTACGGCGAACGGCCGGCGCCCGCAAACGCCGAGGAGACCGTTGCCACTGCAAGCGCGTTCCGCGATCGGCTTCAACGCTGTAACGAATGGGCAAACAGCGAGATCGCTGCCCAAGGTGAATTCCGCCGCCTGATCGACGGCGCAATCGCTAGCAGCCATGAGATCGCTCATGCCGCGATGGCGGGCGACGGCCCCCTCGTGCATCGTTACCTCATCGAGCTGCAATCCTTTGCCCAGTTGCTCGACTTCCGTTACGGCTAGCCTCAGCCGATGCTGGTCAGTCCTGGAAAATGCTCGAGCAGCCATTCCGAGACCGCGGGCATCAATCCGGTCAGGAACATCAGACCCGTCGCGACCAGGAAGACGCCCATCGTCTTCTCGATCAGGCCGAGATGCCGGCGCACACGACCGAGCGCGGCAATGAAGCGGCCGGTGAAGGCCGCCGCGATCAGGAAGGGAATGCCGGTCCCGACCGAATAGGCGAGCAGCAGCAATGCGCCCCGCCCGGTCGTGTCCTCCGAGCCCGCCATCAGCAGCACGGCGGCGAGGATGGGGCCGGCACAGGGCGTCCAGCCAAACGCAAAGGCCAGGCCCATGACGAATGCCCCCGCCACGCCGGCCGGGCGGTTGTCGACCTGCACGGTCGCGCTGCGATAGAGCAGCGGAATCCTGAGCAGCCCCAGAAAATGCAAGCCCATGACGATGATCAGCCCGCCGGCGACGATGCCGAGCGTCGACAGATGCGCGGAGATGAAGCGTCCCGCGATCGAGGCGGTCGAGCCGAGCGCGACGAACACCAGCGAAAAGCCCGCCACGAAGGCCAGCGCGGAGATCAGGATGCGCGGCCGCAGATCCGGCCGGTCGCCAGATAGATCCGTGACCGAGACGCCGGCCATGTAGCACAGGAAAGGCGGCACCAGGGGCAGGATGCAGGGCGACAGGAACGACAACAGGCCCGCGACGAAGGCCGCACCAAGCGTGACGTCCAAGGTCATTTTCGCCCCATCCCTAGCACATATACGAATTTAATGATATAAGCGCCAGGGACATTTGCAAGCAAGTCCGCCAAGCAGGTCGCAAAGGCCGGTTACGCAGCATGAACAGAATCGTCGTTTTGCTCGCCCTCGCCGTCGGGCTCGCGCTGCCCGCGCCGGCATCGCGCGCCGCCGAGCTCATCATGTTCGAGCGCGCCGGCTGCGTCTGGTGCGCGCGCTTCAACGCCGAGATCGCCCCGATCTACGGCAAGACCGACGAAGGCCGGGCCGCACCGCTGCGCCGGATCGACCTGAACAGCCCCCTTCCCGCCGATCTCGCCGGAATCGATCCGGGTCCCTTCACGCCGACCTTCGTCGTGGTACAAGAGGGCCGCGAGATCGGGCGCATTCGCGGCTATCCCGGCGATGCCTTCTTCTTCGGCCTGTTGGACCGAATCCTGTCGAACACGGGATCGGAACCCGGGAGGTCGTGACCATCTTGCGGATTTTCTGAGAGGAACTTGACGCGATGCCGTTGCCAAAGCTGAAGGATATCGAGGGCTCCGCCGAACTCGAGCAGATGATCGAGAAGGCGCGCGAGGCCAGCGACATGCTCAAGGCGCTGTCCCACGAGTCTCGATTGCTGCTGCTCTGCATCCTCGCCGAGGGCGAGAAGTCCGTGACCGAGCTCGAGCAGTTCCTGGGCGAGCGCCAATCGACCGTCTCCCAGCAGCTCGCGCGGTTGCGGCTCGATCGATTGGTGACGACCCGCCGCGACGGCAAGACGATCTACTACAGTCTCGCCAGCGAAGACGTCCGCAAGATTCTCACCGCCGTTTACGACGTGTTCTGCGAGCCGGTACGCCGGCGCCGCCGGTAGTTCTCCACGCTGGATTTTCGCGCCCCACCGGCGCAGACTACCCGCAAGGCAGAACCAAAAACGAAGCGGGAGGAATGCTGAGCCCTTCGACCATAGCATTTGCATCCGGGCTTGCCGCCGGAGCCGTGCTCGGCGTTGCCGGCCGCGCGGGTCGTTTCTGTACGCTGGCGATGCTCGAGGACGCATTCTACGGATCGGATTTTCGTCGGCTGAAATCCTTCGCGCTGGCCGCGGCAGTCGCCCTGCTCGCAACCCAGGCGCTCGCCGCGTTCGGCATTGTCGATCTGTCGCGGTCAATCTACCTCACGGCGTCGATCGGTCTTGGCGGTGCGATCATCGGCGGTCTGATGTTCGGCGTCGGCATGGCGCTGGTCGGCACGTGTGGTTTCGGCACGCTGGTGCGCGTCGGCGGTGGCGATCTACGGGCCATCGTGGTCTTTCTCGTGCTCGGCCTGTCGGCGCTCGCGACCATGCGCGGCATCACCGGCATGTTGCGGCTGATGCTGATCGAGCCGTTGTCGTTGCGGCTACCCGAGGGAAGCACCCAGACCTTGACGTCGCTGCTCGGCGCGGGCAGCGCGATGCGCGCGATCCTCGTCGTGGCGATTTCCGCCGCGCTCGCCTTCTGGGCCCTTGCGGATGGCAGGTTGATCCGGTCGCCGCGGCTGCTCGCCTCCGGTCTTGCCGTCGGTGCAGCAATCGCGTTCGGCTGGTTTGCCACCGGATGGCTTGCCGACGACGAGTTCGATCCCGCGCGGGTCTCCTCGCTCAGCTTCGTGGCGCCGCTTGGTGATGCCATCCTTTACGTCGCCACCTTCTCCGGCGCGCGGCTCAATTTCGGCATCGGCTCGGTTGCCGGCGTCGTCGCAGGCTCGTTTGCCGCCGCGATGCTCGCGCGCGGCTTCCGCTGGGAAGCGTGCGACGACGCTCGCGAGTTGAAGCGTCACATGATCGGCGCGCTGCTGATGGGCATCGGCGGCATCATGTCGATGGGCTGCACCATCGGTCAGGGCCTGAGCGCGCTGTCGACGCTCGCGGTTTCGGCCCCCGTCACGATGTTGGCGATCGCCTGCGGCGCGCGCCTTGGGCTCGAGTTCACGATGACCGGCGAGTGGCTGCCGGCCGTTCGCAGACTGTTCGGGGTCTCGACCTGACGAATTCGCCTCAAGCCGGGCGATGAAGTATGTGGTGACGGACATGCCTTCGCATTCTCGCGGCGGAATTCGCCCGAGCTTTGCTTCGTCTCGCTACCCTCTCATCCAAGAGGGCGCAGGGAAGGCCGGGTGCTGGCGCGCACCCGCGGTCCGCTGCGCGAAAAGCACACGCAGGAAGAACCGCACAGCAGCATACAGGTGGTGCCGATCACTCGGCCTTCCCTGCGCAGTGGCTGGACGGCTTATGCCGTGATCTCCCGGGAGCCGACCATTCCTTCTGGCCTCCCTCGCCCCGCGAATTGGATGATGCAG
>NZ_JAVAYO010000203.1:0-236 GCF_054863005.1 Bradyrhizobium sp. 25ACV
CGGAAAGTCAGCTCCACCCTCATACGTTCCGCATTGAAAAATGGGGACGTTGAATATGTGAGTGAGCTTCTAGGGAAACCTTATCAGCTGCGCGGTATTGTCATTCATGGAGACAAACGAGGACGGACGATTGGCTTTCCAACTGCCAATGTCGGTTTATCTGCTGAATACATTATTCCGCCAACAGGCGTATATGCAGTCAGAGCGGAAGTGAAGGGCAAAGTGTATGACGGCGT
>NZ_JAVAYO010000204.1:0-236 GCF_054863005.1 Bradyrhizobium sp. 25ACV
ACTAACATCCAGATTGTAGCTAATATCTTGCCGTTTTTGCTCTGTGGCGATTTGTCGCCGTAACCTACTGTCGTCATCGTCACCCACGACCACCAGAATCCATCGACGATGCCATTTATCTTATCTGAAAAAGCAGGATTATTTTTTCTCTCCGCCAGCCATATCAAGGATCCAATGCAGAAGTTGAAGAATATCAATAATCCTATAGTCTTTAAAAAAGCCATAGAAAAAAGATT
>NZ_JAVAYO010000205.1:0-235 GCF_054863005.1 Bradyrhizobium sp. 25ACV
TAAATGAGGATACCATTCATCACCAGCTCGTGGTTTCGTCGTTCCAACCGGCGTTACTCCAACAGATAAAAGTGCCTCAGCCCCCTCATTTGTTAAAACAACAACTCTTTTTGGCGTACCATTCACTGTCGTTTCGCCCATTGCATGTTTTATCGTATACGAATCTTTTGCTTTAGCTGATGTCTCATTTTCTTTCTTCTCTTCTTTACTACACCCTGCGATTATGATCGTTAGT
>NZ_JAVAYO010000206.1:0-235 GCF_054863005.1 Bradyrhizobium sp. 25ACV
CGGGGCGCACTGGGCGGATCTCGAGCGTACGTTCGGCTCGCTCCGGACCTCGATGCGGTATTTCTGCCGATTGCCGTCGGATCCCGTGTCGGCGGCGCGGCACGTGTTCACGGTGAAGGCGTTCCCGCGGCACCTCGCGGAGCCGGGGCCACACACGTCGAGTTGACCTTCATTGCCCCGCGTGGGTGCACGTGCCCGGCTGGGCCGGCGGGATCACGCGCAGGTATTCGTACAT
>NZ_JAVAYO010000207.1:0-235 GCF_054863005.1 Bradyrhizobium sp. 25ACV
TCAGGCCCCCGGCCTCCGCATTCTGCAGGTGAGGACGGGCGCGAGGTTCGGCGGCTGGAGAATTCGTTCGATCGCGCGCGACGAAGTGCGGCTCGCGCGCGGTGCCGAGCGGCTGAGCGTGCGGTTCGGGCCGACAGGACCCGTTGCCATTTCGGCACCCCAGGAGAGAGAATAGTGACCAGAGCAAGACAACAACTCCTCGCGGGGGCGGCGGTTTTGGCCATGGCCACATCCG
>NZ_JAVAYO010000208.1:0-235 GCF_054863005.1 Bradyrhizobium sp. 25ACV
TGAAGCATCTTTTTTGCCCGTCGTTTCTGGCTGCACCGTATGCTCTCCAGAGATTTTGTCTCCAATTACATTCATCAGCTGCTCTCTATATTCATCCTGATATGCGGCTGGATCGAACGTTGTGGTTAACTGCTCAATTAAAAGGAGCGCTGTATCTAACTCTTTCTTCACAATGTTTTCCTTTTGAGGGATATTCGGAACGTCTGATACTTGACTGATTTCGTCGGGGAAATGA
>NZ_JAVAYO010000021.1:0-130576 GCF_054863005.1 Bradyrhizobium sp. 25ACV
AGAGCACGACATAAGCCGTAAAACCACTGCGCAGGGAAGGCCGGGATGTCCTGGCTACACCTGTATGCCGCTGTGCAGCTTCTTGTTACGCAGAATTCGCACAGTGGACCTCGGGTGCCAGCGGGCTCCCGGTCTTCCCTGCGCCCTCTTTCAATTATGAGGGTGAAGCGATGAAGCAAAGCTCGGGCGAGATGAGCCGCGAGGATGACGAACTATGTCTATCGTTGAACCAAGCTCTCGTGCCCCGGACGCTGCGCAGCGCCTCTTCGGCGGTGCGCTGCAGAGCCGGGGCCCATGTATCAGCACGTGCTGCGGCTTCCTGGGTCCCGGCTCTGCGCAGCAGCGTAAGAACGCTGCAGCGCGTCCGGGACACGCGAGGGTTAAACCGGCTTGCCCGTATACGGCATCGAGGCGGTGAGGCCGCCGTCGACCGGGAACGCCTGGCCGTTGACATACGAGGCTTCGTCGCTGGCCAGGAACAGGCCCATCGCCGCGAGCTCGTGCGGCTGGCCGGGGCGCTTCAGCGGATTGAGCTGGCCAATCTTGTCCTGGGTGCCGCGCTCCTTGGCGCGGTCAAAGATCGGTTTTGTCATGCCGGTCTCGATCAAGCCCGGGCACACCGCGTTGATGCGCACGCCGGTGCCGGTGAGCGAATACGCCGTGGTCTGCACCAGGCTGATCACGCCGGCCTTGCTCGCGGCATAGGGATGCCCGCTGGCGCCGGCCTTGAGGCCCGCGACGGACGCGGTCAGCACGATGGCGCCGGACTGCTGCTTCACCATGTGCGGCATCGCATGCTTCACCGCCAGGAAGGGGCCGATCAGATTGACGCGCAACACCTCCTGCCAATGCTCTACGGTCTGCTCGCCGAGCGGAACGAGGCCGCCGGAGACGCCGGCATTGGCCCAGATCACGTCGAGCCGGCCATGCGTATTCACCGCCTTGTCGATCACGGCGATGATGTCCGTCTCGGAGCCCGCGTCGGCGATCATGGCTTCCGCGACGCCGCCGGCCTTCTTCACCTCGTCGACGGTCTCCTTCACCGCCTCGGTGCGATCGACCGCGATCAGCTTGGCGCCTTCCCGGGTGAACAGCAGCGCGGCGGCGCGACCGATGCCGCTGCCGGCGCCGGTGATGATGACGGATTTGCCTTGCAGGCGGCCCATGCGTTTCTCCCTGTGGTGCCCCGCGCGACGCTTGCCGCGCGACGGAATTTCAAACAAGATTTCAAACGGTAAAGTGTCTTGAGACACGTTCACACCTGACGTACAGCGACATCAAACGGGATGGAAGGGTTTCGATGGCAGGCGCAGACAAGCCCAATGTGGTCATGACACGGTGGTGGTGGGTCCGTCACGCGCCGGTGCGCAATGACGGCGGCAACATCTACGGGCAGAGCGACATCGCCTGCGACACCAGCGATACCTATGTGTTCAACGCTGTTGCCAAGGTGCTGCCACGCACGGCGGTCTGGTATTCGAGCAATCTGATGCGCACGCACCAGACCGCGGAAGCGATCTGGGCGGCTGGTTTCCCAAGGCCTGAATCGATGAAATGGGAAGCGGACCTCGCCGAACAAAATCTCGGCCGCTGGCAGGGCATGAACCGCGCCCAGTTCATCGCCAGCCGCCCCGTCGGCACGAGCTGGTTCGCCGACATCAACGAGCCCGCGCCCGGCGGCGAGAGCTTCATGGATCTCTACAACCGCACGCGCCGCACCATCGAGCGGATCAACGCCGAGGCGGGCGGCCAGGACATCATCGCGGTCGCACATGGCGGCACCATCAAGGCGGCGCTGGGGCTCGCGCTCGACGGCCAGCCGGTGCGGGGATTGTCATTCGACATCGACAATTGCTCGGTGACGCGGTTGGATTATTTCGCAACTCCCGAGCGCAAGGTCTGGCGGCTGCCGATGGTGAACCAGCAACCGTGGATCGCGGATGCTGCGCACGCGGCGATGCATCAGCCGGCGGGACCGGAAGTCAAGAAGCTGGCGTGAGTGAACTGTCATTCCCGGATGGTCCGAAGGACCAGACCACAGGTGCGCAATTGCGCACCGGGGAATCTCGAGATCCCGGGTTCGATGCTTCGCATCGCCCCGGGATGACGTTGAATATCAAAAATCAATCTGGGAGAGAAACATGACCTTGTTCGACATGAAGGGGAAAGTCGCCGTCATCACCGGCTCGACGCGCGGCATCGGGCTTGCGATCGCCGAGCGCATGGCCGAGCACGGCGCCAAGGTCGTGATCTCATCGCGCAAGGCCGACGTCTGCGAGCAGGTGGCCAAGGGCATCAACGACAAGTTCGGCAAGGGCACCGCGGTCGCGGTCGCCGCCAACATCTCATCGAAAGAGAATCTGCAAAACCTTGTCGATGAGAGCAATCGCGCCTTCGGCAAGATCGACGTGCTGGTGTGCAACGCCGCCTCGAACCCGTATTACGGCCCGCTCGCCGGCATCTCCGATGATCAGTTCAGGAAGATCCTGGACAACAACATCGTCGCCAACAACTGGCTGATTTCGATGGTGGTGCCGCAGATGATCGAGCGCAAGGACGGCTCCATCATCATCGTCTCCTCGATCGGCGGATTGAAGGGCTCGACCATCCTCGGCGCCTACGCCATCTCCAAGGCCGCCGACATGCAGCTCGCGCGCAACCTCGCCTGCGAATACGGCAAGGACAACATCCGCGTGAACTGCATCGCGCCCGGCCTGATCAAGACCGACTTCGCCAAGGCGCTGTGGGACAATCCGGAGAACCTGAAGGCCTCGACCGCGCGCTCGCCGCTGCTGCGCATCGGCATCCCCGACGAGATCGCCGGCGCCGCGGTGTTCCTGGGGTCCAAGGCCGGCGACTTCATGACCGGCCAGACCATGGTAATCGACGGCGGCGCGACGATCAGTTGAGAAGCGTTGTAGGCCACGGTGCGGCCGCGAGTGACGGTGCGCTCCCTCTCCCGCTTGCGGGGGAGGGTTGGGGAGGGGGTCTCGCCACAATCGAGGACCCCCAAGAGAAGAGAGCCCCCACCCGGCACTTCGTGCCGACCTCCCCCGCAAGCGGGACAGGTTGCACCCGAGCTTGGCGCTAGATCATTCAACTCAAGCGACGCCGTCTCACTCCACCGCCGCGTAAACAAGATCCCGCACCAGCGTGCGCGTAAAATCGCGCTGTCCCGGGCCCTGGCTCATGAACACCGCGAACAGGTCCTCCTTCGGATCGATCCAGAAGAACGTGCCCGCAATGCCGCTCCAGAAATAGGTGCCGACGCTGCCAGGGAACGGCGCGATGCCGGCCTCACGGCGCACGGCGAAGCCGAGGCCGAAACCGTGGCCGGGCGAGAGCAGGGTGCCGTTGGTCTGAACCTGCGGCCCGAGATGATCGGACGCCATCAGCTCCAGCGTCTTGCGGCCGATGATCCTGTTGCCGTCCAGCGTGCCGCCGTTGCGCAGCATCAGGCAGAAGCGGGCATAGTCCATCGTGGTCGAGACCAGACCGCCGCCGCCGGACTCCATCACCGGCTGCTCGAGCATATTGAAGAGGGCGACCTTGTCGCCGGTCCAGGGATCGGCCGCGAACGGCTCGGCGAGCCTGCCCGCATTGGCCTCGGAGGTCGAGAAGCCGGTCTCGGCCATCTGCAGCGGGGCGAGCACGCGTTCGGTGAGGAACGAGCCGAGCGACTTGCCGCTGACGACCTCGATGATGCGGCCGAGGATGTCGGTGGAGCGGCTGTAGTTGAATTCCGCGCCGGGCTGGCAGACCAGCGGGAAGCTCGCCACCAGGGTGGCGTGCTCGGCGTTGGTGATCTTGCGGCTGCGGACGCGGGACTCCTGATAGAGCTTGTGCACGGGGCCGTCGCCCTGGTGCTCGTAGGTGAGGCCCGAGGTGTGGCGGAGCAGGTCCTGCACGGTCATCGGCCGCGCCGGCAGCACCAGCTCCAGCTTGCCGTCCTTGACGATGCCGACCTGCTGGCTGGCAAATTCCGGGATGAACTTTGCGACGGCGTCGCTGAGCAGCAGGTGGCCGTCCTCGACCAGCGCCATGATGGCGACCGAGACGATCGGCTTGGTCATCGAGAAGATCCGGAAGATCGAATCCCGCGCCATTGGCGTGGCGGCCGCCGGGCTCTGCCGGCCGAGTGCCTCGAACCAGCCGATCTGGCCACCCCTCGCCACCAGCACAGTGACCCCGGGGACGGTTCCCTTGTCGATCTCGCGCTCGAAGGCGTCCGACATGGCCTGCAGGCGCAGCCGCGACAGCCCGAGCGTCTCCGGCCTTGCCTCGGGCAAGGGCGGGGTGGAGGCTGCGATCGTGGCCTGTGAGGCGGCTGGAGCGGTCGCTGTGGCGGTCATGGGCACTCCCAGTTTGTTTTTGATTATCGGCAACGGACTGTGGCCCAGAAACCCCGGTACAAACAAGCGAAGCGGGCGCGGTTCACCCTTGCAAACCGGCCGTCGCCTGTGCTTGAAAGCGGCCCTGATCTTGGGGCGACCCGAGGTCTGTAGGAGTGTAGCTCAATTGGTAGAGCACCGGTCTCCAAAACCGGGGGTCGCAGGTTCGAGCCCTGCCACTCCTGCCAGTAAAATCAATCACTTAAGTCAGATGCTGGCAGGATAGGGACGGGCCGTCCCGCGGGCGAATCGTCACGCGTGAGCCCATCTCACCACGCGTGTGCCCATCCGCTTGATGTCCGGGGTTGGCAGGCCAGGCGGCGCCTAGCGGGCCGGGGCCCGCTCCGCGTCGTCGGGAATCTGGCTGAGATCGACGTTCCGGATGGGAACGCGGCGCAGCAGCGAGACGATGGTGCCGCCGAGCTCGAAATAGGTGCGCAGCCGCAGCGCACGGGACGACCCCTTCAGCTCCGCGTTCAGGCTCACGGGCACCTGGACGTAGGTGAGGCCGAGCTGGAGCAGCGAGATCAACGCGCAGATCTGATAGCCGTAGCCGTCGGCCTTGACCGCGATTTGGCGCAGCCATTTCACGGGGTAGACGATCATGCTGTGATAGTCGGACAGCCAGAAGCCGAACAGGCAATTCAGGATGAACCGCAGCGAATGCGACTGCAGCGAGCGGTTGACGGAGCGGTCCGACTGGTTGTCGCGATAGGTGATGACGAGGTCGGCGGCGCCCGCCGCCTTGAACATCCGGGCAACGCCTTCGTTCTGAAAGGCGTGATCGCCGGGAATGAGCGTGATGGCATCGAATTTTGCGCGCGACAGGGCGTATTCGAAGCCGGCACCGACACCTCGCGGCTTGGCGTTATGTTGCACGATGATGCGCGGCTCGCCGGCCGCGAACTCGTCCATGATCGCGCCGGTGGCATCGGTGCTGCCGTCGTCGATCAGGAAGATCTCGAAATCGTCGAGCAGCTCGCGGGCGAGCGGCAACACGCCGTCAATGGTGTCGGCGATCTTCTCCTGCTCGTTCAGTGCAGGGATGACGATCGTAAGCCGCTTTGCTGCCCTGGAAGGTGTCATCTTATGCCGCCCGTTGCCGGCCACTCTTTACTGGTGGAACCCCGACGCAACTCTAGGTCATCTGGGCCGACCGAACAATAAGGGGCCCGCAGATATGCCCTGCACAATCGGCACGAAACCGGCGATGTGTGTGTTCCTGGCAACTATTCGGAAAAATCATAGAGACTGGTATCGCCGATACCGAAGGCGCGGCGCAGCTGTCCGACGCGGCCTGCCATATTCCGGCCCGCCGCCGTCGCCGCGAAGTGTGAATCCACCGGTTCGACAAGGCCGCCGTCGACCAGGTTCCCAATTCGTCCCTGGAACAGATCTGGAACCTGCCGTTCGGCGATCTCCGAAAGCGGAGCCTTCCGCTCGGGCCTGTCGACGATGCCGAGCAGAATCTCCAGGGAAACCGATTTGTACACTGCGCCAAAAGCGAACACGTAACCCATCACGCAAAAACCGAAAATCGACGCGGCGTCCCAGTACTGAAATTCCGGGATGACGAGGATTCCGAGCATCACGCCGAGACCATGGGTGAGGATCGCGGCGATCGCGAGCAGGGTCACGGCTCCAAGCGACCATCCGCGAGCGCGGGCCATGAGCTGCAAGGCAGGCGCCAGCAAGGCGAAGGTCAGGGCGGCGAGAAATCCGACAACAAAGGACATCGTGGCCTCTCACCCAAGGCCCGTCGACAGACGAACGAGTTTGACGAGACGCGCGACCGCCACCCCCTTGGCCGTCGGAGCCAGCCTGCCGTGTGCCGTGATCACCATCCCCGCGCCGACCAGGAGTTTCAGACGGTTGTGCGTGAAGGTGCCGAGATCTCCGCCCTGCATGTAGGCTACGGCCCATTGCTCCAGGGTGAGGGGACGCCCGGCCTTAACGAGTGCCGTGAGCAGCGTCAGCGTAAAGCCCCAGGCTAGCAGGCTGAACAGGATGTAGAAGAACATCATCGCGGTCGCGAGCAGGAACAGTCCGCCAAGCACGTCGTCGAGATGGCGTTGACCGGGAAGCGTGAGACAGGCGATCGCGTAGAGGGCCAAGACGCTGACGCAGCCGAGCCGGAAGCGGCGGCCGGATCCGCCGGTGGCGGCGATGCGCGCGTAGCACAATAGCAGCAGCGGCAGCGCGACACTGAGACCAATCGCAGCGGCTTGCGCCGGGCCCGGGAGCATGTTCATTGCGGAAAATCGTCCCGGACGCCTCTCAGGCCCAGCCAGAGCGAAAGTCTATAAAAGGTCGCATTTTTCCGGTCAAGGGAGCCCATCATCCCGCCTTGCGGACGTCACGTGGGCGTGCGAATCCTGCCGGCGATGCCGTTCCTCCGTCCGAGATGTCCCCATTGCTGCGTGCGATAGTCGTCCTCCTCGTCGTGCTATTGGCTGCGCATGCGCCGATGCTCGTGAACGATGGTCTCTTCATGGACGACTGGCTGGTGCTCAAGCCGCGTCCCGACTATTTCATCAACATCGATTTCCTGCTGAACGGCGCCGGTCATCCGATCTTTTACAGCTACGACACGTTCGCGAACTGGACGGGCGCCCCGGTTGTCGTGATGGTCTCGCTGGCGATTGCTGGAATTATCTTCGGCGCAATATCGCTCGCCCTGACCGCAACGCGTCTCGGCCTGCTCGACCGCGCCGAGGCGGTCGGTTTCGCGCTGATCGTCTGGACCTATCCCGGCTATCAGCTCTGGGCGGGCAAGGCGAACGCTGTCTACGTCTTCAGCTTCGGACTGCTGTTCATCGGCGCATGGCTGTTGACCCTGGCCTTCAGCGTGCGCGGCCTGCGGCGCGTGCTGCTTCGCGTGGCCTGTGCGCTCGTGTTCCTGCTGGGCTTCGCGCTCAACTCGACGATCGTGCTCTATGCCTTCGTGATGCTTGGTCTCTTCGTTGCGATATGGCGGCGCGGGAAGCCGACGGACGGTTTCGTTCGCCGCACATGGCTCGCGTGCTGGCGCTGTGCCCTGGGTTATCCGGAATTGATCCTGCTTCCTCTGATCTACTGGGGCACGCTCAATATCTGGTTCAAGCGGATCGGCGTGTACGCTCAGCACTATGATGCCCATTTCCCGACGCTCGGCGAGTTGGTGAAGGGATGGTTGGCATTCTTCATCACCGGCTACAGGGACGTCCTGGCCCACGCATTGCGCGCGGCGATCACCGTCCCGGCGCTGTTCATTTTGGCGGCGGTGCTCGTCGGCATCGTCTTGCTGCTGCTGCGCGCCGACACGAAGCCGACCACGTCCAGACTCGCGATCGCCTTGCCGCTCGTGCTCGCCGTGGTTTTGTTCCTCGCATTGTCGTCGCCCTATCTGATCGCCGGCCTGCGGCCGTCGTCGACGCACTTCTACGAGAGCCGCCATCTGCTGATGCTCGGCGTGCCCTCGGCGCTGGGGTTTCTCGCAATCAAGCGGCTGGCCGAACGTTGGACCAGTCCCAGCATCGCCTTTGCAGCCATATTCGGATCGGGCCTGATCATGTCGATCGGCATGCTGTGGAGCGACTACGTCTTCATGCAGGCGCGAACGCTGAAGCAGGAGGCCCTGACGCGCAACCTTGCCGGCCGGGCCCAGCCCGCGGCGACGGTTTATGCGCTCGATGACGGCTTTTTCGACTACCCCTCACGGCATGTGCCGTTCGGTCTCGCCGAGGTTACCGGCATGCTGCGCCTTGCCTGGGGCAATCAGCCGTTCTTCGGATTTGCACTGCGCGCCGAGCGGCCCGACATCCTGCGGGGAATGGACGAGGCGCGGACGGCTCCGGGAAGCGCATTCCATCATTTCGATCCGACGGGGCCGCAGGCGACGATCTCGTTCCAGCCGGGCCCGGGAGCAGCACCGAACCAGACCTTGGTGCGGAAGTACTATGCGTGCCGGTTCCTGGCGCGCTGCGATGTTGCAGAGTTCCTGGCTCAACTTGCGCAGGTCACGATCAAGCTTGGGCCCATCGCGGGCATTCTGCCGCTCGAAGGCGCAAGCAAGGATGCCGCGCCTAGCCGCTAGCCCACTGTTTCCAGACGGTCTCCGCAAGCGCGATGTCGGTCACTGAATCCGCGCCGGAGGCCAAGGGCAGGTCTCGCGCGGCGATATCGGACACGAAGGCGTCGGCCTGGCGCCGGAATGCCCAGCTCTTATCACCCGTCAGCCGCGTGCTCTGACCATCGTGATCGACAATGACCTCCGCCTCTTGCTCGGCAAAGGGCGGGGGCAGTTCCAGGGTGACCGCGCCACGTTCAAAGTCGATCGTCAGTCCCTCGCGCCAACTGCCCTCGGAGCCGTTCACGAGATCCAGCGTGCAGGCGATGCCGTCGAAGTCGAGCGTGATGCGCGCGGCTCCCGAAGTCTCGATCGCGCTTTCGGCGACCGTCGGCGACGATCCGAGCAGGTAACGCGCCAGATTGATGATATGGCTGAAGACGTTCAGAAAATTGTCGTAGCCGGGACGCATCGCGCGCGGCATCCAGTCGGGACCGTCCGGCCAGAGTTCGATCCCGTCCGGTCGCGCTTCGCCGGTCATCACGAAATTGTCGTGCGACCGGCCGGTGTCGCCGCCGAAGCACCAGCCTTTTGCCCGAACGATGCGTCCGAGCGACTGGTCTTCGCGCAAGCGCGTCAGCATCTGCAGCGCCCGTGCCACGCCGGCATCGTGACGCTTCATGTAGCCGATGCTGTAGACGAGGTTTTGCTGCCGCGCGGCTTCGACCAGCGAACTGGCCTGGGCCGTCGTGTAGGCCATCGGCTTTTCCGACAGCACGTGCCGGCCGCTGGTCAACGCGTCCAGGACGATCGGTCCTGTGGCACGACGCTTCGTCACGACGACGACGGCGGACACCGCACTGTCCGCAAGCAGCTCCCGGTGCGTGCCGTAAACCCGGGGGATGCCAAACTTCTGCGCCGCGGCGGCGGCGAGGTCCGGCCGGAGATCGGCGATCGCGACGACGCGGCAGGCGGGATTGGCAGCGAAATTGGCGAGGTGGCACATCTGGCCGACCATGCCCGTTCCGATGATGCCAATGCCTGGCTTCACTGGCTACGATCCCTTAGCGCTTCCGGATCACGAGGAAATGCGCCGGCTGCCCCCACGTGTTGATGAAGGCCGGATCCGACTGGGTGAGGGCTGCGACCGCAGACGCATCCCGTCGCCCGATCGCGCCAAAGATGCGGTGGAAGCTGTCGAGCGTCGCGATGATGGCTTCGATGTCGGCGGCATCGTCGGCGAGAATGTCGGTGGTCCGGATCGTCTCGCGCAGCGACGCAAGGCCCGCGACCACGCGCGGCAGGCTCTCGCCGAAGGGATCATCGATCATGCCATCGACGTCGAGAACCAGCGCCTCGATCGAGGCCGAGATCGCCTGCACGGCATCGGCCTTGCCGACCAGATAGAGCTTTCGTCCGCCGAGGAAGCTCAGCCGGCTGCGGTCGAGATGGCGTCTGGCGCGATGCAGCTTCTCGTCGCCGGACAGAACTTTCTTGTGCCAGTAGATGTCGAGGCTGTCGCGGTAGGCCGGCCACGCCGAATGGACGTCGAACCCCTGTTGATGCGCCGCCGCGCACAAGGTGGCCGCGTCGAGGAAATAGCGATGCCGGACGAACGGATTTTCCAGCACGTCCATCAGCCAGGATTCGAAGCTGCGGGTGTGCGGAATGCTGTCCCACTTCGCCTCGAACAGCATCTTTGCCGTGTCGAGCGGAGCGCGACCGCCCAATGCCTTGCCGGCCGCATGGATCGCCTTGAGCGCGAGCTCGAAGAAGCCGCCATAGCGCTCGTAATAGGACACGACGGCATAACCGTCCGGATTGAGCAGCCGGTGGAAGATGCCGAGCCATTTTTCGCTCGGCTGTACCGTGTAGATGAAGCCCTCGGCATCGATGATGTCGAAGCGGCGATCGCTGCTGAAGCCCTCGACGTCGGCGAGTGCGAGCTCGCGGAGACGTTGAGTCAGGCCGAAATGTGCGAAGTAGGCCTGGATTTTCGGGTGTGCATGCCGGTTCGGCTCGGCGAGCGTCATGTTCGCGCCCCAACCGGCAAACACCAGCGCGTTCTCGCCGGAATCGGGACCGAATTCGAGCACATCGGCATCGCGGAACAGCCGCGGCGGCAGCACCAGCTTGTCCGAGAACAGCTCGCGCCGCTGGCTGGCATAGGCCTCGAGCTCGGTGGACGATTTGAAATTCCCGAACGTCGGCAGAACATCCTGACGTTCGTAATAGTTGAAGAGCTTGTCCTCAGCCATGCCGCGACCCTGCGGCCGCCTCGAGACGGTCGAGCTCGCTCCAGATGTCGTTCGGCGCGAAGATCGAAACGATCTGCAGCGGACGCTTCACGCTCTCGCGCAGCCGGCTGCTGACCTTGGCCTCGTTCTCCTCGTTCACGGCCAGGAGACAGACGAGCGGACCCGGCTTGCCGGCGAGATCCTCGGGCGAGCGGATCGGAATGCCGGTGCCGGGCAGGAACAGCCCCTGGCGCTCCTTCTGGTCGTCGACCGAGAGGTCGACGAGATCCGCCAGCTCGTGGGCGTTGGTGAAGGTGCAGGCGCGGCAGCCGGCGCCGTAGATGGCAATCTCGGCGCCGTTGGCGCGGGCCTTCGCGAGAATCGGGCGGAGACGCGCGCCATACTCGCGTGCGCGCTGACCGAATTTCTCGCCGACGCCGGACGGCGCGGGCGGCGGCGTCACGGCGCCCTTGGCGCGGCGGGCGGCGATCGCGAGGCTGCCGCCGCTGAAATTGTATTTCTTCACGGACACCGCCTCGAAGCCGTGGCGCGCCAGCAGCGTGAGCAGGGTCGGTTCGGTGAAATAGCTGACGTGCTCTTCCCAGAGGACGGAGAGGTCTCCCACCGCTGACCCCGGGGCGAAATCCGGCACGTCGATGAACAGCAGTCCGTCGTCGCTGAGCGCGATCTTGACGCAGTCGAAGAAGTTCTCGAAATCGACGATGTGCTCCAGCACCTGGCGCGATATGACGAGATCGAACTTGCCGGACTGAGCGACAGCATCGTGGGCCATCGCCGGGCTGAGCATGTCGGCATAGACCTTGATGCCGCGCTCGCGGGCGATCTTGCCCGACACCGGATTGGGCTCGACGCCGACCATGACCTTGGTGCCGCGCTCGCGCAGCTTGTCCATGAACAGGCCGTCGTTGCATCCGATCTCGAACACGGACTGGTGCTTGGAGAATTTCGCGATGGTATCGAGCTCGTCCGCCTGATGCGGCTCCGGCTTCCAGCTGCTGAAATTGTAGTTGAACTGCCGGTACAGAATGTCGGGATCGATCGGCTTGACGATCTGGGGCAGGCCGCAATCGCCGCAGGCCAGCACCTCGAACGGATATCGTTCATCCTGCTCGTTTCGGCTATGCCGAAGCCGATGCGCAATCGGCATCAGTCCGAGGTCGATGACCGGACGCAGGTTGGTCGAATGGCAAAGGCGGCAATGGTCGGTCACGGCTTTAACTCTTTGCAGGAAAACACGGGAACATCGGCGCCCCCAGGCGATACGCGGCAGTTGAAGCCTATATAGCGCCGCAGGCCGTGCCACAATTCTTAAGTTGCGCCGATCGGGCTATTCACAAGCCTGGCGACACCCTCAAGCTGGTACCCGTGGCCTTCGTTTACGGGCCTTCCTCTTGCCGAGATGGACGGAACCGGCGCGAAGCACAACCTAGTGGCAGGTCATGAGCTGATCGAGGACCGTGACGTCCGCTCGCTGGCCGTTGGGAGACAGACGGTGCTTCACCACCTCGAACGGCTCGATCCCGTAGGCCTGCCGGTAGATGTCTTTCGATCTCGTCCGGAGCGCAGAAATGCCGGCCTCGGCCTCGGGACTCAGGGTTTGACCGCCATCCCTCCACGTCAACATCCAGTAGTTCGGGGTCTCGCTATGAAGGGCGAACCGCCTCTCCAGCTCGGCGCTCTGAAAGAGGTCGGAGAAACCGTTGAGCCAGAAATCGCAATTCTGCTTCTGAACATAGAACAGCTTGACCCCAAGTGATCGAAGAGTGGCTTCGGCTGTATCGGCGCTCCCAAGTGCGATCTTGCTGAAGTTGCGCGCGACATCGCTCTGATAGGTGTGGATGACCTTACCTCGCGTGAGCAGCGGCGAGAAATAGCAGGGCACCATTGCGCGGTAGCCGTTCAGCGCGAGAATCCGATCGGAGCCCGTCGATTGCTGCAGTTCGTCACAGCGCTGCCAGTTCAGGCTGACACGCGGCATCTCGATGAGAGAGCGCCCGCGGGCCGCAAAGGCGAGGGCTCCGTCGTCCCTGAAGCTCTGCCAGGGATACGAGGTCGTCATCCAGGCGCAAGCGGCGAGCAGCGCCAAAATGGCGACATTGGGTGCAAAGCGCCCGACGAACACGGTCGGGACCAGCCACCGCACGATGACGAGCCCCCAGCAGGCGATCGCGGCGGCCGCGAGCGGGAAGAGCGCGTTGACGTGAATGGATAGCCTGATCAGGCTCGGAATGTTCAGCGTCATGTCCAGCAGCCGCACGCTGGCGACGTACGCGATCACGATGAACACTCCCGCAACACTGGGCAGTGTCCGCTTTTTCGTGAAGTCGGAGCGATCCGGAAACAACTTCGAATCGAGGAAAGAGATCGCACAAGTCGTCGCCGCGATGAGAGCTGCAACCAGGAGAACGGACTTGGCTTGCCTGATGAAGGCGACCACTCCCGCCTTGCTGAGGAAGTCGCTGACCTCCAGCGACTGCGCCAGCACGAAGAAATCAAGAATATCCAGGCTGCCGAACTGCGAGAAACGCTCGACTGATGCGATTTTTCGAAAGAGCGCGTACGGATTGGTTGCCGGGATTCCGAGATAAAAATAATTGATGGAGAAGGCCAGGATGCACCCGCCAACCGCTCCCAATCCGAGCAACAGGCTGGTGACGAGGCCAGATCGGTCTCGCTGAAGGACCTTGGTGAATACGCCCAGCGACGAAATCAAGAACACGAACGCTGCATAGAGCGGATAGGAGGCGGCGACGGCGAGGCCGCAAATGCCGGCGGCAAGCCGGTCGCGAGCTTGGGACGATCGAATGACGACCAGCAGGAAATAGACGAAGAATGCCGCCGTCTGAAGATGGTATTTGCCGAACTCCATGATGTAGAGGCCAGCCTTGACGCTCGGCATCGTGCGGGGCCACGCAAGCCCGAGGATCGCCAAACCGAGGGCTAACGGGATCGCGGCGTCTTCCCAGCGGCGTCCGAGAGCTTGCAACGGCAGAATGACACGGGCGAGCTCGAAAATGACCGCGCCGATCCCGACGAAGTAGAGAAACGAAACGATCTGGGCGACATGGGGCGGCAGGAAGGTCGCCAACAACAGATGCAGCCCGTTTCCGTGGCCGATCTCGAAGTCGGAGAAGATGGGATTGTCGGCGGCAAGCCAGATGCTGTGATTTCTCGCAACCTCCGCAAGATACGGGGCATATAGCTGCTGAACGTCGGTCGAAATCACGTCCGGTATGACGGCGCGATCGAGGAACACCGTCGCCAGGAGCCAAAGGCCCATCAACGACGTTGCGGCCAGCGGTAGAGTCACCGCGAGTTTCCGCGGCTTTCCGAAGCTGCGGCTGTCCCACAGCAGCAGCACGGCCGCAAATCCGACAACGATCTGCGGGTACAGGATCGAAAGAGCGCCGAGGCCAACCCCCGTCAAGATGAGCGCGGCCGCGCCGACGAAGAACTCATCGACGCGCTGAGTGGGCTCGTGCTTGATCAGCGAGAACGTCAGGCGTCCGGTCGCCATGATGAACCAGCCGAGATACGGCGTCAGGACGATCCAGGCGAGGACGTAAAATCGAGTCGTCCAGCCGCCGTCGAACAGCAGGGTACGGTAGGTGCCGGTTCGGTTCACGAACCAGATGGAAAGAGCCGCCGGCACGAAGATGAGGATGCGGGGCCACCACGTTTCGATGATGGCGCGCAAACGCACCTCGCCAACCGTCATCGTTTGATCTTGTACAGGGTTGCTCATGCTACCGGCGCTGCATCAGTTCGTTCGGCGACGGCTCGCGCCTGGTCGGGGCTGAAGCTGGTGCGCTCGGGTGCGATCAGCCATACCAGCCCGCCGAACAGGCCGACGATCAGGCCGCCAAGCCCTAGCAAAACCGATATTGCGAGCGCCTTGTCGGATGCGATTCCAGCAAGACCAAGCGCAGCGACCATCGCGCCTTCGCGCACACCCCAGCCTCCGATCGAGATGGGGACCGCGGAAGACAGGATGACGAGCGGGACCAGCACGAAGGCGTCAAGTGCGGAGAGGGGCGCCTCCAGTCCGATCGCGAGGACATAGCAGGTCGCGACGGTGATCAGGTGGACGACAATGGCTGATACGATCAACATTGCCCGCCCTCCGGCCGTCAGCAACGGAGCCCTGACCAGCATCGCGAATTGCACGACCCTAGCCGGTACGGCCGCGATCAAGCGTGGCGGCCACCGGTCCAGCGTCGCCAGGGCGATTGCGCCGAGGCATGCAGCTGCCAGAACGGTCACGATCGCGAAAAGGAGTGAGTTGTCGTGGACACGAGGCAGCAGGAACGGCATTCCCGCCAGGACGATGAGACCGAGCGCCAGCAGCGCCAGGAAGCGATCGGCCACGATGCTGCCGATCGTCTGCGACCATTGCACGCCATTCCGCCGCAGCATCCAGATCCGGACCGCGTCACCGCCCGCGGGCAGCACCTGATTGAAAAAGGTGCTGATGATGAGAATGCGCCAGCCGGCCAGCCAGCCCAGGGGCACGCTCATGGCGCGGAGGATCAGGATCCAGCGGTGGCAGAGAACGAAGGTCTGGGCGAACAGCAGCAACACCGCGAGCGCGAGCATGTTCAAGTTGACGGCGAGAAGATCGGCTTTCAGGGACGACAAGTCCTGGCTGCGCAAGAGCAATACCAGGATCCCGATCGACACCGCGAACTTGACCAGGGTAACCAATGCTTTTGCAGGCGGCTTCATCGTCTGGTTTCGTCCTCGATCATTCACGGCGGGATCGTCGAGCAGCGAGTGTGGTCGAAATTTACCGTCTCGCCAGATGCTCCACGGCGAGTGTGCCAATCCGCGTGACGTAGTCGTGGACCTCGGCAGCGTCGCCGCCATCGGGGGCCCAGTCGGGAAATGCCGTGCGTGAGGGATCGAACGGGCCGGCGGTGGTTTCGTGGAACACCAGCCATTCCGAGGTGATCAGGATCGAGTGGAAGACCTTTTCGGGCATCCGGTAATAGCAGCGCTTGCCCTGGCCGTAGGGCGCCATCTCGAGCACGTCGCGAATGCGGCCGTCATCCTCGAAGATCACGACCTGCGCAGTGCCCTCGATCACGTGAAACGATTCAGGTTTGCCAAAATGCTTGTGGGGCCGGACATAGGCCTCGCGATGATGCACGATCAGCATCTCGTGCAGACTGGACGCGGGATCGGGGTGCGTGCACAGCCGGCTGCGCAGACGCGGGTTACCGGCGGCGATGCGTTTCAGCTCCGCGATCGTGGCGTCATCCGCCGTGACGATGGCGTCGTCCGAATAATACACTTCCGGATTCTGCGCGCGCAGCGACGTCGGCCGGCGCAGGCCGGCTTCATTCGAAGAAGATGAACCCATGGTCGCCCCGATAGCCGCATTTGTCGTAGATCCACGCCCAGGTTTCCGGGCCGTGGAAGCTCAGGCAGGTGAGCTGCCAGTAGAGGAGGTTCGCCTTCTCGCGCTCGTTGCGGAACGATTCCACCATCAGATATTTCGAGGCGCCACGCCCGACGCGCTCGATCTCCGACACCGCGCGGAACACGTCCTCGAGCGGAAGGTTGTGCAGCACGCCGAGCGACACCACGAGGTCGAAGCTGTGATCGGGGTAGGGGAGCTCGACGGCGCTGCCGACCTTCAGCAGCGGCCGCACCTCCTCCTTGGCGTTGGCGATGCCGTAGTCGGAGATGTCGATGCCGGCGATCTTGAGGTCGGGGACGAGCTGAGTGAACTCGTAGAGCAAATAGCCCTTGCCGCAGCCGACGTCGAGCACGCTCATGCCGGGCTTGATGCCGTAGCGATCGATCAAGGTCTGGGCGAGCGGGCGCCAGCGTCCGTCATAACGATAGCCGCCATAGCCGTAGCGCCGGTCGCCATCCCAGTAGTCCTGTCCCCATTGCCGCGCGACGGTGGCGGATTCCGCCTTGTCGTGCTCGACCACGCGCTGAACGTAGTTCCGCCTGGTCGATGCGTGCATCGGTTGGAGCAGGTTGATCTCGCTCATGGGGCCCAACCGGTCCGCGGCATCGTCACAGGATGGTGGCGTATTTATTGACCAGCAGGATGTCCTCGACGGCCTGGATGTCCTTCTGCGACGACAGCGTAATCTCCTCGACGGCGGCGTGGAGGTCGCAGCCCTCGCGCAGCACGCGGTCGTACATCTGCCGTCGCCGTGCCTCGTCGGGCGGCAGCATGAAGATGCTGTAGAGGATCAGGCCATTCAAGCGGGGCAACTCGTCCAGGATGTCCTCGAGCACCATGTAGCTGCCGGG
Source organism: Bradyrhizobium sp. 25ACV (assembly GCF_054863005.1). Lineage (NCBI taxonomy): Bacteria > Pseudomonadati > Pseudomonadota > Alphaproteobacteria > Hyphomicrobiales > Nitrobacteraceae > Bradyrhizobium > Bradyrhizobium sp. 25ACV. The sequence continues at coordinate 16,971 of NZ_JAVAYO010000021.1, forward strand.
CATGATGTGCTCGACGGCGCTGAGCAGAAATTGCAGATTCTTCCGCCGCGCGTAGTCGCGGATCACGATGTTCTGGACGTGCTGCGGGGTGCGGCTGCCGTTCAGCGGTCGCGCGCCGATATAGCCGCGATGGCCGGCTCGCTCAGCCATGGAAGCCTCCCGGCAGCTTGTATTGCATGCCGACCCGCGTCGCCGGGCGCAGCAGGATCGGCTCGAAGAACTCGCCGAAGCGCTTGTCCGCATAGGGCGACATGATGCTCTTGAAGCGGCAGTTCATGCTCCAGCGCGTGCCGGGCTCCTCGTTGACGCGATTGCCGTGCATCAGGGTCTGGTTGAACAGCATCACGTGACCGTAGGGAATCTCGATGAAGGTCGCGTGCGGCTTGATCGTCTTGTACAGCTCCTCGGCGCTGCGCAAGTCGGCCATCCGGTCCTGCATGTCGCCGTTCAGCGACGGCGGCAGCAGATACATCGCCTTGGTGTGGTGGACGTCCACCAGCGGCACCCACACCACGACCTCGAACGGCGAGTCGCCCGACCAGACGTCGGAATGGGTGGCGAGCAGCGAGGAATCGTCGCCGGGCATCTGGATGCTGAGATTGACGCGGCGCTGCATGCAGAGCTCGTTGCCGACGATGGTCTCGATCGTCGAGCGCGCCAGGCGGAAATAGGTCGGCCGAAACCACGCCTCGGCGTTGAGGCCGTTGAAGACGTGCAGCCGCAGGCCGTTGAGATCGTCCACGCTCACCCGGGTGTGGATGCTGTCGAGCATCGCATAGGGATCGTTGCTGTGCGGCAGCTTCAGATAGTCCGCGGCAAGCTCCGCGGCGCGCCGCTGGATGCGGTCGAGGCCTGCGCGGTCATCGGCCGGCGTGGTGACGAAGCCGTTGTCGATGAAGCGCTGCGCCAGCGCCTGCTCATCGGCCTGAAGGAAGTCCGTATCCGTCATGCAAAATACTCCCGGGCGGTCGCGCAGATATAGCTGATATCGGCGGCCGACAGGAACTGGTTGATGGGAAGCGTGAGGATCTGGTCCGCCTGCCGCTCGGTCACCGGGAACGCGCCGCGGCCTTGCCCAAGATGCGCAGCCGCCGGCTGCAAATGGATCGGGACCGGATAGTGGATCGCGGTCTCGATGCCCTTGTCGGCCAGATATTTCTGGAAGTCGTTGCGGCGGTCGGTCTGCACCACGAAGGTGTGGAAGGTGTTGAACTCGATGTTGCGGCAGGGCGGAATGAACAGAGGAAGCCCGGCGAGCTCGGCGCGGTATTGCGCGGCGTTGCGCCGCCGGCGCTCGATCACCGAGGGCAGGTGACGCAGGCGAATGCGCAGCACTTCGGCCTGGAGCGTGTCGAGCCGTGACACGATGCCCCATTCCTGGACGTCGCTGCGGTTGATCAGCCCGTGATTGCGAAGGCGGCGGATGCGTGCGGCCATCTCGGCGTCGGCGGTGACGAGGAAACCGGCATCGCCTGCGGCATTGAGATTCTTCAGCGGATGGGCAGAGAAGCAGCCGAACGTGCCGATGGTGCCGCTCATCCGGCCGTCATAGGTCGAGCCGACCGCCTGGGCGCTGTCCTCGATCACGGCGAGCGCGTGCTTGTCCGCGATCGCCATCAGCGGGGTCATGTCGGCCATGCGCCCGGTCAGGTGCACCGGCATAATCGCCTTGGTGCGCGGGGTGACGGCGGCCTCGACTGCGGCCGGATCGATGTTCTGGTCCGGCAGCACATCCGCAAACACAGGCGTGGCGCCGACCGCGACGATCGCTGCGGTCGATGCCACGAACGAATTCGGCGGGGTGATCACCTCGTCGCCGGGACCGATGTCGAGCGCCCGCAAGGCGAGGATCAGCGCGTCGGTGCCGGAATTCAGCGTCACGACATGGGGCGAGCCGAGATAGGCGGACAATTCCTCCTCGAGCTTTCCAACCGCTGCGCCCCCGATGAAGTCGCCGCGCTGGAACACGCCCTCGACCGCCTGCATGATCTCGGCGCGCTCTTCCTCGAACTGGGCGGGAAGATTGACGTAACCGATGCGCCGGCGGTCGGTGTCAGCGTCCATGGCAGAACTTCCTGACGGTCTCGATGACGCGATCCTGCTGCGCGCGCGTCAGATGCTGGTCGACGGGGAAGCTGATGACTTCCTTGGCGTGGCGATCGGTGACCGGGAAGGTGCCGGGCGCGTAGCCGAGATGCTTGAGGCCTTCCTGCTGATACAGCGGGATCGGATAGTGGATCTTGGCCTCGATGCCGTTGTCCAGGCAGTATTGGTAGAGCTCGTCGCGGCGCTCGGCGAACACCATGTAGAGATGGTAGACGTGCTTCACGTTGGGCCGGCGCGGCGGGACGCGCAGGCCGGGCAGGCCGGCAAGGCCCGCGTCGTAATAGGCCGCGTTCTCGATCCGGCGCCGCGTGATCTCGCTGGTCTGGCCGATTAGCCAGTTGCCGACGACGGCCTGCAAGGAATCGAGCCGCGAGTTGCAGCCGAGGATCGCGATCTCGTCGCGGTTCTTCATGCCGTGGTTGCGGATCAGGCGAAGCTTCTCGTTCATGCCGTCGTCATTGGTGACGACGACGCCGGCATCGCCCCAGACGTTGAGGTTCTTGAGCGGATGCAGGGAGAAGCCGGCGGCGATGCCGTGGGTGCCGGAGCGCTTGCCGGCGAATTCCGAAAGGATGCCCTGGCAGGCATCCTCGACGACGGGGAGATTATGGCGCTGCGCGATCGCCATCAGCTTGCCCATGTCGGTGACCTCGCCGGTCAGCTGAACCGGCATGATCGCTTTGGTCTTCTTGGTAATGGCGGCTTCGACCTGGTCGACGTTCATGCAGAAGGAATCGTCGCAATCGACCAGCACCGGCGTCGCGCCGGTTTCCGCGATCGCGCCGACGGTGGCGATGAAGGTGTTGGCGGCGGTGATGACCTCGTCGCCATGACCAATACCGAGCGCCTTGAGTGGCAGCTTGAGCGCATCGGTGCCGGATCCGACGCCGATGGCGTGACGCACGCCGATCAGCTCGGCAAAGCGCTTCTCGAATTCGGCGACGGGCTTGCCAAGGGTGAAGTCACCGGTCGCAACCAGCCGGCCGATCTCGGCCAGGATCGGAGCGGGGTCGGAGAATTGCTCGAGCAGATAGGAATATCGAACGTCGTACATGTGACCCGTCAGGTGGAATGAAGTTGAGGAGCGGAGGTGCGCGACGCCGCGAGCGCGTGCTCGATCGAGGTCGCGATGGCGTTGGGCGCGAGGCCGTGCTTCTTCAGCAGCGAGTCCTGCGAGCCGTAATTGTGCATGAAGCGGTCCGGCAGCGACAGCCGCAGTATCGCGGGCAGGCCGGAGCCGAGCTTGTCGATCAGCGTCTCCGCGACCGCGCTGCCGAGGCCGCCGGAGGGCACGTGCTCCTCCAGCGTCGCCACGAGCTTGATGCCGCGGATCGCCTGCAGCAGGGCTTCGGTGTCGAGCGGCTTCACCGTATGCATGTGCAGGATGCCGGCGCGAACGCCTTGCGCGGCCAGCAGGTCGGCTGCGGCGATGGCGCGCTGGAGCATGATGCCGGTTGTCACCATGAGGACGTCGCCCGGCGGCCGCATCAGGATGGCCTTGCCGATCTCAAAACCGTGCTCGGCCTTCGAGACGACGGCGTCGCCGCCCTTGCCGAGCCGGATGTAGATCGGTCCGGTCCAGTCGAGCGTCTTGTCCATCATGCGCGCGGCCTCGTCGGCGTCGCACGGGCAGACCACCGTCATGTTCGGCAGCGCCCGCATGATGGCGATGTCCTCGATCGCCTGGTGGGTGGGGCCGAGCGGGGCGTAGACCAGACCGCCGCCATTGGCGATCAGTCGCACCGGCAGATTGTGCAGGCAGAGATCGACGGCCACCTGCTCGTAGCAGCGGCGGGTGAGGAATGTCGCGATGGTGTTGACGTAGGGCACGAAGCCTTCCATCGCCAGGCCAGCCGACATGCCGATGATGTGCGCTTCCGAAATGCCCTCGATCAGGTGGCGCTTGGGAAATTCCTTGCTCATCGCACGCAGCGTGCCGGCGCCGGGATCGGAGCCGATGTAAAGCACACGCTCGTCGCGCGCGGCGAGCTTGTGGACCATGTTCATCGCGGTGTTGCGCATGGGGAGCCGATCAAAAATCGCCGACGGCGACGCGGATGGCGTCGAGCTCGCTATCGGACAGCTTGTTCTTGTGATGCCAATCGGCGTTGGATTCCGCAGCCGGCAGACCCTTGCCCTTGACGGTATGGCAGATGATCGCGGTGGGCTTGCCCGGAACGGGAGGGACCTGCTTCAGGACGGTGCGCAGGGCGCCGACGTCGTGGCCGTTGAGCTCCTGCACGGCAAAGCCGAAGCTGCGCCATTTGTCCGCGAGCGGCTCCAGCGGCAGGACGTAGTCGGTGGGGCCGTAGCTCTGCAGCTTGTTGTAGTCGATCATCGCGACGAGGTTGTCGAGCCCGTGCTTGGCCGCGCCCATGGCGGCCTCCCACACAGATCCTTCGTTGATCTCGCCGTCGCCGAGCAGCACGAAGGTCCGGTAATTGCGCTCGCGCATGCGGGCGGCGAGCGCAAGGCCGACGCCGATCGACAGGCCGTGTCCGAGCGCGCCGGTCGACGCCTCGACCCCCGGCACCATGCCGTATTCGGGATGTCCGCCCAAGATACTGTCGGAGCCGCAAAAGCCATCGAGCTCCGATAGCGGGAAGAAGCCGCGATCGGCGAGCAGCGCGTAGAGCGCCAGGCAACCGTGTCCCTTGCTGAGGATGGCGCGGTCGCGTTCGGGATCGCGCGGGTTGTTCGGATCGATCCGCAGGATGTCGTCGTAGAGCACGCGGACCATTTCGATCAGCGACAGGGCCGGACCGACATGGCCGCGTCCCGCGGAGCGGACAGAACCGAGGACCAGGCGGCGCAAATAGAGACTGCGCTCGTCCAGCGTGCAGGTGAGGGCGGCTTCAGCGTGGGGTGAGATCTGGATCACGTTGGCAAATCGTTTGATGAAGCCGGCGTGCTTTGTCGAGCTGACCGGCAAGGCGGACCGTCAGATCGCCACCTTGCGCAACCAAGGCGCGCCGGGAGCGGCTTTCGGGCAAATAGGCATTCAGGACAATCAGGCACCAGATCGCCCCGAACACAGGATACAGTACGTCACGGCGGATCGCAAACGCGTCATCCCTAGCCGCGAAGGCTTGCGTGAGGCGTTCGATGAGGCGATTCGCGCTTGTTGCGGGCAGATCGCTGCCGGGGTGGATCGCGGTATCGGACAGCAATTTGACAGGATCGTCCCAGCCGAAATATTCGAAGTCGATGAAGCGCAGGCGGCCGCCTTCGCCGCGCAGCGCGTTGTGCAGTCCGAAGTCGGACGGGCTCAATGCGCGATGCGCGGGCAAGAGGTCCGCTGCGGGATCCCGCCCCAGTTCCGCATAACGCTGGCGGAGCCGCTGAATGGCGGTGGCAGTGCTGGGAACCAGGCTGCCGTCGATGAATGTACGCAGCTCGGGGTGATCCTGCGACTCGCGCGTCAACCCGTCGAGGCGCTGCTCGTACTGGGCGATGGCTTCCTCGGGCGAAAAGATGCTGGCCGACGCGTTCCGCAAGGTCTGCGCACCGTCGGCGTCGCGGAGCTTCTGCAATTCGATCAGGAAATCGGCCAGCTGGTCCGCATCGTTGTCCCGGGGATGCAGCATCGCCGCCTCGCCGTCGAACCATTGATACAGCGCGCAGAACGCATCGGTGTCCTTTGCGATGGGCCGTGGTGTCGAATTGATGCCGTGGCGCGACAGGAACGTCAGCGCATCATATTCCTGTCCCAGCCGATCGCGTCCGTCGGACGGATAATGCTTGAGGGCGAGGGGTGGGCCCTCAGCCATCTCCAGCCGAAACACCCTGTTGTTGCCGCCGGACCGTGCCGGGTGGGCGGCCGCGACCGTTGCTCCGGCAAGGCGGCTGCCGATCGAGATCGCATCCGCTGCGCTGATGTCGGGCTCACTCATGCCGCAAACACCTCGTCGCGGATGCCGGCCCATGTCGCGATCGGCTTGCAATGTTCGGGGTGCGGGGACTGCGAACGCGTGAACAGGATCGATCGCGTGTCCTTCGGGAAATGCGGCTGCTCGAAGACCTCGACGAGATCGTCGATGAAGATGTCCAGCTCCAGGCTCGCGAGCCTGTCGACCTTGGCGGCCATCGTGTCCTCGAAATAAACATCGCCGCTGGCCACCGCCGCTTCCGCAGCGTCGATGAGGCCGGCGCCACGCAGCCAGCCGCGTGCGGCCTCGCGCAGGTCGGTATGGTCGGGGTCCTGATGACCAAATCGGGTCTTGTGGCTGACGATGTACACCTTGGCGCCGGCCTGTCTGCAGGCCGCGAGGAATTCGCGCACGCCCGGATAGATTTCGGCGCCGCCAATGCCCTTACCGTAGACGAAGCCCTGCAGGCCTTGCCAGGCGAGCTCGCCACCCGTGCGGGATCGCAAGAGATCCCGCACATCGTTCTTCAGCCCCTCCCAGCCCTCCGGCACCAGGTCGCGCTGGCGCGCCGCGGCGGCAAAGACCTTGTCGTAGCAGATGATCGTGTTGTCGAAATCGATGCCGATCCGCACGCCGCTCACTTCAGGCTGATGTTCTGCATCATCTTGATGTTGAAATACCGGGGATCGTTGAGCGAGTTCGGCAGGCGGCCGGACCTGAAGGCGTCCACGAGGCCGGACACGGCCTGCTCGATCGTGTGCGTCGGTGCAAATCCGAGCTCGCGGCGGATCTTCTCGGAGGAGACGTGGTAGGAGCGCAGATCGTCGGTCGGCTCGACGGCCACGTCGACGTTGTTTCCGACCACCGATTTGACGATGTCGGCGATCTTCATCAGCGAGTGGTTCTCGTAGCCGATATTGTAGGTCTTGCCGTCGATCTTCGCGTCATCCTGCTGCAGCAGGAACAGATAGGCCGCCGACATGTCCTCGATGTGCAGATTGGGCCGCTTCTGCGTTCCGCCGAACACGCGGATACGGCCGGTGTTGACCGCGAGGTTGGTCAGGATGTTGACGACGACGTCGAGCCGCTGCCGCGGAGCGTAGCCGCAGACGGTGGCGGGACGAACCGTGCAGGTGACGAAGCCGGACGCGGCCTCTTCGGCGAGGTCGGTCTCGCACATCGCCTTGAACTTGGAGTAGTCGGTGAGCGGCTCGCAGGACAGTTCCTCGGTCACCTCGGCCTCGTCCTTGATGCCGTAGACGCTCGACGAGGAGGCGTAGATGAAGCGCTTGATGCCGGCCTTCTTCGCGGCGCGCACCATCGGACGGAAGCAGTCGTAGTTGATGGACTTGCCGAGCCCGGGATCGAGCTCGAACGAGGGGTCGTTGGAGATGCAGGCGAGGTGGATCACCACATTGTTGCCGCGCAGGGCCTCGTTGATCGCGGCCTCATCGCGGATGTCGCCCTTGATCAGGCGAAGGTTCGGATTGTTGCGAACCGCGTCGAAGACGGATTCGCCGTACATGAACAGGTCGAGCACCGTGACCTTGTGGCCCGCTGCCAGCAACTGGGGAACCAGCACGCTGCCGACATAGCCGGCGCCACCGGTGACCATCACGTTCCATTTCTGATCAATCACTGTCGTTCTCCAGATTTCCCGCTCGCGTTACTTCAATAGCGCGGTGACGAATTTGACCAGCGGCGCCTTTTCGACCGAGTTGCGGTGACCGACAATGCCGACCTTGATCGCGCCTGCCGCGTTGCCGATGAAGGCGACGTCCTCGATATTGCCGCCGGCTGCCACCAGCGGCGCCGTGATCGTCAGGAAGGCATCGCCGGCGCCGACCGTGTCGACGACGGTCTTGGTGAAAGCGGGCACGCGCGCGACGCCGGTCTTCGACGAGAAGGGGTAGCAGCCGAAGGAGCCGTGCGTGATGATCATGTTGTCGCAATCGATCTTGCTGTGCAGGCGATCCTCGATCACCGACGCGATGTCGCTGAACTTGTCGGTCGCGGCCAGCCGCGCTTCCGGCGCGTCGATGCAGACGTAGTCGGCCCGCGGATACTTGGTGATAAGATTATAGCCGTGGTTGCCGCTGTTGCTCTGGGCGTTGACCGCCAGGAACTTGGAGTTCGCGATGAGCGTGTCGATGGTGCTGGACGCGATCATGCCGTGACCGAAATCGGTGACGATCACCACGTCCCCGCCACGAACGCGCTCGGCGGTGATTCGGTCGATCTCCTTGCGCTCGGCCTCGTCGAGCGGCGTGTCATCCATGGTGTAGACTTCGAAGAGCTTGTGCAGGTAGCCCATCTCGACGTACCGCAATTTACGGGTCGTCGGTCGGCCCTGAATGCGGATCGGCGTCAGCGTGACATTCGGGCGGACATGCGCGCGAATGAACTCCTCGGGGTAGTCGTTGCCACCGAGCGTCGTGACGATCTCCACCGACTTGCAGAAGCTCGCCACGTGATTGGCCGCAGCAATGACGCCGCCGGCAAATTGCTCGCCATTCTTGAGCAGGGTGGCGACGATGTTCTCCTTCGAAGCCTTCCCCAGCGCCGTGACGTACTGGTATTCGTCGATGATGGTATCGCCGACCAGCACGACGTGCATGTCCTGGATCTTGTCGATCAGCTTCAGCAGGCGTTCGGCGCCGCCGCCTTCGCGTACCTTCTGGAGGTAGTCGCGCAGGGGGGGATCGTAGATGTCGAAATAGCGGTTCAGCAGCGACGACGAAGAGAAGGTGACGTCGCGCGTGAAGACGATCCGTCCGCCATGACGTTCGACGGCCTCGCGCTCGGTGGCGATCTTGCCGGTGACGTCGTCCTCGGGATTCTCGTAGTCCGAGCCCTTCACGTAGATGTCGGGGCGCACGGCATCGAGGATCGGCTCGGCGCTGGAGGTCCGGTTGATGCCGACCCAGTCGACCGTGCCGAGCGCGGCCAGCATCTCGGCGCGCATGTTTTCCGGAAAGATCGGCCGTCCCGGACCCTTGTTGACGAAACGGTCGGCGGTGATGGTCACGATGACCACGTCGGCCTCGTTGCGCGCCGCCAGGATGTGCCGGACGTGGCCGAGATGCACCAGATCGAAAACGCCGTGGCAGAGCGCGACGGTCTGGCCCTTGGCCTGCGCGGCGCGCGCAATCTCGCCCAGCTCCTCGATCGTCCTGATCTTGTCGTGCGGTGCCGGATGGCCGGTCGGCTTGTCTGTCGCAGCATTACCCATGTGGATTACCCAAAGCGCCGGCAGGTCTCAGATGGCCGGCCTGAAATGATCGACTCGCAGCAACGATATCCGGCGAGCCTGTTCAAGAGCTTGCCTTCTGCGGCGAGCCGTCGTCGTCACCGAGATATTTGAACCAGTCCTTGGTGGCGTCGGCGATCTTGTCGACCGTCCACAGCGGCGCGTCCTTGTACTGATCCATCGACTTCAGCATCGTCGCGACGCCGTCCTCGAATTTCACCTTCGGCGTCCAGTTCAGGACCCGCTTGATCTCAGTGATGTCGGCGTAGGTGCAATCGGGCTCGCCCGGTCGCTTGGGAATGTGGACCTTGTCGCCGCCGAGAAGCTCGACCAGCCGGTTGACGCTGTAGGTGTTGTCAGAGCCGACATTGAATATCTCGTGCGAGATATCGGAGCGCGCGGCGGTCACGAAGGCGTCTGCGACGTCGCTGACGAAGGTAAAATCGCGCGTCTGCTCGCCGTCGCCGACCACGGTGAAGGGCTTGCCGGCGAGCTTCTGCGCCATGAAGACGCCGAACACGGCGCCGTAGGTGCCGGTGGTGCGATGGCGCGGCCCGTACACGTTGAACAGGCGTAGCGCGACCGCAGGCAGCTTGTAGACCTGGCACCAGTGCATGACGCACTGCTCGCCGAGATTCTTGGTAAGCGCGTAGGGATACATCGGCCGGATCTCGGCGCTCTCCGGCGTCGGATAGACGTCGGGAATGCCGTAGCAGGACGACGAGGCGGCGTAGACGAAGCGCTTGGCGCCCGCGTGCCGCGCCGCTTCGAGAACGTTGACCGTGCCGTCGACATTGGCGCGATGATACGGGATCGGGGACTCGATCGAGGGAACGATGTCGGCCAGCGCCGCGAGATGGAAGACCCAGTCGATACCGTGGAAATACGGCTTGATCGACTCGAGGTCGGTGACGTCGGCCCGCACAACCCTCAACTGGCTCGAACCGGCGCGTGCGGCCAGATTTTCGGGGCGACCGATCACGAAATTATCGAGCGCGATGACCTCGTGGCCGTCGTCGAGGAGACGATCGACGAGGTGACTTCCAATGAAACCGGCGCCGCCAGTAACGATGCATTTCATGAGGAACATCCGTGACGCGAATGCCCAGCGAAACAGGCCCGCCAATGTTGAGTGAAACCCGAAAGCCGACTACCAGCCGCTCGCCGACTTTGCAAGTATTATACCTTTGCAATCCTTGGTAATAGCCGGTATCACCCGGTCATGTTGCAATCGAGCCGCCAGCCCATGCCCGCCGTGTCCGTCGATCCCGATCACAAGGCTTTCCTCGACGATTACGTGGAGCGCCTCCATCGCGCGACGGCGGTCGACGACGGCGCTTTCGCCGCAATCTCCGCCACCCGCGCCACTTGGTTGCGCGCGCGCGAGCAGGGCGGCCGCGTCATCTTCATCGGTAATGGCGGCTCGGCCGGCATCGCTTCGCATCTGGCGATCGATCTGGCGAAGAACGCATCGGTGCCTGCGCTCTGCTTCAGCGACGCGAGCATGATGTCGTGCCTTGCCAACGATTACGGATTCGAGGACTGGATCGCGCACGCCGTGCGGCTGAGCGCACGTGCTGGCGACTGTCTCGTCGCGATCAGCTCCTCGGGGCGCTCGAAGAACATCCTCAACGCGGTTGCGCAGGCGCGGACGATGAAGCTCGACGTGATCACGCTGTCGGGCATGAATGCGGACAATCCGCTGCGCAATCTCGGCGACGTCAATTTCTTCGTCGATAGCCGCAGCTACAACATTGTCGAGACCACGCACCAGTTCTGGATGATGGCCGCGATCGACCTCGTGATCGGTCGCGCGGAATATCCGGCATCCTGAGGCGGGCATCCGATGCAGTCGCGGTTCAAACAGGCGGCCCTGTTTTCGATAAAGCTGCTGCTGTCGATTGCCGTGCTGGTCTACATCGCGCGCGGTCTCGATCTCCAGCGGTTGCGCAGCCATCTCGTCTCGGTCGATCCTTTGCTGTTCGTCCTGGCGCTGGCGTTGATTTTCTTCCAGACCTTCGTGCTCAACGGCCGATGGGAGCTGATCATGCGCGCGCTCGGCGTGTCGCTGGACTGGCTCGCGGGCTGGCGGATCCTCATGATCAGCCTCTGGTTCAACCAAGTGTTGCCGTCCTCGGTCGGCGGTGATGCGGTGCGGATGTGGCTGCTGCGCCAGCGCGGCGTGCAGTGGCCGGAGGCGGTCAAGGGCGTTGCGGCCGACCGTTTCACGGCATTGATCGGTCTGATCGCGTTGATGGTGGCCGGATTGCCGTTTCTGTTGTCTCGGGTGTCCGATCAGGCCGCGATCCTGGCCATCGGCGGGCTGACGCTGGCCGGCGTCGCCGGCACCGTGGTTCTGTTGACGCTCGACCGTCTGCCCAAGCGCCTCATCGCCCATCCGGCAATCGCAAGCTTCGTCCGGTTCGGAGCGCTGGTCAGGTTTCTCCTGCTGCAGTCCGTGCGCCGTGCTTTGCTGTTCGGGTCGGCGCTGCTCATCCATCTCGTGACCGCCGCGGCCTGCTTCGCCCTGGCGCGCGGTGTCGGAGCACAGCTTTCGGTGGTGGACGCCGGCATCCTGATTCCGCCCGTGGTGCTGTTGACCGCGGTCCCGATCTCGATCAGCGGCTGGGGTGTTCGCGAGGGGGCGATGGTCGCCTGCCTCGGTCTGGCGGGTGTTCCTTCCGAGGAAGCGCTGTCGGTTTCGCTGCTGCTGGGCGCCATCAGCGTGATCATCGGGTTCGTCGGCGGCGCGATCTGGCTGGCAAGTCCGGAGCGCGGATCGTATTCAGCGGACAAGGCCGCCAAGGCGGCGGAGGAAGCCCCCAGCTACGACGGGCTGGGCAAGGAAGTCTCGAGCCACCCATGACCCGCCTGAGCCCGTTGCTGGCGGTCTGGTCTTCACAGGGTGGGATTGCCTCACCCGATCGCGTATCTCATTTTTCGGTTCCACGATGAAAAACCTGTTCTACGTCCGCCACACCTGCCGCCTCTGTCATTCGGACAAGCAGGAGCTTGTCGTCCCGATGGCAGGCATGCCGATCGGCACGCCGAACTTCCAGGTCCCGGACGCCAGCGTCGACGATCCCGTGTTCCGCGCTGCGGTGCCGATGGCGCTGCATCTGTGCAGGGATTGCGGCCATCTCCAGATTCTCCATGTCGGTAATCCCGAGATCCAGTACCGCAACTACGTCTACACCACTTCGCTCTCGCTCGGTCTGCGGGAGCACTTCGCCGGCTACGCCAATGACGTCGTCAGCCGCTTCGGTGTCGCGCCGGGCTCGCTGGTCGTCGAGCTCGGCAGCAACGACGGATCGCTGCTCGGATTCTTCAAAGAGCGCGGCATGCGGGTGCTGGGTGTCGATCCCGCTGTCGATATCGCGAAGCGCGCGACGGAAGCGGGGATCGAGACCATCGGCGATTTCTTCACCGATGCCATCGGCCACCGCATCCTGCAGAGCCACGGCGCGGCGAGCGTCGTGATCGCCAACAACATGATCGCCAATGTCGACAATCTCGATCCGCTGGTGATCGGGGTTCGCGACGTGCTCGCGCCGGACGGGTTGTTCGTGTTCGAAACGCAATACGGTGTCGACGTCACCGAGAAGAACCTGCTCGACACCGTCTATCACGAGCATCTGTCGTATTTTAACATCAAGCCGCTGATCCGTTTCTTTGCCCGGCTCGGCATGGAGCTGATCGACGTCCAGCACATCTGGACCAAGGGGGGCTCGATCCGCGTGACCGTGCAGCGCGCCGGCGGTGCCAAGAAACCGTCGGCTGAGGTCGCGCGCTTCGTCGCCGAGGAAGAACGGCTGGGCGTCGATCAGCCGGCCTATTATGCGCCCTATGTGAAGCGGATCGCCGCGATCCGCGACGAGCTGGTCGCGATGGCTGATGCCGCTCATGCGCGCGGGCAGCTCGTTGCCGGCTACGGCGTCTCGGTCGGCACCACGACGCTGCTGCCGCAGTTCGGTCTGGAGAACAAGATCGACTTCCTAGTCGACGACGATCCCAAGAAGGGGAACGTGATGGCCGGCCCGGGTTACGATATCCCGATCCTGCCGCCTGCCGCCCTTTACGAGCGCAAGCCGGCGTTCGTCGTCGTCTTCGCCTGGCGCTACGTCGACCCGATCCGGGCCAAGCACGCCCGCTACTTCGCCGAAGGCGGAAAGTTCGTGGTGCCGCTGCCGGGCATTTCCATGGTCGAGCGGGCCGACTGACCGGCGCAATAGGGCCGAGGCAGACGCTCCGGGGGAGCGTCTGGGAGGAACCGGACGGGCGCTGCGATTGCGCCCTGAAGGGTGGGTGGATAAGCCTTTGATCCGGCTGGGCTCTGCTCTAGCGCCCGGGAAGGTCGGCTGGTCCAGTCGGGCCCTCTATATCTTGACCTTTGGTCCTATCCGCAGTAGATACCCCGCACTCGCAGCCGGCCCGTTAGACGCGGATCTCCGGCGCGGCTTTGAAATCCCCGAACAATCGAGCCCGGTTTCCGGCTCATCCTTCGAGACAGAGGGCTGGGCCAACGGCGGCTGTTCGGATCCCTGAAATTCATTAGCGTCTGTCGACGGACGTTGGACATCAAAACGATGGCAGTCAGCCCGTTCAAGTTCTTGCAGGAAGTGCGCTCAGAGACCGCCAAGGTCACCTGGCCGACCCGCCGCGAGACCACGATCACCACCATCATGGTGTTCGTCATGGTCGCCGTGGCCTCGATCTTCTTCTTCGCCGCCGACCAGATCATCCGTGTCCTCATCACTTACCTTCTGGGCATTCACTGATGGCAACCGCAACCGCTCAACTGTCCGACAAGCGCTGGTACATCGTCCACGCCTACTCGAACTTCGAGAAGAAGGTCGCCGAGTCGATCCGCGAGCAGGCCAAGCAGCGCGGGCTCGAGGAGCTGTTCGAGCTGGTGCTGGTTCCGACCGAGAAGGTCACGGAAGTGCGCCGCGGCCGCAAGATCGACGCCGAGCGCAAGTTCTTCCCCGGCTACGTGCTGGTGAAGATGAAGCTGACCGACGAAGCGTTTCACCTGATCAAGAACACGCCGAAGGTCACGGGCTTCCTCGGCGCCGAAAACAAGCCGATGCCGATCTCGGAATCCGAGGCCATGCGCATCCTGCACCAGGTGCAGGAGGGCGTGGAACGGCCGAAGGCGTCGGTGTCGTTCGAGATCGGCGAGAACGTGCGCGTGGCCGATGGCCCGTTCGCCTCGTTCTCGGGTGTCGTCGAGGAAATCGACGAGGCGCGCTCGCGCGTGAAGGTCGCTGTGTCGATCTTCGGCCGTGCCACGCCGGTCGAACTGGAATTCGGTCAGGTCGAGAAGGTCTGACCGGGTCACGCGTGAAGCCGAAAAGGCTTCGCGCAAAGAGAGGCCGTGGGAGGGAGAGGGCGGTTGCCAGCCGCATCCGACCCAGACCACGAACCTGAAACCGCCGGCTCCGCCGGCACAACAGGAGTGATACATGGCAAAGAAAGTGACCGGATACCTGAAGCTTCAGGTCCCGGCCGGAGCGGCGAATCCTTCGCCCCCGATCGGTCCCGCGCTCGGTCAGCGCGGTCTCAACATCATGGAGTTCTGCAAGGCGTTCAACGCGCAGACCCAGAAGGAAGAGAAGAACACCCCGATTCCCGTCGTGATCACGATCTACGCCGATCGTTCGTTCACGTTCGAGATGAAGACGCCCCCGATGTCCTTCTTCCTCAAGCAGGCCGCCAAGATCCAGTCCGGCTCGAAGGCGCCGGGCCGCGACAAGGCCGGCAAGGTGACCAAGGCGCAGGTGCGCGAGATCGCCGAGAAGAAGATGAAGGATCTCAATTGCGATTCCATCGAGTCGGCCATGAAGATGGTCGAGGGCTCTGCCCGTTCGATGGGCCTGGAAGTGGCGGGGTAAGCGGTCATGGCAATCGGAAAGCGTTTGAACAAAGCCCGCGAAGGTGTTGACCGCGAAAAGCTTTACCCGCTCGCGGACGCCATCAAGATGGTCAAGGAACGCGCGAAAGCGAAGTTCGACGAGACCATCGAGGTCGCGATCAATCTCGGCGTCGATCCGCGTCACGCCGACCAGATGGTCCGCGGCGTCGTGACCCTGCCGAACGGCACTGGCCGTACGCTCCGCGTCGGCGTGTTCGCCCGCGGCGCCAAGGCCGACGAAGCCAAGGCTGCCGGTGCCGACGTCGTCGGCGCCGAAGACCTGGTCGAGAAGGTGCAGAACGGCTCGATCGATTTCGACCGCTGCATCGCCACCCCCGACATGATGCCGCTGGTCGGCCGTCTCGGTAAGGTGCTCGGCCCGCGCGGCCTGATGCCGAACCCGAAGATCGGCACCGTGACCATGGACGTCACCGGTGCGGTGAAGGGTGCCAAGGGCGGCTCGGTCGAGTTCCGCGTCGAGAAGGCCGGCATCCTGCAGGCAGGCGTCGGCAAGGCCTCGTTCTCCGAGGAGAAGCTGGTCGAGAACATCAAGGCTCTCGCCGATGCTGTCTCGAAGGCGAAGCCGGCCGGTTCCAAGGGCACCTACATCCAGCGCGTTGCGGTGTCCTCGACGATGGGCCCGGGCGTGAAGGTCGAGCCGGGCACCATTCTCGGCTAAGGCCTGCCTCGACGAGAGGTTTGGAAATTGCATGAGGCGAGGGGCGGAATTGGGCAACCGATTCCGCCCCTCGTCGTTTGTGCCAGGGCTCACCGGAAACAAGAACAATGGCTGACAAGGTCCTGATCTATTCGCGCTTTCCCAAGACGATGATGGCGCGCTTTGCCGAACGGTTCGAATTGCTCGACACCGGCGGCAAGCCCGCTAGCGAGGTGTTTTCGGCGGAGGATCTCAGTGGCATCCGCGCGATGCTGACCGCAGGCGGCTCGCCGCT
The DNA here is from genome assembly GCF_054863005.1 of Bradyrhizobium sp. 25ACV. NCBI lineage: Bacteria > Pseudomonadati > Pseudomonadota > Alphaproteobacteria > Hyphomicrobiales > Nitrobacteraceae > Bradyrhizobium > Bradyrhizobium sp. 25ACV. The sequence continues at coordinate 33,063 of NZ_JAVAYO010000021.1, forward strand.
CGGCGCGGAGGCGATGGACCTGTTTCCCAAGCTCGGCGCCATCGTTTGCTACGGCACCGGCTATGACGGTGTCGACCTGAAGGCGGCAGCCAGCCGCAACATCGCAGTCGGCCACAGCCCGGGCGCCAATGCCGCTTCGGTCGCCGACATCGCGATGACCCTGATGCTGGCGACGACCCGCCGGATCCTCGTCGCCGACCAATATGTCCGCAGCGGCGACTGGGCGGCGTCGAAGCAATCGCCGATGATGCGCCCGCAGGCCGGCATGCCCGGCCGCCGTATCGGCGTCTACGGCATGGGCGAGATCGGTCGCAAGATCGCAGGCCGCTGCGCCGCCTTCGAGAGCGAAATCGGCTATTTCAGCCGCAGCAAATACGATCTGCCCTATCGATATTTCCCGACGCTGGAGGCGCTGGCCGACTGGTGCAGCGTGCTGATGATCGCGGTCCGGGCAGGGGCCGAGACCCAGCACGTCGTCAATGCCGACATCCTCAAGCGCCTCGGGGAGCACGGCTACGTCGTCAACATCTCCCGCGGCTCTGTCATCGATGAGAAGGCGCTCGTGGCGGCCCTAACCGACAAGACCATTGCGGGGGCCGGCCTCGACGTCTTCGAAAAGGAACCGCACGCCCCCGACGCGCTGACGGCGTTGCCGAACGTGGTGTTCGCCCCGCATATCGGCGGTCACACCCTCGAATCGCACGTCGCCATGCAGAACTGCGTGCTGGCGAACCTGACGGCGTTTTTCGTGGGCAAGCCGCTGCCTCATGCGGTCAAATCGGCCTGAATCGGTCCTTATCGGCCCGGATCAAGCGCCCAGGGCAACGGATTGGAACTGGTGTGAATTTTGCTCTTGGCAAGCAGGCTCCGAGCGGTTAAAGAACCGCTTCCGGACGTGCCGGCCTCGGCTGGCGCGTTCGTGCACGCATTCCGAAAACCCGACAGGCAGGAGATCATTCCTTTTCAGGACGTCCGTGAGGATTTGCCCGAAAAGGAAGGAAAATCCGTCAGTTGGTGGAATGCGGGCAGGGGTCGGACGGTTCGCCGGCTGACCCTGTCCTGTCCAAGACTGCAGGCGCTCGCGGGAAATTTCGATTTCTCAACGGCTTAATCGCACGGCCTGCATAGACGGGTGAAGACCGGATTTCACTTCGCACCCAGCTTTAAGGGCTGGTTTCGCGAAACGGGTCTGGTTCGGACCTCGACACGCCGTGGGCCCCAGGGCTCCCGGAGGGCAGGCTTTAAATTGTCGTCTCGCCCGGCGCGTGTCCGAAGGGTTTTTTGACCCGGAGGTTCAGGTTTTGGGTGGGGCGACGGGTGCAACCCGGTGGTCCCGCTTTTCGCGATGACCGCCAACCGGAAAGAGCTTGCTGTGGAACGAGCGGCAAAAAAGGAAGCGGTCGAACAGCTCAATGAGGTCTTCAAGACCACGAGCGTCGCGGTCGTTGCCCAATATTCCGGCCTCACCGTCGCCCAGATGCAGAAGCTGCGTACGCAGATGAAGCAGGCTGGCGCCTCGGTAAAGGTCTCGAAGAACCGTCTCGCCAAAATTGCTCTTGAAGGCACTGACGTCATTGCCATCGGCCCCATGCTGAAGGGACCGACTGTGATCGCCACTTCGAACGATCCGGTAGCGGCGCCAAAGGTCGCCATCGAATTCGCCAAGGCGAACGAAAAGTTCGTCATCGTCGGCGGCTCGATGGGGAAGACCGTCCTGAATGTCGACGGCGTGAAGGCGCTTGCCTCGCTGCCGTCGCTTGATGAACTGCGCGCCAAGATCGTCGGCCTGCTTGTGGCCCCGGCGACCAAGATCGCTCAGCTCGCCAATGCGCCCGCGGGCAAGCTCGCGCGCGTCATCCAGGCTCATGCCTCAAAGGGCGAAGCGGCCTGACGCCCTTCGCAAAACTCAAACCCGAACCAGACTTACACGTAAGGAAACTGAACAATGGCTGACTTGCAGAAGATCGTTGACGACCTCTCGAGCCTCACCGTGCTCGAAGCTGCTGAACTGGCGAAGCTCCTCGAAGAAAAGTGGGGCGTTTCGGCTGCCGCGGCTGTCGCCGTGGCCGGCCCGGCTGGTGGTGGCGCTGCCGCCGCTCCGGCGGAAGAGAAGACCGAGTTCACGGTCGTTCTCGCCAGCGCCGGCGACAAGAAGATCGAGGTCATCAAGGAAGTCCGCGCCATCACCGGCCTGGGCCTGAAGGAAGCAAAGGACCTCGTCGAGGGCGCGCCGAAGCCTGTCAAGGAAGGCGTGAACAAGGACGAAGCCGACAAGATCAAGGTCCAGCTTGAGAAGGCTGGCGCGAAGGTCGAGCTCAAGTAAGCACCGCTTACTGGCGAGGTCTCGGGCGAGCGTAAGCTGGTCCGAGATCCTGGCTTGTCCCTCAAAAAGGGGCGGGCCTGATGCAAAAGGCATGCGACGGAACGCCCCGACGCAGGCCGAACACGAAAAAGTGTGGGGATTTGAGGGTTCGCCCCTCGAATCTCCACTATTGTCGCCCCATATCGGTTCGGCAGCACGAAAGCGCGGTGGGCAGGGATGGCGGATTCCCTGTAAGCCGTTGGGAGAGCAGGCTATTTCGGGCTTTTGCAGTCCGTGAAGACGATCGTTGTGACGGGCGGGCGCGCACCAGCGCCCCGCGCGTCGTTTTGCGTTTTGAAGGTCTGAAGAACAGATTCAGGACATTCTCGCCTGAAACTGAGTCTCCGGCCCCCAAAAACGGGTTCGAAAAATTCAACCCGGGGAGCGGTGGCAGCCGCGTCTCGGACGGTTCGCCCAGAGCGGGCGACGAAAATGAGAGGCCACGATGGCGCAGCAGACATTCACCGGTCGCAAACGCGTTCGCAAGTTCTTCGGACACATCAAGGAAGTCGCCGAGATGCCGAACCTCATCGAGGTTCAGAAGGCGTCCTATGACCAGTTCCTGATGGTCGATGAACCCCAGGGTGGCCGTCTCGACGAGGGTCTGCAGGCGGTATTCCGCTCGGTGTTTCCGATCTCCGATTTCTCGGGCACCTCGATGCTGGAATTCGTCCGCTACGAGTTCGAGCAGCCGAAATACGACGTCGACGAGTGCCGCCAGCGCGGTATGACCTTCGCGGCTCCCCTCAAGGTGACGCTCCGCCTCATCGTGTTCGATATCGACGAGGAAACCGGCGCGAAGTCGGTGAAGGACATCAAGGAGCAGGACGTCTACATGGGCGATATCCCGCTCATGACGATGAACGGCACCTTCATCGTCAACGGCACCGAGCGCGTGATCGTCTCGCAGATGCACCGTTCGCCCGGCGTGTTCTTCGATCACGACAAGGGCAAGACCCATTCCTCGGGCAAGCTGCTGTTCGCTGCCCGCGTCATCCCGTATCGCGGTTCCTGGCTCGACATCGAGTTCGACGCCAAGGACATCGTCTATGCGCGTATCGACCGTCGCCGCAAGATTCCGGTGACGTCGCTGATGTTCGCCCTCGGCCTCGACGGCGAGGCGATCCTGTCCACGTTCTACAAGAAGATCCTCTACAAGCGGACCAAGGAAGGCTGGCGCGTTCCGTTCGACGCCAATCGTTTCCGCGGCTACTCGACCGTCAACGACCTGATCGACGCCGATACCGGCAAGGTCGTGCTCGAGGCCGGCAAGAAGCTCACCGTCCGTGCCGCCCGCCAGCTCCAGGAAAAGGGGCTGAAGGCACTGCGCCTGGCCGATGAGGAGCTGGTCGGCAATTACATCGCCGAGGACCTCGTCAACCCGAAGACCGGTGAGATCCACGCCGAAGCCGGCGAGGAAATCACCGACAAGTCGATGAAGGTGCTCAACGAGCACGGCTACAAGGAACTGCCGCTCCTCGACATCGACCACGTCAATATCGGCCCCTACATCCGCAACACGCTCTCGGCCGACAAGAACATGACGCGCGAGGACGCGCTGTTCGACATCTACCGCGTGATGCGTCCGGGCGAGCCGCCGACGCTGGATTCGGCGCAGGCCATGTTCCAGTCGCTGTTCTTCGATGCCGAGCGCTACGACCTCTCCGCGGTCGGTCGCGTCAAGATGAACATGCGCCTCGACCTCGATGCGCCCGACACCCAGCGCACGCTGCGCAAGGAAGACATCCTCTCCGTTATCAAGACGCTGGTGGACCTGCGCGACGGCAAGGGCGAGATCGACGACATCGACCATCTCGGCAACCGCCGTGTGCGCTCGGTCGGCGAGCTCATGGAGAACCAGTACCGCATCGGCCTCCTGCGCATGGAGCGCGCGATCAAGGAGCGCATGTCCTCGGTCGACATCGACACGGTCATGCCGCAGGACCTGATTAACGCGAAGCCGGCGGCGGCCGCCGTGCGCGAGTTCTTCGGCTCCTCGCAGCTCTCGCAGTTCATGGACCAGACCAACCCGCTCAGCGAGATCACTCACAAGCGTCGTCTCTCGGCGCTTGGACCGGGCGGTCTGACCCGCGAGCGCGCCGGCTTCGAGGTGCGCGACGTGCATCCGACGCATTACGGCCGCATCTGCCCGATCGAGACGCCGGAAGGTCCGAACATCGGCCTGATCAACTCGCTCGCGACCTTCGCGCGCGTGAACAAGTACGGCTTCGTCGAGACGCCGTACCGCAAGGTCAAGGACGGTCGCGTCACCGACGAGGTCGTGTACCTCTCGGCGATGGAAGAGGGCCGCTACACGGTCGCGCAGGCCAACGTGCCGCTCGACCCGAAGGGCCGCTTTACCGAAGACCTCGTGGTCTGCCGTCATGCCGGCGAAGTCTTGCCGGTGACGCCGGACAAGGTCGACTACATGGACGTGTCGCCGAAGCAGCTCGTTTCGGTGGCCGCGGCGCTGATCCCGTTCCTCGAGAACGACGACGCCAACCGCGCGCTGATGGGCTCGAACATGCAGCGCCAGGCGGTGCCGCTGGTTCGCGCCGAGGCGCCGTTCGTCGGCACCGGCATGGAAGGCGTGGTTGCGCGTGACTCGGGTGCCGCGATCGCGGCGCGCCGTTCGGGCGTGATCGACCAGATCGACGCCACCCGCGTCGTCATCCGCGCCACGGAAGATCTCGATCCGACCAAGTCGGGCGTCGATATCTACCGCCTGATGAAGTACCAGCGCTCCAACCAGTCGACCTGCATCAACCAACGTCCGCTGGTGAAGGTCGGCGACGTCGTCAAGAAGGGCGACATCATCGCCGACGGTCCGTCGACCGATCTCGGTGAGCTCGCTCTGGGGCGCAACGTGCTCGTCGCGTTCATGCCGTGGAACGGCTACAACTTCGAAGACTCGATCCTGCTCTCCGAGCGAATCGTGAAGGAAGACGTCTTCACCTCGATCCACATCGAGGAATTCGAGGTGATGGCCCGCGACACCAAGCTCGGACCTGAGGAAATCACCCGTGACATTCCGAACGTCTCGGAAGAAGCGCTGAAGAACCTCGACGAAGCCGGTATCGTCTACATCGGTGCGGAAGTCCGCGCCGGCGACATTCTGGTCGGCAAGATCACGCCGAAGGGCGAGAGCCCGATGACGCCGGAAGAGAAGCTGCTGCGCGCCATCTTCGGCGAGAAGGCTTCCGACGTTCGCGATACCTCGCTGCGCGTTCCTCCGGGCGTGCAGGGCACGATCGTGGAAGTTCGCGTGTTCAACCGTCACGGCGTCGACAAGGACGAGCGTGCGCTGGCGATCGAGCGGGAAGAGATCGAGCGTCTGGCCAAGGACCGCGACGACGAGCAGGCGATCCTGGACCGTAACGTCTACAACCGTCTTGCCGAGCTGCTCGAGGGGCGGCAGGGCATTGCCGGCCCGAAGGGCTTCAAGAAGGACACCAAGATCACCCGTGCGGTGCTTGAGGAGTACCCGAAGTCGCAGTGGTGGCTGTTCGCCTCGCCGAACGACAAGCTGATGGCCGAGATCGAGGCCATGCGGAAGCAGTACGACGAGTCGAAGAAGGGGCTGGAACAGCGCTTCCTCGACAAGGTCGAGAAGCTTCAGCGCGGTGACGAATTGCCGCCCGGCGTGATGAAGATGGTCAAGGTCTTCGTCGCGGTGAAGCGCAAGATCCAGCCCGGCGACAAGATGGCCGGCCGCCACGGCAACAAGGGCGTGGTGTCGAAGATCGTGCCGATCGAGGACATGCCGTTCCTCGAAGACGGCACGCACGCCGACATCGTGCTCAACCCGCTCGGCGTGCCTTCGCGCATGAACGTCGGACAGATCCTCGAGACCCATCTCGGCTGGGCCTGCGCCGGCCTCGGTAAGCGTATCGGCCAGACGGTCGATGCGTACTTGTCGAAGCAGGACATCAAGCCGCTGAAGGAGACCTTGAAGAAGGTCTACGGCGAGGACGAGACGATCAAGACGCTCAACGACAACGAGTTGATCGAGCTTGGCCATAACCTCAGCCGCGGCGTGCCGATCGCGACGCCGGTGTTCGACGGCGCCAAGGAAGCCGACATCGAGGAGATGCTGAAGCTTGCTGGGCTCGACGCGTCGGGTCAGTCGACCGTCTATGACGGCCGTACCGGCGATGCGTTCGATCGCAAGGTGACAGTGGGCTACATCTACATGCTCAAGCTGCACCATCTCGTGGACGACAAGATCCACGCGCGTTCGATCGGTCCGTACTCGCTCGTCACCCAGCAGCCGCTGGGCGGCAAGGCGCAGTTCGGCGGCCAGCGCTTCGGCGAAATGGAGGTGTGGGCGCTCGAGGCTTACGGCGCGGCGTACACGCTCCAGGAGATGCTGACGGTGAAGTCGGACGACGTCGCCGGCCGTACCAAGGTGTACGAGGCAATCGTGCGCGGCGACGACACGTTCGAGGCCGGTATTCCGGAATCGTTCAACGTGCTGGTCAAGGAAATGCGCTCGCTCGGCCTCAACGTCGACCTGCACAACTCCAAGGTTGGACCGGCGCCGACGTCGGAAGCGGCCGAGTAACACGACCTTTCATGCCCGGCCTTCACGGCCGGGCATTGGCGCCCCTCCCGATGCCTTGAGGGCAGGGCGCCCTGCTCGAGTGATTTTCGAATTTGCGGCCGGAGGCGACCGGCACGCGAGGAGAAGACGATGAACCAAGAAATTATGAATCTCTTCAACCCGACGACGCCGGCTCAGGTCTTCGACCAGATCCGGATCTCGATCGCGTCTCCAGAGAAGATTCTGTCCTGGTCCTACGGCGAGATCAAGAAGCCGGAGACCATCAACTACCGCACCTTCAAGCCCGAGCGCGACGGCCTGTTCTGCGCCCGCATCTTCGGGCCGATCAAGGATTACGAGTGCTTGTGCGGCAAGTACAAGCGCATGAAGTACAAGGGCATCATCTGCGAGAAGTGCTCGGTCGAGGTCACGCTGTCGCGCGTTCGGCGCGAGCGCATGGGCCATATCGAGCTCGCAGCCCCCGTCGCCCATATCTGGTTCCTGAAGTCGCTGCCTTCGCGCATCGGCCTCCTGCTGGACATGACGCTGAAGGATCTCGAGCGGATCCTCTACTTCGAATATTACGTCGTGCTCGAGCCAGGCCTCACCGCGCTGAAGGACCGCCAGCTGCTGTCGGAAGATGAGTATCTGAAGGCGCAGGATGAGTACGGCCAGGACAGCTTCACCGCCATGATCGGTGCGGAAGCGATCCGCGAGCTGCTCAAGGGCATGGACCTCGAGAAGCTCGAGGCGACCTTGCGCCTCGAGATGCAGGAGACCGACTCCGACATCAAGCACAAGAAGCTCGCCAAGCGCCTGAAGATCGTGGAAGCGTTCCGCCACTCCGGCAACAAGCCGGAATGGATGATCATGACCGTGGTCCCGGTGATTCCGCCGGATTTGCGTCCGCTGGTGCCGCTGGACGGCGGCCGCTTCGCGACCTCTGATCTGAACGACCTCTACCGCCGCGTCATCAACCGCAACAACCGCTTGAAGCGGCTGATGGAGCTCCGCGCGCCCGACATCATCATCCGCAACGAGAAGCGCATGCTTCAGGAAGCGGTCGATGCGCTGTTCGACAACGGCCGCCGCGGCCGCGTCATCACGGGCGCCAACAAGCGTCCGCTGAAGTCGCTCGCCGACATGCTCAAGGGCAAGCAGGGCCGCTTCCGTCAGAACCTGCTCGGCAAGCGCGTCGACTATTCGGGCCGTTCGGTGATCGTGGTCGGTCCCGAGCTGCGTCTGCATCAGTGCGGCCTGCCGAAGAAGATGGCGCTCGAGCTGTTCAAGCCGTTCATCTACTCGCGGCTTGACGCCAAGGGCCTGTCCACCACCGTGAAGCAGGCGAAGAAGCTCGTCGAGAAGGAGCGGCCCGAGGTCTGGGACATCCTGGACGAGGTCATCCGCGAGCATCCGGTGCTGCTCAACCGCGCACCGACGCTGCATCGTCTTGGCATCCAGGCGTTCGAGCCCGTGCTGATCGAGGGCAAGGCGATCCAGCTTCACCCGCTGGTCTGCTCGGCGTTCAACGCCGACTTCGACGGCGACCAGATGGCCGTGCACGTCCCGCTGTCGCTCGAAGCGCAGCTGGAAGCGCGCGTCCTGATGATGTCGACCAACAACATCCTGCATCCGGCGAACGGACAGCCGATCATCGTGCCGTCGCAGGACATCGTGCTCGGTCTCTACTACGTCTCGATCATGCGCGAAGGCCTGCCCGGCGAGGGCAAGGTGTTCGGCGAGATGGCCGAGCTCGAGCACGCGCTGCACGCGAAGGTCATCCACCTCCACACCAAGATCAAGTACCGGTGGGAAGGCATCGACGAGACCGGCAAGATCTCCAAGCGCTGGATCGAGACCACCGCTGGCCGCGTCATGCTGGGTAACCTCCTGCCGAAGAACCCGCGCGTCCCCTACGAGATCATCAACAAGCTGATGACCAAGCGCGAGATCTCCGGCGTCATCGACCAGGTCTACCGTCACTGCGGTCAGAAGGAGACGGTGATCTTCTGCGACCGCATCATGGCGCTCGGCTTCTACAATGCGTTCAAGGCCGGCATCTCGTTCGGCAAGGACGACATGGTCGTGCCGCACTCCAAGTGGAAGATCGTCGACACCACCCGTACGCTGGCGAAGGATTTCGAGCAGCAGTACAACGACGGCCTGATCACCCATGGCGAGAAGTACAACAAGGTCGTCGACGCCTGGTCGAAGGCCACGGAAGAAATCGCCAAGGCGATGATGAAGGAAATCTCCTCCACCAAGAAGACGGCGGCCGGAGCGGATGCCGACATCAACTCGATCTACATGATGGCTCACTCCGGCGCCCGCGGTTCGCCGGCCCAGATGCGCCAGCTCGCCGGCATGCGCGGCCTGATGGCCAAGCCGTCGGGCGAGATCATCGAGACGCCGATCATCTCGAACTTCAAGGAAGGTCTCTCGGTTCTCGAGTACTTCAACTCGACCCACGGCGCCCGCAAGGGCCTCGCGGACACCGCGTTGAAGACCGCGAACTCGGGCTACCTGACCCGTCGTCTCGTCGACGTGGCGCAGGACTGCATCATCACGCAGAGCGACTGCGGCACCAAGCTCGGCATCAAGATGCGCGCCATCGTCGATGCCGGTACCGTGGTGGCTTCGCTCGGCTCGCGCATCCTCGGACGCACGGCCTGCGAAGATATCCGTGACAGCTCGGGCAAGGTGATCATCAAGCGCGATACGCTGATGGAAGAGAGCCATCTGGACGCCATCCAGCAGGGTGGTGTGCAGGAGGTGAAGATCCGCTCGGCGCTGACCTGCGAACTCGTCAACGGCATCTGCGGCAAGTGCTATGGCCGCGACCTCGCCCGCGGCACGCCGGTCAACCACGGCGAAGCGGTCGGCGTCATCGCGGCGCAGTCGATCGGCGAGCCGGGCACCCAGCTCACGATGCGCACCTTTCACATCGGTGGTGCGGCGCAGCTCAACGAGCAGTCGTTCGTCGAAGCCAATTTCGACGGCAAGATCGTGATCAGGAACAAGGCCATCGCCCGCAACAGCGAAGGCCATCTGGTCGCGATGGTGCGCAACATGGTGGTGGCGATCGTCGATGCCGACGGCACCGAGCGTGCGACGCACCGTGTCCAGTACGGCTCGCGCCTGCACGTCGACGAAGGCGACATGGTCAAGCGTGGCCAGCGCATTGTCGAGTGGGATCCCTACACCCGTCCGCTCCTCACCGAAGTCGAAGGTACGATCGGCTTCGAGGATCTGGTCGAGGGGCAGTCGATCTCGGAAACGCTCGACGAGGCCACCGGTATCGCCAAGCGCGTGGTCATCGACTGGCGCTCGACCCGCGGCGGCGCGGACCTGCGTCCGGCTATCGTGGTCAAGGGCAAGGACGGCAAGGTGCTCAAGCTCGCCCGTGGCGGCGATGCCCGGTACATGCTGTCGGTCGACGCCATTCTCTCGGTCGACGTCGGAGCCAAGGTCAACCCGGGCGACATCCTGGCCCGTGTCTCGACCGAAAGCGCCAAGACGCGTGACATCACCGGCGGTCTGCCGCGGGTGGCGGAACTGTTCGAGGCACGGCGTCCGAAGGATGCGGCGATCATTGCCGAAATCTCGGGCACCATCCGGTTCGGACGCGACTACAAGAACAAGCGTCGCATCTCGATCGAGCCGATGGACAAGACCGACGAGGCTCGCGAGTACCTGATCCCGAAGGGCAAGCACATCCACCTTCAGGACGGCGACGTCGTCGAAAAGGGCGACTTCATCGTGGAAGGCAACCCGGCGCCGCACGACATCCTTGCGGTCAAGGGCATCGAGGAACTCGCGGCCTATCTGGTCAACGAGATCCAGGAGGTCTACCGGCTCCAGGGCGTGCTCATCAACGACAAGCACATCGAGGTGATTGTCCGTCAGATGCTCCAGAAGGTGGAAGTCACCGACCAGGGCGATACGGACATGATCTCGGGCGAGCAGGTCGACAAGATCGAGTTCGACGCGCTGAACGAGAAGGCCAAGGAAGAGGGCAAGAAGCCCGCCACGGGTACGCCGGTTCTGCTCGGCATCACCAAGGCGAGCCTCCAGACCCGCTCCTTCTTCTCGGCGGCCTCGTTCCAGGAGACCACCCGCGTCCTCACGGAAGCGGCGGTCAACGGCAAGGTCGATCCGCTCGAAGGCCTCAAGGAGAACGTCATCGTCGGCCGGCTGATTCCGGCAGGCACCGGCGCCTCCATGGCCAAGATTCGCGAAGTCGCCATGAAGCGCGACAAGCTGATCCTGGACGAGCGCGAGAAGCAGGCGGCGGTCGTGTCGCCCGCGCCGGAAGCGGAGCTTCCTGCGCTGCCGCCCGCGGAATGATCGTTCATCCGTAGGACTACCGAGGACAATGAAAAGGCCGGCGAAAGCCGGCCTTTTTGTTGCTTTGCTTGTCTGTTGCGATGCGGGATCAACCTTTGTTCATCTTTCCTTCAGCCGCAAAAGCGCTTCTGCTAGGAGAGTTTAGACCGGTGGTCCCGTGAAGGGGGCGGGCCGGAGACCACGGAACTCACATGCTTGATCTCGCAATCGTAGGCGGCGGCCCCGGCGGGCTGATGAGCGCTTGGTATCTGAAGCGCAAGCTCGGCGACCTCTGTCGCGTCACCATCTACGAGGCCTCCGATCGGCTCGGCGGCAAGATCGTCACCCGCAAGTTCGATTCCGCGCCCGCGATGTACGAGGCCGGCGTTGCCGAGATCTACGACTACTCGATGACCGGGCCGGATCCGTTGCGCGAGCTGATCCAGCATTTCGGGCTGCAGACGATTCCGATGGATGCCGAGCAGGTGCAGTTCGGCGGCGAGCTCCTCAACGACGTGCCGGGCATGCGCCGCAAGTATGGCGCCAAGACCGCCGCGGCGATCGAGGCGTTCCGCAAGCGCTGTGCCGAGGCGATGTCGCCGATCGAATATTACGAGGGCGTCGGCGCGCACGACAACGAGAACCCCTGGGCCTACAAGACCGCCGAGCAGGTGCTCGACGAGGAGGTCGAGGACGAAACCGCAAAGCGCTTCTTCAAGGTGATGGCGCGCTCCGACATCGCCACCGAGAGCCACAACACCAACGGCCTCAATGCGCTCAAGAATTATCTGATGGATGTCGACGGCTATATCGGCCTTTATTCCATCCAGAACGGCAACGAGCAGCTGATCGAGTGCCTGCAGTCGGAGGTCAACGCCGACATCCAGCTCAATCACCGCGTGCTCACCGTCGGCAAGGCGCCGACCGGCCGCTACCAGCTCAACATGATGAACGGCAAGGGACCGGAGACGCGAGACTTCGATCTCGTGCTGGTCTGCCTGCCGCATTCCTGGCTCGCCACCATGGGGTGGGAAGGCGAACAGCTCCGCAAGTCGATGGTCAAGCACGTTTCTTACTTCGACCGTCCCGCGCATTACCTGCGCGTCTCGATCCTGTTCGATACGCCGTTCTGGGGCGAGAAGATTCCAGGCGCCTGGTTCATGTCGGAAGCCTTCGGCGGCTGCTGCGTCTACAACGAGGGTGCGCGCCACGACGTCGGCAAGCACGGCGTGCTGAACTGGCTGATTCCCGGCTCCGACGCGCTGGCCTTCGCCAATCTGTCGGACCAGGAGCTGATCGATGCCGCGCTGAAATCGCTGCCAGCCTCGCTCGGCGATGCGCGTTCGCACTTCATGGAAGGCAAGATCCACCGCTGGCTGTCGTCGGTGAACGCTATACCGGGCGGCCTGCCGGTGCGCGACGTCATGACCAATCACCGGCCCGAGCCGAAAGAGCATCCCGGCATCGTGGTGGTCGGCGACTATCTGTTCGACTCGACCCTGAACGGCCTGCTCGACTCCTCGGATGCGGCGACCGACATCATCCTGACCGAGATGATGCGCCTGCGCCGCGAGCGCGCGCAGGACGACACGCCGCTCTCCGACAAGATCGATCGCGACTATTTCGATAATTATCGCGGCCTCGGCCCCTATCACGAGGCGTGGCGGCACTTCACCGATCCCGATTACCTCACCCGGCTGCTCGGCATCGTCTGGGGCAAGACCAAGGGCACCAAGCTGCTCGTCGCGGGCTCGGCCAGCGGCGAATTGGTCGGCGCGCTGCGCGAGCGCGGCATCGATGCCTTCGGCATCGAGAGCAACCGCGCCATCCACGCCAGGACGCCGAAGGCGCTGAAGAAGTACAACAAGCTCGGCTCGATCACCGACATGCCGTTCAAGGACGGCGCGTTCGACTTCGTGTTCGAGACCAGCCTTTGCCACGTTTCCCCGAAGCAGGTGGTCCGCGCCATCAAGGAACTGAACCGCGTGGTCAAGACCGGCCTCGTGTTCGGCTCGATCACCTCGGACATGGCGCCGGCGCTGATCGACCGCTACGACCTCCTGCGCGGGGTCAAGAAACTCGGCACCTGGTGGGAATGGTCCGAACTGTTCTTCGGCAACGGTTTCGACCTCTCGATGCACCGCAAGGATTGCACCGATGCCCTGTGGGAGGCGACGCTCGCCTCCAACAAGGGGCCGGGGCAGTGGTACGCCGACGCCGACAGTCTGCGCTATTCCTTCTTCGACAAGGTCGAGGACGAGGAGGAGGACTAGCCGCGGGGCGCGCTTGAATTCGCCAATTGTTTTGCCGAATTCCTCCTGATCGCATAGAATCGGTGCAATAGCGGTTTTCCGCTATGTCCTGCTTTCTCTGCGGTCATGCCGGCCGTCAGCATCGGTTGGTTTCATGGCATCCAAGCCTCTTTCGCCCGACAAACAGAAGCTCGCCGCCGAAGAGGCGGCCGAGCTCGACGACAAGCTCGCCTCGACTGCCAAGCCGGACCTCGAAGACGACGAGGATGCCGAAGACGAGGCGGACGACGAGGTGGAGCTCGACGACGATGATGAGGACGAGGACCTCGTCGTCTTTACCGCGCGAGAAGCCGCCGGCGCGCTCGCGACCATCGTCGGGTTCGTCAAGCCGTTCCTGGCGAACTACAAGCGGATGCTGTCTTTCGTGGCGTTTGGCGTCTGCGTCGAGACGCTGTTCAACGTCATCATGCCGCTCAGCCTCAAGTTCCTGATCGACGACGCGCTCGGCGAGGAGGACTTCCAGGCCCTGTACAAGATCCTCGGCGTGCTCGCCGTCGCCGGCATCTTCACCTCGATCGTCGCGGTCTGGTACGAGCGCTGGGACGCGCGGCTGGCTGCCTGCATCATCTCCGACGTCCGCAAGCGCCTGTTCGAGCACGTTCAGGACCTGCCGGCGGCCTATTTCGGCCGCACCAAGCGCGGCGAGATCCTGTCGCGCTTCTCCGTCGACCTCTCGGCCTTCGAAGGCTCGGTCAAGACGTTTGCCAACAGTGCCGCGCTGCCGTTTCTGGAGCTGATCGCCGGCATCATCCTGATGGTTTTTTTGAACTGGCAGCTCGCGGCGGTCGCGCTGCTCGTGTTCCCGATCACACTGATCGGCCCGCGGATCCTGACGCCCAAGGCGGTGCAGGCCAATTACGAGCAGAAGCTCAACGAGAGCGCGCTGCTCGGCATGGTGCAGGAGAACGTGGCGGCGCAGGCCGTGATCAAGGCGTTCAGCCTGCAGCGCAAGATGTTCGGCTTCTTCACCTTCCGCAACCACGAGGCGCGCGACAAGATCGCCTCCGCCGCGTTCCTGTCGACCATGGTGGAGCGGACGGTCACCATCTCGGTGCTGATGCTGCACCTCGTGGTGCTCGCGATCGGCGCTTATCTTGCCACCAAGGGCCAGATCACCATCGGCACCTTCGTCACCTTCGAGAGCGCCTTCTGGGAGGTCTCCTACAACATCGCCCATGTGATGCATTTCATCCCGGTGTCGATCTCCTCGGCCGCGGCGATCCGGCACATGCAGGAGCTGCTGGACGAGCCGACCCGCGCCGCCGACCGCCCCGGCGCGCCCGATTTGCCGCGCATCACCAACGACATCACCTTCGACCACGTCACCTTCCAGTACGAGGGCAGCCAGACGCCGGTGCTGGACAATCTCAGTCTCAAGCTGAACGCGGGCAAGCGCATCGCGATCGTTGGCCCGAGCGGCTCCGGCAAGAGCACGTTGCTCAATTTGATCCTGCGGCTCTATGTGCCCGACGAGGGGCGGGTCACCATCGACGGCGTCGACGTCCGCAAAGTGACGCTGGATTCGCTGCGCCGGAGCATGGCGGTGGTGTTCCAGGAGAACATGCTGTTCAACATGTCGATCCGCGAGAACATCCGGCTCGGCAAGGAGGGCGCGACCGATGAAGAGGTGGAGGAGGCCGCCAAGAAGGCCGAGATCCACCGCTATATCATGAGCCTGCCGCAGCGATACGACACGCCGGTCGGCGAGCGCGGCGACACCCTGTCGGGCGGCCAGCGCCAGCGCATCGCGATCGCGCGCGCCGTCATCCGCAACCCCTCGGTGCTGCTGCTGGACGAAGCCACCTCGGCGCTGGACCAGACCACTGAAGCCGCGATCAACCGCACGCTGCTCAAGGTCGCGAAGGGCCGCACCATGATCTGGTCGACCCACCGCCTGACCTCGGTGGTGGAGATGGACGAGATCATCGTGATCTCAGGGGGCAGGGCGATCGAGCGCGGATCGCATGCCCAGCTGCTCGCCAAGAACGGGACCTATCGCAAGCTCTGGAACGACCAGATCCACCAGCCGCACGGAGCGGCGGGTCACGCCGACGACGGCAGGGACGATGAGGACGAAGACGACCTCGAGGATGCCGAAGACGAGGACGACGAGGAGGAATGACCGACCTCGCACCGATTCTGTGCGGGGCCATCGATGTTCGCTTGATTCCCGACGTGACGATGCGCTCTTCGGTCCGAAAAGCCCGGTCGGATGGCTCACATGCGGATAGGTCAGGACCGTCGGAAGCCTCGCGGCCGATATCCCTGGCGCTGGTCGCGCCGAGCAACCACCGCCAATTTTGGTGACGTCCCCGTCGCCGATTGCTGCTGAAGCGGGTAGATTTGCGGCTCCCACGCAAAAATGCCATGCTTCGCGACATAAAAGTACTTTATGCCCGGATATAAATAGCCACGAGGCTGGCGAAATGAAGGCTGCAGTCCCATATCGGGGACGGGCGGCGAGGGCGGCAAACAGCGATTTTGACAGGCCCCTGAAGCGCTTCGTGACTCTCGTTTCGCCTTGACTTGATCGATTCTCACTTATAGAAAGCGCCTCACTTAACGACAGGCGGTGAGCATCGCCAGCGTCGGAACGGGCCACCCGTTAGATCCCCAAGGACTAAAGCCAATAGGGATCGCTCAAGGCGGGCACCAACCTCGACGAATGCCGCTCAAACGCTGTCGATCATAGCTAGGCAATGCCAGTGCGATTCTAGTTCTCTTGAGCTTATTCTCTTGAGATCGTATTCGGATGCATGACCTCAGTGCGCGGGCCGCGGCTTTATGCTGACCGGCCTCAATACTGCGGTCCTCTGTGGCGTCGAAGCGCTTTCCGCCCGTTGATGGGGCGGTTGGCGCGATTTCGCTTTGTGCGGATTGTTCCGCGGAAGGCGACCTCGTCGGGCGGGTAGCTCGAAAGAATTTGCAGTCCCGGCAACGGGCTGCGGCAAGACAGTGGATCCGAAAAGGGTCTGCGACAGAACAAAGGGTAAGGCCAGGATGCCGACGATCAACCAGCTGATCGCTCAACCGCGTGAAGTGCAGAAGTCGCGCAAGAAGGTGCCGGCGCTGCAGCAGTCGCCGCAGAAGCGTGGTGTTTGCACCCGCGTCTACACCACGACCCCGAAGAAGCCGAACTCGGCGCTTCGTAAGGTCGCCAAGGTGCGCCTGACCAACGGCTTCGAGGTGATCGGCTACATCCCCGGTGAGGGCCATAACCTTCAGGAGCACTCGGTGGTCATGATCCGCGGCGGTCGCGTCAAGGACTTGCCCGGCGTGCGCTACCACATCCTCCGCGGCGTTCTGGATACCCAGGGCGTCAAGAACCGTAAGCAGCGTCGTTCGAAGTACGGCGCGAAGCGTCCGAAGTAAGCGGGAACCAGGTCCATGTCTCGTCGCCACTCAGCGGAAAAGCGCGAAGTCCTTCCCGATCCGAAGTTCGGGAACATCATCGTCACGAAGTTCATGAACTCGGTGATGTACGCCGGCAAGAAGTCGGTCGCCGAAGGCATCGTCTACGGTGCGTTCGGTATCATCGAAACCAAGACCAAGCAGAACCCGCTCGGCGTGTTCGAGCAGGCACTTGAGAACGTCATGCCGACGATCGAAGTGCGCTCCCGCCGCGTCGGCGGCGCGACCTACCAGGTTCCGGTCGAAGTTCGTTCGACCCGCCGTCAGGCGCTGGGCATCCGCTGGCTGATCTCCGCTGCGCGCGATCGCAACGAGAAGACCATGACCGAGCGGCTCTCGGCCGAGCTCCTGGACGCGTCGAACAACCGCGGGAATGCCGTCAAGAAGCGCGAAGACGTGCACCGGATGGCGGAAGCCAACCGCGCCTTCTCGCACTATCGCTGGTAACGGCGACACACGGAATCTAAGGAACACCCTATGCCCCGCGTTCATGCCATAGAGAATTACCGCAACTTCGGTATCATGGCGCATATCGATGCCGGTAAGACCACGACCACCGAGCGCATCCTCTATTACACCGGCAAGAGCCACAAGATCGGCGAAGTGCACGAAGGTGCCGCGACGATGGACTGGATGGAGCAGGAGCAGGAGCGTGGCATCACGATCACCTCGGCTGCGACCACTGCATTCTGGGCCGGCAAGCGCCTGAACATCATCGACACCCCCGGCCACGTCGACTTCACCATTGAAGTCGAGCGTTCGCTGCGCGTGCTCGACGGCGCCGTCTGCGTGCTCGACTCGAACCAGGGCGTTGAGCCCCAGACCGAGACCGTCTGGCGCCAGGGCGACAAGTACAAGGTTCCGCGCATCGTCTTCGCCAACAAGATGGACAAGACCGGCGCCGACTTCTTCAAGTGCCTGGCCGACATCGTCGACCGCCTCGGCGCCAAGCCGATCGCGATCCAGCTTCCGATCGGCGCCGAGAACAACTTCAAGGGTCTCGTCGACCTCGTGAAGATGCAGGGCATCATCTGGAACGATGAATCGCTCGGCGCGAAGTTCGACTATGTCGACATCCCGGAAGATCTGGTCGAGCAGGCCAAGGAATACCGCGAGAAGATGGTGGAAGCCGCCGTCGAGCTCGACGACGACGCCATGGCCGCCTATCTCGACGGCAAGGAGCCGGACGAAGAGACGCTGAAGCGGCTGATCCGCAAGGCGGTCCTGACCGGCGCGTTCTATCCCGTGCTGTGCGGCTCGGCCTTCAAGAACAAGGGCGTGCAGCCGCTGCTCGACGCCGTCGTCGACTATCTGCCGTCGCCGATCGACGTGCCCGCGATCAAGGGCACCGACGATCGCGGCAACGAAGTCGTGCGCAAGGCGGACGACAAGGAGCCGCTCGCGCTGCTCGCGTTCAAGATCATGGACGACCCGTTCGTCGGCACCATCACCTTCTGCCGCATCTACTCCGGCGTTCTGCAGAGCGGCACCGGCGTCGTGAACTCGACCCGTGAGAAGAAGGAGCGCATCGGGCGCATGCTCTTGATGCATGCGAACAACCGCGAAGACATCAAGGAAGCCTATGCCGGCGACATCGTCGCGCTGGCCGGCCTGAAGGAAGCGCGCACCGGTGACACGCTGTGCGATCCCGACAAGCAGGTGATCCTCGAGAAGATGGAATTCCCCGAGCCGGTCATCGAGATCGCGATCGAGCCGAAGTCCAAGGCCGACCAGGAAAAGCTGGGCGTGGCTCTGGCCAAGCTCGCTGCGGAGGATCCGTCCTTCCGCGTGTCGACCGACCAGGAGTCCGGCCAGACCATCCTCAAGGGCATGGGCGAACTCCACCTCGACATCAAGGTCGACATTCTCCGCCGCACCTACAAGGTCGACGCCAACATCGGCGCGCCCCAGGTTGCGTTCCGTGAGCGCGTCACCAAGAAGGCCGAGGTCAAGTACACCCACAAGAAGCAGACCGGCGGTACCGGTCAGTTCGCGGAAGTGTCGATCGTGGTCGAGCCGAACGAGCCCGGCAAGGGCTACGAGTTCGAGTCCAAGATCGTCGGTGGTGCGGTTCCGAAGGAATACATCCCCGGCGTCGAAAAGGGCCTCAACAGCGTAATGAGCTCTGGTGTCGTGGCGGGCTTCCCCGTGGTCGACGTCAAGGTTCAGCTCGTCGACGGCAAGTATCACGACGTCGACTCGTCGGCGCTCGCCTTCGAAATCGCATCGCGCGCGGCATTCCGCGAAGCCTTGCAGAAGGGCAAGTCCGTCCTGCTCGAGCCGATCATGAAGGTCGAAGTGGTGACCCCGGAAGACTACACCGGCTCGGTCATCGGCGACCTGAATTCGCGGCGCGGTCAGATCCAGGGTCAGGACATGCGCGGCAACGCCAACGTCATCAATGCGATGGTGCCGCTCATGAATATGTTCGGTTACGTGAATAACCTGCGCTCGATGAGCCAGGGTCGCGCAACCTTCACCATGCAGTTCGACCACTACGCAGAAGCGCCGGCCAACGTGTCGGCAGAAGTCCAGAAGAAGTTTGCCTGATTGTCGTCGGTCACGAACTGACGATTGAACGGAGAGTCAAATGGCCAAAGCAAAGTTTGAACGTAACAAGCCGCACTGCAACATCGGCACCATCGGTCACGTCGACCATGGCAAGACGTCGCTGACCGCGGCGATCACCAAGGTTCTCGCCGAAGCCGGCGGTGCGACGTTCACCGCGTACGACCAGATCGACAAGGCGCCGGAAGAGAAGGCGCGCGGCATCACCATCTCGACCGCGCACGTCGAGTACGAGACGCCGAACCGCCACTACGCCCACGTCGACTGCCCCGGCCACGCCGACTACGTCAAGAACATGATCACCGGCGCCGCCCAGATGGACGGTGCGATCCTGGTCGTGTCGGCCGCTGACGGCCCGATGCCGCAGACCCGCGAGCACATCCTGCTCGCCCGCCAGGTCGGCGTGCCCGCGCTCGTCGTGTTCCTCAACAAGTGCGACATGGTCGACGATCCGGAACTGCTCGAGCTCGTCGAGCTCGAAGTCCGCGAGTTGCTCTCGAAGTACGACTTCCCGGGCGACAAGATCCCGATCATCAAGGGTTCGGCGCTCGCCGCTCTCGAAGATTCCGACAAGAAGCTCGGCCACGACGCCATCCTCGAGCTGATGAAGAACGTCGACGAGTACATCCCGCAGCCGGAGCGTCCGATCGACCAGCCGTTCCTGATGCCGGTTGAAGACGTGTTCTCGATCTCGGGCCGCGGCACCGTCGTGACCGGCCGTGTCGAGCGCGGCATCGTCAAGGTCGGTGAGGAAATCGAGATCGTCGGTCTCCGTGCGACCCAGAAGACGACCGTCACCGGCGTCGAAATGTTCCGCAAGCTGCTCGATCAGGGCCAGGCCGGCGACAACATCGGTGCGCTGCTCCGCGGCACCAAGCGCGAAGACGTCGAGCGCGGCCAGGTGCTGTGCAAGCCGGGTTCGGTCAAGCCGCACACCAAGTTCAAGGCCGAGGCTTACATCCTCACCAAGGAAGAGGGCGGTCGCCACACCCCGTTCTTCACCAACTACCGTCCGCAGTTCTACTTCCGCACCACCGACGTGACCGGTGTCGTGCACCTGCCGGAAGGCACCGAGATGGTGATGCCGGGCGACAACATTGCGATGGAAGTGCACCTGATCGTGCCGATCGCGATGGAAGAGAAGCTCCGCTTCGCGATCCGCGAAGGTGGCCGCACCGTCGGCGCCGGCGTCGTCGCCTCGATCATCGAGTAACAAGCGAATAGGGAATGGTGAGTGGCGAATAGGGATTTCTATTCGCTACTCGCTACTCGCCACTCACTAAAGAAAGCACGGCAATGAACGGCCAAAACATTCGTATCCGTCTCAAGGCGTTCGACCATCGTATCCTCGATACGTCGACCCGCGAGATCGTGAACACGGCGAAGCGCACCGGCGCGCAGGTCCGCGGACCCATTCCGCTGCCCACCCGCATCGAGAAGTTCACCGTCAACCGTTCGCCCCACGTCGACAAGAAGAGCCGCGAGCAGTTCGAGATGCGCACTCACAAGCGCCTGCTCGACATCGTCGATCCGACCCCGCAGACCGTCGATGCTTTGATGAAGCTCGACCTGGCCGCCGGTGTCGACGTCGAGATCAAGCTCTAAGATTTTTGGATCCCGTTCGCGCAAGCGGACAGAAAGAACAGGAAGCAAGCCGATGCGCTCCGGAGTGATCGCACAAAAGGTCGGGATGACGCGGGTCTTTACTGAGGCCGGCGAACATATCCCCGTGACCGTGCTGAAGCTCGGCAATTGCCAGGTCGTGGGCCACCGTACCGAAGAGAAGAACGGTTACGTGGCGCTCCAGCTTGGTTCTGGTGCCCGCAAGACCGTTTACATGCCCAAGGCTGAGCGCGGCCAGTTCGCGGTCGCCAAGGTCGAGCCGAAGCGCCGGGTCGAGGAATTCCGCGTCACCGCGGATGCCATGATCCCGGTCGGCGCCGAGATCCTTGCCGACCACTTCGTCGTCGGCCAGTTCGTCGACGTCACCGGCACCTCGGTCGGTAAGGGCTTCGCCGGCGGCATGAAGCGCTGGAACTTCGGCGGTCTGCGCGCCACCCACGGCGTCTCGGTCTCGCACCGCTCGATCGGTTCGACCGGTGGCCGTCAGGACCCCGGCAAGACCTGGAAGAACAAGAAGATGCCCGGCCACATGGGTGTCGACCGCATCACCACGCTCAACCTTCGCGTCGTTCAGCTCGATGTCGAGCGCGGCCTGATCCTCGTCGAAGGCGCCGTTCCCGGCTCCAAGGGCGGCTGGATCCGCGTGCGCGACGCCGTCAAGAAGCCGCTGCCGAAGGAAGCTCCGAAGCCCGGCAAGTTCAAGGTTGCCGGTGGCGAAGCCGAGGCTGCGGCCCAGCAGGAGGGTGCGTGAGATGGAATTGAAGGTCACCACCCTCGAAGGTAAGGAAGCCGGCTCGGTCCAGCTGTCCGACACCATTTTCGGCCTCGAGCCGCGCCAGGACATCATTGCGCGTTGCGTGCAGTGGCAGCTCAACAAGCGTCAGGCCGGCACCCACAAGGCCAAGGGCCGCGCCGAGATCTGGCGCACCGGCAAGAAGATGTACAAGCAGAAGGGCACCGGCGGTGCTCGTCACGGCTCGGCCCGCGTGCCGCAGTTCCGCGGCGGCGGCCGTGCCTTCGGTCCGGTGGTGCGTTCGCACGCCACCGATCTGCCGAAGAAGGTCCGCGCGCTGGCGCTGAAGCATGCGCTCTCGGCCAAGGCCAAGGACGGCGATCTCGTCGTGATCGAGAAGGCCGCACTGGAAGCCGCCAAGACCAAGGCGCTGCTCGGTCACTTCTCGGGTCTGGGTCTGACCAACGCGCTGATCATCGACGGCGCCGAGCTCAACAACGGCTTTGCCGCTGCGGCCCGCAACATCCCGAACATGGACGTGCTGCCGATCCAGGGCATCAACGTCTACGACATCCTGCGCCGTCAGAAGCTCGTTCTGACCAAGGCCGCCATCGATGCGCTGGAGGCGCGCTTCAAATGACGAAGAACATCGAGGCTCGCCACTACGACGTGATCCTGTCGCCGGTCGTGACCGAAAAAGCGACGATCGCCTCGGAGCACAACAAGGTGCTGTTCAAGGTGGCTGCGAAGGCGACCAAGCCGCAGATCAAGGAAGCGATCGAGAAGCTGTTCGACGTCAAGGTCAAGAGCGTCAATACGCTGGTCCGCAAGGGCAAGACCAAGATCTTCCGCGGCAATCTCGGCTCGCAGTCGAACTCCAAGCGCGCGATCGTGACCCTCGAAGAGGGTCACCGGATCGACGTGACCACCGGTCTGTAAGGTCGCACGACGATGGCACTGAAGACATTCAATCCCACGACGCCGGGCCAGCGCCAGCTGGTCATGGTCGATCGTTCGGCTCTCTACAAGGGCAAGCCGGTCAAGGCGCTCACCGAGGGCAAGCACTCCTCGGGCGGCCGCAACAGCACCGGTCGCATCACCGTGCGCTTCCGCGGCGGTGGTCACAAGCGGACGCTGCGCACCGTCGATTTCAAGCGTGAGAAGATCGACGTTCCCGCGACCGTCGAGCGGTTGGAGTACGATCCGAACCGCAGCGGCTTCATCGCGCTGATCAAGTATCAGGACGGCGAGCAGGCCTACATCCTGGCGCCGCAGCGTCTGGCCGTGGGTGACACCATCATCGCCGGCAACTACGTCGACGTGAAGCCGGGCAACGTCATGCCGCTCGGCAACATGCCGGTCGGGACGATCATTCACAACATCGAGCTCAAGATCGGGAAGGGCGGCCAGCTCGCCCGTTCCGCGGGCACCTATGCCCAGCTCGTCGGTCGCGACCAGGACTACGTGATCATCCGCCTGAACTCGGGCGAGCAGCGCCTGGTGCACGGCCGTTGCCGCGGCACGATCGGCGCGGTGTCGAACCCGGATCACATGAACACCTCGATCGGCAAGGCCGGCCGCAACCGTTGGCTGGGCCGCAAGCCGCATAACCGCGGTGTTTCGATGAACCCGATCGACCATCCGCACGGCGGTGGTGAAGGTCGTACCTCGGGCGGTCGCCACCCGGTCACCCCGTGGGGCAAGCCGACCAAGGGCAAGAAGACCCGCACCAACAAGTCGACCAACAAATTCATTCTCCTAAGCCGCCACAAGCGGAAGAAGTAAGGAACGCCGGACATGGTTCGTTCAGTCTGGAAAGGCCCGTTCGTCGAGGGTTCTCTGCTCAAGAAGGCAGATGCCGCCCGTGCGTCCGGCCGTCACGACGTCATCAAGATCTGGAGCCGTCGCTCGACGATCCTGCCGCAGTTCGTCGGCCTGACCTTCGGCGTTTACAATGGTCAGAAGCACGTGCCGGTGGCCGTCAACGAGGAAATGGTCGGTCACAAGTTCGGCGAGTTTTCGCCGACCCGGACCTTCCATGGCCACTCCGGCGACAAGAAAGCCAAGAAGGCTTGAGGATTAAACGATGAGCAAACCTAAGCGCGAACGGAGCCTCGCCGAGAACGAGGCCAAGGCGGTCGCCCGGATGCTGCGGGTGAGCCCGCAGAAGCTCAACCTGGTCGCCCAGCTCATTCGCGGCCGGAAGGCAGCTGCTGCGCTCGCCGATCTGCAGTTTTCGCGCAAGCGGATCGCGGTCGACGTGAAGAAGTGCCTGGAATCGGCTATCGCCAATGCCGAGAACAACCACGATCTCGACGTCGACGATCTCGTCGTGGCTCAGGCCTTCGTCGGCAACGGCCTCGTGATGAAGCGCTTCGCCGCTCGCGGCCGTGGCCGCTCGGGCCGTGTCTACAAACCATTTTCGCAGCTGACGATCATCGTTCGTCAGGTCGAAGCCGAAGCAGCCGCTTAAGGGCGCAGGAGAAAACGATGGGTCAAAAGATCAATCCGATCGGTCTGCGTCTCGGCATCAACCGCACCTGGGATTCCCGCTGGTTCGCCGGCAAGCAGGAATACGGCAAGCTGCTGCACGAAGACGTCAAGATCCGTGAGATCCTGCACAAGGAGCTCAAGCAGGCGGCCGTCGCCCGCATCGTGATCGAGCGTCCGCACAAGAAGTGCCGCGTCACCATCCACTCGGCTCGTCCGGGCGTGGTGATCGGCAAGAAGGGCGCCGACATCGACAAGCTGCGCAAGAAGGTCGCGGACATCACCTCGTCCGACGTCGTCATCAACATCGTCGAAATCCGCAAGCCGGAGCTCGATGCGACGCTGGTGGCCGAGTCGATCGCGCAGCAGCTCGAGCGCCGCGTGGCGTTCCGCCGTGCCATGAAGCGCGCCGTTCAGTCGGCGATGCGTCTCGGCGCGGAAGGCATCCGCATCAACTGCTCGGGACGTCTGGGCGGTGCGGAAATCGCGCGCATGGAGTGGTATCGCGAAGGTCGCGTGCCGCTGCACACGCTGCGCGCCGACATCGACTACGGCGTTGCGACCGCGTTCACGACCTTCGGCACCTGCGGCGTCAAGGTCTGGATCTTCAAGGGCGAGATCCTCGAGCACGATCCGATGGCCCAGGACAAGAGAATGGCCGAAGGCGAGACGGGTGGCAGTGGTGATCGTGGTGGCCGTCAGCGCCGCGATACGGCTGCAGCCTAAAGCCGCACAGGAATTTGAGGGCTTAAAGCCATGATGCAACCTAAGAAAACGAAGTTCCGGAAGGCGCATAAGGGCCGCATCCACGGCGTTGCGTCTTCGGGCGCGACGTTGGCGTTCGGCCAGTTCGGCCTGAAGGCGACGGAGCCTGAGCGCGTCACCGCGCGCCAGATCGAAGCCGCTCGCCGCGCGCTGACCCGCCACATGAAGCGCGCCGGCCGCGTCTGGATCCGCGTGTTCCCCGACGTTCCGGTGTCGAAGAAGCCGGCCGAAGTCCGCATGGGCTCCGGCAAGGGTTCGCCGGAATTGTGGGTCGCGCGCGTCAAGCCGGGCCGGGTGCTGTTCGAGATCGACGGCGTCAACACCCAGACGGCGCGTGAGGCGCTGACCCTGGCGGCCGCCAAGCTGCCGATCAAGACGCGCTTCGTCGAGCGCATTGCGGAGTAATGGCCATGGCCCAGATGAAAATCGAAGACATCCGCGCGATGAGCCCCGACCAGCAGGATGACGCCGTCCTGAACCTGAAGAAGGAGCGCTTCAACCTGCGCTTCCAGCGCGCCACCGGGCAGCTCGAGAACACCTCGCGCCTGCGCGAGGCCCGCCGTGACATCGCCCGGATCAAGACCGTCGCCGCGCAGACGCGCGCGAAGAAGAAGTAAGAGGCTTACGAAGATGCCGAAACGTACTTTGCAGGGCGTGGTCGTCAGCGACAAGCAAGCCAAGACCATCGTGGTGCGCGTTGATCGCCGCTTCACGCACCCGATCTACAAGAAGACGATCCGCCGTTCGAAGAACTACCACGCGCACGACGAGAGCAACGAGTTCAAGCCGGGCGACATGGTGTGGATCGAGGAATCGAAGCCGATTTCGAAGTTGAAGCGCTGGGTCGTGATCCGGGGCGAACACAAGAAAAGCGCCTGATCTGTTGGCTTTAGCCGACTGACTTCAGGGAAATGTTGAGCGCCGGCTGGGCTGGCGCAAATAGAAGAGGACGAGGTGCATCAATGATTCAGATGCAGACCAACCTCGACGTGGCCGACAATTCTGGCGCACGCCGTGTCATGTGTATCAAGGTGCTCGGGGGCTCCAAGCGCCGCTACGCCACGATCGGCGACATCATCGTCGTTTCGATCAAGGAAGCAATTCCGCGTGGCAAGGTGAAGAAGGGCGACGTGATGAAGGCCGTCGTGGTGCGCGTCCGCAAGGACATCCGCCGCGCCGACGGTTCGGTCATCCGCTTCGACCGTAACGCCGCCGTTCTGATCAACAACCAGTCCGAGCCGGTCGGCACCCGTATCTTCGGGCCCGTGCCGCGCGAGCTGCGCGCGAAGAACCACATGAAGATCATCTCGCTCGCGCCGGAGGTGCTGTGATGGCTGCCAAGATCCGCAAGGGCGACAAAGTCGTCGTGCTGACCGGCCGCGACAAGGGCCGCACCGGCGAAGTGTTCGAAGTGCGTCCCGACGCCGGCACGGCGCTGGTGCGCGGCATCAACATGGTCAAGCGTCACCAGAAGCAGACGCAGGCCCAGGAGGGCGGCATCATCTCGAAGGAGTCGCCGATCCAACTGTCCAACATCGCGTATGTCGGCAAGGACGGAAAGCCGACCCGCGTCGGATTCAAGATTCTGGCGGACGGCAAGAAAGTCCGCATCGCCAAGAGCTCGGGAGCTGAGATCGATGGCTGAGGCCGCTTACACGCCGCGCCTGCGCGCGGAATACGATGCGAAGATCCGCACGGCCATGACCGAGAAGTTCGGTTATGAGAACGTCATGCAGGTTCCGCGTCTGGACAAGGTCGTGCTGAACATGGGCGTTGGCGATTCCGTCAACGATCGCAAGAAGGCCGAGACCGCCGCTGCCGAGCTGACCCAGATCGCCGGCCAGAAGGCCATCGTGACCTATTCGCGTATCGCGATCGCGACCTTCAAGCTGCGTGAAAACCAGCCGATCGGCTGCAAGGTCACGCTGCGCAAGGCCCACATGTACGAGTTCATCGATCGCCTGGTGACGGTCGCGCTGCCGCGCGTCCGCGACTTCCGCGGCCTGAACCCGAAGAGCTTCGACGGCCGCGGCAACTACTCGCTCGGCATCAAGGAGCACATCATTTTCCCCGAGATCGACTTCGACAAGGTCACGGAAGCCCGCGGCATGGACATCACCGTCTGCACCACGGCCAAGACCGACGAAGAGGCGAGGGCCTTGTTGACCGCTTTCAATTTCCCGTTCCGGCAGTGAGACGCTGACCTAAAGCCTCTCAAACGCGGATACCCAGGAGCCAAGCATGGCAAAGAAGAGTTCAGTCGAGAAGAACAACCGGCGCAAGCGGATGGTGAAGAACGCCGCCGCCAAGCGCGAGCGGTTGAAGGCGATCATCGCCGACAAGAAGCTGCCGATGGAGGAGCGTTTCGCTGCGACGTTGAAGCTGGCGGAAATGCCGCGCAACTCGTCGGCAACCCGCATCCGCCTGCGTTGCGAGCTGTCGGGTCGCCCGCGCTCGAACTACCGCAAGAACAAGCTGTCCCGTATCGCGCTGCGCGAACTTGGCTCCAAGGGCATGGTCCCGGGCCTCGTGAAGTCCAGCTGGTAAGGAGGGTCGTTTAGATGTCTACGCACGATCCAATCAGCGATCTGATCACCCGTATCCGCAATGCGCAGATGCGCTCCAAGACCAAGGTCTCCACGCCTGGCTCGAAGATGCGCGAGAACGTGCTCGAGGTCCTCAAGTCCGAGGGCTACATCCGCGGTTACGCCACGCTCGAGCACTCCTCGGGCCGCAGCGAGATCGAGATCGAGCTGAAGTATTTCGACGGCGAGCCCGTCATCCGCGAGATCGAACGTGTTTCCAAGCCCGGGCGTCGCGTCTACGCCTCGGTGAAGAACCTGCCGCGGGTCAACAACGGCCTCGGCATTTCGGTGTTGTCGACGCCGAAGGGGATCATGGCCGACCACAGCGCGCGCGACGCGAATGTGGGCGGTGAAGTCCTCTTCACGGTGTTCTGAGAAGGATTTTTGATCCATGTCACGTGTTGGCAAAAGGCCTGTGCCGGTTCCGTCGGGTGTGACCGCGACCGTCGATGGGCAGACCGTCAAGATGAAGGGGCCGAAGGGCCAGCTTCAGTTCGTCGTTCATGACGACGTCGAGGTCAAGCTCGAGAGCGGCCAGATCATGGTCAAGCCGCGGCTCGAGACCAATCGCGCCCGCGCGCTCTACGGTACCGCTCGCGCCCAGGTCGCGAATCTGGTCGAAGGCGTCACCAAGGGCTTCGAGAAGAAGCTCGAGATCACCGGCGTCGGTTACCGCGCCGCGATGCAGGGCAAGAACCTGCAGCTCGCGCTCGGCTACAGCCACGACGTGGTCTATGCGATCCCGGAAGGGATCACGATCACCGTGCCGAAGCCGACCGAGATCACGGTGACGGGCAGCGACATCCAGCGCGTCGGCCAGGTTGCGGCCGAGATCCGCGGTTATCGCCCGCCGGAGCCCTACAAGGGCAAGGGCGTGAAGTATGTTGGCGAATTCATCTTCCGCAAGGAAGGCAAGAAGAAGTAACGGAGCCGGTCATGTCCAAAGCCAAGGTTACCAATGCCCGGCGCAAGCGGAGTGTGCGGCTGAAGCTGCGCCGCTCCGGTGGTGGTCGTCCGCGTCTGTCGGTGTTCCGCTCGTCCAAGCACATCTACGCCCAGGTCATCGACGACCTGAAGGGCGAGACGCTGGCCTCTGCCTCTTCGCTCGAGAAGGCGATGCGCGACGGCGGCAAGACCGGCGCCGACATCGATGCGGCGAAGGCGGTCGGCAAGCTGCTGGCCGAGCGCGCCGCCGAGAAGGGCGTCAAGGAAGTCGTGTTCGATCGCGGCAGCTACCTCTACCACGGGCGCGTCAAGGCTCTCGCCGACGCAGCGCGTGAGAGCGGGCTGAGCTTCTAACAGAATTTGAGGATTGAGGCGCAAGCCTCTGAAGGATTGGAAAAATGGCAGAACGCGAACAACGTGGTGGACGCGATCAACGCGGCGGCGGCGGACGTGAACGCAGGGAGCGCGAGGAGCGCGACAGCGAGTTCGTCGACAAGCTCGTTCACATCAACCGCGTGGCCAAGGTCGTCAAGGGCGGCAAGCGCTTCGGTTTCGCAGCGCTGGTCGTGATCGGCGACCAGAAGGGCCGCGCCGGCTTCGGTCACGGCAAGGCGCGCGAAGTGCCGGAAGCGATCCGCAAGGCCACCGAGTCCGCCAAGCGCAACCTGACCCGCGTCTCGCTGCGCGAGGGCCGCACGCTGCATCACGACATCGCCGGCCGTCATGGCGCGGGCCGTGTCTACCTGCGTGCAGCTCCAGCCGGTACCGGCATCATCGCCGGCGGTCCGATGCGCGCCGTGTTCGAGACGCTCGGCGTCCAGGACGTGGTCGCCAAGTCGATCGGCTCGTCGAACCCCTACAACATGGTTCGCGCGACCTTCGACGCGCTGAAGCATCAGGATTCGCCGCGTTCGGTCGCAGCCCGCCGCAACATCAAGGTGTCCACTCTGCAGTCGCGCCGTATCGGTGGCGATGCCGAGGCGGCTGCCGACTAACGGAAGCTCTGGAGTAGACTCCCATGGCCAAGGCCAGCAAGACGATCAAGCTCGAGCAGACCGGCAGCGCGATCCGCCGCCATCACTCGCAGCGCTCGACGCTGATCGGGCTCAAGCTCAACAAGATCGGTCGCACCAGCGAACTGCAGGACACCCCGGCAGTCCGTGGCATGATCGAGAAGGTTCATCATCTCGTCCGCATCGTCGACGAGAAGTAAATAAGGAGAAGGGCGATGAAGCTCAGCGATATCGCCGACAACGCCGGCTCGCGCAAGAAGCGTATGCGCGTCGGCCGTGGCATCGGTTCGGGCAAGGGCAAGCAGTCCGGCCGCGGCGGCAAGGGTCAGACCGCGCGTTCGGGCGTGCGCATCAAGGGTTTCGAAGGCGGCCAGATGCCGATGCATCGCCGTCTGCCCAAGCGCGGCTTCAACAACATCTTCCGCGTCGAGTTCGCCGAGATCAATCTCGACCGGCTCCAGGAAGCGGTCGATGCCAAGAAGATCGACGCCGGCAGCGTCGTGAACGTCGAGGCCCTGGTGAAGGGCGGCGTGCTGCGCCGGCCCAAGGGTGGCCTGCGGCTGCTCGGCCGCGGCGAGCTCAAGTCCAAGCTCAACATCGAAGTCCACGGCGCCACCAAGACCGCGATCGCCGCGGTCGAGAAGGCCGGCGGCTCGGTGAAGATCCTCGCCCCTGCCAAGGAAGAAGGCGAGGCGGCGTAACAACTGCGTCATTGGCCCGCGGCTCGCGGGCCTTTACGCGTGCGGGACGTGGACTTATCGAAGCCGAGCCCCAGATAATGTCCGGTGTCCGGTATAATGTAGCCCGGCCGCGGGCATGACGGCGCAATAGGCGGCGGGAGAAAGTCCAAGATGGCCTCTGCAGCGGAACAACTGGCAGCCAATCTCAATTTCGGTGCGTTTGCCAAGGCTGACGAACTGAAGAAGCGCATCTGGTTCACCCTGGGTGCGCTGCTCGTTTATCGGCTCGGGACCTACATCCCGCTCCCCGGCATCGATCCCAATATCTGGGAGCAGGTGTTCCGCTCCCAGGCGGGCGGCATCCTCGGCATGTTCAACATGTTCGCCGGCGGCGGCATCCACCGCATGGCGATCTTCGCCTTGAACATCATGCCGTATATCTCGGCCTCGATCATCATCCAGCTCCTCACCACCGTCTCGCCGCAACTCGAGGCGCTGAAGAAGGAAGGCGAGTCCGGCCGCAAGCTGCTGAACCAGTACACCCGCTATCTCACCGTGATCCTGGCCGCGTTCCAGTCCTACGGTATCGCGGTGGGCCTCGAGGGCGCTGGCAACGTCGTCAGCGACCCTGGCCTGTTCTTCCGCCTGTCCACCGCGATCACGCTGACCGGCGGCACCATGTTCCTGATGTGGCTGGGCGAGCAGATCACCTCGCGCGGCATCGGCAACGGCATCTCGCTGATCATTCTCGCCGGCATCGTCGCCGAGCTGCCCGCCGCGCTCGCCAACATGCTCGAGCTCGGCCGTCAGGGCGCGATGTCGACCGGCCTGATCCTGGTCGTCATCATCATGGCAGTCGCCGTGATCGCCTTCATCGTGTTCATGGAGCGCGCGCAGCGCCGCCTCCTGATCCAGTATCCGAAGCGCCAGGTCGGCAACAAGATGTTCGAGGGTCAGTCCTCGCATCTGCCGCTCAAGCTCAACACCTCCGGTGTGATCCCGCCGATCTTCGCGTCCTCGCTGCTGCTGCTGCCGACCACGGTGGCGAACTTCAACGCGGGCAGCGGGCCGGAATGGTTCCAGTGGATCACGACCCAGCTCGGCCATGGCCGTCCGCTGTTCCTGATCATGTATCTGGCGCTGATCGTCTTCTTCGCCTTCTTCTACACCGCGATCGTGTTCAACCCGACCGAGACCGCGGACAATCTGAAGAAGCACGGCGGCTTCATTCCGGGCATCCGTCCCGGCGAGCGCACCGCGGAATATATCGACTACGTGCTCTCGCGCATCACCGTGCTCGGCGCGGTCTATCTGGCGATCGTCTGCTTGATCCCTGAGATCCTGATCTCCTACGCCTCGGTGCCGTTCTACTTCGGCGGCACCTCGCTGCTGATCGTGGTCAGCGTCACCATGGACACGGTGGCACAGGTGCAGGGCTATCTGCTGGCGCATCAGTATGAAGGCCTGATCCGCAAGTCGAAGCTGCGTGGCCGCCGTAGATGAACAAGGAGCTCGCGCGCCGGATCGCTTTCACGATTGGCGCGCTGCTCCTCTTCAGGCTCGGCACCCAGGTCCCGCTTGTCGGGATGGGGGCGCCGAGCTCGTCGTTCTCAGGCGAACATGTGGTTCGCTTTTCGATCTTCGCACTCGGTATCCTTCCCTATCTGACGGCCGCGATCGTCGTCCGGCTTGTCTCGCTGGTATCGCGGCGCTTGAGCTCACTCGAGAGGTCGGGCGAGCGCGGCCGGCGCAAAATCTCCGGCTACACGCTGATAGTGACCCTGGTCTTCACCACCTTCCAGGCCTACGGCTACGCCTCGACCATCCGGACAATTCCGGCGCTGGTCTCCGATCCCGACGAATGGCCCGTGCTCGCTGCCACGGCCTCGATCGTGGGTGGCGTGTTCGTCCTGGTCTGGCTCAGCGAACAGATCACCCGCCACGGCATCGGCAATGGTCTGGCGCTGCTGCTCAGCGTCAATATTCTCGTTCATGTCCCGGTCGACATTGCCGGCATCGCACGCCTTCTGCAGGACGGCCAGGTACCCGGCAGTGTCGTGCTGTTCCACGCGCTCGTCTGGATCGTGGTCGTCGCATTGATCGTCTTCGTTGAAGGTGCGCGACGCAATGTCCGTGTCGAGTTCGCCGAGCGCAGACTCGGAGATCGCCTGCTGCCCGCGCGAGCTGCGATTCTCCCGATCAAGATCAACAGTGCCGGCTTTCTGATTCCGGTCACCGCGGCGCCGTGGATCTTCTTTCTGCCGCTCGCCCTTGCGGGCCTCATCCTTGGCGGTGATCATCCCGTGGTCGCCGCAGCGTACCGGCACTTTCAGGTCGGGCAACCGGCGCATCTCATCCTCGTGTCGATCGCCGTGTTCGTGCTGGCCTTCATCTACACTGCCTACGTCGTCGATCCCGAGCACGCGGCCAAATCCCTGGCCACGCGCGACGGCACGATTCCCGATGTCGCGCCGGGCGAGGCGACCGCCGACTATCTCGACCGCGTCGTGTCATTGACGACAGTCGTCGGAGCCGTCTACCTGACTGTGTTGCAGTTGATTCCGGAGGTCTTCGAGCTTTACGGGATCGGGCTGCCTTATAGTATGATGATCAATGGCGGTGGGGCGCTGGTTGTGGTTTGCACCGCTCTTGATATCAAAGCACAGGTGCGCGACGTATCGCTCACCAATCCGGGGGGCGTACGCCGATGAGAATTATACTTCTGGGACCGCCGGGGTCGGGCAAGGGGACCCAGGCGCAGTTGCTGGTGCAACGCTATGGCATCGTCCAGCTCTCGACCGGCGAGATGCTGCGTGCCGCGGTTGCGGCCGGTACGCCAGTCGGGCTGAAGGCCAAGGAGATCATGGCCAGCGGTGGTCTCGTACCCGACGAGGTCGTGGTCGGAATCATCTCCGATCGGATCGACCAGCCGGACGCCAAGAACGGTTTCATCCTCGACGGTTTCCCGCGCACCGTGCCGCAGGCCGAGGCGCTGGACGAGCTGCTCAAGCACAAGCACCTCAAGCTCGACGCCGTGATCGAGCTTCGCGTCAACGAGAGCGCGCTGCTGAATCGTGTCGAGACCCGCGTCGCCCAGATGCGTGAGCGCGGGAAGGAGGTCCGACTCGACGACACGCCGGAGGTCCTGACCAAGCGGTTAGCCAGCTACCGCAACCAGACGGAACCGCTGATTCACTACTATTCCGAGCGGCGGAAGCTCTCGACCATCGACGGTATGATGGCCATCGACGAGGTCACCCGCGCCATCCATCGCCAGCTCCTGGCGTTGGGAGCAGTCGAGCCCAAGACCCACGCCAAAAGCGCAGCCAAGGCGGGCCCGGCCAAGAAGGCCAAGGCCAGCAAGAAAGCGAGCAAGACGGCTAGGAAAGCAGCCAAAACGACCAAAAAACCCGCCAAATCGGCGAAAAAGGCCGTCAAGACGGCGGTGAGGGGCCCCAAGAAGACGGCCAAGAAGGCCGCCGGGAGGTCCGTCAAGAAAGCGGCAAAGAAAACAGCCCGAAAGACCGCCAAGAAGGCTGTCAAAAAGGGTGCCAAAAAGGCCGCAAAAAAGGTCACGAAAAAGCGAGCTAAGCGCTAGCAGCGGTTGACGAAAGCCCCTGGAATCCCCTAATAAGCCCCGCATCCAAGTCGGATAGTTTCAAACGATGCCGGCCCCAGGAAGACCAGGGGTGGGCGTCGTGTTCGCGTTTGTGAACACCTGCCCGAGAAACCAAGCACTTAAAGACCGGTTCCTGACGAGGGATCGGCAACAGGAGAGAAGGCCGTGGCCCGTATTGCCGGCGTGAACATCCCGACCAACAAGCGCGTGCTGATCGCGCTCCAGTACATCCATGGCATCGGTCAGAAGATCGCCGGTGAGATCCTGGAGAAGGTGAAGATCCCCGTGGATCGTCGCGTCAATCAGCTGAGCGACGCCGAAGTGCTCCAGATCCGCGAAGTGATCGACCGCGACTATCTCGTCGAGGGCGACCTGCGTCGTGAGGTCGGCATCAACATCAAGCGTCTGATGGACCTCGGCTGCTATCGCGGCCTGCGTCATCGTCGCGGCCTGCCGGTGCGCGGCCAGCGCACCCACACCAATGCGCGCACGCGCAAGGGTCCGGCCAAGGCCATCGCCGGCAAGAAGAAGTAAGTTTTCGAATCCAATCGCGGCGTGTGGCGAACAGGGATGACCCCTTCGCCATGCGCCTTTCGTTCCACAGGTGTAGCCGCTGGCATTACGGCGGCGTTTGAGATCTTCAGGAAAGGTACTCTATGGGCAAGGAAGCCACCCGCGTTCGTCGTCGTGAGCGCAAGAACATCGCCTCCGGCGTCGCGCACGTGAACTCGTCGTTCAACAACACGACCATCACCATCACCGACGCGCAGGGCAACACGATTGCCTGGTCTTCCGCCGGCACGATGGGCTTCAAGGGCTCGCGCAAGTCGACCCCGTACGCCGCGCAGGTTGCCGCCGAGGACGTGTCCAAGAAGGCGCAGGAGCACGGCATGCGCACGCTGGAAGTCGAAGTCGCAGGTCCCGGTTCGGGCCGCGAGTCGGCGCTCCGCGCGCTTCAGGCCGCAGGCTTCACCGTCACCTCGATCCGTGACGTGACCACGATCCCGCACAACGGTTGCCGTCCCCGCAAGCGTCGGCGCGTTTGATCCCGAGTTGCGGGCGCATTGGCGCCCGCAATGACTTTTCTAAGAAGCCGCGGGAATGATCTGCGGCCTTTCTCCAACGCCAGTATTTGAACGCTCAAATTGACTGGCCTGTATGGGTGAAACAGTGACGATCCAGAAAAATTGGCAAGAACTGATTCGACCGAACAAGCTCCAGGTCACGCCCGGCAGCGATTCGAACCGTTTCGCGACCATCGTCGCCGAGCCGCTCGAGCGCGGCTTCGGCCAGACGCTCGGCAACGCGCTGCGCCGCATCCTGCTCTCCTCGCTCCAGGGCGCGGCGGTGCAGTCGGTGCACATCGACGGCGTGTTGCACGAGTTCTCCTCGATCGCGGGCGTTCGTGAGGACGTCACCGACATCGTGCTCAACATCAAGGACATCTCGATCAAGATGCAGGGCGAAGGCCCCAAGCGCATGGTCGTGAAGAAGCAGGGCCCGGGCGTCGTCACCGCCGGCGACATCCAGACCGTCGGCGACGTCGTGGTGCTGAACCCCGATCTGCAGATCTGCACCCTCGACGAGGGCGCGGAGATCCGCATGGAGTTCACGGTCGCCACCGGCAAGGGCTACGTGCCCGCCGAGCGCAATCGTCCCGAGGACGCGCCGATCGGCCTGATCCCGGTCGACAGCCTGTACTCGCCGGTCCGCAAGGTCTCCTACAAGGTCGAGAACACCCGCGAGGGCCAGATCCTCGACTACGACAAGCTGACCATGACGATCGAGACCAACGGCGCGATCTCGCCGGATGACTCCGTGGCTTACGCCGCCCGCATCCTGCAGGATCAGCTCAACGTGTTCGTCAACTTCGAAGAGCCGCGCAAGGAAGTCGCCCAGGAGATCATCCCGGACCTCGCCTTCAACCCGGCCTTCCTCAAGAAGGTGGACGAGCTCGAGCTGTCGGTGCGTTCGGCCAACTGCTTGAAGAACGACAACATCGTCTACATCGGCGACCTCGTGCAGAAGAGCGAGGCGGAAATGCTCCGCACTCCGAACTTCGGCCGCAAGTCGCTGAACGAGATCAAGGAAGTGCTGGCCCAGATGGGTCTGCATCTCGGCATGGAAGTGCCGGGCTGGCCGCCGGAGAACATCGACGAGCTCGCCAAGCGCTTCGAGGATCACTACTGAGCGAGTTGGGAGTGGCGAATAGCGAATAGGGACGAACATCCATTCGCTACTCGCCATTCGCTATTCGCGGCCTAGGGCGAACGCAGGAAGCCCACCTGAAAACCAGTCGCTGAACCACCGCGACACATCGAAGAAGGAATAGTCACATGCGTCACGGCAAGGTTCATCGGAAGCTCAACCGCACTGCCGAGCATCGCCGCGCGATGTTCGCCAACATGTGCGCCGCGCTGATCAAGCACGAGCAGATCGTCACCACGCTGCCGAAGGCGAAGGAGCTCCGTCCGATCGTCGAGAAGCTCGTCACCCTCGGCAAGAAGGGCGGGCTGGCCATGCGCCGCCAGGCCATCTCCGAGATGCGCGACAAGGACCAGGTCAAGAAGCTGTTCGACGTGCTGGCGCCTCGCTACAAGGACCGCCAGGGCGGCTACACCCGCATCATCAAGGCCGGCTTCCGCTACGGCGACAATGCCGCGATGGCCGTGATCGAGTTCGTCGATCGCGACGTCGATGCCAAGGGCCAGGATTCCGGTCCGGTGCTGGAGAAGGAAGCCGAGGCGGCGTAAGCCGATCGGTCTTGAATTCAGAGAGCGGCGCCTTCGGGCGCCGCTTTTTTTTGCCGACGCGGTACCTTATCGGTGCTTGCGGTATCGTCCCGGCTTTCGCCGTGACGACGAGCCCATGTCCTTCTCACGCCTGAATGTCTTTCTCACGCCTGAGTGAGCGCCAATTGCGGTCTCATGTCGAGCGCCCGATATCTCCACCGACATCGATGGAGATGAGACATGAACATCGACCTTTCCGGGAAGACCGCCCTCGTAACCGGCTCGACCGCCGGCATCGGCCACGCCATCGCCACAGGCCTCGCGGCCTCTGGCGCCAGTGTCGTGATCAATGGGCGCGGCCAGGACAAGGTCGATGCCGCCGTGCGCAAGCTGGAAGGGACGGGCGCGAAGGTGCGCGGCATCGCCGCCGACGTCTCGACCGCAGCCGGTTGCAAGGCGCTCGTTGCGGCGCTGCCAGAAGTCGACATCCTCATCAACAATGCCGGCATCTTCGAGCCCAAGGATTTCTTCGAGATTCCGGACGAGGACTGGAGCCGCTTCTTCGAGGTCAATGTCATGAGCGGCGTGCGGCTGTCGCGCGCTTATCTGAAGGGCATGCTCAAGCGCA
Organism: Bradyrhizobium sp. 25ACV; assembly: GCF_054863005.1. Classification (NCBI taxonomy): domain Bacteria; kingdom Pseudomonadati; phylum Pseudomonadota; class Alphaproteobacteria; order Hyphomicrobiales; family Nitrobacteraceae; genus Bradyrhizobium; species Bradyrhizobium sp. 25ACV. The sequence goes on from NZ_JAVAYO010000021.1 coordinate 70,398, forward strand.
ATTGGGGCCGCATCGTCTTCATCTCATCGGAGTCCGGGCTCAACATTCCCGTCGAGATGATCCACTACGGCATGACCAAGACGGCCCAGCTCTCGGTCGCGCGCGGTCTGGCGCAGCTCACCCGCGGCACCGGCGTCACCGTCAATTCCGTGCTGCCGGGGCCGACCATGTCGGAGGGCGTCGAGACCTTTGTGAAGGATCTCGCCAAGCAGAACGGCCAGTCGGTCGACGAGGCTGCCGCCAATTTCGTCAAGCAGCATCGGCCGAGCTCGCTGCTGCAACGCTTCGCCAGTGTCGACGAGATCGCCAACATGGTGGTCTATGTTGCGTCGAAGCAGGCGTCCGCGACCAACGGTGCGGCGCTGCGGGCCGAGGGCGGCATCGTCAACACCATCGCCTGAGCCGCGCATGACTGCCTATGTGATTTCCGAAGTCGAGATGCGCGATCCCGAGGGGTTCGAAGCCTATCGTGTGCTCGCCGCAGAGACGATCGCGCAGTATGGCGGGCGTTATCTCGTCCGCGGCGGCAAGGCCGAGCTTGCCGAAGGCAACCTTCCAGCGAAGGCCATCGTCATCGTCGAATTCGCGTCGATGGCGCGGCTGAAGGAATGGTACACCTCGCCGGAATATGCCGAAGCGCTCAAGCTGCGGCAGACCGCGCTGGAACGGCGGCTGCTGTTCGTCGAGGGCGCGGCGGAAGCGTAGGAGCCGTAGGGTGGGTTAGCCTGCGGCTGCGCGAAGCGCAGTCCGCTGGCGTAACCCACCGCCGTGTGTTTCCGCAGAACCAGAGGTGGGTTACGCTACGCTAATCCACCCTCCGCACCGACGTTGCGGCGCCTACCACCCCTCCAGCACGATCTTGCCGCGCGACTTGCCACTCTCGAGCAGCGCATGCGCGCGCTTGAGGTTGGCGGCGTTGATCGTGCCAAAAGTCTGGTCGAGCGTGGTGCGCAGCACGCCCTTGTCGATGAGGTCTGCGACGTCGTTGAGCAAATGATGCTGCGCGATCATGTCTGATGTCTGGAACGAGGAGCGCGTGAACATCGATTCCCAGTGCACCGAGATCGCCTTGCCCTTGAACGTGCTCATGGTGAATTCCGGGGGATCGTCGATCAGGCCGAACCGGCCCTGCGGCGCCATGAACTCGGCGATCGCCTTGTAATGCTGATCGGTGAAGGTGAGGCTCGCCACCAGCGCGACCGGCGGCAGTTTCAATTTTTCGATCTGCTCCTTCATCGGCTTGCCGTGGTCGATCACCGCATGCGCGCCGAGATCGAAACACCATTTTTGCGAGTCCGGCCGCGTCGCGGTGGCGAGCACCGTGAGGCCGGTGAGGCGGCGGGCGAGCTGGATCAGGATCGAGCCGACGCCGCCGGCGCCGCCCGTGATCAGCAGGGTGCGCGGATCGACGCTCTTGCCGGGCACCGCGCCGAGCCGATCGAACAGCAATTCCCAGGCGGTGATGGAGGTGAGGGGAAGGGCGGCGGCTTGCGCGAACGACAGGCTCTTCGGCTTGTTGCCGACGATGCGCTCGTCGACCAGGTGGAATTCGGCGTTGGTGCCCTGGCGCAGGATCGAGCCGGCGTAAAACACCTCGTCACCCGGCTTGAACAGCGTGACCTCGGGCCCGACGGCATCGACCACGCCGGCCGCGTCATAACCCAGGATCTTGGTCTCGCCCTCGGGCGGCGCTGCGCGCTTGCGCACCTTGTAATCGACCGGATTGGCCGAAATCGCCTTCACGGCGACGCGGATGTCGCGCCCTCCGGGTTCGGGCTTTGCGGTCTCGAAATCGATCAGCGCATCCTGATCCTCGATCGGAAGCGATTTCTTGTAGCCGACGGCCTTCATGGCTTGTCTCCATCAGATGGCGCGCAGCTTGGCATGGGCGCGCCTAGCCTGCTAAGTGTCGCGCTAGCTCCAATTTGGCAAGTACTGTAAATTCGGGGATATAGTCCCTGTTTGGATACTATTGGGAAAACACGCATGAAACGGCGCGATTTTACCCGGCGCCCGGGCTGCTCGGTCGAGGCGACGCTGGACCTGATCGACGGTAAGTGGAAGGGCGTGATCCTCTACCATCTCCAGAGCGGCACCCAGCGCTTCGGCGAATTGCGCCGTCGGATGCCCGGCATCACCCAGCGCATGCTGACAAAGCAGCTGCGTGCGCTGGAGGAGGACAAGCTCGTCATCCGCAAGGTCTATGCCGAGGTGCCGCCGCGCGTCGAATACTGCCTCTCCGAACTCGGCGAGAGCCTCAGGCCGGTGATCGATATCCTCAAGGCTTGGGGCGAGAGCCATCAGCAGCGGCTGTCCGGTGCGCCGCCGCCGGCGATCGTGAAGAAGCCGAAGCGCGCAGCTTAGAGATCCAGGAGCGGCGTGCCGCTCCCGGGAGAGATACCCCTCAGAACGCGAACTGCGTGCGCATCGCGACCGCATCGAACTTCGAGCCGACATCTGCGGTCGCGATCGGCGAGGCTTGCCTCGACACCGTGCCGTGCAGATAGTCGAGCATGAAGCGGACGTTGCCGTTGACGTACCAGTTGAGTGCCAGCGTGTAGACGGTCTGTCGGCCGCCGGCGATGCCGGTCGCTGCGCCCAATTGATTGTTGAGGTCGACCGTCGAGAAGCGCCCCGCGATTTCCCACGCACCCCAGCCGCCGCCTTCGAGCGAGAAAGGATGCGCCGGCTTGACGCCGCTATAGGCCGCGTTCGCCGCGTTGTAGCTGCGGCCTTCGCCCGTCAACACGTAGCCGGCCTGCGCGTAGCCACCCTGGAATTTCAGGCTGGGTGCGCCGACCAGCGGCACGCCGGTGTTGGCGGTCCGGTCGACATTGTACCAGAAGTACTCGCCCTGAACGATGAGCGGGCCGTAGGTTGCCGCGGCTTCGACGCTGTAGACCTGCGCGCCCGAGGCATTGGCGATCGCGCCGGTCGAGATCAGCGTGGTCGGATCGAGACGCAATTCCGGACGATCGCTGAGCGTGACGGTTTGCGTGTTGGCGATGAGATTGCGCGGCGGCTGGATCAGCCACTGGGCGTCGGCGCCGATATGCACCGAATAGTCCTTGCCGCTGATCGGGTTGCCGGCGATGCGCGCCACGGCGCCGTATTGCTCGCTTGTGCCCGCCGGCGCCGCGCTCGAAGCCGAGTGGATTGCGCCGGTCGACGGCCCCGTGACATAGCCGCCGATCCAGAGCTGGTCGTTGTACCAGCGCGTACCGGCCGCGGAGCGGAAGTCGCCGGCAGCGATATTGGTCGCGATGATGCCGGCCGAGGCGCGCTCCATGAACATGATGTCGTTGGAGCTCGTGGCCTCATCGAGCGTGTAGGGCACGTCCATGATGCCCGCTTCGATCGCCATCTTGCCGCCGAACGGCTTCAAGCCGGTGTAGCTGAGATAGGCATTTTCGACGCCGGAGACGCCGCCGCCCGGCAGTGATCCAGGAGCGGTGCCGCCAAAACCGTCGGACGAGCCGCCGAAATCGTAGACCAGCGCGAAGTTCCAGTCGTTGAAGAATTTGCCGGTGACGCCGATGCGCGCGCGGCGGACGTTCTGGCCGCTGTCGAGCTTCTGCGGCACGGTCGCCGCCGTGTTGGGACGATAGTCATAGCCGCCGACATCCCAGTGCAGGCGGCTGGTGATGGCGACGCAACTGGCCTGGTCGGCGGTGCAGATGGTCGGCCGGTTGTTCGGCATGGTCACGACGACGCCGGGCGCAGGCGCCGGTCCTTTGACGGGGATCGCCGCGTTCGCATTGGCAACCACAGCCTTCGCCTCCGACCGCGCTTCGGCTTTGGCTTCGGCCTTTGCTTCGGCCTTGGCTTTGGCCGTGGCCGCCGTGTTCGCGGCGGTCTGGCTCTGAAGCTTGTCGAGCTTCTGCTCCAGCATCTTCAACTGTTGTTTGAGCAGCGCGATCTCCTGTTCGCTGCTGCTTGCTGATTGGGCTTGGGCCTGCGAGGCCGCCAACGCTCCGGCCAGGCCGATCGCCGTGACTGCAATCCTTGTCCTGCTCACGTCATGACTCCATGGTTTGACCAATTCCCCAAGTCGCAGGCGGTGAGGCTAGGAACGATTGATGACTGCCCCGCGACGACGCGCATCGGTTGCGTGGTTCCCAGTGATGTAAATTCGCCGCAACCGAATCTACCGTGAGCAAAGAATGCAAGATGATGCGTGTCATGCCAATCCACGAGGCAAGACAAATCGCCGTTCCGCACGCTTGGCTTGCTGGCCGCAGACGCCCGACGGAGGCCGAATATTGCCGCCTAGCGCCCTTCTATTGGGAGGCGAACGCGCCTATATTCCGGCGTCTTTTCCAAGAGGTAGGAATGTTTCGATCGATCCGGACCGCCGTCGTCACGGCATTGTGCATAGGCTTTTCCGCCCACTTCAACCCGGCTGCGGCGCAGGACCGTCGGGTCCCGTCGTCGCCGGCCGAACTGCGGCTGTCCTATGCGCCGATCGTGCAGCGGGTGCAGCCGGCCGTGGTCAACGTCTATGCCGCCAAGGTGGTGCAGAACCGCAACCCGCTGCTGGACGATCCGATCTTCCGCCGCTTCTTCGGCGTGCCGGGCCAGCAGCCCGAGCAGATGCAGCGCTCGCTCGGCTCTGGCGTCATCGTCGATGCGTCCGGCCTCGTCGTCACCAACGTCCACGTCATCGAGGGCGCCGACCAGGTGAAGGTGTCGCTGTCGGACAAGCGCGAGTTCGAGGCGGAGATTCTGCTGAAGGATACGCGCACCGATCTTGCCGTGCTGCGCCTGAAGGACACCAAGGAGAAATTCCCGACCCTCGATTTCACCAATTCCGACGAATTGCTGGTCGGCGACGTCGTGCTCGCGATCGGCAATCCCTTCGGCGTCGGCCAGACCGTGACTCACGGCATCATCTCGGCGCTGGCGCGCACGCAGGTAGGCATCACCGATTATCAGTTTTTCATCCAGACCGATGCGGCGATCAATCCCGGCAATTCCGGCGGCGCGCTGGTCGACATGAGCGGCAAGCTCGCGGGCATCAACACCGCGATCTATTCGCGCTCCGGCGGCTCGCAGGGCATCGGGTTTGCGATCCCTGCGAACATGGTGCGCGTCGTCGTCGCCTCCGCCAAGAGCGGCGGCAAGGCGGTGAAGCGTCCCTGGCTCGGGGCAAAATTGCAGGCAGTGACGCCCGAGATCGCCGAGAGCCTCGGCCTGCGTTCGCCGACCGGCGCGCTGGTCGCGAGCGTGGTGTCGAACGGCCCCGCCGCGAAGGCCGGCCTGAAGTCCTCCGATCTCATCACCGGGATCGACGGCCAGACCGTGGATGATCCCAACGCTTTCGATTATCGCTTCGCCACCCGCCCGCTCGGCGGCAGCGCGCAGATCGACGTGCAGCGCAGCGGCAAGCCGCTCAAGCTGACGGTGGCGCTGGAGACCGCGCCCGATACGGGACGTAACGAGCTCGTCGTCACCGCGCGATCGCCGTTCCAGGGCGCGAAGGTTTCGACCATCACGCCGGCGGTCGCCGACGAGCTGCATCTCGACGCCGACACCGAAGGCGTCGTGATCACCGATCTCGGCGGCGACAGTGCGGCCGCGAATGTCGGCTTCCAGAAGGGCGATATCATTCTGGCGGTCAACAACCAGAAGATCAGCAGGACCGGCGACCTCGAGAAGGCGGCAGGTGAGCGCCCGCGCATCTGGCGTATCACGCTGGTGCGCGGCGGCCAGCAGATCAACGTCACGCTGGGCGGATGAGTCCGAAGCGACCACAAACGCCAACGCTCTTTGCCGCGGCGGGGCTTGACCACGACGCTCCGCATCCGCTGCCGGACCGGCTGCGCCCGCGCGCGCTGTCGGAGGTGGTCGGCCAGGACCACATCCTCGGTCCCGACGGTGCGCTGACACGCATGCTGGAGACGCGCACGCTGGGATCGCTGGTGTTCTGGGGCCCGCCCGGCACCGGCAAGACCACGGTGGCGCGGCTGCTGGCGGATGCGACGGACCTGCATTTCGAGCAGATCTCCGCGGTATTCTCCGGCGTCGCCGATCTGAAGAAGGCGTTCGACGCCGCGCGCGCCCGCCGCGAGATGGGCAAGGGCACGCTTCTGTTCGTCGACGAGGTGCACAGATTCAACCGGGCCCAGCAGGATTCGTTTCTGCCCGTCATGGAAGACGGCACGGTAGTTATGGTCGGCGCCACCACCGAGAATCCGTCCTTCGAGCTCAACGCGGCGTTGCTCTCTCGCGCGCGCGTCTTGGTGTTTCGCTCGCTCGATGCCGCCGCGATCGAAAAACTGTTCGCGCATGCCGAGGAGGTCGAAGGCAAGAAGCTGCCGCTCGATGCCGAGGCGCGCGCGGTGCTGGTGCGCATGGCCGATGGCGACGGGAGGGCGTCCCTGACGCTTGCCGAAGAGGTCTGGCGCTCGGCGCGGGCGGACGAGATTTTCAATGCCGCGCAGTTGCAGGAGATTTTGCAACGCCGCGCGCCGATCTACGACAAATCGGCCGACGGCCATTATAATCTGATCTCGGCGCTGCATAAATCGGTGCGCGGCTCCGATCCCGATGCGGCGCTGTATTATCTCGCGCGCATGTTGGACGCCGGTGAGGACCCGCTATTCCTGGCGCGCCGCGTCGTACGCATGGCCGTGGAGGACATCGGCCTTGCCGATCCGCAGGCGCTCGTCATCGCCAATGCGGCCAAGGACGCGTTCGACTTCCTCGGCCATCCCGAGGGCGAGCTCGCCATCGCGCAGGCCGTCGTCTATCTCGCCACCGCGCCGAAATCGAACGCGGTCTACACCGCCTTCGGCACGGCGATGCAGGTCGCCAAGCAGGCCGGCTCGCTGCTGCCGCCAAAGCACATCCTCAATTCCCCGACCAAGCTGATGAAGTCGGAAGGCTACGGCGCGTCTTACGAATACGACCACGACGCCCCCGACGCGTTCTCCGGGCAGGACTACTTCCCGGAAGCCCTGGGCCGCCAGACCTTCTACGACCCACCCGAGCGCGGCTTCGAGCGCGAGATCAGGAAGCGGTTGGATTACTGGGCCAAGCTGCGCAAGGAGCGGGGTGGGAGGTAGACGCTCGGAACGGATTTACTATTTACGTAACGCGTAATTCCTGCTAGCACTTCGGCATGATCGTCAGCTACCGCGACAAGCGCACGGAGCGATTTGCCGCTGGTCAGCACGTCAAGGAATTCTCGGGATTTGCCCGGCAGGCAGAGACGCGCCTCGATCGACTGGACGCGGCAACGAGCTTGGCCGACTTGGCGGCATTGCCCGGTAATCGACTGGAAGCCTTGAAGGGCGATCGTGCAGGACAATTCTCGATCCGGATCAACGATCAATGGCGGATCTGCTTCAGTTGGCCGGAGGGGGCGCCCGGTCCGATTGATGTAGAGATCGTCGACTATCACTAAAGGAAGCTATGCCCCGCACGCCCATTCATCCCGGTGAGCATCTTGCTGAAGAGCTGCGCGAAGTCGGCATCACGGCCGCGGAGCTGTCGCGTCAGATTGATGTGCCTGTTAATCGCATCACAGGCATCATCAATGGACAGCGCGGCATCACCGCGGATACGGCGCTGCGTCTTGGGCACTGGTTCGGCACCAGCCCGCAATTCTGGATGAACCTGCAACAGCAATATGAGCTGCGGCTGGCGGAGAACGAGGTAGGCGCGCAGGTTGCGTCGCTGCCGCGGCGCGCCAGCGCACAGTCGACACGAAAGCTTGGAAAGACCGCATGAGCCGCCGCATCAAGAGAATGAATCCAAAACCTCGCGAGCGCGACGAGCGCAAGGAGGCGCGTCCGTTCAAGGCGCGCAGCGCAAAGGCAGCGGGACCGCGTCCGGGCAGCAACCCGCCGCGCTTTGCGGGCGAGCGCGCCGAGCGGCGGCCGCCCAAGGTGGCAGAGAGGTCCGCGCCCGAGAAGCCCGTCGAGGCGCTGCTGCCGACCAAGGTGCAGACCGTCAAGGTGACCGCCGACGAGAACAACATGCGCGTCGATCGTTTCCTCGAGGCGCGCTTTCCCGGCCTGTCGTTCTCCCACATCCAGCGCGTCGTCCGTAAAGGCGAGCTGCGCGTCGACGGCAAGCGCGTCGACAGCAAGGACCGGCTGGAGGAGGGGCAGAGCGTCCGCATCCCGCCCCTGAAGCTCGATACGCCGAAGACTGCGAGCCCGCTCTCGGAAGCTGCGCAAAAGACGCTCGCCGCGCTAAAGGAGATGACGATCTTTGAGGACGACGACGTCCTCGTGCTCAACAAGCCCTTTGGGCTCGCGGTGCAGGGCGGCTCCGGCACGACGCGGCACGTCGACCAGATGCTGGAGGTGATGCGCGACTCCAAGGGGCAGAAGCCGCGGCTTGTGCACCGGATCGACAAGGACACGTCCGGCTGCCTTCTGATCGCGAAGACCCGTTTCGCCGCCTCGCATCTGACCGGCGCGTTCCGCTCCCGGTCGGCGCGAAAAACCTATTGGGCGCTGGTGCCGGGCCTGCCGAAGCCGAAGCAGGGCCGCATCTCGACCTTCCTCGCCAAGGAAGAGAGCGAGGACGACACCATCATGCGCATCGCCCAGCATGGCGACGAGGGCGCGAGCCACGCGGTGACCTATTATGCGGTGGTCGAGACCGCCGGCAACAAGCTGACCTGGGTCTCGCTGAAGCCGGTGACGGGGCGCACCCACCAGCTGCGCGCCCACATGGAGCATATCGGCCATCCCATCGTCGGCGATCCCAAATATTTCAACATCGAGAACTGGCAGCTGCCGGGCGGCCTGCAGAACCGGCTGCATCTGCTGGCGCGCCGCATCGTGATTCCGCATCCGCGCGGCGGCGTCATCGACGCCACCGCGCCATTGCCGCCGCACATGCAGCAGTCGTGGAATCTGCTCGGGCTGGATGCAAGCCGGTTTGATCCGATCGAGAACGCGCCGGAGGAGTAGGGCTGGCTCCGCTGCTAACCCCGTCATTTGCGAGCGGAAGCAGCGATGTTCACCCGCTCACTTCCGAAACTGCTCCAGAAACATCCGCAGACTGTCATGCGCGCTCTCGATGTCCGTGATCAGCCAGCCATCGGGGCCGTCGACCAGGACGAAGTTCAGCGCGACCTTCCGGCCGCGATTGTTGAAATTCGCCGCGACATAGGTCTTGTCGTATTGCCTGCGCACGACCGCGATCGTAACAGGGCCGAGCTGCCAGCTCGGGCTCTGCACCAGGAAGTCGTAGGGCTCGACCCGGGGCGCGCTCCAGGCCTTGCGCAGGGGCGGATCGAAGAATTGCCGGGCGGTGGCCGCATCCCGCGGCAGGCCTTTGGACAGCTCCGGTGCACCGTCGCCGTAATGGGCGTAGACGTTGCGGACCAGCGATTCCGGGGTGCGAAAGCCCGCCTCCGCCGCAGCTGGCCATAGCCCGGCGAACAGGGCCGCAACGCCCGCAAGTTCCCTCATGCCCACGCTCGCTTTATCGGCCGCCGCTCTTATCTTAAAAGCCTAGCATCCAGCGACCGGGACCGAAAACTCACATGCGCGAATTGTTCGAAGAAGCAGCAGGGCAGCCCCCGCCGGATCCGCGGGAATCGGCGCGCGCGTCCGCACGCCCGCCGCAGCGCAAGCGCTTCTACAAGGAGGCGAGCGCGACCGAAGCCGCAGGCGGTTTCGCCATCACGCTCGACGGCAAGCCGATCCGCACGCCGTCCGGCCGCCAGGTGGTGATTCCGTCGCGCGCGCTGGCCGATGCGGTGGCCGCGGAATGGGCGGCTCAGGGCGAGAGCATCGACCCCATGACCATGCCGCTGACGCGGATCGCCAACAGCGTGGTCGAGGGCGTGGTCGATCGCGTCGAACTGGTCAGCGACGACCTCGCGAAATATTTCGAGTCCGATTTGCTGTTCTATCGTGCCGGCCATCCCGAAGGACTGGTCGCCCGCGAGGCCGCGCATTGGGATCCCGTGCTGTTCTGGGCCTCGGAGGCGCTGGGCGCGCATTTCATCCTGTCCGAGGGCGTCATGCATGTGAAGCAGCCCGACGAGGCGGTCGAGGCCGCGCGCGCGGCGCTGCCGGGCGACGCCTGGTCGGTCGCCGCGCTCCACGTGGTGACGACCCTGACCGGCTCGGCGCTGCTGGCGCTGGCGCTGGCTCATGGCGTGCGCGATGCCGGCCAGGTCTGGGCCGCCGCCCATGTCGATGAGGACTGGAACATCGACCAATGGGGCGTGGACGAGGAGGCAGCCAGCCGTCGGGCCACCCGTCTCAGGGATTTCGAGGCCGCCGTGGCGGTTCTGGCGGCGGCAAAGGCGTCCGCAGCCGAAGGTCCTTAACGAGAGGTTTACGACGGCGGCCTTAGGGTGTGGCCAGCGCTCCATGGGCCCCTGAGATGCCGACGCCGGTCACTTCCATCCTCCCCGTCAGTGCCGCCAGCCCTGTGGCTGATGCGACGACGCCCGACCTCGTGCTGCAGGCGGGCAGCGTCGTCGATGCCAGGGTCGTCAGTGTGATGGCCGACAATCTGGTGCGGATCGCGATCGCCAACCTCTCGATGGACGTGATGTCGGAGGTGGCGCTGACGCCTGGGCAGAATCTCCAGCTGGCGGTGTCGCAGAACGGCGGCACCATCAGGCTCGCCGTGATCAACGGGGCAGGCGAGGCCACTGCCGATCAGATCACGCTGACACCGCGTGCGGCTTCGCTGGTGGAAAGCCCGCCGCTGGCGCCATCCGCGACCGCGACACGCAACACGCTAACGCCATTGGAGCAGGTCGCCGTCACCGCGGCCTCGGCCGAGGCCGCCACAAAACAGGGCAGCCAGGCGCCGCTGTTCGCCAATCTGGCGTCCGTCGTCACCGGCAGCGATTTGCCTGCGGGCTTGAAGCAGGCGGTGCTGGACGTGCTGGCGCAGCAGACGCCGCTCAATCCCGGGCTCGATGGCGCCGATGTCGAAACCGCATTCCAGAAATCCGGCTTGTTCTTCGAGGCTTCGCTGGCCGCGGGCGCGAGGCCGCCCGCCGGAACGACGCCCGACCTGAAGGCGGCGCTGCTGGTGCTGCGCCAGACGCTGACCACGCTCGAAACCGCCGCCCCACAGGGCGCTGCAATTCCGGCTGCGACGACGGGGACACCGCAGGTCGCCACCGCACCTGCTCAGGCCGCAGGTGAGGCCGCGCAGTCCGCGTCCGCTTCCGGCCCCGAGATCGCGCAGACGCCGCGCAACGGCAATCTCGCGGCCGCGGTGCTCGCGGACGTCGTCGGCAACGCTCAGCAAGCCGCGATGCCGCGCACCATGTCCGCCGGCCTTGCTGCAAGCCTGTTGCAGGAGGCTACGCAAAACCTGCCGCGTCTGACCGGCAACGTTCCCGGCTCCAATAAGGCGGTGCCGGACGGCCACATCTTCGAAGCAGCCGCACGCGCGACGCCACCGCCGTTCCGCGGCGCATTGCCCTCGCCGCAGGCGATTGCCTCGCCCGCGCTCGCGCCGGACACGCCGCTGTCCGCAACCGTGCATCGCCTGCTCGACGATACCGATGCCGCGATTGCGCGGCAGACATTGTTGCAAATCGCTTCACTGCCTGATCGCACCGATGCCTCTGGCCACCGCATCGACCCGGCCGTGCCGCAGTGGAATTTCGAGATTCCCTTTGCAACGCCGCAGGGCACCGCGATGGCGCAGTTCGAGATCTCGCGCGATGGCGCTGGCGAATCTGCCGATGCCGCCAAACGCGCCTGGCGCGCGCGCTTCTCGCTCAACGTCGAGCCGGCCGGCCCTGTGCACGCGCTGATCACGCTGAACGGCGACAAGACTTTCGTGCGGATGTGGGCAGAGCGGCCGGCGACGGTGCAGCAGCTGCGCGCCGGCATCGGTGAGCTCAATCAGGCGCTGACGCGGGCCGAGCTCAAGCCCGGCGACATTCTGGTCCGTGAGGGCACGCCGCCGCAGCCGGCACCAGCCCGCGCCGGCCACTTCCTGGATCGCGCGACATGAGCGACCCATCCAAGTTCGCGATCGCGCTGCATTACGAAAAGGGTACCAACGCGCCCGTCGTCGTCGCCAAGGGCAAGGGCACGGTCGGCGAAAAGATCGTCGAGATCGCTAGGGCTCACGACATCCCGATCGAGGAAAACGAGGTTTTGGCCGGCGCGCTGTCCAAGGTCGAGCTCGGCGAAGAGATCCCGCCGGACCTTTACAAGGCCGTCGCCGAAGTGCTGGTGTTCGTGCTGCGGCTGTCGGGCCGGGGGCGATAGAACTCAACTGTCATCGTTTCACCACGGAGCGGCTGCATGGTCGCGCCGCTTTCATGACTCAATGGACATCGCTCTTGCTCACCCGCCGTTCCACCCTCGGCCTTCTCGCCGCATCTGCCATCCTGCCGCAGCGCGCGCTCGCCCATGTCGCGCCGCCGCGCAATGAGATCCGCGATAGCCTCGCAAAGCGCTTCACCGATCTCGGTACATCAGGCACCTTCGTCGGCTACAAGGTGGAGGACTATCTGGTCGTCGCCAGCGACAAGGAGCGCTCGGGCGAGGGCAAGCTGCCGGCCTCGACCTTCAAGATTCCGAACTCGCTGATTGCGCTGGAGACGGGCGTCGTCGCTGACCCCGACAAGGACGTGTTTGCCTGGGATGGCGTGAAGCGTCCGATCGAGGCCTGGAACAAGGATCACACGCTGCGTAGCGCGATCGCTGTGAGTGCAGTGCCGGTCTATCAGGAGATTGCGCGCCGGATCGGGCAGGAGCGCATGCAGAAATATGTCGACGAGTTCGACTACGGCAATCGCGACATCGGCGGCGGCATCGACCAGTTCTGGCTGACCGGGAATTTACGCATTGATCCGGTCGAGCAGATCGATTTCGTCGACCGGCTGCGGCGCCGCGCGCTGCCGATCAGCAAGCGCAGCCAGGATCTCGTCGCCGACATTCTGCCGGTGACCAAGGTCGGCGACAGCGTCATTCGCGCCAAGTCCGGATTGCTGGGGGCCGAACGCGGCGAGCCGTCGCTCGGCTGGATGGTGGGTTGGGCCGAGAAGGGCCAGGCGCACACCGTGTTCGCGCTCAACATGGATTGCAAGGAGCCGCGACTCGTCGGCGAGCGCATGACGCTGACGCAAGCCTGCCTTGCCGAGATCGGCGCGATCTAGCCTGTGAGTCGTGCAATCGTTCTCGTCGCGCGCGGCCGCCGTAGGGTGGGCAAAGGCGCGTAGCGCCGTGCCCACGATCTTTATGCCGTAAGCGACGATTCGTGGGCACGCTTCCGCCTTCGCTCTTCGAGCTACGGCGGACAAGTCGCTTTGCCCACCCTACGGCACCGGTGCAGGCCGAGATGCCTCTCACCCCAACTTGAACAACACCTGCAAGAACTCCTCCACCGCCTTGCGCGACTCCGCGGCCGTCTTCGGATTGCCCCCGACATGCGGGTTGAGCTCGACGCAGGCATCCATGTAGCTAAAGGGCGCATTGGTATCACCGTTCATCAGCACGCCGCGGTCGCCTTCCTTGATCTGGCAATTGCGCACGGTCTGTGAATTGGCTGATACGGCCACCGTGTTGGCACCAAGCAGACCGCTGTCGAACCCGTGCGCGCTGTCAGGGTATTCCGTCAGCACCACGTCGCGGCCCGCAGCCTTGAGCCGATCGATGAAGGCCTTGCAGCTCTTGACGGGATTGTAGTCATCCGGCGTGCCGTGGAAGATGCGGATCGGGCGCGCCGCGACCTCGTCGTCGCTCCGATACGTCGTCGAGCAGTCCGGATAGAATGGGATATAGGCGGCGAATTGGATGCCGGACTTGTTCCAGAGCTTGTTGAAGCGCGCGAGGCTCGCATAGAGCGTCGCCTGTCCGCCGCGCGAAAAGCCCATCAGGACGATGCGGTCCGGATCGACACGCGGGTGCTTTGCCAGAATTTCCAGCGAGCGGTAGATGTCGACAATCAAATTGAGCCGGCCGAGCAGTGCCTGATTTGGTCCCACCACCGTCAGCCCGCGGCCGGCGAATCCGTCGATCACGAAGGTCGAGATGCCCATGGCGTTGAACGCGTGCACCCAGGCCTCCGTGGTGGCGCCGACGCCGCTGGAGCCGTGCATCAGCACCACGACGGGAAGCTTTCCGCTGCCTTGCGCGACGCGGAATTCGCCCGCGACGGTCACCGGCTTGCCGGCCGCCGCATCGCCGCTGAGGAATTGCTGGTCGGAGAGGGTGAGCGAGGGGATCGGATAGATCTCGGCCCGGGTGGCGACTTCCTTCGGCAGGGATTGCGCGCTCGCCAGCTCAGTTGAAACGCAAAGCGCGATGAGCACGGCTGCGATGCGGAATGCCGTCGGCATCGGATTCTCCCTGATGATTTTGAGCCAGTAGAACAAGGGGCCCGCGCGCTGTCAATTTGACGCAAGGGGCGACCGCCTCAGGCGGTGTCGGTCTTCTTCGCCGTCAGCGCCTGGTCGATGGCAAAGCCGCCGATCTCGCTCATCGCCTGCGAGATCACGTCGCCCTTGCGGGCAAAGCCGGCGGAGAGGAAATCGAACTGCATGCGCGCCAGCCGCAGCACCTCGATCGGCACCGAGACCGCGGTCGCGTTGAAGCTGTCGACGGAGGCGCGCAAGCTGTCCAGCTCGGTCGTGAGCTTGCCGATATGGCTCTCGGCATTCTGCATCACGCCGATCAGCTTGCCGCGCTCCGCATCGAAGGCGGCGCGCTCGGCGGCGGCTGCCGCGGTGACCTCGGCAAGTTGTGCGCGCAGCACCTCGATCTGGCCGACCATGGCATCGGAGGCGAGATCGGCGGCCTCGCGCAGCTCGGCGTTACGCGTGCTCGCATCCAGCTGCTCATGATAGAGCCGCTCGGCCGACATTGCCCGCTGTGTCAGCGACTCGATCAGGCTTGCGGCACGCAGCAGCATCTCGCCGTTCCGCCCCGACACCATGCTGGCCATCCGCCGCAGGAAGTCGATGGTTTGGGATGACGAGTTCGGCGGCAGGGGGACGACTGTCGCGGACATCTCAGTGATGCTTGCGTGATGCTCGAGCCAAGGCGTAATGACCGCCGCCGTACCAACTGAGCTCACGCAACATTCGGCGCCTGATCGCGAGCGCGAAGCAAGCCTGAATCGGCAGGCCCGGTCAACCGGGCCGGGCCACCAAATTCGCGGCGTCAGGAGTCCTTTCGCCGGCCGATCCGGCCCAGATGGGTGAAGCCGAACCCGGCGGAATATTTCAGGCCATAGCCGAGTGCCCGGTCGATGCCGATATGGGCGAGCCAGATCAAGGCGATGGACAAGGTGAGCGGCGAGCCGAGGCCGAAGCCCAGCGTCAGCAGCGACACCGGCGCCATGTAGCTGTGGGCGGCGTTGTAGATCAGCGCGCCGAATTTGGCGTCGGACAGGTATGCCAGGAAGCTGAGATCGGGGACGAAGAAGAGCAGGGCAAAGACCAGCCAGGAGCCGTCCCAGGCCCAGTAAAGCATCACCATCCCGATAAACAGGGTGAGGCCCTCCAGCCGCAGCAGGATGTTGACGCCGCCCGTCGCCGCACCGCTCTCGGCCATTCTCTCGTCCATGCTCGCCTCCCGGGCAAAACTTTGTAATCTCTCACGCTTTTAGCCCGGACAGGGCAGCCCTGCGGCGCGGAAAGGCGCTTTCCGGTCCGCAAAATGCCGTGTTAGAACCCCGCATCACTTAAGAACTGGCGGGAGCAAATGAAACACATCCTGGACGCCCTTGAAGATCGTCGCGCCGGCGCAAAGCTCGGCGGCGGGGAGAAGCGCATCGAGGCGCAGCACGCCCGCGGCAAGCTGACCGCGCGTGAGCGTATCGAGCTGCTGCTCGACAAGGGGTCGTTCGAGGAATTCGACATGTTCGTCGAGCACCGCTCCACCGAGTTCGGCATGGAGAAGAACAAGGTGCCCGGCGACGGCGTCGTCACCGGGTGGGGCACCGTCAACGGCCGCAAGACGTTCGTGTTCGCGAAGGACTTCACGGTGTTCGGCGGTTCGCTGTCGGAAACACACGCGCTGAAGATCACAAAGCTCCAGGACATGGCGATGAAGGCGCGGGCGCCCATCATCGGCCTCTATGACGCGGGCGGCGCCCGCATCCAGGAAGGCGTCGCCGCGCTCGCCGGCTATTCCTACGTGTTCCGCCGCAACGTGCTGGCCTCCGGCGTGATCCCGCAGATCTCCGTCATCATGGGCCCCTGCGCCGGTGGCGACGTCTATTCGCCCGCCATGACCGACTTCATCTTCATGGTGAAGAACACCAGCTACATGTTCGTCACCGGCCCTGATGTGGTGAAGACCGTCACCAACGAGGTCGTCACCGCCGAGGAGCTCGGCGGTGCCTCGGTGCACGCGACGCGCTCCTCGATCGCGGACGGCGCCTTCGAGAACGACGTCGAGACGCTGCTGCAGATGCGTCGCCTGATCGACTTCCTGCCGTCCAACAACAGTGACGGCGTGCCGGAATGGCCGAGCTTCGACGACATCGGCCGCGTCGACATGTCGCTCGACACGCTGATCCCCGACAATCCGAACAAGCCCTACGACATGAAGGAATTGATCCTGAAGGTCGTGGACGAGGGTGACTTCTTCGAGATCGCGGAATCCTTCGCCAAGAACATCGTCACCGGCTTCGGCCGCATCGCGGGCCGCACCGTCGGCTTCGTCGCCAACCAGCCGATGGTGCTGGCCGGCGTGCTCGACAGCGACGCATCGCGGAAAGCCGCGCGCTTCGTTCGTTTCTGTGACGCCTTCAACATCCCGATCGTCACTTTCGTCGACGTGCCGGGCTTCCTGCCCGGAACCGCGCAGGAATATGGCGGCCTGATCAAGCACGGCGCAAAGCTGCTGTTCGCCTATTCGCAGTGCACCGTGCCGCTGGTGACCATCATCACCCGCAAGGCCTATGGCGGCGCCTTCGACGTCATGGCCTCCAAGGAGATCGGCGCCGACATGAACTACGCCTGGCCGACCGCCCAGATCGCGGTGATGGGTGCCAAGGGCGCCGTCGAGATCATCTTCCGCAGTGACATCGGCGACCCCGACAAGATCACCGCGCGCACCAAGGAATACGAAGACCGCTTCCTGTCACCGTTCATCGCCGCCGAGCGCGGCTACATCGACGACGTCATCATGCCCCACTCGACCCGGAAACGGATCGCGCGGGCGCTGGCGATGCTGAAGGACAAGAAGGTGGAAGCGCCGGCGAAGAAGCACGACAATTTGCCGTTGTGAGGGAACGTAGCCCGGATGAGCGCAGCGACATCCGGGGTTTTGCAGAGGTCCCGCATGTCGCTTTGCGCATGCGGGATACCGCGTCCTGCTGATTTGGCATCCTCGATCCAATGACTGAAGACGATCCGACCGACGAAATCTCCGATATTGAAGATCGCATCGAGCGGCTCGCCGAGATCGCGGAGCGGTGCCGGAAGTACATCCTTGCCTCCAAGATCGCGATCGGGGGCGGGGCGGCGCTGCTGTTGGTGACGATCCTCGGTGTGTTTGGCTTCGGTCAGACCGCGGCCCTCGGATCGATTGCGCTGGTGCTGGGCGGGATCGTGTCGCTCGGCTCGAACGTCAGTACGTTGCGGCAGACGGACGATGCCATTAGTGCTGCGGAGGCACGCCGTGCGGCGTTGATCGGCAGCATCGACCTGCGCGTCGTGGCTGATGCACCGCTGAAGCTGGTGTGAGGTGTAGGGCGGATTAGCGACAGCGTAATCCGCCAATGTCTTTATCGCCGGGTGCAGGCGTTGGCGGATTACGGCTTCGCCTAATCCGCCCTACGAATTACGAGCGCGCTTTATCCGCCGCAGCGAAATGCGCCATCTGGTCGGCGTGGGCCTTGGCGAACGCCGGGCGGGCCGTGGCACGCGCGACGTAGGCGCGGCAGGCGGGACTGTCCGCCAGCCCATCGAAACCATCGACGACGCGCAGCACGTCCGACATCAGGATGTCGGCGACGGAGAAGGAGCCCGCCAGCCATTCACGGCCGGCCAGCACCGGCTCGAGATGCTTCAGGCGCAGCTTGAGGAAGTCGTCCACGAATTTCCACGCCGCCGTGTCGGCCGGATGGCCCATGAACTTCGACATTCCCCAGGGCAGGCTGGCCATCTCCACCGAATTGAGCGCCGCGAACACCCATTCCGTCGCTTCAGTGCGGCCGCGCGGATTGGTCGGCATCAGCTTCTCACTGAGCCCGCCGAGATGGAGCAGGATCGCGCCGGTCTCGAAGATCGAGAGGTCGCCGTCGGTCAGCCACGGCACCTGGCCGAACGGCTGGTGCGCGAAATGCGCGGCGCCGCGATCGTCGAACGGGGCGCTTGCGACGCGATAGGGCAGCGCAGCCTCTTCGAGCGCCCAGCGCACGCGAAGGTCGCGCACGAATCCTCGCGGCGCGTCGGGAACCCAATTGAAGGTGGTCAGGGTGAGGTCGGCCATTTGCTGTCTCCGTGTCCTGGTTCGAAACAAAGGACGAGCGAAGGGCGCCCGTTCCGACACCCGCACCAACTCTTTTTGTCGGCGGCGGCGTATCCGGCTAGGCTCGCGCCAAACAACCGGAGGAAATCCGATGCCATCAGCTTTCTTCGTCGTCCGCGCCATCGTTCCCGACGCCAGCAAGCGCGCCGCCTTCGACACATGGTACGAGAGGGAACATGTGCCCGACGCGGTGACGGCATTCGGCGTGAGAAAAGCCTGGCGGGTCTGGAGCCTGGACGATCCCTCGCTGCACCAGGCGATGTATCAGTTCGATGACGAGGCCAAGCTTGCGGCGATGCTGAAGGGCGATGCGCTCAAGCAGCTCGTCGCCGATTTCAACCGCGACTGGCCCGACGTCAAGCGTTCGCGCGAGACGCTGGTGCTGGCGCAGGAGTTTGCGAAGTAGCGAGGTCCATCCAGGCTACAAACTCTCCACTCACTTCATTTCTGAATCTGAACGCCGGATTCAGCCTTGGTTCATGTCGTGACCGCGACACTCCCTCTGCATCACTTGCTCGATAGCCTAAAGGACATGTCATGGAGCGCCGGAACTTTTTGAAACTTGCATTGGGAGTGACGGCGGGCGCCGCCGCCTTCGCCGCGACCGCAAAGGCCGCGCCGTTGTCGCCGCAGCCGGTCGGCGATCCCGCGCGCATGCCGCAAGGCAACCCCGACGCTCATCCTGCCGTCACCACCAGCGCGGAAGCCGCCAAGCTGACGCCGGAACAGGTTCACTGGCATGGCCGCCACCGGGGCTGGGGTCACCGTCATTGGGGCTGGCGTCGCCGGCGCTGGCACCGCCGCCACTGGTAAAGCCGCGGCAAGCCGCGAATTTGGACGGGGATCGCAGCCGCGGTCCCCGTTTCGTTTCTGGCCGCTCAAACTCCACGGCGGACGAATCGCTGGCAGCAAGCCTGAAAACGAACAAGCCTGAAAACGAAAATGGCCGCGCAGGCTGATCCTGCGCGGCCATCTTGCGATGCAAAGAGATCAGAACGGGCGGCAGCGGCCGGCGTACCAGCGGAAGCCATAGGGGCACGCGCGCGCGCGCGGCACGACGACGACGGGCGGAGCGACCACCACAGGGGCGGGGCGCACGACGACCGCGCCGCGCATCGGGCGGCAGCCGCCGTAGGCGCCACGATACCAACCCGGGCCGCAACCCTGCGCGGCGCTGGCGGCCTCGCTGAAACCGACAACCGCGCTGGCGAGCATGGCGGCGGCGAACAGGTATTTCATGTGATCTTCCTTCTCGTCCTTGGGGCAAGTCTTTGGGGGAAAGTCTTCGGCGGCTTGGCGCTTGCGGCGCACAATGAATCAAAAGACACGATTCGACATGTTAATTTTGCAACATGCCGACACGGCGCGATCCAAACCTGCCAATCATGACCTGAATGCGGCATGAACGTTCTCTGCGTACGGCTTCATGCGACGCGGATGGAGCTGGAGCCCGTCCGATGAATCGGAACGGGCTCCAGGTTCTTGTTTGACGCGTTTTCTTGACGCGAATCGGTATCCACTTCGCTTGACGACGCTCTAGCGGCCGAGAAAGCCCAGCACCAACTCCTTGTACTTGTCCGGAGCCTCCAGGAAGACGAGGTGGCCGGTGTCCGGAATGACTTCAGCTCGCCCATTTGGCATCTTCGCCGCAAATGCCTTCGCCAGCTCGGCGTTCTGACCCATCTTGGGCCGTAGTGCTTCCGGCGCGTTCGGCCGGCCAGGCGCGTTGTGGTCGTTGGCGCCCATGATGAACAGCGTAGGTTCGGTGATGAGAGGAATCTCATGCGCGACCGGCTCGCGATAGATCATCTGCCCGGAGCTGACATAGGCGCGCAGCCAGCGCGGGTAGTCGGGGCTGCCCTTGATGTTGAAGCGGGCGTCGATGTACGGCGTGATCGCATCAGGGGGCAGCTTGATTGCGTAGTTGGTTTGCAGCTGCTTGCGATAGCCGTCGGCGGTGAGCTTGTCCTCGGTCTCAATGATTGCCTCGGTCGGCGTCGGCGGCACGTAGAGGCGGTAGTCCTCCAGCCCGATCGGCGCGGTCAGCACGAGGTGGGCGACGCGGTCAGGGTAGGCGCGGGCGATGCGCACGCCCAGCATTCCGCCAAGTGAATGGGCGACGATGTCGGCCTTGTTGATCTCTAAGTGATCGAGCAGCGCGATGGTGTTGCGAGCCAGCGTGTCGAAATGCAGTTCGCCCGCAGGCTTGGAGGATTTGCCGAAGCCGATCTGGTCCGGCACCACGACGCGGTAGCCGGCCTCGTTGAGCATCTTGATAACAGGGGCCCAATAGCTCGACGGAAAATTGCGCCCATGCAGCAGCACCACGGTGCGGCCGTTCGGCTGTGCAGGCGCGACGTCCATATAGGCCATCTTGAGCTGCTCGCCGTCGTTGACGAGCGGCAACTGGTGCACGGGGTAGGGATAGGCAAAACCCTCGAGCGCGATGCCGTAGGGCTCTCGTGGGGACGTGTCTGCGGCGTGGGCGGTGGTGAGCAGGGAAGCAAGGAGAGCGGCAGCGAGGGCGGCCGGGAGGATGCGGAACATGGGGGTCTCTAACGGTCACTGAATGACCGTTCGCATAAGCGCGTGGATGGCCGGGTCAAGCCCGGCCACGACGAGAGTGGGAGTTCACACGCAAATGTGCGACGTCACGCGAATAGCGTGATCAGTCCTTCCCGTCGCCGAACAGCGCGGCAAACTGCTTCTCGCCGGTGCGGGTGAAGTTGACGACGCGGCTGCCGGGCGTGGCGTCGCGCGCCGCCCATTTCAGCTCGGCGAAGCGCTGCATCATCGCGGCCCCCAGCGTACCGGCGAGATGATGGCGCCGTTCGCTCCAGTCGAGGCAGGCCTTGCAAACCGGGCGACGCGGATGCGTGAGCATGCCGGGCGAGATCTGCAGATGCTTGGCGAGGAAGCGTTCGCCCTCGGCCGTCAGCTCGATGTCCTGCTTCTTCTGCCTGACCAGATGCCGCTCGCGCAGGGAATCGAGCATCTGCACGCCGAGATCGCCGGCGAGGTGGTCGTAACAGATCCGCGCGCGCCGCAAGGCCGGATCTTTCGGCCCGGTGCGCACCCGCATGTGGCCGGTGCGCGCGGCAAGGCCTGCGAGGCCCTCGAGCACGCTGGCGACGTCGTCGTCGGTGAGGCGATAGTAGCGGTGCCGGCCCTGCTTCTCCGGCTCGACCAGCCCGCCGGCCTCGAGCTTGGCCAGATGCGAGCTCGCAGTCTGCGGCGTGATGCCGGCCTCCTGCGCCAGCTCGCTCGCCGTGAGCGCGCGGCCGTTCATCAGCGCGGTGAGCATGTTGGCGCGCGCGGGATCGCCGACCAGCGAAGCGACCAGGGCGATGTCGGGTCCTGATTTCATGCTTCGATGGTAGCCGAAGCATTCTGGTTGGGCAAGGGCGTAGCGTGTTGCTGCAAACACGTCATTGCGAGGAGCCGAAGCCGTAGGGTGGGCAAAGGAGCGTAGCGACGTGCCGACCAACCGTCGTCGCGGACAAAGGACGTGGGCACGCTTCCGCCTTCGCTCTGCGAGCTACGGCGGACAAGTCGCTTTGCCCACCCTACGAGACTGCGCTCGCAATGCCGAAAAACAATCAGGAGCCCATCATGTCCGTCACCGTCTTCATCCGCTACCAGATCGACCCGTTCAAGCGCGCGCAGTTCGAGGAATATTCGAAGCGCTGGCTCACTATCATCCCGAAATGCGGTGGTGACCTGATCGGCTATTTCATGCCGCATGAGGGTACAAATAACATCGCCTTTGGGCTGATCAGCTTCGAGAGTCTGGCCGCCTATGAAGCCTATCGCGCGCGGCTGCGGCAGGACGCGGAGGGAATGGCGAATTTCCATTTCGCCGAGGAACACAAATTCATCCTCGCCGAAGAGCGCACCTTCCTGCGCAAGGTGGTATTGTAGGCCCGATAGCAGCAGGAGATGCCCATGATAGCCGTGATCTTCGAGGTCTGGCCGAAGCCGGAACACCGCCAGGATTATTTCGACCTCGCAGCCGATCTGAAGCCGATCCTGCAAACCATCGACGGCTTCATCTCGGTCGAACGTTTCGAGAGCCTGACCGAGAAGGGCAAGATCCTGTCGGTGTCGTTCTGGCGCGACGAGGCGGCGGTGCAGGCCTGGCGCAACACGATGGAGCACAGGCGCACCCAGGCCAAGGGCAGGGCAAAAATCTTCGCCGATTACCATCTGCGCATTGCCAGCGTCGTCAGGGACTACAGCATGAATGATCGCGAGCAGGCGCCGAAGGACAGCCGGGCGGTGCATGACGCGCACTAACGCTGCCGGGCGCGCACTGGCGCTGCCAGGTGCGCTCTGGCGCTGCCGTGTTAGCGCGCCTATGTCTGCGCGGCCAACAAGGGAGAAGAAACATGCACGTCACGACCGCGGACAAGCGCGCGACCTTCAAGAAGATGCACGAAAGCGGCTGCTTCATCCTGCCCAATCCGGTCGATATCGGCAGTGCCAAGGCGTTGCAGCATCTCGGTTTCAAGGCGATTGCGTCGTCGAGCGCGGGCTTTGCCTGGACCATCGGCAAGGCTGATAATCACGTCAGCGTCGAGGACGTCTGTCAGCATCTGGCAGCATTGAGCTCGGCCGTCGACATCCCCGTCAACGCCGATTTCGAGGGCGGCTTTGCGGTCGAGCCGGACAGGGTCGCGGACAATGTCGAGCGCTGTGTGCGCACCGGCGTTGCCGGCCTGTCGATCGAGGATTCCACCGGCGACAAGGACAGGCCGCTCTACGATCGCGCACTCGCGGTCGAGCGCATCAAGGCCTCGCGCAAGGCGATCGGCGACAGCGGCACGCTGCTGGTCGGCCGCTGCGAAGCCTATTTGTGGGGCGTGACCGACTTGAAGCTCGTTATCGACCGGCTCACCGCTTACGCCGATGCCGGCGCCGACTGCCTCTATGCGCCGGGCTTGAAGACCCGCGACGACATCTCCGCTGTGGTGAAGGCTGTCGCACCAAAGCCGTTCAACCTCTTGATCGGCGCATCCGGCCTGTCGTTGCAGCAGGCTGAAGATCTCGGCGTGCGCCGGATCAGCGTCGGCGGATCGCTCGCCCGCGCCGCCTGGGGCGGCTTCATGCGTGCGGCGAAGGAGATGGCGGAGAAGGGGACATTCACCGAGCTCGGCACCGGTTATCCCGGCGGCGAACTCAACAAGATGTTCGGCTAGGACACAACGAAAAAGCGGCGGGACTTTTTGAGTCCCGCCGCTTTCACGCGCTATTGCTAAGTGTTACTTCGCGCCGTCAGACGGCTTCTGCGTGTCCGGGGCCGGCTTGGTCGGCGCAGCACCCGTGGTCACGCCCGGCTCGGTGTTGTTGCGCGGTGGTGTCACGTCGCGCATGCCGGGAGGCGCGGCCGGATTGGTGGGCTGCGTCTGTGCTGTCTGCGAGGCCGGCGTGTTGCTGGCCTGGTTGCCAGTGGTCGTGTTGTTCAGGCCGTAGAACACGGCGCCGAGCACCAGTGCAATCGCAACGGCGAACAACGCAACCTTGCCGCTGGAAGCGGGGCCTTCGCCAAGCTCGGGATCGGCCTGAAGGTCGGCATCCCGGCGCGCCGCGCGAAGATACTCATCGTCGGCGAGGTTCGGGCGGTACGGATCGTTGGGAAAACGGTCGTCAGCCATCGATTGGATCTCCTCGGTTATGACGCCCGGACAACCCGTGGATGCGAGATTCTGTTCCGCGGCTCCTCATGCTTTCGTCGAATGTTGCCCTCTGCGCGGGAATCGGGAACCTGTCTGATAGGGAACTGGACGCGGGTTCCATGGCCGCGACGAAGGGAACAAGCCGATGTGGAGCCTGCCGCCGACGGATAGCGTGCTTCACCTGCTGGGACTCATCGCCATCACGGCTGAGGGCATGACGGCGGCACTGGCTGCCGGTCGGCGCAGCATGGACTATGTCGGCGTTTGTCTTCTCGCCTGCGTGACCGCGCTTGGCGGCGGCACGCTGCGGGACCTGTTTCTGGGTCACTATCCGCTGGTCTGGGTGGCGAGCCCGATCTACCTCGCGCTGCCGGGTGGCGCGGCGCTGCTCACGATCCTGATCGCGCGGCTGGTGCATCGGCTGCACCTCGCGTTCATCGTGCTCGATGCCATCGGCCTCGTCGTCTTCACCATGATCGGCTGCAACGTCGGCTGGCAGATGGATGCCTCGCTGCCGATCGTGATCGTGTCGGGCATGGTGACGGGCTGCGCCGGCGGCGTGTTGCGCGACGTGCTCTGCAACGACGTGCCGCTCCTGTTCCGATCCGAACTCTACGCCAGCGTCTCGGTCGTGACGGGACTGTTCTACGCCACCGCCTTCGGCCTCAATCTCAATGCCGAGCTCTGGACCATCCTGACCTTCGTGCTCGGTCTCAGCTTCCGCCTGCTCGCGGTGCGCTACAAATGGGAGATGCCGAAATTCGTATTTACAGGGGATGAGGAGAGGTGAGCGCTGCGCGCGCGACTGGCGAATAGCGAATAGATCTGACTATTCGCTACTCCCCATTCGCCCCTACTTCCTTGCCTTCGCGACCTGCGCCGGCGTCACCAGCGGGGCCGCATTGCCCCAGGAGTTGCGGATGTAGTTCATCACCGCCGCGATCTCCTCATTGGACAGCCTGGCATAGGGCGGCATCTCGCCGGTGTTGGGCGCGCGCGGGGTGGTCACGGTGTGGGCGCCGTCGAGGATGATGCGCAACGTCGAGGACGGATTGATCGATTGCAGCAGCGCGTTGCCAGGTAGCGGCGGATAGATCCGCGGCGCGCCCGTGCCGTCGGCTTCATGGCATGCGATGCAGAGCTTTGCGTAGACCGCCTGGCCCGCCTTCATCTCGGCATCATCAGGCGGCGTCACGATCGTCTCGCGCCGCGATGGCGGCAGGCTCTTCAGGTACATCGCGATCGCGCGCACATCGGCATCGCTCATCTTCGAGGTCGAGTTGACGACCACTTCCGCCATCGGCCCGCCGGCATGGCTCCTGGCGTTGCGTGCACTCTGCAGATATTCGGCGATGTCCGCCTCGCTCCACGACTTCAGGCCCGTGCGGGAGGCGCCGTCGAGCCTTGGCGCGTACCAGCCGCCGACCTCGTTGCCCGAGAGCGCCTGCGCCTGTTTGTCCGCGCCAAAATAGTTCTTCGGCGTGTGGCAGGCGCCGCAATGACCGAGCCCGGTGACGAGATAGCCACCTCTGTTCCACGCCGCGCTCTGGCTCTGGTCCGGCTCGTACAGGCCGGGCTTGAAATACATCGCGTTCCAGACCCGCATCAGGCCGCGATAGCCGAACGGCCAGCGCAGCTCCGGCGGCTTGTTGCGGCTGACGACGGGCGCAAGCGTCCCGAGATAGGCGCGGATCGCCAGCGTGTCGTCCTTCGTCATCTTCGTGAAGTAGGGATAGGGGAACGCCGGATAGTAGTTCGAGCCGTCGGGCGCGACGCCGGTGCGCAATGCGCGGGTGAAATCGGCATCCGGCCAGGCGCCGATCCCGGTGTCGCGGTCCGGGGTCAGGTTCGGCGCATAGACCGCGCCGAACGGCGTGTCGATGCGCTTGCCGCCCGCGAACGGTTTTGCCGGATCGGCGGTGTGGCAGCCCGCGCAGTCGCCAGCCTCGACCAGCGTCTTGCCGTAGGCGATCAGCTCCGGCGACGGCTCGGCGGCGCGGGCTGCGCTTGCAACCGCACTGCACAACGCCAAGCCGACAAGAGCCGAGCCAGCCAGAATCGTCCGCATCGAAAGTCTCTCCTGCGACCAATCGCCCGCATCCGGCACGACAGGGGCATCAGTTCATTTCGCAACAGTGGGGGTATGGTGACACAAATTGAAAATGCCCAGCGTGTTTCAGGCCACGAAATTGCGATTTTTACCCAGGCCTCCCTTTGGTCCAGATTTGTGATGCGGATCGTGAAATATCCGACATAGAGTGGCGAAACTGGTCGGCGCGCCCTAGCTAAAAACAACGGGAAGGCAACGGCTTAAGTCGGCAAGACCTGAACAGGGCGATAAAGAGGACAGCATGGGAATCAACCAGGGTCCGATCAGTCTCGATCAAAAATACACCCAGGAAACCGGACACGTCTTCACCACGGGCATCCAGGCCCTGGTCCGCCTACCCATGGCCCAGATCCGGCGCGACCGCGCCAGCGGCCTCAACACCGCGGGCTTCATCTCCGGTTATCGCGGCTCGCCGCTCGGCGGCTACGACCAGCAGCTCTTTGCCGCCCGCAAGCATCTCGAACAGTACAACATCAAGTTCCAGCCCGGCGTGAACGAGGATCTGGCGGCCACCGCCGTTTGGGGCTCGCAGCAGCTTAACCTCTCGCCCGGCGCGAAGTATGACGGGGTGGTCGGCATCTGGTACGGCAAGGGCCCCGGCGTCGATCGCTGCGGCGACGTGTTCCGCCACGGCAATGCCGCAGGCTCGGCCAAGAACGGCGGCGTGCTGTGCCTTGCCGGCGACGACCATGGCGCAAAATCCTCGACCGTCCCGCATCAGTCCGACCATGCCTTCATGTCGGCGCTGATGCCGTATCTCTATCCCTCGAGCATCCACGAGATGATCGAGATGGGCCTGCTCGGCATCGCGATGTCGCGCTATTCGGGCTGCTGGGTCGGCATGAAGGTGATTACGGAGACGGTGGAGACCACCGCCGAGATCGATCTCACTGACGAGATGAAGCCGTTCATCATCCCCACCGATTTCGAGATGCCGCAAGGCGGACTCAATCTGCGCTGGCCCGACGACCGCTTCGAGCAGGACCGGCGCCTGCAGGACTACAAGGGCTTTGCCGCGATCGCCTTTGCGCGCGCCAACAGGGTCAACCGCATCACCATGGATTCGCCGAACGCCCGCTTCGGCATCATGGCCTCGGGCAAGAGTTACGAGGACGTCCGTCAGGCGCTCCGCGAGCTCGGCGTCACCGAAGAGGTCGCTGCCAAGATCGGCCTTCGCCTCTACAAGATCGGCATGCCCTGGCCGCTGGAGCCGGAAGGCGTGCATGAATTCGCCGTCGGCCTGGAGGAGATCTTCATCGTCGAGGAGCGCCGCGAGATCGTCGAGAACCAGGTCAAGCAGGTGTTGTTCAACTGGCGCGACGACGTGCGCCCGCGCATCGTCGGTAAGATGGACGAGCACGACAAACGCTTCCTGACCTTCGCCGCCGAGCTCAGCGTCGCCTCGCTTGCGACCTCGCTTACCGAGCGACTTCTCAAGCTCGATCTCAACCCCGAGATCGCTTCGATGCTCCGCGCCAAGGCCGACTGGTTCAACGGCCGTCAGGCCACCCAGATGCAGGCGGTCGCACCTGTCTCCCGCACCCCGTATTTCTGCTCCGGCTGTCCTCACAACACCTCGACGAAGGTCCCCGAAGGCAGCCGGGCGCTCGCCGGCATCGGCTGCCACTTCATGGCGCTGTGGATGGACCGCTCGACCGAGACCTTTACGCATATGGGCGGCGAGGGCGTGCCGTGGGTCGGCATCGCACCCTTCACCAACGAGAACCACATTTTCGCCAATCTCGGCGACGGCACCTATTTCCACTCGGGCCTTCTCGCCATCCGCCAGGCGGTGGCGTCCAAGACCAACATCACCTACAAGATCCTCTACAACGACGCGGTGGCCATGACCGGCGGCCAGCGCCATGACGGCGATCTCTCGCCGCAGCAGATCACCCACCAGCTCCACGCCGAAGGCATCCGCGAGATCTATCTTGTCTCGGAGGCGCCGGATGCCTATCCGGCCAGCACCATCGCGCCGGGCGTAAAGCTCTATCATCGCGACGAGCTGCAAAACGTCATGAAGATGTGCCGGGAACACAACGGCACATCGGCGATCGTGTTCGTGCAGACCTGCGCCGCCGAAAAGCGCCGCCGCCGCAAGCGCGGCCTGATGGAAGATCCGGCGCGCCGCGTCATGATCAACCCCGCGGTCTGCGAAGGCTGCGGCGATTGCTCGGTGCAGTCGAACTGCATCTCGGTCGAGCCGCTGGAGACCGAGTTCGGTCGCAAGCGCGCCATCAACCAGTCCTCCTGCAACAAGGACTATTCGTGCCTGAAGGGATTTTGCCCGTCCTTCGTCACCGTTGATGGCGGCAAGCCGCGCCACCGTGCGCCGGCTGAGCTTGCCGATATCGGCGCGCTGCCCGAGCCGGCCTCGCGCCCGACGCTCGACAAGCCCTACAACATCGCGGTCGGTGGCGTAGGCGGCACCGGCGTTCTCACCATCGGCGCGCTGCTCGGCATGGCCGCCCATATCGAGGGCAAGGCCTCGATGATCCTCGACATGTCGGGCCTTGCACAAAAGGGCGGGGCGGTGCTCAGCCATGTCCGCCTGTCGGATCACCCCGCGGAAGTGACCTGTTCGCGCATCGTCACCGGCACGGCCGATCTCGTGCTCGCCGCCGACGAGGTGGTCGCGGTCGCCAAGGACACCATCTCGCTCTGCGATTCCACCCGGACCCGCGGCATCATCAACAGCCACGTCATTCCCACCGCCGATTTCGTCCTCAATCGCGACTTCAACTTCCAGACCCGCAAGCTGAATGGGCTCTTGGAAACCGCGCTGCACGAGGACTCCGTCTTCTTCGATTTCACCAAGCCGGCCGAGCAGCTGCTCGGCGACAGCATCGCCACCAACATGATGATGATGGGCTACGCCTATCAGAAGGGCCTGTTCCCGCTCTCGGCGGAATCGATCGAGCAGGCGATCGAGGTCAACGGCGTCTCGATCAAGATGAACAAGGAGGCCTTCCGCCTCGGCCGCCTCGCGGTCGCCGATCCCGCGCGTCTTGCCGACATGCTGAAGGGCACGGACCAGGTCGCAGCGCCCAAGACGCTGGAGGCCATGACGCTCGATGAAGTCATCGAGCACCGCGCCAAGCATCTCACGGCCTACCAGAACAGCCGCCTCGCCAAGCGTTATCGCAAGCTGATCGACCAGGTGCGCGACGCCGCCGTGAAGGGCGGTTATGGCGATGCGTTGCCGCGCGCGGTCGCAGTGAACTACGCCAAGCTCTTGGCCTACAAGGACGAATACGAAGTCGCGCGCCTCTACACCGACGGCGCTTTCGCCCAGCAGCTCCGCGATCAGTTCGAGGGCGATTTCAAGTTCAACTTCAACCTGGCGCCGCCGATCCTCGGCGGTGGCCTCGACGCGCTGGGACGCCCGAAGAAGCGCGCCTTCGGCCCCTGGATGCTGAACGTCTTCGGCGTGCTGGCGAAACTCAAATTCCTGCGCGGAACGCCGCTCGACATCTTCGGCCGCAGCGCCGACCGCAAGCTCGAGCGTGATTTGATCGCCGGCTACGAAAAGGACGTCGCCACCGTGCTCGGCCTGTTGTCGCCGGTCTCGATCGATACCGCCGTGGAACTCCTGTCGCTGCCCGACCGCATCCGCGGCTACGGCCCGGTGAAGGAGAAAGCGGTCGCCGACGCCAAGGCCCGCTACGCCCAGCTCGCTGCGGACCTCGCCAACCCACCGCCTGCGCCGCGGCAGATCGCGGCGGAGTAGGGAAGTCCCGTAGGGCGGATTACGCCTTCGGCTAATCCGCCCTACGGCAACGGACTACAATTCATCCGTTTGACAAGAGTTGTGGCGCTGCGATACGAACAACCTTCGATAGTGAAGCGCGCCGGGCGATGCGGCCGTGCGCTATGCGGGGCGATGATCGATGTCATTGCGCACTGTGTTGATTCTGTTTCTGACCGTCGGTGTGTTGGCGGCGTTGGGGATGTTCTGGAATCAGCATGCCATTGAACGCGTCATGCGCGATGGCTATGGCACCACCGGAAAGATCATTTCGGCCAAAGCCGTCTCGCCGCGGTTTCCGTTCGTGTTTGACGGCGGCTGGCCGCGCTATGTCGACGAAAATCTGTCGATCGGATTGCAGTGGACCGGCAGGGATGGCGTCCAGCGCGAGCGCACGGGCATTGCGGTCAGTGCTGCCTATGCGGCGCGGATTATGGTTGGCAATCAGCTCAAGCTCCTGACGATTCCCATTCAGGCTGTTGACGACGATTCATCGCTTCCGGTCATTGTCGAAGATCTCGACGACCATCTGAGCCATGTCCGGTCCACGTCCAGGTTCATGGCGGCGGGAGCAGGCGTTTGCGCCGTGCTCCTGATGCTCGTGGTCGGATGGCAGACATGGTCGGCGCGTCGAGGCGGGCCGGGGAGCGCGACGATCGCCGCCGGAGCAAGGCGTCCCTTTCCTTACGTCCTCGGGACCCTGACTGCTGTGATGCTTCCCTTCGGCGGCTACATGCTGGTGAACTCCTACATTGAGCAAAGCACGTTGAATGAGATCCTCGCCCATGGCGATGAAGCCACCGCCGATGTGACCCGCGCCTACGGTGAGGTGAACAAGGCCGGCGAAGCCCCGAGCTATCTCGTGACGCTGGCGTGGACCGACAAGAGCGGACGACAGCAGACCTACGGACCGACCCATATCAGCCCCGCCTTCTGGCGGCAGATCACGCGCAACGGCGTCCAGACCGTCAGGCAGACCAGGATCCGCTATCTCACGGGCAGATCGGATGCGCGGCCCCTGATCGTCGACGACGCGGCCGAGCGCCAACACCAGGACAGTTTCGGCGTGAAGGGAGGCGCTGTTTTTCTTGCCTTCGGCCTGATCCTGGCCGGGCTGACCGCGTTCCGTTATCGCGCGCGCCCGAGCACCGCCTCGTAGCGAAGAGTCTGTCACCCCTCGTATCGGACGAGCGAGCAATGTTCACAGCCCTTGATGCGCCTCCCGATCGGCTCGATAAGCACGAGCAGAATTTCGTCGAGAAAGTTCGCAATCACGGCTGGTTCGGCACGCATGTCTTCCCCGATGGCGAAGGACCGGGCTTCGCCTACACGACCGGCTTCTGGCTCAAGTTCAGGTTTCCGGAGATGATCGTGTTTTCAATGGGGCAACAGACCGCCCAGGATACGTTCTGGACGATCTACCACGAGCTCGACGCAGGACGGCGACCGCTGGTCGGGGAGCCCACGGATGCGCTGTTTGAGAATGTCGCCGCCGTGCTCCTTCCGGTGTCGTTGCAGCACTACCGCTCGCATCTCGGATGGAGCAGATGGTTCTACGGCAATGACGAGTTCGAATGCCTGCAAGTCGTGTACCCCGATCGCGACGGGTATTTTCCCTGGGCTGCGGAGGCATCCGCTGAAGCCCGCGCAGCACAGCCCGACCTGACGGAGGGCAATTGGTCAGGACCACGCGAGGTCCCGTAGGGTGGGCAAAGGCGCGAAGCGCCGTGCCCACGACCTCGCCATGATTGCGCAAAAGACGTGGGCACGCTTCGCTTTGCCCACCCTACGATACCGGGCGAAACATCCAAGAGACGAGTCAATCCCCGCGAGCAAAAACATTCCACTTTACCGAAATTCGGAATTGTCGTATCAATCGGCCACCTCATCCCAGTCAGAGGGGCGTATCGCGATCGTCACGAAACGCGGGGTGAGTGGCGGTGGACGCGGGCTGCGTCGCGCGGGCGATTGTCTCGTGCACGACGGGCGCGGTCCCGCGTACGGCAAAATCGTGTGGTCCTGACGCCCGGGGTCTGTGCGTCAAGTCTTGCGCTTCAAGCGCGAGGCGACGGGGGCAATAGTGCATCGCTCCCCGGGGAGAGCGCGACATAAGCCGTAAAGCCACTGCGCAGGGAAGGCCGGATGTTGGGCTTCACCTGTATGCCGCTGTGCAGCTCTTCGTAGCGCAATTCTTGCACAGTGGACCGTGGGTGCCAGCCGGCACCCGGTCTTCCCTGCGCCCTCTGTTTTCGGAGGGAGGCAAGACGAAAGCAAAACTCGGGCAAACGTGCCGCGAGGATGCTAAACAACGCCCGCAGACTGCAAGAGGATGAAAAGGACATGGATGCTACTCGACGTATCGTCGTAAGCCTGCCGCTCGCCGAGCTATGGATTGACGACGGTCCGCTTCATGCCCAGCGCGTGGAAAGCGTTGGCGAGGAGGAGATCGTGCAGTTGCTGGAGGGCGGCTCGACCTTCGTCGTTGTTGATGTAGGAAGGCCGCTGCAGTGGATACCTGCCGCAGAGCGATTTGCTTTCTGGAAGGCTGAGCTGAAATGTCGGCTCGTGCCGGCGGATGTCGACAGCTTTGATATCAGCTCCTATCCCGGCAGCTACTGCTATCTGGCATCGGCCTGGCGCAACCCGTCTTCGTCACCGATTATTGTCTTGGAAATGCATCATTGATCGTTGCTCCCAAGAGCCGCGAGCGAACTCTCTCTCCCTCACCCTGAGGGGCCGCGAAGCGGCGTCTCGAAGGGCGAGGAGCCCCAACCGGGCCTTACATCCTTCGAGACGCGCATTCCGCGCTGCTCAGTATGAGGTGCGGGCACTTCCGCGTCCGCTGCAACGCCACTTGCGCCAAGCCGCTGCTCTCTCGCGCGACGGAATATTTCCGCGCTTGCCAATCAGGCCACCTCGGTTCAGAAAAACGGGGCAATAAGAAACGCGAGCGGAGACCTCTGTTTTGACCATCAAGGGCAAGGCCTACATTGCCGGGATCTACGAGCACCCGACCCGGCATGCGCCGGACAAATCCACCGCCCAGCTCCACGCTGAGGTCGCCAAGGGCGCGATCGAGGACGCCGGGATCAGCAAGGACGATGTCGACGGCTATTTCTGCGCGGGCGATGCGCCCGGCGGCGCCTGGCCGATGGTCGATTATCTCGGCCTGAACACCAAGAAGCTCCGCCACGTCGATTCCACCGAGACCGGCGGCTGTTCCTACATCATCCATCTCGGCCATGCGGCCGAGGCAATCGCCGCGGGCAAGTGCTCGATCGCGCTGATCACGCTGGCCGGCAAGCCGCGCACCGGCGTGATGCCGCCGCGCGCTGCCGGCGCCGAGCTCGATTTCGAGTCCGCTTATGGCGCGACCACGCACAATGCCTATGGCATGTGTGCCATGCGCCACATGCACGACTACGGCACCACCTCGGAGCAGCTGGCCTGGATCAAGGTTGCAGCCTCGCATCACGCGCAATACAATCCGCATGCGATGCTCAAGGACGTCGTCACCGTTGAGGACGTCCTGAACTCGCCCATGATCTCCGATCCCCTGCATCGCATGGATTGCTGCGTCGTCTCCGACGGCGGCGGCGCGCTGATCGTGACCACGCCCGAGATCGCCAAGAGCCTGAAGAAGCCGCTGGTCAAGCTGATCGGTCATGGCGAAGCCATGAAAGGCCCGCGCGGCGGCAAGGACCTCGACCTCACGTACTCCGCCGGCATCTGGTCCGGCCCGCGTGCGTTCGAGGAAGCCGGCATCGCGCCGAAGGACATCAAGTATGCTTCGATCTATGACAGCTTCACCATCACGGTGCTGATGCAGCTCGAGGACCTCGGCTTCTGCAAGAAGGGCGAGGGCGGCAAGTTCGTCGCCGACGGCAATCTGATCTCGGGCGTCGGCAAGCTGCCGTTCAACACCGACGGCGGCGGCCTCTGCAGCAACCATCCCGTCAACCGCGGCGGCATGACCAAGATCATCGAGGCCGTGCGGCAGCTGCGCGGCGAGGCGCATCCGAAGGTGCAGGTCAAGAACTGCGATCTCGCCATCGCCCACGGCACCGGCGGCCTCCTGGGTGTTCGCCACGCCGCTTCGACGGCCATTCTGGAGCGCGTGTGATGGTAGATGCAAAGAAATATCCGGCTCCGGTGACGAACCCCGAGACCGCAGCGTTCTGGGACGCGGCGAAGCAGGGCAAGTTCATGATCAAGCGCTGCACGGCGTGCGGCGAAGCGCATTACTTCCCGCGCTCGATCTGCCCGTTCTGCTACTCCGACAAGACGGTGTGGGAGGAAGCTTCGGGCGAGGGTACGATCTACACCTGGAGCCTGATGCGGAAATCGCCGACCGGCCCTTACGCGATCGGCTATGTCACGCTGAAGGAGGGGCCGTCGGTGCAGACCAATTTCGTCGACTGCGATCTCGAGAAGCTGAAGATCGGTCAGAAGGTGAAGGTGGTGTTCAAGCCGACCGACGGCGCGCCGCTGCCGTTTTTCACGGTGGCCTGATTGCTTTCTTCCTTCTCCCCTTGTGGGAGAAGGTGGCGCAAAGCGCCGGATGAGGGGTTCTCTCCCAGAGAGACTTTTGCTGAGGAGCCAACCCCTCACCCAAACGAGTTTGCCGCACGGCTCTCGCAGCCCTCTCCCACAAGGGGAGAGGGCACTTCGACTGGCAGCGGCGCATAAGAATCCGGAGAGGAAACCAGAAAAATGTCCGCCAGATACGAAGAACTCAAGGGCCTGAAAAATCTCGGCCAGAAATACGCCTACACCGATCGCGAGGTGATGCTCTACGCCTATGGCATCGGGCTCGGCGCCGATCCGATGGACGAGAAGGAGCTCGCTTTCGTCAACGAGGGCACGCTGACGCCGCGGCCGCTCAAGGTGGTGCCGACGTTTGCGTCCGTCGCCGCGTGGGGCGCAGGTCCCGGCGAGATGAATCTCAACCGCGTCATGGTGGTCGACGGCGAGCGCGACATCACCTTCCACCAGCCGCTGCCGGTTGCCGCGCACATCGCCGCGGACTCCTCCGTCGTCGAAGTCTACGACAAGGGCAAGGACAAGGGCGTCGTCATCGCCCACCAGACCGTGCTCAAGAACGAGAAGGGCGAGAAGCTCGCGACACTCGTCGCCTCGCGCTTCGCCCGCGGCGACGGCGGTTTTGGCGGGCCGAGCCTGACCCAGCCCGATCCGCACAAGATCCCCTCGCGCGCACCCGACAAAACCATCGACATCACGACACGCCCCGACCAGGCGCTGGTCTATCGTCTCTGCGGCGACCGCAATCCGTTGCACAGCGATCCGGAGTTTGCCAAGAAGGCCGGCTTCCCGCGTCCGATCCTGCACGGCATGTGCACCTACGGCATCACCTGCCGCGGCGTGCTCCAGACCTACGCCGACTACGACGCCAGCGCCTTCCGTCAGCACGTGGCGCGGTTCTCCTCGCCGGTCTATCCTGGCGAGACTGTGACCATGGACCTCTGGAAGGACGGCAACACGATCTCGTTCGAAGCCAAGGTGAACGCGCGCGGCGTCACCGTGATCAAGAACGGCAAGACGGTGCTGGGTTAGCGTAGTCTCGTGCCCCGGACGCAGCGCAGCGCGCCTTCGCGGTGCGCTGCAGAGCCGGGGCCCAGAGCCGCAGCAAAGAGCCGGGTCCCGGCTCTGCGACGCAGCGTTTCACGCTGCATCGCGTCCGGGGCACGATAAAAACAAACAGGGAGAAGCCACCATGGGACTACTCGACGGCAAGGTCGCGCTGATCACCGGTGCGGGCGGCGGGCTCGGTGAGGCCTACGCGAAGTTGTTTGCGCGGGAAGGGGCCTCGGTCGTCGTCAATGACCTCGGCGGTCCCCGCGATGGATCCGGCGCCGACAAGTCGATGGCGCAACTCGTAGTGGACGCGATCAAGGCCGAGGGCGGCAAGGCGGTCGCCAACGGCGCCGACATTTCCACCATGGAGGGCGGCCAGTCGGTGTTCGACGACGCCATCAAGCATTTTGGCCGGGCCGATATCCTGGTCAACAACGCGGGCATTTTGCGCGACCAGACCTTTCATAAGGCTTCCGAGTCCGACTGGGACAAGGTCATCAAGGTGCATCTGAAGGGCACCTTTTGTTGCACCATGCCTGTGTTTCGCTGGATGCGGGAAAATGGCGGCGGCGTCATCGTCAACACCGCCTCGACCTCAGGCCTGATCGGCAATTTCGGCCAGACCAATTACGGCGCGGCCAAGGGCGGCATCTGGGGCCTGTCCAACGTGCTGGCAATCGAGGGCCGCAAATACAACATCCGGATCTGGACGCTCGCCCCGGGGGCCCTGACCCGCATGACCGCAGACCTGCCCCGCTATAAGGAGAACCCGGGGGCGGCGCTGGGGCCGGACGGCATCGCGCCGGCCGTGCTATACATGGTCAGCGACTTGTCGGGCGATCAGACCGGCAAGGTGCTGGGCGTGTCCGGGCCCCGCGGCGTGCGCGAGATGCGGATGATGGAAATGGAAGGCTGGAAACCGCCGCACACGGGCTGGAAGGCCCAGGACATCGCCGATCATGCCAAGGAGATCTTCTTCTCCGAGGAGCAGATCAAGATGGGGGCGCGGCGGTTTTAGCTATGGTCGTCCCGGGGCGTGCGAAGCGCGAACCCGGGACCTCGAGATTCCGGGTTCGATGCTGACGCATCGCCCCGGAATGACGAACAGAGAGAGACGAGGAACTAAATGAAACTCACCGCCGACGCCAAGGGCACTTTCGCAATCGCGCCGACGCCGTTCCACGACGACGGCCGGATCGACGAGCGCTCGATCGACCGCCTGACCGATTTCTACGAGGAGGTCGGCTGCGACGGCGTCACGGTGCTGGGCATCCTCGGTGAGGCGCCGAAGCTCGATGCCGCTGAAGCCGAGCAGGTCGCGGTGCGCTTCGTCAAGCGCGCCAAGAAGATGCAGGTGATCGTCGGCGTCTCCGCGCCCGGCTTTGCCACCATGCGCTCGCTGGCCAAGGCCTCGATGGATGCCGGTGCGGCCGGCGTGATGATCGCGCCGCCGCCCTCGCTTCGCACCGACGACCAGATCGTCGGCTATTTCAAGCAGGCGGCGGAAGCGATCGGGCCGGATGTGCCCTGGGTGCTCCAGGACTATCCGCTGACGTTGTCGGTGGTGTTCACCCCCGCCGTGATCCGCAAGATCGTCATGGACAATCCGAACTGCGTGATGCTCAAGCACGAGGATTGGCCGGGCCTGGAGAAGATCACGACGCTTCGCGGCTTCCAGAAGGACGGCTCGCTCCGTCCGCTCTCGATTCTGTGCGGCAATGGCGGCACGTTCCTGGACTTCGAGATGGAGCGCGGCGCCGACGGCGCCATGACCGGCTACGCCTTCCCTGAACTTCTGATCGACGTCGTCAACCTCTCCAAGGCCGGCAAGCGCGATGCCGCGCATGATTTGTTCGACGCGCATCTGCCGCTGATCCGCTACGAGCAGCAGCCCGGCGTCGGCCTGACCATCCGCAAATACGTGCTGCAGAAGCGCGGCATCATCGCCTCCAGCGCCCAGCGCAAGCCCGGCGCGACCATCACGGCGACGGCGAAGGCGGAGGTCGAGTACCTGCTGTCGCGCGTTGCCCGTGTCGACAAGCGTGCCAATCTCGGCCCGCAATCCAGCGCCGCAGGTTAGTTGGATGGCCGAAACATCAGCATCACGTCCGGCGTCGACGATCCTCCTGCTCCGCGATGGTGCCGAGGAAATCGAGATCTTCATGATGGTTCGCCATCATCAGATCGAGTTCAACTCGGGCGCGCTGGTGTTTCCCGGCGGCAGCGTTGATGCCGGCGACAACGAGATCGTCGCGCGCTCCGACCTTTATTCGGGCGGCGAGGGGCTTAGCGAAGCGGACCGCGGATTTCGGATCGCCGCGATCCGCGAGACCTTCGAGGAGAGCGGCATCCTGCTGGCGCGGTCGAAGGGGACGGGAGCGCCTGTCGATGCCAGCCGTGCCGGCGAGATCGCTGACAAGCACCGCGTCGCGCTCAACGAGCACAAGATCAGCTTCCTGAGCATTTTGGCCGACAACAACCTCCAGCTCGCGCTCGACACGCTCGTGCCCTACGCGCACTGGATCACGCCGGAGGGCATGCCAAAACGCTTCGACACCTGGTTTTTCCTCGCGGCGGCGCCGCCCGACCAGCTCGGCGCGCATGATGGCCGCGAGTCCACCGACTCGATCTGGTTGTCGGCGCGCGAGGCGGTGGAGGGCGGCGAGAGCGGCCGCTTCAAGCTGCCGTTCCCGACCACGCGCAATCTGATCCGCCTCGCCAAGCAGGGCAGCGTGGGCGCCGCGCTGGACCATGCCCGCGGCATGTCGATCGTCACGGTGATGCCCGTCATGACCAAGACCGAAACCGGCCGCCAGCTGCGCATCCCTCGCGAAGCCGGCTATGACGGCGAGGTGTTCGAGGTCGGGGCGGTGGGCTAATACACTTCGACACGTAACGAACTATCTGCGACCGACGACGCGCTAGGTTCCGTCCCGGACAACGGGACGGAGCGCGCGAAATGGACAGCCGGCAGGATACCAACATCGCCGTCGAGCTGGCGCTCCTGGTCGCGCTCGCAACGCTCTGGGGCGGCTCCTACACCTTCATCAAGCTCGGCGTCGCCACGATCCCCCCGATTACCTTGATCGCGGCGCGGACCACGATCGCGGGCCTCCTGCTGCTCGTCGTGATGTGGGCGCGCGGCATCAGGATGCCCACGGACGTCGCGACCTGGCAGCGCTTCGCCTTCCAGGCCGTGCTCAACAGCGTCATCCCCTGGACGCTGATCGCCTGGGGCGAGCGCCATGTCGATGCCGCGCTCGCCACCATCCTCAACTCGGCGGGCCCGATCTTCACCTTTTTGCTCACGGCGGTCGTCACCCACCACGAGGCGACGAGCCCGCGAAAGCTGTTCGGCGTGGTCGCCGGCATGGCCGGCATCCTGCTGATCGTCGGCGTCGATGCCTTCCATGACATGGGCAGCGGGATCATTGCGGAGGCGGCCATCGTGGCCGCCACCATCTGCTACGCCTGCGCCGCGATCTTCGGCCGCAGCTTCAAAGGCCTCGATCCGATGGCGCCCGCAGCCGGCTCGCTGCTGGCGGGGGCGGCGGTCCTGGTCCCGGCCTCGCTCGTGGTCGAGCAGCCCTGGACGCTGTCACCGTCGCCGAGTTCGCTGCTGGCGCTGCTCGCGCTCGCATTGTTCTCGACGGCGGCGGCATTTGCGATCTATTTCCGCCTGATCCAGACCCTGGGCTCGGTCGGCACCACCGCGCAGGCCTATCTGCGGGTGCCCATCGGCGTCGCCATCAGCGTCGCCTTCCTCGGCGAGAGCCTGAGCCAGACCGCCTGGATCGGGCTTGCCTGTGTCGTCCTCGGTGTGGCCGCCATGACGATTCCGGCCCGGCGGCAGGCAAGCGTCAAACCGTCATAGATCGGGGAAGGGGGCTCCGAGGCCCACAAATATTAAGGATAATCGGCGGCCCGAGGCATGTTTCCCCGGGGCCGCAATACGTCGTATATTGGGCCTCCAATTTCCCGGTCCCTCAAAGCCCAATGTCCGCCGAATTGACGCCGACCCCTGAAAAAAAGCGAACATTCTCGCTCTCCATCGGCCAGCTCACTTTCGGCAGCTTCCTGTTGGTGCTGGCGGTGATCATCGTCACGTCGACGGCGAGCGTGATCGCGATCCGGCACATCGACACCACCTTCGCCGAGCTGCAGCGGCTCCAGAGCGTCGGCGACCTCGCCGAGGATATCGATCGCCGCATGAACGAGCTGCGGCTTGCCGCGCGCGACTTCGTCACCGATCCCGGCGCCGGCATCCAGTTCAAGCAGGTCGGCGAGGCGGCCTCGACGCTCAGCGACATCCTGAAGAAGACCCGCATCGAGCTCGCGCCCGAGCAGCAGGACATGATCGACGGGGTCACCGAGCGGCTTGCGACCTATCGGACCGGCCTCGAGCGGATCTCGACGCTGATCGACCGCCGCGCCCAGCTGCTCGCCGGCCTGCCGCCGCTGCGCGAACAGTTCGATGTGGCCGTCTCCGGCACCGCCGACCGTGAGCTGGCCTCGCGCCTGTCGGAGGCGCAGAGCCGGATCGCGCTCGGGTTGCTCGCGCGCAACCCGTCCGCGGCGGAGCAGGCCGCGCAGAATATGCGGGGACTGAACATTGCCGATGCCAAGCTGAAATCGGCGGTGAACGATTATGCCGAGGCCATCATGGCCGTGGCCGTTCGCGAGCGGCAGATCGCCGACATCGACCGCGAGGTGCTGGGGACCGAGGGGCGGCTGATCGGTCGCGTCACCGAACTGCTGCGCGAAGTCAGCGACCGGCGCGGCCACGTGCTGTCGCGTGACTTCGCCCGGACGCTGACGGAAGCGCGATGGCAGAGCATCGTGCTCGGCACCATCGGCGTTCTAATCGGCATCGGCGCTGCGTTGTTCGTGGTGCGCAGGACAGTGCGTCCGCTCGCCCAGATCGCCCGCTCCATCCGCGCGCTTGCGGCGGGCCGGAAGGACACCTCGATCCCCTCGGCCGACCTCGACAACGAGATCGGCGACATCGCGCGGGCAGCCGAAGTGTTCCGCCGCGCGCTGGAGGAGGCCGACACGGCGCGCGAGGCTGCGGTGCGCGCGCTCACCGAGCAGCGCCTCGCCGAAGAGAGCTACCGGAAACTGTTCGAGGGCTCGGTCGACGGCATCTACGTCACGACGCCGGCCGGCGATCTGCTCAACGCCAATCCGGCGCTGGCGCGGATGATGGGCTATGACAGCCCGCAGCACCTCATCGACAGCATCAACGACATCGCTCACACCATCTACGTCCATCCCGAGGCACGCGTCGAATACCAGCGGCTGATGGCGCGCGACGGCATGGTGCGCGAGTTCGAGTACCAGGTGCGCCAGCGCAGCGGCAACATCCTGTGGCTCTCCGACAGCGCCACCGGCGTGCGCGACGAAGCGGGCAACATCGTTCGCTATGAGGGCACGCTGCGCGACATCACCGACCAGAAGCGGGCGGAAGACGCCATCGCCGAGGGCC
This sequence comes from Bradyrhizobium sp. 25ACV, assembly GCF_054863005.1. NCBI lineage: Bacteria > Pseudomonadati > Pseudomonadota > Alphaproteobacteria > Hyphomicrobiales > Nitrobacteraceae > Bradyrhizobium > Bradyrhizobium sp. 25ACV. Next base: position 111,454 of record NZ_JAVAYO010000021.1, read on the forward strand.
GGCGCCTGCTCCAGCAGGTCATCGACACCGTGCCCGCGGTGATCAACGTCAAGGATCGCGACCTGCGCTATGTGCTGATGAACCGCTACATGGCCGGCATCTTCGGCATCGAGCCCGGCGACGCGCTCGGCCGCACCACGGCCGACCTGATGTCGCGCTATGGCGCGGCCAAGTCCGACGAGAGCGACAAGCGGGTGCTCAAGCTTCGAAAAGGCCTCGGCTTCTACGAGGAGGAATACAAGGACTCCTCCGGCAACATGCGGCAATGGCTGGTCAACAAGCTGCCGCTGCTCGATGCCGAGGGCGAGATCGAGCGGATCGTTACCGTCGCGCTCGACATCGGCGAGCGCAAGCGCGGCGAGCAGGAGATGCGCAAGGCCAAGGAGTCCGCCGAGACCGCGCTGCGCAATCTGCGCGAGACCCAGGCTTCGCTGATCGAGGCCGAGAAGCTCGCCGCGCTCGGGCGCCTCGTCGCCGGCGTCGCGCACGAGGTCAACAATCCCGTCGGCATCAGCCTCACGGTCGCCTCCGCGCTGGAGCGCAAGACCGCGATGTTCACCGCCGAGGTCGAGCGCGGCGAACTCCGCCGCTCCACGCTCAACGACTTCCTCAGCACCAGCCGCGACGCATCCTCGCAGCTCGTCTCCAATCTCAACCGCGCCGCCGAGCTGATCCAGTCGTTCAAGCAGGTCGCCGCCGACCGCAACTATTCGGACCAGCGCAGCTTCGATCTCGGCGACCTCACCGAGCAGGTGGTGATGAGTCTGAGGCCGGGCCTGCGCAAGCACAATCTGACGCTCAATGTCGAGTGCCAGCCCGATCTGACCATGAACAGCTATCCGGGCCCGTACGGCCAGGTGCTGACCAATCTGTTTCTCAATTCGGTGGCGCACGCCTTCCCGGACGGCCGGCCGGGGACCATCGACATCCAGGTGCGGGAGTCCGGCAAGGACAATGTCGAGATCATCTTCTCGGACAATGGCTGCGGCATGTCGCTCGACGTCCGTCGCCGTGCCTTCGATCCGTTCTTCACGACGCGGCGCGACCAGGGCGGCACGGGACTTGGATTGCACATCGTCTACAGCATCGTCACCAACCGGCTCGGCGGGCGGCTCGATCTCGATTCCGAACCGGGCAGCGGCACCCGCATCCAGATCATCCTGCCGCGCACGGCGCCGCTGGAGCAGGCCGCCGAGTAGTTGCTATTGTTTGAGCATGATCTTTTCGGAAAACCGCAGCACACTTTTCCGGATCATGCTCTAATCAGCCTCGGCGAGCTTGTGCAGCGTTGCGCCGAAAATCAGGCTGGCCTTGCCGACCAGCGCCGTGCCCGTCATTTCCGCGCGCGTGTCCGTGTAGGTCCCGCTGACGCCGATACCCACGGGAGCAGGACCGCCGAACAGCGGATTGTCGTCGCCTCGCGGCGAGGTATGTCGTTGCACCAGCACCTCGCCTTTGAAGGTGGTGTCGTCCTTCACCACGTAGCTGCCGGTGTAATAGAGGTAGGCATCGCCGCCAAGGATCTTGCCGTCGCGAAAAAGGATCACGCCGCTGCCCTTGCCGGCTCGACCATCGAGCAGGGTCACGTGAATCGAATAGAGACCGTTTTTCATAACGTCCCGCAGGCCGGCCGCCATCGCCCAATGGCGTAACCGGTCCCGCTTTTATGCCAAAGCGCATTCTCTCGCGCAACGCGGCAGTTTGCCGGCCGGCCACGGGAAGTTGCCGCCGCGAGCCGTAGTTGTCCCGGCTTGTGCGTGACGCCGTCGTGACGGTCTGATGACGGGGCGAGGCTGGCCGCCTGCGAATCAGGTTGGCCCGCGAAATGCATAACAATTGTTGCACTGGCCGCGGGGGGCTGGAGCAAGACGATGAGCAACTGGATCAATTCCGGCGGCGATGAGCCGCGTCTGTACAGTGCGCTTCCCACGAATTTCAAAAGCGAACGACGGCGTTCCGGCAGCGCAACACGCTGGCGAAGCGTGACGCGGCTGGCAGGTGCCCTGGTCCTGGTTACACTCGCAGCCCCCATCGGCCATGCGCGCGACCGCGGCCAGTTCGTCAACACCAATGCCGATCTGAAGGCCTGGTTCGACGGCCTGCGCAGCGGCAAGGGGCCGTGCTGCTCCGATGCCGACGGTTCGGCGCTCTCGGACACCGACTGGGACAGCAAGGACGGGCACTATCGTGTCCGTCTCCCCCGCTATGGCTCTAGGCTCGAAGGGCAGCCGCAGGAACTTGTCTGGGTCGACGTTCCCGAGGAGGCCGTGATCTCCGAGCCCAACCGGGTAGGGCGCACCATGGTATGGCCGATCTACGGCTACATGGGCGTCAGCATTCGCTGCTTCATGCCCGGCAGCATGACGTAGCCGCGCCGGTGGCGTGTCGCGTCTGGTGAGGCGCTCGCCGCGTCAGGTATATTTTTTGTCGCGTTCGAGCAGCTCGATCGAGATGCCTTCGGGGCCGCGGATGAAGCAGATGCGCACGCCGGGCCGGATCGTGGTCGGCTCGCGCGTGAACGTGACGCCCTTGGCCTTGATCTCGGCCGCCACGGCATCGATGTCTTTCACCGTCAGGCCAAAATGGTCGAGACCCTGATGCGGGTGCGGAGGCGGCGGGTTGACGGCGTTGTCGCCCTCGAGCGGCGCGATGAAGATCCTGGCGCCGCCCAGATTCACGTCGATCCGTCCCGGCGCGTGCACGATCTCGCCACCGAGGATGTCCCGCAGCCAGGCCGCCGTGGCCTCCGGATCGGGGCTGCGCAGATGGACGTGATCCCAAGTGACGACTGGCATTTCAATTTCTCCCAACGGGCCTTTGCGATGTTGCCGCGCATGTTAGCGGCCGTGGGCGGTGATCGCCAACGTCCTTGCCGATTCGCAACAGCGCGGGAACCTTAGTTCCTCTTCCGGATTAAGGTAAGCAGTGGCCGGGTCCGTCGTTGCATGGGCTTTGGCCGCGATCGGTGATGCAACCATGAACGCCAGGCTCGACCGGATCGGATTGGGGCGCTTCGCCGGGACCGGCGAACGGGTCGCGCGGGCCGTGACAATTGCGAGCGTCTCATTTGGCCGCACTCTTCTGTGGCTCCTGGCGGCCATCATTGTCGGCTGCGGCGTCTGGATGCTGCTGCCTCTGTCCAAGGGAAATAGTGCTGAGCCGGTGAAGGCGGAGCTGGCGGCCGTCGAGGCGGCTCCTTCGGGCGATGCGGCCGCAACGGTGTCGCCGGTCTCGGAAGCCCAGGCACCGGCGATGGCAGAACTGGGTCGTCTCAGGATTTCATCGCAGACTTGGCGCCGCGGCGGCCTTGGATCGAGAGCCCTGGTGACGTTCACGCTGCGAAACGACAATGACTATGCCGTAAAGGATGTCGAGATCGTCTGCGCCTTTACGCGGCGCGACGGCAGTCATCTCACCAACCGCAGCCGCGTGCTGGCGGATCCGGTCAGCATGAAGAGCCGCAAGACCTTTGCGCATATCCCCGTCGGCTTCATCAACGTGAATGCCGATCAGGCGAAATGCTCGCTGGTTGCAGCACGCCGTGCTTAACGGCGGCTTGTTCCGGTAGCGGAAAAGTTACCCTCTCTGGTCCTTGTTGGTCCTTGGCGAAAAAACCTCGCGTCGCCATTTGAACCGAACGGCTGGGCCAGGAACCAAATAAGAGATCGCCTGTTGAGGCGGAGAGCCCACGCGGGGATGCGGGGGGCGGAGCGCGGCCAATGCCCATCTTTCGATATTTCACCTTTGTCGGTGGAGCTTTGCTTGCACTGTTGTTCGCGGTGAATTTCGCTTTCCCGGCGGCGCCGGTGGCGCAAGCCGTTGCGACCGTAAGCAACGATCAGCCGCTGATCCGAATCCGGTCCGATCGGCACCTGCCTGAGCGCGTCGTGCTCGACACCAGCCAGCCGACGATTGTCGCGCCGGCGGTGAAGACCGCCGCGGTTGTAGCTCCCCAGCCGCCCGTGCAGGAGGCCCAGGCGGCGGCCTTGGCCGATCTGTCAGCCAAGGCGCGGGTGCGCGAGACCTTCGCCCAGTTCACGCCTGGTTCGAAGGCCGACGCCGCCAAGAAGCCGGAGGTCCAGGCTCAGTCGAAGCGTAAGGTCGCCAGAGCGCATCCGGCCCCCCATTATGGTGGGCCGCAGTATGGTGGGCCACAGTACGGCCGGCCGATGATGGTGGCACAGCAGCCGCATTTCGGCCTCTTCAACACAACCTGGTGACAAGCCGGCTGTGACCCGCCTCGATCGAGGCGGGAAGGGCTTTTTATTGGCCAGCCTCTCTGCTAATTCGAACCCATCCGAACCGCCGTCGGGTGTGCTGGCTCGTCAGCTGCCGGTCTGGCAAGGCTCGGTTTGTGGCCCGGTGTCCGGGCCAGGGCGCTCGTAGCTCAGCTGGATAGAGCATCGGATTTCGATTCCGAGGGTCGGGAGTTCGAATCTCTCCGAGCGCGCCATTCTACGCCAGAGCACGCCAAGACGCGCCGGAGCAAACCGCCTCTTGGCGCGGCGGCGTCCGCTAAGGACTGGTTTCGCGGGCGTGCCTCGACTTGCGCTGGATCAGGTCCCAACGGTTGCTACAGAGATCCTCGAAAACCGCGACGACACCGTAGGCTCATGCCGTGGCACCTCAACGAGCCGCACGCCGGCCGCGATCATGCGCGCATGATCGCGGCCGAAATCATCCGTCTCTAGGAACAGGAAGACCCGCCCGCCGGTCTGGTCACCCCTCGTAGAGCTCGAAATCCAGGGCGCCGGTGAAGAAGGCGATCGCCGCGTCATAGTCCGCGACCACGATGCCGACGAGGGAAAGATGCTGTTTCATGCTGATCCCAAGGCGAATGCGACAAGCTGGCCGTCACGTCGCAAGGTGTCGCAACCGTGCCAACAGGAACGCTCGCGGCGGCGGAAACTTGCCGTTTTGACAATTTTAGATTGGCAGCATCCCAACTTGCATCGGAACGTGGTATTTTACGTTCAGGGATGGAATTGGCTGTCCCCGCATTTGGGAGGGCTTAGCTATGAGGTTTTCGCCACTCTTCGCTGCAAGTCGGGCCGCCGCTGTCTCATCGATGACATTGCTGCTGTACGGCCTGAGCGGCACGGCCATGTCGCAAGCCGCAACCCCCTCGGGCCGCGCCGCCGCCACCACCTCGCTTCATAACGTCGTGGTCGAAGCACCGGAGCAAGCCGCCAGGCCACAGAAGCCGAAGCAGCACGCGGTTCCCCGCAGCACGGTATCAAGCTTCCAGTCGGGCAACAAACCCTGGGTCGGATGCTCCGCCTCTGCTGTCTCGACAATTTGCAGAAACGTATACAACTACAAAAGCTACGCAGAGTGCACCCAGGCGGGAGTGAGAATGGGTTGGGGAAGGACTGAATCCTATGGGTATTGCAGCGCCCTGGCGCTAAAGGAATGAAGATCGCGTCCAGCCGGCGATGATCGGCCGGGCCAGGCAAGCTTTGGCGCCGGCGGCGCCGAATTGGACGCTCCATCATAGCGCCACGGAGAAGCAATAGTGCCCATCTTCATCGGCCGTGGCGCGCCAATCCTCCTTGGCGTTCCAGATATGTTCCAGAACGGCGCTGATGCCGCGCAGGCTCGCAAGGGCTTGCCGCGTCGGTCAGGCTGACGGGATACGGCTATGCCGGCCGCGCGCCAGCGTGTCAGACGGGGCCTCGTGGAACGTCGCGCGGTAAGCCGCGGCAAACTCGCCCATGTGATGGAAGCCCTGCGCGCGCGCACATGTGGCGACGGTGGCGCCGCCGCCCTTGAGCAGGCGGGCGCGGGTCGCCCACAGCCGCTTGAGGCGAATGTACTGGTGCAGGCTCAGGCCACGTACCTTGCTGACCGCGCTGCCGAGGGTGCGGATCGAGACGCCGAACTCACCGGCGAGATCGGCGGTATAGATCGGCACGGTCGGATGGGCTGCGAGGTAATCATCGATCCGCTGCACTAGCTTGATCGAACGCTCGCCCTGGACCGAGGCGCTCCGATCCGACATCGAATCGATCCGAAACAGATCGTCGAGAGCGAGCAGCAGGCCTTCCTGCAGATGGGCCGCCGCCTCGGTGGTCTCGAACAGGAGCGGCTGCATTGACGCGGTCCGCAGGATGTCGAGCAGGAGCTGCCTTGTGTGCAGCAGGGCGGGCCGGTTCGCGACATGAGCCCGCAAATCGTCGGCGTGATCGAACCAGCCCCGGTCTTTGAGATCGGGGGAGAAGATGATCATTGCATGATGATTGGTCTGAGGCTCGACGAAATGGCATTCATCGTTGCCGCGGAGCGTCACGAAAAAGCGCGCGTCGAGATCCAGGCCCTTGAAATTGACCTGGAGGTCGTCGGTCATGGACAGGATCACCATCCCGCCCGGCATCCGATAGGCGGTGTCGAGGATGCGCGCGAACGATCTCATCATGATGATGCGGCACGCCGGCAGGGAGACGACGGCGCGGGCTGCGGCGAAGTTCGGAATGTCGAGCGGAATGCTTCTGGCGTCCTCCATCGTCTCGATCGGCCGAAACGCATCGACGTCGGCAAAGCCGATCAGTTGAAGGGCGGAGGACGGAGCGAGGGCGTCGAACAACATGGTCTGGCCGGCTGCTGAAATATGACAATCAAATGAACGTCGATACACCGCCATCAATGGCGAAACATCGCGTTTCAGTAAACCGAATTTCAGGCCGTAGTATTGCGGACATCATGCCATGACGTCCGTCAGATCAATGCGACCGTCAACGTTCCCGGCTCATCGGCTGGCCGGAGGCGAGGTCGATGAAATGCAGCCGCGTGCAGGCGGGACAGGCGAAGGATGCAAAGCTCCGTTTCTCCTGCCTCAGCTGCTTCTCGAGATCCGTCTGGACGTTCATGCCCGTCTGGGGGCATCGAAAAACGATCAAGTCCGCCATCACCGTAGAATGACGGTGCGCGCCGATGTCATCCTTGATCTGGATCAGTTTTGGAATCGATCCAGGCTGGCGATGACGGCGCAAGAATGATCTCGCAAAAGCGAAGGGGCCCCGAGGGCCCCTTCAGATGTCACCAGCGGCGATAGCGTGGGCCATAATAGCGTGGACCGTAACCGTAAGCGCGCGGCCCATAATACCGGGGGCCGTAATACGGCCGGGGCCCGTAATACCCATAGTAGTTCGGACGCCAAAAGCAGCGCCCCCAGGCGTCGCAGACCATGCGGACCTGCTCGACACCGGCGGCCTGCGGCGTTGCAGGCGCGGGCGCAATGGGCATGGCAGACGCCGCCGGCGATGTCGCCAAAGCGCCAAACATGGCGCCGAACAGGGCCGCGGCGACGAGGCCGATCTTGAGATTCATGATGTCTTCCTCCGCTGACGCGATCCAGGATATCGAACTTGTTCTGATCAAATTGTGGCGGAACCGAAATGTAATGCTGATGAACAAATCTTCAGCCGGGTTCGCCGCAGGCCTGACCTCAACCCCGCCAGACTATCCCAGGTTCGCGCGAGTGGCCAATGCTGCGCCCGCGCTGCGATGGCCCCGCAGGACATCGATACGGTTCTTGATCCTGCGCAATTCGCAGTCGGGGCTTCGTTCGTAGTCTTGTCGCGTGGCCAGTCCTTCGACGAATTCGAAGGGCAGGCTCACAGGTTGCTTGGAGCTGTGCAATGGACAAGATGAGATTAGACAAGGGCGGCTGGCTGGTCGTGTGCGATGGGCGCAAGGCGCTCATTCTGGAAAACCTCGGCGACGAGATGTTTCCGAACCTTCACACCAGGGAGGTGCACGAGCAGCCCAATCCCATGACCAGCGCGCAAGGGAGCGACGCGCCGGGTCGCCTGCATGCCGCTGCCGGCGGTGTGCGCAGCTCGGCCGAGCAGACCGATTGGCACGATGAGGCAGAGCGCGCCTTCCTGCGCAGCCTTGCCGGCCGGCTCGATGCTGCCGTCAGCTCTGGCGAGACCACGGCCCTGACCATGGTGGCCTCACCGCGCGCGCTCGGGATGATCCGCGCCGATTATTCCGACGTCATGCGCAAGGCGCTGCGGGGCGAGGTCGGCAAGGACCTCGTCAAGCTGCCGGTCTACGAGATCGAGAAGCAATTGCTGCTGTCGGGCGCCGCCAAATAGAGGCGTCCGCAGAGGCCGCGCCAGCGCCCCTCAGTAGCAGGGGTGCCGGCGGCGATCCTGGCCGACATAGGCGGCCGCGCTCCGGTAGCAATGGTTGGTCGAGGGGCCGTCGTAAAAGGCGAAGGTACCGGGGGTGATGCCGGGGCCATAATTGTGCAGATAGCTGATCGGGTAGGGCAGCGGATTGGCGTAATGGCGGTAGTGCCGGTGATGACCCCGCGCCTCCGCGAGGCCAGGGGCTAGGATTGCGGCCGAGAGGGCAGCAACCGCGGCTACAAGCGTCAACTTGCTCATCTCGATTCTCCGGAACCCGCGCGAAGTGGTCAGCCATCTATAGCCACTTCGCACCTCCAGGGCACCCGTCCGGCGCCCGGAAATCGGGGCTGATCCCTCAGATTCCCGGGTGGGTGTGACAGAATTGCCCGACATGCGGTCGAAGGCTGCCCATTTTTGGCCTTTTCGGGATGCTTAACGAATTCCCCACACAAGTATGACCAAAGACTATTCGGTTGAGAATCCTGTTGCCGGCCTAGGGGCTCATTTCGCGGGTCCTTCGAGGCCGGTCCATTCCTGAAGGCTTTCGCCGTCACGCCGCCATGCGCATCACGCTTCTGAGCCTGCTGTTGCTCTCCATCGCCGCCGCCACGCCGGCGCGGGCCGAGCTGCATATCACCCGCGACCACGGCGGCTATGTCGAGGAATACAAGACCAAGTACAAGCGCGTCCGCGAGAAAGGCGAGCGCGTCATCATCGACGGCATCTGCAACTCGGCCTGCACGCTGGTGCTCGGCATGGTGCCGATGAACAAGATCTGCGTAACGCCCCGCGCCAGCCTCGGCTTCCACCAGGCCTATTACGACAAGGCCTTCACCTTCGGCATCAAGGTCACCAGCTCCGAGGGGACGTCCGACCTGATGTCCTACTACCCCGACAAGGTGAAGGACTGGATCCGCCGCAATGGCGGGCTCACCACCGACATGAAAAAGATCAAGAACGGCGTCGAGCTCTGGAAGATCATCGACCCCTGTCCGGAAGAATGGTGAGCGGCTGAGCTGAGCCGTCATCGTCCGTCGCAGCGCAGCATCGTCCGCACGAAATTCGCATTGCCGCATAGCCGCCGGTGGGGCAATGAGGGCGGCAATGAACCATAATCAAGAAGCCCTGACTGCCCGCGCCGCGCCGATCCTGTTCGTCCTGCTCTGGAGCACCGGATTCATCGGCACCAAATACGTCGTCAACAATGCCGATCCCTTGACCTATCTCGCCATCCGCATGGCGATCGTGGTCGGCCTGATGGCGATCATCGCGGCGATCGCGCGGCCGAAATGGCCTGACAGCACCGGCATCGCGCATAGCGCCGTCGCCGGCATTCTCGTCCACGGCTTCTATCTCGGCGGCACCGCGATCGCGATCGCGCATTCGATCCCGGCCGGGCTCTCCGCGCTGATCCCGGGCCTGCAGCCGATCCTGACCTCGACCATCGCCAACCGCTGGCTCGGCGAGAAGGTGACGCCGGTGCAATGGGCCGGGCTCGTGCTCGGCCTCGGCGGCGTGGTGATGATCCTGCACAACCGTCCCATGACCGGTGAAGCCGGGCTCGGCTGGCTTGCCTCGGTCGTCTCCCTGATCAGCATCACCCTCGGCACGCTCTATCAGCGCCGCTACTGCAACCAGATCGACTGGCGCTCAGGCAATCTCGTGCAATATGTGTCCGTCACCATCTTTTTCGCGATCGGGGCCTTCCTGTTCGAAGACCGCGTGGTGCACTGGACGCGGGAATTCGTGCTCGCGCTCGGCTGGCTCGCGGTCGCGCTCTCGATCGGATCGATCGGGCTATTGTACTGGCTGATCCGCCACGCCGCGGCGACCTCGGTCGCAAGCCTGTTCTATCTGGTGCCCGCCGTGACCGCGCTGATGGCTTATCTGCTGTTCGGAGAGAAGCTCGACGCGCTGGCGATTGCCGGCATGGGGATGTGCGCGGCCGCGGTGTTCGTCGTCAACCGGCGATTCTAGGCGGATGGAGCGGCGTCGGAATACATCCCTGACGTGCGCGGCACGTTCGTGTTAGGCTGAACGCATTTCAGTTTCACATTCACACGGTGATTTTCATGAAGAAGGCGAGGCGCGCGCTGCTCGGCAGATCGTTGAAGCCGGTCCGGATTGCCTGCATCAACTACGCGGAGGAGATGATGAGCGACCGGATGATGGCCAAGCTCACAGCCGCGCTCCAGAAATGCTACGACGAGCATTTCCTCCCCGTCTGGGGCTACCCCGTCGATCTCGATGTCACCCGCAAGCCGAAGCCGACGGACTGGCAGCTCGTCTATTTCGACGACGCCACCCACAAGAACTTCCTCGGACGGCACGAGCTGACGCATCGGGGACAGCCGATCTCGAAGATATTCCTGAAGGCGCTGGGTGAGGACGATCCCGTCAGCCTGGCGGCTTCGCACGAGCTGTTCGAGATGGTGCTGGACCCCATGGCCAATCTGTGGGCCGACAAGACCCGCCACACCCAATATGCCTACGAGGTCTGCGACGCCGTGGAGGAGGACTCTTTCCTCATCAACGGCTTCCCGATGTCGAACTTCGTCTATCCGTCCTGGTTCGAGCCCTTCAAGCATCCCCGCGGCACCAAATTCGACCATATGGGATCGCTCAAGGCGCCGTTCTCGATGACCGAGGGTGGCTACGTCATCAAGAAGGTCAACGGCAGGCGGCTGATCAAGCAGTTCGGCTCACCGGAAAAGCGGCGGCGCTTCAAGGCCGAGGACCGCCGCGGCCATCGCAGCGAATTCCGCGATCCGAAGGGGGAGCATCACCCGGGCCGGCGCGCATCCAAGCCGCGGGGGTAGGGTATCCCTGGAGCTTGTCTCCGGGCGCACATGCACCCGGAGACCGGCTCGAGCGCCCCGATCAGCGCTTGGCCTTCCGAGCCTTCTTTTTCGACTTGGTGGCTTTCTTGGCGGCCTTCTTTGCAGTTTTCTTGGTGGCTTTTTTGGTCGCTTTCTTCGATGACTTCTTTGCAGCCTTCTTCGAACTCTTCTTCGAGGCTTTCTTGGCCTTCTTCTTGGAGGCCTTCTTCGGCGCTACTTTCTTCGCGACCTTCTTGGCGGCTTTGACGGCGGTAACCGCCGCAGCCTTGGTCGCTTCCACGGCTGTGGTGATCGTCTCCATCGCCTGTTCGGTGATCGGCTTATCGTCGTCCATATCGTCCCCCGCGGTTTGATTAGAGCGATGACGATAGCGGGTTTCGAAATTGTGTCAAAGCAGCGCTCAACTTCCGCGGATCTTTGCGTAGGCGGCGAGCGCACGCTCGCGCCCTTTGGCATGATCGACGATCGGCAGCGGATAGGTCTTGCCGAGCGTGATGCCCGCGCTTGCAAGCTCGATCGGCGTGGCCTGCCAGGGCCGGTGGATCAGCTTGGTTGGCATGTCCTGCAACTCCGGCACCCAGCGCCGAACGTAGGTTCCATCCGGATCGAACTTCTCGCCCTGGAGCTGCGGGTTGAACACGCGGAAATAGGGCGCCGCGTCGGCGCCGCAGCCGGCGACCCATTGCCAGTTAGCGGGATTGCTGCCGGCATCCGCATCGACCAGCGTGTCCCAGAACCAGGCTTCGCCCTCGCGCCAGTCGATCAAGAGGTGCTTGACCAGGAACGACGCCACCACCATCCGGACCCGGTTGTGCATCACCCCGGTGTGCCAGAGCTCGCGCAGACCGGCATCGACGATCGGATAGCCGGTGCGGCCGCGCCGCCAGGCGGCGAGCGCCTTGGGATCGCGTTTCCAGGGGAAGCCGTCGAAGTTCGTCTGCAGGTTTTCGCTCGCGAGGTCCGGATGATCGTGGAGCAGGTGACGGCAGAATTCGCGCCAGCCGAGCTCGCTCAGGAATTTGTCGATGCCCGGCCCGAGCGCCGGATCTTCATCCGCGGCGAAGCGCGCCGCGTGCCAGACCTGGCGCGGGCTGAGTTCGCCGAAGCGCAGATGCGGTGACAGGCTTGAGGTGCCGTCCCGATCCGGCCGGTCGCGATCGCCGACATAGCGGCGCGCGGTGTGCTTGAGGAAGTCGCGCAGGCGGGCCCGCGCGGAGGCTTCGCCCGGGGTCCATGTCTCGCGCAGGCCGCCCGCCCAATCCGGGCTGGTCGGCTCGAGCTGCCAGCTTTCAAGCCGATCGCTGGCGATCTTTGGACCAGGGCGCAGCTGCTTCGGCGCAGGCAAGGGCTTGGGTGGATCGCCGAGCGACAGCACGCGCCGCCAGAACGGCGTGAATACGCGCAAGCCCCGGCCGTCCTTGTTGCGGATCGCCGAGGGTGGGACGAGGAGATCGCCGGGGAAGCTTTGCGAGTCGATGCCAAGCTTTGCCAGTGCGGCTTCGAGCTGCCGCTCAACCGCCTGATGCGGCGCCTGCGCAATTCCATTCCAGTAGACGGCGCGGGCACCGCTTTCGCGGGCCAATTCTGCGACGACCTTGGCCGCCGGTCCCCTGCGCAGGATCAGCGATCCGCCGCGCGTGGCAATCTCGGCGCCAAGCGCCCGCAACGACTGCGCCAGCCACCAGCGCGCTGCGCTGCCGGGCGGGCGCCCGGCGGCCCCGTCGAGCACATAGAGGCAGACCACCGGCGCACCGGTTTTCACGGCAGCATGGAGGGCGGGATGGTCGGACAGGCGAAGGTCATCGCGAAACCAGACGATGACAGGCGCGCTCGGCGTGGTCAGGGGAGTCCTCGTTTACACTCTGGAAAGCACGCCGCGTGCGGCGGTGTGAACCGTCGTTAATGGGACCGTAATCGGACTGCATGAATATGCAGGAATTACGGGGGTAGTTCCATCCATGTCCAATCTTTCGACGGCAAAACTCCTGCCGCAATTCAAGCTCGGCACCAAGGCGGTCCTGTGCGCCGTCTTGCTGATCGCCATGAACACCGCGCTCGTGGTCGGCGCCGGCTATTGGTCGCTGACGTCCGCCTTCAACGATCGCGCCTTGCGCGACATCGAGGTCAATCTGCGCACGCTGGCACTGGCCTTTACCGAGACCGTTCCGGCCGCCAAGATCACGATGAAGGACGGCACGGTGGCGCGCGCCGAGATCCCCACAATGCCTGACTTTAGGGATCACGCCATCGTCGATCGCGCGGTGTCCTATGTCGGCGGCAATGCGACCCTGTTCGTGTTCGACGATACGAGCGGGCAGTTCGTGCGACGCTCCACCAACGTGAAAAAGGAAAATGGCGACCGCGCCGTCGGTACCCAGCTCGCCGCCGATCATCCGGGGCAGGCGCCGCTGCGCCGTGGCGAGGCCTATAAGGGGCCGGCCACGCTGTTCGGCAAATCGTTCATGACCGCCTATTTCCCGATCGCGGATGCGGCCGGCAAGGTCGTCGGCATTCTCTATGTCGGCATCCCCATGGCCCAGTACGAGAGCATGCTGGCCCAGGCGATCGAGAGCATGGCGGCGGCCGCCGGACTTGCCGCGCTTCTGGTGCTGGTCCTGACCCTGCTGGTCGTCCGCCGTATCACCCGGCCGCTCACCTCGGTCACGCGCTCGCTCACCGCGCTTGCCAACGGCCAGAGCGACGTTGCGATCGAATGCGAGGATCGCGCCGACGAGATCGGCGAGATCGCCCGCACGGTCGCAGTGTTCAAGAGCAATTCGCTGGAGCGGGCGCGCATGCGCGGCGAGCAGGCGGCAGCCACGGCCGCGGCGGCCGCGCAGCGCAAATCAGACCTGCGCGGTTTCGTCGAGGAGTTCCGCGGCAGCGTCGGCGGCATCCTCGACAAGGTGCTGGCCTCGTCAGGCGAGTTCGAGCGCGCCGCGCGGCAGCTCACCGACGTCGCGCGCTCCACGGCCGACCTGTCGGCGCAGTCGGCGGGCGCGTCCGAAAACGCCTCCGAGCACGTGCGTTCGGCGGCGTCGGCCTCGGACGAGCTGTCCCAATCGATCTCCGAGATCACGCGTCGCGTGCAGGAATCCAACCAGATTTCCGCCGAGGCGGTGCAGCAGGCCGAGGCGACCGATCAGCGCATCGCGCAGCTTTCCGAGGCGGGCGCGCGCATCGGCGACGTCGTCAAGCTGATCACCTCGATCGCCGAGCAGACCAACCTGTTGGCGCTGAATGCCACCATCGAGGCCGCGCGTGCGGGCGATGCCGGTCGCGGCTTCGCGGTGGTGGCCCAGGAGGTCAAGACGCTGGCCGGCCAGACCGCCAAGGCAACCGACGAGATCTCGAACCAGATCGCCAGCATGCAGCTTGCGACCGAGGAATCGGTCGTCGCCATCAAGGCGATCGGCCAGACCATCGAGCGCATCAGCGGCATCGCCGGCTCGATCTCGGCTGCGGTCGAGCAGCAGAAAAGCGCGACCCACAACATCGTCGCAAGCGTTCGCGCGGCGGTCTCGGGCACGGCCGATGTCGCCGTCAATGTCCGCCACGCCGCCAAGGGCGCCAGCGAGACCGGCGAGACCTCGAGCCGGATGTTTGCCTCAGCCCAGGCGCTGTCGGGCGAGAGCCTGCATCTGAAGGCCGAGGTCGACGGTTTTCTGGACCGGGTGCGCGCGGCGTAAAGCAGGGCTCGAAATTCACGGCGTCATTCCGGGGCGGCTCGCAGAGCCGAACCTGGAATCTCGAGATCCTCAGGTGCGCAATCGCGCACCATAGTTCGATGCTGACGCATCGCCCCGGGATGACTTTTTGCGGTCGCTATCCGCGACCGCGAAAAGTCACTTAGGCTGCGGCACGATGCGGATGTAGGGCTTGGGCTCTTTCCAGCCCTGCGGATAGATCGTCTTGGCCTCGTCGTTGGAGACTGAGCCTGCGATGATCACGTCCTCGCCCTGGTTCCAGTCGGCCGGCGTCGCGACGCGATGCTTGGCGGTGAGCTGCAGCGAGTCGATCACGCGCAGGATCTCCTGGAAGTTCCGGCCCGTCGTCATCGGATAGACCAGCACCAGCTTGATCTTCTTGTCCGGGCCGATGATGAAGACGTTGCGGACGGTCTGGTTGTCGGCGGCGGTGCGGGTGAGGGGATCGCCCGAGATCGCGGCCGGCAGCATGCCGTACAGCTTCGAGACGTTGTAATCAGTGTCGCCGATCATCGGATAGTTCGGGGCCGCGCCTTGCGTCTCCTTGATGTCTTCCGACCATTTGGCATGGCGGTCGACCGGATCGACCGAGAGGCCCATCAGCTTGACGCCGCGCTTGTCGAATTCCGGCTTCAGCTTGGCGAGCGCGCCGAGCTCGGTCGTGCAAACCGGCGTGAAGTCCTTGGGGTGCGAGAACAAGAGCGCCCAGCTGTTGCCGATCCAGTCGTGGAACTTGATCTTCCCTTCGGTGGTCTCGGCTTCGAAGTCGGGTGCGGTGGTGCCGATCGGAAGTGTCATGGTTCTACCTCATCGCATTGAATATACTGGAGAATTTGTCTCTGGCCGTCCCCCTCATTATAGGGGTCTTACAACGCCAAGTGAACGCCAACTGAACCAGTTCAAGTAAAATGTGAATTCCTTCCTTGAAGGGCTGATTTTCTAGCAACTTATTGTTACGGCGGCACCTGCGGCGAAACAGCTCCATCCGGGGTCGCACGGTCTCGCTCGCCGCGATAATGCCTTTTATGACTTCCATCACGCTCGCCCGGCGCGTCTTAGAACCAAAATGGTCCTGACAGCGACCAATTGGCAACCATCTCGAAAAAGTCGCGATCCCTGTATCGAATCGTTAACCACCCCTTTACGCCGGCATGAAAATGCTGGCCGATCAGAAGAAATCTGGAAGTGAACTATGTCTGCCGCTGCGCCTAAATCTGCTGACTCGCCGTCCCTTGAACCGTCCTGCCGCGATACCGCGGCCCATGCACTCTCCATCGTGCGCGACGGCGTGATCACGGGCGAAGGCCCGACCACCAAGGGCCGGGTCCATTTCTCCCGCTCGCTCGATGCCGATGACACCGCCTGGTGCACGCGCATCCTCACCGCCACCGCCGTCAACGACCAGCCGGTCAGCCGCACCGAGGCCGAGGTCCTGTTCGCGATCAACGAGGCCGCGACCGAACGCACCGATGGCGGCCGCTTCGATGATTTGCTCGCCAAGGCGGTTGCCCACTATGCCGCAAGCGCCTCGGGCCTGAAGGTGCCGCCGCGCAGCGTCGCGCTGTCGGCTGACACCGACATCGAGAGCTGGGCGCCGTCCTATGCCTCCAAGGTCAACAGCGAGATGCTGGAGTGGATCGCCGGCCAGATGCGCGGCAAGCGCCACAACAACCGCCGCCTGATGGCGATGGTGGCGACCTTCCTCGGCGCCACCGCGCTGCCCCTGGCGGGCCAATTGCCGAACGTGTTCGACATCGGCATGTAACGAGCCAAGATATTCTCGCGCCCCTTGCGGGGCGCGAGCGAAGCGGCGGGGTTACTTCCCCGCCGTTTTTTGTTTGCCGGTCCCCATCCCAAGATGGTCCACCTCGAGCCCCAGCGTGCGGCCGGGGAAACCGGCGGAGTCGAAATAGCGCTGGCTGCCGACGCGCTGGAAGTTCAGCACGGTGGTCAGGCCGCCCTCCGCGGGCTTGGACTTCATTGTGCCGGCATAAGCCTTCGGTACGGTGCCGTTGGGCATGGCTTCCGACATCACGCGGCCGGCCAGGTCTCCTTTCTGTGTCGCGCTTAGGCCCATCAGCCGGGCGGCCGTCATGCCGACGTCGGCATTGCTGACCGGCAGCTCGTCGACGAAGCCGGCTTTGAAGTCCGGGCCGATCGCCGCCATGAAGTTCATGGTGTCGCCGCGGCTGAAGCTGCCATGCATGCCCTGGCCCTGGCGCAGCACGGTGTCGGCGACCTGCACCGAGCAGTTGGTCGGCGCCTCTCCGCAATTGCTGGCGTAGGAGCGGAAGTTGACGACGATCGACGGCGTCGGCGTCGCCGCCTTGCCGCGCAGATTGATGCTCGACAGCGGCAGGGTGCCGGGGAAGCGGCCGAGCGAGTCCTCGACGAACAGGCCGGAGACGTAGTCCTGCGCGAGCAGCGCCTTGATGGTCTTGGCCGCCAGCTTCTTGTCCTTGTTCGGGAGATAGACGAGGTCCGAGCCGCCATTGGTGGCGACGACGAGGTCGGGCTTTTCCGGATCCTTGCCAAGCACGCCATTGCCGGCCTTGGGATGCTTGTTGCCCTCGATCTTCGCGTTCTTGTCGTTGGGATCGAACAGCGGCAGGTCGAGCGCCTTGGCGAGGTCGAGCGCCAGGAAGCCCATCGGCAGGAAGTCCTTCGGCGTGTCGTCATAGCTGACCTTGGCCGAGGGGCTGGTCTTGCTCTCCTTGGAGATGGTGGAGAAGCCGTGGTCGGCGGAGACGATGATGTTGGTCGAGGCCGCAAGCCCGAGTTCGTCCAGCGCCCTGCGAAGCTGGGCAAGGTTGGTGTCGGCGTTCTTGATACCGGCCATCGAGGTCGGACCGTTGATGCCGGGCATGATCTGGTTGAGGCTGTCGCCGGTGTTGTGCTGGCTGCCATCGGGGTCGCGCGACCAAAACACCAGCACGAACGGCTTGTTGCGCGCCTTGAACATCGGCAGCACCACCTTGGCGGCGACGTCGGCGAAATAGGCCTGCTGCGCGACGTTGGCGGCGGTCGTGCCCGGCGTCTTGGCATCGCCCGCCTTGGAATTGTCGCCGCGCGGTGGCGTGGTGGTGGGCAGGCCGGCCTTGGTGAGCGCGTCCTTCACCTCGTCCGACAGCGCCACGCCGTTCTTGCCGCCGGTGGCGTCGTCGAACACGATCGAATGCAGGCCGGCCTTTTCGGGCTTGTCGGTGTGGTCGAACTGATAGGTCGGACCGACCTTGCCCAGCGCGGCGGTGCTGAACCCCTTGTCGCGGGCCAGCTTCAGGATGGTGTCCTCGTTGAGGTAGTTGCCCTTAAAATGCTCGTCGATGTCACCGAGCACGGCGTCGTTCTCGATGAAGGGAACCACGGTGTCGCCGGCCGGGACGGAGGTGTAGTTGGTCCAGATCGTGTTGGAGAACACGCCGGTATCGCCGAGATAGTGACCGGTCGACATCGCCGAGCCGTTGGCCATGGTGAAGGTCGGGAACAGCGAGTGCGAATTCTTGAAGTTGACGCCCTTGTCGCGGATTTCGGCCATGGCAGGTGCCGTGTCGGGATTGACCTTCAGCGCGCGCAGACCGTCCGGGATGAACAGGATCAGATTGCGGGGCGTGTTGTTCTGGGCGGACGCAAATCCGGTGGATAGCACTGTCAGTCCGGCGGACAGCAACACCAGTGAACGGCGCATCGAAATCTCCCTGCGAGGCGGCTCGGCCGCAATCCGCGGCCCCCAGCTTCGTTTAGTTTCGCTGCATGACGACTTTGTTACAAGGCCCGTCGCCGATGCGAGAGGGTTGGGGGAGGGAGCTTGTCAGTCTCGTGTCCCGGACGCGCTGCAACGCTCTTGGCGTTGCTGCGCAGAGCCGGGACCCAGGAAGCCGCGCGCTCGCTCATAGATGGGCCCCGGCTCTGCAGCGCACCGCCGAAGTGGCGCTGCGCAGCGTCCGGGGCACGAGAGCGGAGTTTGGCGCAGAGCTTCATCAACATCGTCATTGCGAGCGGCTTGTCCGCCGGAGCGCGAAGTCAAGCCATCCGCAATCTCTCCGCACTGACAGTATCCGTTCCGTCATCCTGAGGTGCGAGGCATGGGACACAACGCGTCCCATGCGGAGCCTCGAAGGATGAACGGCCGAACTGGTGCAGCCGGGCCGTCGCCCTTCGAGGCTTGCTCTGCGTCGCTGCCGCGCCGCAGTGCGCGCACCTCAGGGTGACGGTGATAGATTGGTGGTCGCTTGATCCAAACGACAGACACGCCTTCGCGTCCTCGCGGCTGATCTCGCCCGAGCTTTGCTTCATCGCTTCGCCCTCAATTGAAAGAGGGCGCAGGGAAGGCCGGGAGCCGGTTGGCTCCCATGGACCGCCATGCCAAGAGCAGATTGCGTGTGCTTCATGCATAGCGGGTAACAGGGCAACCGGAGCATCCCGGCCTTCCCTGCGCAGTGGC
>NZ_JAVAYO010000209.1:0-234 GCF_054863005.1 Bradyrhizobium sp. 25ACV
GAGATATATTTTCGCGTTTTTTCTTTTGTATACTCTTTTAGCAGCTCAGGCTTTTGAGTTTCTATCTGTTCAACAAAATATTGTACTAAATCAAAAGCCATTCACTTACTCCATTATTTTTAATCTAATATTCTTAAAGTTGTTTTTTTCTTTGGCGGTTCAGCTGGTTCTTCAGTGCTTGATTTTAAAGCATCTTCATCATTTTGTGTATGCTCATATTCACTTGGATCAAAG
>NZ_JAVAYO010000210.1:0-234 GCF_054863005.1 Bradyrhizobium sp. 25ACV
GTAGAATTCATTGGTGCTGCTAAGCTGGTTTGGGTCATGCTTGCGAATCGTTTGGCGAAGAAATTTGGCGAGGAAGGAATTTATTAAGAAAGGGATGGGATCAATGGATCAACCAATCGCTGTAAAATCGCCTCTTACGTACGCGGAGGCATTGGCAAAAACCATTATGAATACGTACACAGTCGAGGAGCTGCCTCCTGCAAACCGCTGGCACTACCACCAGGGTGTTTTCTT
>NZ_JAVAYO010000211.1:0-233 GCF_054863005.1 Bradyrhizobium sp. 25ACV
CGGTCATCGCCGAACGAGGCCTTGGCCTCGGCCTTGGCGAGGTTGAAACCTTCCGCAACCTCGGAGGTCGAATGCGCGATGCGCATGCCCTTGCCGCCGCCGCCGGCGGACGCCTTGATCATCACGGGATAGCCGATCTCGTCGGCGATCCTGACCGCGTGCTTGTCGTCCTCGATGACGCCGAGATAGCCGGGCACGGTCGAGACCTTGGCCTTGGCGGCCGCCTTCTTCGA
>NZ_JAVAYO010000212.1:0-233 GCF_054863005.1 Bradyrhizobium sp. 25ACV
GTGCTGGCGGAGTTGGCGTCTTCCGGACGTTGAGCGTGGGAGCGCCAGCGACCGAGACGAAACGCGGTGGGCAGTTGTCGGGGGCGGGTTGCGTCGTTTCGTCTCGCTTCGCTCGCTCAACGTCCGGCGGGTGGTTGCGTCGCGTCCCCTCTCGGACGTTGAGCGAGGGAGCGCCAGCGACCGAGACGAAACGGGGTGGGCAGTTGTCGAGGACAGGGTGCGTCGTTTCGTCT
>NZ_JAVAYO010000213.1:0-232 GCF_054863005.1 Bradyrhizobium sp. 25ACV
GGGCGTGCCCGGCTTCACCATCAGGGCCAGCCGCGCCGCATCCCAATTCGTCAGGCGGATGCAGCCATGGCTTTCCGCCCGGCCGATCGTCTCAGGCGAGGGCGTACCGTGGATGCCGTAATGCGGCTTGGACAGATCAAGCCACACCACGCCCACCGGCCCATTCGGCCCGGGCGGCAACAACGCCGCCTTTGCCCCCTTCTTTGAATCCCAGAACAGCTTTGGGTTGTAG
>NZ_JAVAYO010000214.1:0-232 GCF_054863005.1 Bradyrhizobium sp. 25ACV
GTCGCCAAGCCGGTCCTGATCGTGCTCGTCCTGTGTGCGGCAGGCGCCAGCTATTTCATCGCCAACTACGGCGTGGTGATCGACAAGGCCATGATGCAGAACGTGTTCGAGACCGATACGCGCGAAGCCTGCGAACTCCTCAACTGGCACATGGTGTTCAGCATCGGCCTGCTCGGGCTGCTGCCGGCCTGGCTGATCGCGCGCGCCGATATCGGCTTTCCGCAGGGGCTGC
>NZ_JAVAYO010000215.1:0-232 GCF_054863005.1 Bradyrhizobium sp. 25ACV
CGACGGCACGAAGCTGACCTGCCCGCCAGGAGAACGCCAGGCCGCGACCTGGTCAGAGTCGCACCCCCACCCGGGACCAGGGGTCACGCCACTGGCTTTGACCGGATTGTCCCCGGTGAAACCGTCCATGCTCGCGCTGACCGCGTAGAGGTGCCCGCCCCACGACGGGCTGTCGGCCATTGAGAAAGTGTGGTCGGAGACGGCGAAGCTGCTGGCCAGGCTGGTGATGTTG
>NZ_JAVAYO010000022.1:0-130037 GCF_054863005.1 Bradyrhizobium sp. 25ACV
CCGCGCGCCGCCCTCTCACCCGACCAACCTCACTCAAGCCAGTCGACAGGCCTTGACTCACAAATCCCCATATGAGGATGGGGAGAGGGTGTGAGAGTGCCGTCCCTGACTAAGCCAGCTTGATCACGCCGCGTGTTGATGCGCGGCGATGATCTGGTCGGCGGCGCGGCCTGTGACTTCGGCCATGTGGTCGAACGTGCGGGTGAAGCTGCCGGCGCCGGCGGTGGCGGAGCGCAGCTCCACGATCAGTTCGCCGATCTCGGCTTCCGGCATCATGGCACGGACGCTGTCCCAGCCGCTCCAGCCGTCACGTGTGTCGAAGCCGAGGATCTGGCCGCGCCGCGCCGACAGGATCGCGTTGATCTTGGCGGTGGCGTCGGTCGGACAGACGATCTCGACCACGTGGATCGGCTCCAGCAACACTGACTGACAATGCGGCAGGCCCTCGTTGAGTCCGATCCGCGCCGCCGTGCGGAAGGCGAGATCGGAAGAGTCGACGCTGTGATAGGAGCCGTCGGTCAGCGTCACCTGCAAATCGGTGACGGGGAAACCGAGCGGGCCGCGCGTCAATCCGTCGACGACACCTTCTTCCACCGCGCCGATGTAGTTGCGCGGCACGGCGCCACCAACGACCTTCTCGGCGAACTTGAAGCCCTCGCCGCGCGGCAGCGGCCTGATGTCGAGCACGACGTCGCCGAACTGGCCGTGGCCGCCGGACTGCTTCTTGTGGCGGCCGCGCTGGACGATCGGCTTGCGGATGGTCTCCTGATAGCCGATGGCCGGTGGATGCGAGGTGATCTTGACGCCGAAGCGGTCGCGCAGCCGCTCGCTGGCGACGCGCAAGTGCATCTCGCCCTGTCCCCACAGCACGGTGTCGTGGGTCTGGGCGTTCATCACGATGACGAGCGAGGGATCCTCCTCGTGCAGCCGCGTCAGCGCCTGGCCGAGCTTGACGTCGTCCTTGCGATCGGTGGCCGCAACCGAGATCGCGAGCACCGGCGACGTCGGCTCCGAGACCGCGAGCGCCGCAGGCGGTGTCTTGCCGCTCGAGACCGTGTCGCCGGTCTTGATCGGATCGAGCTTGGCGAGCGCCACCGTGTCGCCGGCTTCGGCTGTGGCACGCTTGGTGTCGTAGGCGCCGTTGACGGCGAGGATGCCTGAGATGCGGCCCGCTCCTCCGGAAGCGGATTGCAGCGTGGCGCCGTCGTCGAGATGGCCGGCGAGCAGCCGCGTCAATGACAGTTTGCCGCCATGCTGCGAATGCAGCGTCTTGAACACGAAGCCGAGCGCGTCCCTGGTCTCGGTAACGCCGAGACGCTTTGCGGTCTCCGCTATTCCCGGCGCCTCGTGACGCAGCGCTTTCATCAGACGCAATACGCCGTTTTCGCGCGCGGCTGCCCCTAACAGCACAGGGCAGATCACCCCTTCGCGCAATTCGCGGGCGAGATCGTCGAACACGGCATCACGCGGCGGCTGGATGTCTTCGAGCAGCTGCTCCATCAGCGCGTCGTCGTGATCGGCGAGCTTCTCCAGCATCGAGAAGCGGGCCTCCTTCTCGCGATCGAGATTGCCGCCTTCGAGCGCGACCACCTCGGAAGCCTTGTGCTCGCGATAGATGAAGGCGCGTTCCAGCGCGAGATCGACGAAGCCCTCGATCAGTTCGTCCTTCCAGATCGGGATCTGGCGCAGCACCAGTGGCACGCGGGAGGCGGGCTGCAGCATTGCGAGCGACTCGCGGATGCGCTGGCTCGCGCGGTCGATCTTGTTGAGGAACAGGAAACGCGGGATCTTCAGCTCCTCCAGCTCGCGCAGGATGATCTGAAGCTGCGGCAGCTTCTTCTCGTCGGCCTCGCAGACCACGATCGCGGCATCGACCGCGGGCAACGCGGCGCGCATGTCGTGGGCAAACTCGACGGAACCGGGACAATCGAGGAAAGTGTAGCTGTCGCCCATGAAACTCGTGGTGGCGGCAGTGAGCCCGACGGTCATCTTGTGATGACGGGCCTCTGGCGCGGCGTCGCCGACGGAAGTTCCGGCGTCGACACTGCCGGCGCGCGGGATTGCGCCCGTTCGCGCCAAGATAGCTTCGAGAAGTGTGGTTTTACCGCTTTGGAAAGGGCCCACCAGCGCGATGCACCGTGGACCTCGGGGACTTCTGACGTCTTGTCCCATTCGCCGCCTCCTTGGTGTGGAGCTCGGCCCATGATTGGGTCGGCAATCGCCGATGCTCTGCCCGTCCCCGAGATTTGGCAAGCGTCAAACGTCGCTGCGGTGCGTCGTCGGTTAGATCAAGTCTTAACGGTGGTGTTCCACCTCTTCCCGCTGGGAAGAGGTGGAGCAGCACCACCCGCCCGGCGCGCGATCAACGGCCCGGACGAAGTTCCAGGCTCTCGAGGCCGGCGGCAATGTTGAGGCCAACCTGGCCCTGCACGCTGAGCGGTTGGAGCGCGATCGAATTGTTGGAGCCGCCGACCAGCACGTTACCCCCCAAGCCGACGCCGACCGAGGCGCTGCCCTGCGCACCGGCATAATTGCCCGAGAGGTCGCCGGGGCCGAGCCGGTCAACCGGCGCGAACACGCCCCACGCCAAAGCGGTCTCCTGGGTGATGCCGATGTCGAGACCGACTTTGCGGATGGTTGCGACGTAACGATCGTCGGGCAGACCGTCGGCGCGCAGCACGCAGCCGAGATGGGTCACCGATCCCACGATGAAGCCGACGCTGGCGCCGCCGCGGCATTCGAGCACGCCCACCCGCGCCATCCGCTGCTGCGCACTGCCGCCCACGCTGGAGGCAACGAGGCTGGCGGCGGCGAGCCCGGCAAAGATGAACGAACGGCGCATGAAATGTCTCCGGCGATGAAGTGATGCGAGCAGAGAAGGCGCACTGCACGCTGCGCGATGGTCTATGCCACAAGTGCGTTGTGGGTGCCAGATCGCAGGCGGTTGGAATCGAACTTGTGGGGAGAGCCCCTCACCCCACCCTCTCAGGGCGAGCTTTGCTCGTCCCGCCCCCGTAAGAACGGGGCGAGGGAGTGCAAGAGCAGTGCGCCCCTGACGCAGCAAACGAACAATGAGCACCGAGCTCTTCAACCTCTCCCCGCTCTTCAGCGGGGAGAGGTCGGATCGCCCCGGCGATGCGAAGCATCGTCCGGCGTGATCCGGGTGAGGGGCAAGGCACAATGCTGCCCCAAGCAATAGTCCATCCGACTCCACTTATCGAACACGCATAAAAAAGGCCCGCACGAAGCGGGCCTTTCCTAGTCTCGTTGCGACAGTCTCAGCGCAAATTACCGCAGAAGCGCTGGATGCGCTTGCAGGCGTCTTCGAGGTCCGAGGTCTTGGTGGCGTAGGAGATGCGGAACGCCGGGCCGAGGCCGAAGGCCGAACCCTGCACCACCGCGACGCCTTCGGTCTCAAGGAGCTCGGTGACGAAGGTCTCGTCATTGTCGATCACCTTGCCCGACGGCGCGGTCTTGCCGATCGTGCCCGCGCAGGACGGATAGACGTAGAAGGCGCCCTCGGGACGCGGGCATTCGATGCCCTTGGCCTGGTTGAGCATGGAGACGACGAGGTCGCGCCGCTCCTTGAACACCTTGTTGTTGGCGGGGATGAAGTCCTGCGGACCGTTCAGAGCTTCCACCGCGGCCCATTGCGCAATCGAGGACGGGTTCGAGGTCGACTGCGACTGGATGGTCGACATCGCCTTGATCAGCTGCGCGGGACCGCCGGCATAGCCGATGCGCCAGCCGGTCATGCAATAGGCCTTCGACACGCCGTTCACGGTGAGCGTGCGGTCGTAGAGTTTCGGTTCGACCTGCGCGACCGTGGTGAACTGGAAGTCGTCATAGACGAGATGCTCGTACATATCGTCGGTCATCACCCACACGTGGGGATGCTTCACCAGCACGTCGGTGAGCGCCTTCAGTTCCGAACGCGTGTAGGCGGCTCCCGTCGGGTTCGACGGCGAGCACAGGATCACCCATTTGGTCTTCGGCGTGATCGCGCGCTCGAGCGCCTCGGCCTGGAGCTTGAAGCCGGTCGCGGCGGTGCAGACCACCGGCACCGGCTCGCCGCCGGCGAGCGCCACCATCTCGGGGTAGCTGACCCAGTACGGCGCGGGAATGATCACCTCGTCGCCCGGATTGATGGTCGCCATCAGCGCGTTGTACAGCACCTGCTTGCCGCCGGTGCCGACGATGATCTGGTTCGGCTTGTAGGCAACGCCGTTCTCGCGCTGGAATTTGGCGATGATCGCGTCCTTCAGCTCGGGAATGCCGTCGACCGCGGTGTACTTGGTCTTGCCGGCCTCGATAGCGCGGATCGCCGCCAGCTTGATGTTGGCGGGCGTGTCGAAGTCGGGCTCGCCGGCACCGAGACCGATGACGTTGCGGCCCGCCGCTTTCAGCGCGCGTGCTTTATCCGTGACCGCGATGGTCGCGGACGGCTTCACACGGTCGAGCGCAGCGGCAAGGAAGGACATCGTCATCTCCTGACAAGCGTCGAAAAGCCCTGGGCCTCACGACTCTGATTGTGGGAATGAGATACCCTAAAACGTGTGCCGCTGCGCCGCAAGAAACTTCGGCCCGATCTCGGAAAAACTTACCGATCTGGAGCGGTTCAAGCAGCGATTTCCAGCAATTTTCCGCAACTTTACCGCGCGAATCGCTCATATCCCGGAAGGCTTGTCCTCGGAGCAATTTTGCGTGTGGCGTGCTGAAGCTCCGTCATGGCCGGGCATAGGCGTCCGAACGACGGCGTCGCTCTCCGCTCGCCTATGTCCCGGCCATCCACGCCTCGCCCGCGCGGCACGAAGAACGTGGACGCCCGGGGACAAGCCCGGGCATGACGGCGCACTGGATTGATGACAGCGCTCTTCCCCAATCGCTCACCCTGCGCACGATCGCGCGAGCCAAGCGCTCGCATGCTGACGCAAGCGTGATCTAATTTTGCATCGTCGCGCGGAAATGATCTTCCGCGGCGCTGCAGTGCGGTAGGGATTTCGAGTTTTTCTATTGGCCGGCCCTTGCGGCGGATTCGCATCGGCATCATTGTTTAGCCGCTTCGCGCGGCAACGAGCGACGCGCGTCCCCGTCTTCCGGAATCATTCTCAGAATGTACAAGCTCTATTCGATGCAACGCTCGGGCAACAGCTACAAGGTCCGCCTTGCGCTGGCGCTGCTCAACGTGCCTTACGAAGCGATCGAGGTGGACATTCTGCGCGGCGAGAGCCGCACGCCGGACTTTCTGACCAAGAACCCGTCGGGACAGGTGCCGCTGCTCGAGGTCGGCGACGACCGCTTTCTCGCCGAGTCCAACGCCATCCTCTGGTACGTCGCCGTCGGCACACCGCTCGCGCCCGAGAACCGCATCGACCGCGCCGAGGCGCTGCAATGGATGTTCTTCGAGCAGCACGCGCTGGAGCCGAACATCGGCGCCGCCTATTTCTGGCTATCATTGGTCAAGGGCGGCCGCGACCTCCAGACCCACTCGCTGGAAGATTGGATGGAGCGCGGCTATGGCGCGCTCCAGGTGATGGAGAACCACCTCAAGACCAACGCCTATTTCGCCGCGCGCCAGCTCACGGTCGCCGACATCGCGTTGTACGGCTACACCCACCTCGCCGACCGCTGCGACTTCGACCTCCAGGCCTTCCCGGCGATCCGCGACTGGCTGAAGCGGGTGGAAGCTGCGCCGGGCTTCGTGTCGATGGACTGGCGGCCGGCCGACGTCGAGGACCCCGCCAGCATTGCCGCCGGGGCCTGAGCGCGCGCCCTGCGCTCCGGCGAATAGCGGGTACAAAGGTAACATTCGCCGCAATCCCGCCATTTTCCGCGCGATAGCCGCCGCAATATTGCCGGTTGAAACTGGGAAATTGTGGAAAGTCGCGGGTGATTCGCTCGCGTGTTGAAGGATTTAGACCATGATACGGGCGTCCGGCACGGCAGGCTTTCAGGGCCATCCCGCTACCGTCGCGTCTTCCCGGCTGACCAACGCGGTCGTGGCCTCGCTCGCCGTCGCCGCGCTCTCGCTGTGCCTGATCGTCACCCTGACGGTGCTGTCGACCAAGGCGACCATGGCGATGGGCCTGCCGGTCTGATTCCCGTTTCATCCTGGTCCAGCCTTCAAGGCGCCGCGTGGCCCGTGCCTTCAGGCATCGCGACAGGACGTCGATGAAATCACCCGTGGTAGTCGTTGCAATCGCACTGACTGCGGCCATTTTGGTCGCGGCGTCGCTGTTGATTGTCGTCACGCGCAAGGGCCCGGGGATTTCGACGCTGAATGCGCCTGCGCTGCAACAGCCCCTCAAGCACGCCCACTTGGTCTAAAATCATCCGAAAACCTGAAGCTTGCACGCAAGCGGGCCTTAAACACACGGCGGGAAAACGTATCGCGGTGGCGCAACGATCAGTCAGTGTTGCGACGTTACCTCGTTCGGGAGGAGCGAGACGGGTCCATGCGGTTCGGATGGCGTGCGATCTCCGGTCCGGTGCTGACGGCAGCAACCCTGCTGCTGGCGATGCACTTCGATCGCTTCATCCCCACGGCCTCGCCCGCGCCGCTGCTCGTCGGCATCGTGGCGCTCGCCGGCGCACTGTCGGGTCTCGCCTCCGCCGTCACCAGCGCGGCCGTCGCGGTGATCGGCGCGGCGCTGCTCCTCCTCGGCCGCCACGGCGTTTCCGGCTTGACCACCACCGATCTGGTCCAGTTCGGCCTGCTGGCGATCACGACTGCCGCCACCGCCGGCATCACCGGCCTGATGCGCGAGCGGCTGCTCGGCACGGTCGCGGCCGAGCGCCGGAGCCACGCCACGGCGGCACGGCTGTCGGCCGCGCTCGACCAGGTCGATATCGGCATCGTGCTGCTCGATGCCGAGACGCGGGCCGAGTTCATCAACCGCGCCTTCCGCGATTATTTTGCGGTGCCGGACGAGATCGCCGACGGCAAGCCGCCCTTCATCGCCCTGATGTATCACGGCCGCGACACCGGCGCGTTCGAGCTGCCCGAAGACGAGCTCGGCACCTTCATCGCGCAGCG
This sequence comes from Bradyrhizobium sp. 25ACV, assembly GCF_054863005.1. NCBI lineage: Bacteria > Pseudomonadati > Pseudomonadota > Alphaproteobacteria > Hyphomicrobiales > Nitrobacteraceae > Bradyrhizobium > Bradyrhizobium sp. 25ACV. The sequence goes on from NZ_JAVAYO010000022.1 coordinate 7,037, forward strand.
CATGGAGATGGTGCGCATCGGCGATGCCACGCCGATCAACATCGCCTTGCGCAACGGCGAGGTGCTGCGCTTCGTCTGCGCCGCGCTGCCCGACGGCGGACGCATGCTCAGCTACACGCCGGTGACCGACCTCGTCCGCCACACCGACGCGCCCTCGCGCGCCGACTACTACCGCTCGCTGCGCGATCCCACGGGCCGCAGGCTGATCCGGCATCTGCGCGCCGCGGAGTGATGCGACTGGCGATTGATCGGCACGCCCGTCATCACGTATGAAGGACGTCCCATCGATCGCAGGAATTCCACATGTCGCTCACCATTCGCGCCGTCACCAGGCAGGACTACGATCAATGGCTGCCGCTGTGGGACGGCTATAACGCCTTCTACGGCCGCTCCGGCCCGACCGCGCTGGCGGGCGAGATCACTGCGATGACGTGGCAGCGTTTCTTCGATGCCTATGAGCCGGTACATGGGTTGGTCGCCGAGAGCGGCGGCAAGCTGCTCGGCATGACGAACTACCTGTTTCATCGCAGCACCACCGCGATCGAGCCGTCCTGCTATTTGCAGGATCTGTTCACGCTGGAGGCCGCGCGCGGCAAGGGTGTCGCCTCGGCGCTGATCCACGGCGTGTATGAGCGAGCGAAACTGGCGGGATCGCCGCGCGTCTATTGGCAGACGCACGAGACCAATCTCACGGCACAGCGCCTGTATGACAAGGTCGCGGAGCGGTCCGGTTTCATCGTCTATCGCAAGCTGTTCTGATCCCCGCCCGCACCCTGTGGATAACTCCCGCTGTCACCGGCGCGTAACATAGCGGGACTACGCTGCACCTGCGTCTGATCAGGCCCCCCGTCACCGATCAAGCGCCCCAAGCGGTCCCCGTCAGTCGCCGCGTCTGACAGGGGCCGCATTTTTTTGTCCGCCTTGTCAGCATGGCAGCAGCGCGGCGCGCGCCTTGCTGCTGCGGCGCACGATGGTCACAATGAGTGGCCGCTCTCTCTGACAGGATCTCCCATGGAAATTCGCAATCTCGGCGCCTCCGGTCTTCGCGTGTCCGCGGTCGGGCTCGGCTGCAACAATTTCGGCCAGCGCACGGATCTGGAGACCTCGCGCAAGGTGATCCATCGCGCGCTCGATCTCGGCATCACGCTGTTCGACACGGCCGACATCTATTCGAACATGGGCGGCTCGGAGAACGTGCTTGGCGCCGTGCTGGGCGACCGCCGCAAGGACATCGTGCTGGCGACGAAATATTCCAAGCCGATGGCGGAGGACGGAACCAAGCAGGGCGCCTCGCGCCGCTATATCATGGACGCGGTCGAAGCGAGCCTGAAGCGGCTCAAGACCGACTACATCGATCTCTACCAGCAACATGACTATGACCCGCTGACGCCGATCGAGGAGAGCCTGCGCGCGCTCGACGATCTCGTCCGCCAGGGCAAGGTCCGCTACATCGGCAATTCGAACTTTCCGGCCTGGCGCGTCGCTGAAGCCGAGTACGTCGCGCGCGCGATGAATGTCAGCCGTTTCGTGTCGTGCCAGGACGAATACAGCCTCCTGGTGCGCGACATCGAAAAGGACCTGCTGCCGGCGGCGCAGGAGTACAAGCTCGGCCTTCTGCCGTTCTTCCCGCTCGCCAGCGGACTTCTGACCGGCAAGTACCGGAAGGGCGAGGCCGCGCCCGATGATACCCGCTTCGGCAAGGTTGAGCGGCTGCGCGACCGCTACGTCACGCCGCGCAACGAGGACATCGTCGAAAAGCTCCAGGCCTTCGCCAAGGCCCGTGGTCACAGCATGCTCGAGCTCGCCTTCTCCTGGCTCGCCGCCCGCCCGCAGGTGTCCAGCGTGATCGCCGGCGCCACCCGTGTCGAGCAGATCGAGCAGAACGTCAAGGCGATCGCCTGGAAGCTCAGCGCGGATGAGATGGCGGAGATCGACAAGATCACGCTGGGCTGACGTTCGAGGCGCGGCGTGTTATTTCGTGCCGCGTCCCACGGTCTGCATCACCTCAAAGCCTTCGAACTGGGGATGGCCGAGATAAAGCGGCTTGTTGTCGCCTGCCTTGTGGTGCGCGGCCCGAAACGCTTCGGACTTGGTCCAGGCGTCGAACGCGGCATGGTTCGCCCATACGGTGTGCGAGGCATAGAGCGTGTGGTCCTCGAGCTCGGGTCCACGCAGCAGATGGAATTCGACGAAGCCCGGCACCTTGTCCAGATGCGTATCGCGGCCGAGCCAGACCTGCTCGAAAGCGGCCTCGGAGCCCTTGGCGACACGGAAGCGGTTCATGGCGATGTACATGGGGATGGTTCTCCTGATGCTGCACCATTATCTCGTCATTCCGGGATGCGCCGCAAGGCGCAGGCCCGGAATGACGGCGCGTGGGGTTAGGCGACCAATCCCTTCATCGGCCGTACTCCCGCACTATCCGGGAACACCGTCTCGGCCAGCACGCGATCGGACAGGCCGAACTGGCCCTGCAGCACGCCCTTGATCACGGAGCGCAGATCGGTGGTCGGCTTGAGATCGCGAGCTTCATACAAGTTCGCGAGCTTGAGCCCCGGCCAGTCGGAGATGACGCGGCCGCCTTTCACGGCGCCGCCGGCGAGCAGCGCGATCGTGCCGGTGCCGTGATCGGTGCCGTCGGTGCCATTGATGCGCGCGGTGCGGCCGAATTCAGTGGCGACGACGACGACGGTGTCGCGCCAGCGCTCCCCCAAACCGCTTTGGAATTCGGCGAGTGCGCCATCGAGCCCGCCGAGCAAGAAGGCGAGACGACCGACCGGGCCGCCTTCATTGGCATGCGTGTCCCAGCCATCGAAGGCGAGCGCGGCGATGCGCGGGCCGTCGTCCGCCGCCATCAGCTTGGCCGCGCCGCGCGCGACCTGGCGCATCTGCGCCACCGCATTGCCCGGTTTCGGCTTCATGTCGTCCCCGCTCGCGGCCTTGTCGAGCTGAAGGCCTTGCGACAAGGCCATCGCCAGCGCGGGATCGCGATGACGGTAGAGATCGACGAGGCGCATCGCAGTGTCGTCATCGGCCTGCGGCAGCGCCACCGGGGCCCAGCCGACGGTCGGCGCGTTGCCGCGCAGCACCAGCGGCGTGGTGGGCCCGACTGCAAGAGCGCTCGATACGCGCTCGCCGCGCGGCAGCGCTTCGAGGGCGCGGTTGAGCCAGCCGGACTGCACGCGGCCCGGTCCGGCATAGCCGCTTTCGAGCACGTCCTGGCCGTCGAAATGCGAGCGGTCGCGATAGGGCGTCGCCACTGCGTGAATCACCGAGGCATGCTTGTCGCGATACATGCGCGCAAACTCCGGCATTGCGGGATGCAGCGCGAAGAAGGAATCCAGCATGATCGCGGGATGCGCGCCGTCAGAACTGAGCGCGATCGAGCCGTGCAGGCCGGCATAATCGGGATCGCCGATCGGCGCAACGGTCGAGAGACCGTCGAGCGCGCCGCGCAGGATCACCACGATCAGCCTGGGATCGCGCCCATCGGCGGCGCGCGCGAATTTCGGCAGGTAGGCCCAGGCTGCGAACGAGGCGCCGCCAAGCAGGAGACCGCGGCGCGAGGTGAGCAGCCGGTTCTCGGTGCAGTCCATCGTCACCTCCTCTGCATTTCCGGCGACATCAGCAGCAGCGCCAGCGCCTGCTGGCGCGACTCCGCGCGCTCGATGGTCCGGCGCGTTTCGATCGAGGCCGCATCCGCCGCTGCGAACTCCAGCAGATCCAGCGGATCGATGTTGGGCCCGAGCCGTGCGCCCATCTGCGCGGCGATATCGAGCCTCAGCTTCATGCCCTCGGGCGCGGCCCACGCGGCGCTGGTATCGGGGAAACCATTGGGGCCGGCCGGCGACCACAGCGGCTGTCCCAGCAAATTGAGATTGTTCAGATAGGCGCCGGGATCCTCCGGCACGCGCGCAAGCAGCCGGCCGCTCGCCACCAGGAAATCATAGGGCGAGCGCATCTTGGTCAGCGGCGCCTTCCACGCCTCGTCGGAATCGACCAGTGCCGCGGCAAGCGCCTTGAGGTCGCCGTCGGTCTTGGCGAAGATTTCGCGCAGCCGCGCCACCAATCCCGGCGGTGGATCGTCGGCGACGAAATGGCGGACGAACTTGGTGGCGATGAAATTCGCGGTCGACGGATGGCGCGCGATGTCAGCGAGCGCGGCTTCGCCTTGCGCCAGGCCCGTCGCCTCGTAGCTCTTGCCGAGCAGCATCTGTGCGCCAGGCTGGTGCGCATTGGTGTTGAACACGAAGGAGCCGGGTGTGCCGAGCTGCCCCTGCCTTCCGGCAAAGGTCCAGCCGGTGATGATGCGCGCGAGCGAAGTGACGTCTTCCTGCGTGTAGCCGCCACCGACGCCGAGCGTGTGCAGCTCCATGATCTCGCGCGCGAGATTTTCGTTGAGCCCGCGCTTGCGATTCTGGCCTGCGCGCGAATCCGGCCCGAGCGATTGCTGATTGTCGAGGAAGAACAGCATCGCCGGATGCTGCTCGACCGCTTTCAGCATGTCGGCAAAATGCCCGAGCACATGCGGCCTGATCGCCTCGCGCTCGAACGCGCCGGCCCAGATCCGCGCCAGCTCGCCCTTCGTCGCGGAAATGCAGAAATGGTTGGACCAGAACGCGACGAGGCGCTCGGTGAAGCCGCAGGTGGCCAGCGTCGCGCGCTGCAGGCGCGCCAGCGCCTCGGAGCGGAAGGTCTTTTGAATCACGTTGAGCGGCTGAGGTGCCGGCTTTGCGGCCGGCGGCGCGGCGGCGTTGGGCTGCATCGCGTCCGGCCTTGCCGCATTGTCCGCCGGCTTGTTGTCCGCCGGCTTGGCCTCCGTCATCTGGCCGGCGACCTCCGTTGCTGCCGCATTCAGCGAGAGATTGCGGCGGAGCCCGGGCTTCTGTTCGGTCGGCGCAGGCGGCGGGGTCTCGGCGGGCGCGGCGGCCTTCGCCGCTTCGCGCGCCTGCCTGACCTGATCCTGATAGGCGAAGACGGCCTGCCCGAGTTGCTGGGTCGATTGCAGACCGGGCGCCTCCAGCAGCACCCCGCTCGCACGGACCAGCTCTGCCTTCACGAAACCGCGCGGATCGGAGGCTGCGTTGATGAGATCGCCCGAGGCGCCGCCGCGGGCGCCGAAGCCAAAACGGTTGAGCGCGACGAGCGCGGCTTGCGAATCGCGGGCCATCGATTTGTCCTTCGCGTGCCGGGAGCCGCTTTCGGAGTCCGCGCGCGACGCCTAATATACCGCAGCGACCGATGAACCCGACATGAAAATCACGGCGAAGCTTCGACGTAAATCATGACAAATCCGAAAGAATCCTCACCGCCGGAACCGCGCCGCCTCGCCTGCGCGCGCTGCGGCACCGAGTTCGGCTGCGACCTCTCGGGCACCTGCTGGTGCGCGGAGGAAACCGCGAAGCTGCCGATGCCGGTCGAGGGCGAAGACTGCCTGTGCCGGGAGTGCTTGCGCAAGGCGGCGGCGGAAGCGAGCGCGGCGGCTCGTTAACCGCGAGAGGATCACCGCACCCTCCCTGTCGTCCCTGCGAACGCAGGGACCCATAATCACAGGGAGAGGTTTGGCGAAGACTGGTCGTCCGGTACTTCGACCATCCGCGCTCGAATAAATCACGCGGTATGGATCCCCGCGTTCGCGGGGACGACGTCGGAAAGACCGTGCCTTACACCTCATGCCCCAGCGATTTCCGCGCCATGCCGTCGAACGCATCGAGCAGCTTTTCGCGCCAGGCATGAACGTGATCGTCCGCCTCAAGCAGCTTGAACGGGCTCACCACGCGCGCCCACTGGAAACCGCCGAACACGATGTAGTCGGCGTAGTTCGGCGCCTCGCCGCCGAGATAGGGCTGCTTCTTCAACGCCTGGCGCATCACCTCGAGCGACTTGCGGAAGGCGACCACGGCAGTATCGCGGCTCGCCATGACCTCCTCCAGGCTCTTGCCGCCGAAGCGCGCCTCGCGCGACTTGCGAAAATAGGCAGCGTCGATCTCGGCGAGATTCTTCGGGATGTCGGCAACGATCAGCGGAAAGATGCCGCCGACGATGGCGATGTCGCCGAAGGCGTTGATCATGCGCGCCATGGCGCGGCCGCCCTCGCCGCCGAACAGCGACGGACGGTCCGGGAAATTGTCCTCGAGATAGGTCGCGATCGTCCAGGAGTCGACCACGGGCTCGTCATCGTGCAGCAGCACCGGAACCTTCTCCGACCCGTGCGGCGCGAGCGCGCTCTTCTCGGTGAAGCGCCAGGGCAGCGATTCCGCCGCAAGGCCCTTGTGCGCCAGCGCCATCCGTGTGCGCCAGCAATACGGGCTGAAGGGACGCGAGGCGTCGGTGCCGACGAGTTCGAAGAGTTTGAGTGACAAAGGCGCCTCCACTGGCTCCGTCATTGCGAGGAGCTGTTGCGACGAAGCAACAGCCTGCCGCCGCGGCGACATTCTGGATTGCTTCGCTGACGCTCGCAATGACGATGTGGCGAGAGTTAGCGCCCGTTGGTTCGCAGCAATTTCTCGCCGCCCTCCGTCACCGCGATCACCAGCCCGAGACCGGGCAGCGTCTCGCGCGCGACGTAGCCGCGCTCAGTGGCGTCTTCCCAGATGGTGAGGCGCGGGCACGAGGTTTTCCAGGTCGCGATCACCTCGGCATAGGCGCGCGGCTCGCGCGCGACCCATTCGACGAAGTCCAGCACCAGCGGATCGGCGCTACAGCTCATTGCAAACCTCCCTTGTCGAAGGCGGCCAGCACTGGCGTGCGAACCATGAGCCAGCCGCCATAGGCGATGTAGTAGCAGGCAATGGTGGTGATCAGCTTGTTCGACCAGGCCACGAATTGCTGGTCGGTCATGGCTTCGAGGATGCGGCGCGCCAGCGTGGTGCCGAGCATCGAGGCAAGGATGGCGACGCCGGCGAGCACGGGATCGAGGCTCGCGGCCTGGTCGATGATGCCGCCGAAATAGACCAGCTTGGTGAAATGGCTGACGAGCTGGCACATCGCCTTGGTCGCGACCTTCTCGCGCCGGCCGAAATCGCCGCCGAGGAAGAAGGTGTCGAGCAGCGGGCCCGAGACGCCGGTCATCAGCATCAAGCCCATGCAGATCGTGCCATAGACGGTGCCCTGCCAGAGACGGTCGGGATCCGGCTTGATGTTCGACGGCAACAGCCGCGCCATGAACGGGGTGATGCCGAGCAGCAGCAGCGCCATCGGCTTATCCGGCACGTAGCGCGTGATCGACCAGGCCGCCAGCGCGACGGCAGCGCCGACCATATAGTTCGCGACCGGCCGCCAGCGGATATGCGCGCGCCACAGGAACGCGCGCCAGCCGTTCGAGGCCATCTGCGTGATCGCGTGCAGCACCATCGCGGTCGGCAGCGGCATCAGCGCCAGCAGCACGCCGATCAGGATCAGCCCGCCCGCCATGCCGAACAGTCCCGACAGAAACGCGGTGGCGACCATCAGCAATCCGAGGGCAGCGATCATGATGGGCGTCACGTGGGGAATCTCCGGTGGTGGGGCCGTTGAGTAAGGGACGCAGGCTGATTCACTCCCTCGTCCGGCCTCTCCCCGTACGCGGGGAGAGGCGAAGAAGCCCCGGCGCTCCCAACAAATCATTCCGAACTACGCTGCAAAATCTGCCTCGCTTGCTCCTTCCGCGCAAACTGAGTTATCTTGGCCTGGCATCAGCTTTCCTGAGGGTCTTGTATAAGGGTCTTGCCTTTGCGGCGTCTGCTGTTTCTCAACGGCATCAAGGCATTCGAGGCGGCGGCGCGGACCGGCAGCTTTGCTGCGGCCGGGCTCGAGCTGAGCGTGTCGGCGGCCGCGGTCAGCCGCATGGTGCATCTCCTGGAAGAGCGCCTCGGCGTCGCGCTGTTCGAGCGCAAGGCCAATCGCCTGGTGCTGACGCAGGCCGGCCGCGCCTATCAGAGCGGGCTGACGCCGATCTTCGACGCGCTGGCCAGCCTCACCGCGCAGGTGACGGCGCCGGCAAGCGTCCGCGTGCTCACCATCGGCGTCGGCCACACCTTTGCGATGCGCTGGCTGATCCCGCGCCTGTCGGAGTTTCGCAGCGAAGAGCCCGACATCGAGGTGCGCTTTACCACCGGCGGCGCGTCGGTGCCGTTCGGCGAGGACTGGAGCTGCGGCATCAAGCTCGGCACCGGCGACTGGCCTGGTCTCGTCGCCGAGCCTCTGTTCGCCGGCGATCTCACGCCGGTCTGCGTGCCCCGGCTCGCGAGCGGCCTGAAGCGGCCGGCCGACCTCAAGGGCCCCAGCCTGATCCGCGTCGAACATTCGCCGGAGGACTGGCCGATCTGGCTGAAAACCGCGAACCTCACCCGCATCAATCCGCGCGGGCCGGAGTTCCAGTTTTACGGCCAGGCACTGCAGGCCGCCGCCGACGGGCTCGGCATCGCCATGGGCATCCGCCCCTATATCGACGACGATCTTGCCGCCGGCCGGCTGGTCGCCCCGTTCGACCTCTCGGTGCCCAAGGGCATGCGCTGGTACCTGCTCTATCGCAGCTTTCAAACCGAGCACCGCGACTTTGCCGCGTTCCGCCGCTGGATCATGCGCGCGGCCTCGGAACCCGCCGCCCGCCCGGTCAGGCGGACGGGCCGTGTCGCCGCGCGGAACTGACGCCGAAAGGCAAAAAAGCCTGCCGCTTGTGAACGGCTTCACATTCCGGAATCCGCAAACGTGGTCCCCTGACCCTCCGAAAAGAAACGTGGGACCGACAAGAATGACGACCCTCTACGACGGCTTTGACATTGAATCCTTCGAGGCTGGCAAAGGCCTCTGGCACGCCCGCATCCGCCGCGCCGATCTCAGCCCCGTCGCCATCGACGGCGTGCTGTTTCCGGCGATGGAAGTCGGTTTCGCCTGGCCCGATCAGAACGCCGCGATTGCCGACGCCAAGCACCACATCGACCGCTTCCGCCGCCGGGCCGACAGCGACGACGAATAAGCGAGCCGGACGGCAAGCGAACCAGGGCAGCGGCATAAAGGGGGGAACCGGGTCATGTCAGTCATCGACATCGAAGACACGCCGCGGCCGAGAATTTACGCCCGCAATGTGCTGTCCAACTGCCCGGAATGCGATGGCGATCTCTCGGTGCTCCGCGTGATCGGCGGCCGCGCGGGGTGCGAGTACTGGACCATGCGCTGCACCGATTGCGGCGGCATCCACCTCGACATCCTCAAGCCATATCAGGCGAGCGAGGACGATGACGGGCCGCTGCCGGCGGCGTAGGCCCCGGCCTGCTGCCAACCTGCTGTCAGCAGGCTGCATGAGGACGGTCATTCGCCCTTTATCGGGAGGCGGACTCATCCCATATTCGGCTCATGGCGAAGAAAGCTGCATCCTCCGAAAAATCCGGTAAATCCCCCAAGACCAAGACCCCGAACTCGAAGGCACATCGCCCCGATGTGCAGCCGATCGGGCCGGCGCTGGCCGAGCTGCTCAATCCCGCGATCAATCGCGGCGACGCCGGACTTGGCTCGGGCACCGGGCTGCAGCCGCCGCCGGACAATTCGCGCGACCGCCGCTCCGGCGGCGAAGCCGCGGCGCATCGCGCGCGGGCCTCGACGCCGAAGGAGTTTCCGCAGGACAGTGCGCGGCCGATGCCGCTGCGGCCCAATCCGCAGCCGCCGGGCGCCCGGCAATCCAGCGAGGCCGGCGGGCTGGAAGAAGCGCCGCAGGCCAATTACGGAACCGCGGCCACGATCCCGACGCTCGATCCGGAACTGGCGCGGCAGCTCGGCTTGCCCACCGAGGAGGACGATGCCGAAGCGCTGGCGCGTCCGCCGCGCAGTAAGATGGAGGCGCTCGGCGTCAAGGCGACCGCGGATGCGCTGGAGGCGCTGATCCGCGAGGGCCGGCCGGAGTTCCGCAAGAACGACGGCTCAACCAAGGTGTGGACGCCGCACCGGCCGCCGCGGCCGGAAAAGTCCGAAGGCGGTGTGCGCTTCGAGATCAAATCAGAATACCAGCCCAAGGGTGACCAGCCGACCGCGATCGCCGAGCTGGTCGAAGGCGTCCAGCGTAACGACCGCACCCAAGTGCTGCTCGGCGTCACCGGCTCGGGCAAGACCTACACGATGGCGCAGGTGATCGAGAAGACGCAGCGCCCCGCGCTGATCCTGGCGCCGAACAAGACGCTCGCCGCCCAGCTCTATGGCGAGTTCAAGAACTTCTTCCCTGATAACGCGGTGGAGTATTTCGTCTCGTATTACGACTACTACCAGCCGGAAGCCTACGTCCCGCGTACCGACACCTATATCGAGAAGGACTCCTCGATCAACGAGCAGATCGACCGCATGCGCCACTCGGCGACGCGCGCGCTGCTAGAGCGCGACGACGTCATCATCGTCGCCTCGGTGTCCTGCATTTACGGTATCGGCTCGGTCGAAACCTACACCGCGATGACCTTCGCGCTGAAGAAGGGCGAGCGCATCGACCAGCGCCAGCTGATCGCCGATCTCGTCGCGCTCCAGTACAAGCGCACCCAGGCCGATTTCACCCGCGGCACGTTTCGCGTGCGCGGCGACGTCATCGACATTTTCCCGGCGCACTATGAGGACCGTGCCTGGCGCGTGAATTTGTTCGGCGACACCATCGAGAATATCGAGGAGTTCGATCCGCTCACCGGCCACAAGCAGGACGAGCTCGAATTCATCAAGATGTACGCCAACTCGCACTATGTGACACCGCGCCCGACGCTGGTGCAGGCGATCAAGTCGATCAAGTTCGAATTGAAACAGCGGCTCGACCAGTTGAACGACCAGGGGCGCCTCTTGGAAGCGCAGCGGCTGGAGCAGCGCACCACCTTCGATTTGGAGATGATGGAGGCGACGGGAAGCTGCGCCGGCATCGAGAACTATTCGCGCTACCTCACGGGACGCCGCCCCGGCGAGCCGCCGCCGACGTTGTTCGAATACGTCCCCGACAACGCGCTGATCTTCGCCGACGAAAGCCACGTCACCATCCCGCAGATAGGCGCCATGTTCCGCGGCGACTTCCGCCGCAAGGCGACGCTGGCGGAATATGGCTTTCGCCTGCCCTCCTGCATGGACAACCGCCCGCTGCGCTTCGAGGAATGGGACATGATGCGGCCGCAGACCGTTGCGGTGTCGGCAACGCCGAGCGGCTGGGAGCTGAACGAGAGCGGCGGCGTGTTCGTCGAGCAGGTCATTCGCCCCACTGGCCTGATCGATCCTCCCGTTGACATTCGCCCGGCCCGCACCCAGGTCGACGATCTCGTCGGCGAGGTCCGCGCCACCGCGCAGGCCGGCTATCGCTCGCTGGTCACGGTTCTCACAAAACGCATGGCGGAGGACCTCACCGAATATCTGCATGAACAGGGGATTCGGGTCCGCTACATGCACTCCGACATCGACACCATCGAGCGCATCGAGATCATCCGCGACCTCCGTCTCGGCGCGTTCGACGCGCTGGTCGGCATCAACCTGTTGCGCGAAGGCCTCGACATTCCCGAATGCGCGCTGGTCGCGATCCTGGATGCCGACAAGGAAGGCTTTTTGCGCAGCGAGACCTCGCTGATCCAGACCATCGGCCGCGCCGCGCGCAACGTCGACGGCAAGGTGATCCTCTATGCCGACCAGATGACGGGCTCGATGGAGCGCGCCATCGCCGAGACCAACCGCCGCCGCGAAAAGCAGGTCGAGTACAACACCGCCAACGGCATCACGCCGGAGAGCGTGAAGAAGCAGATCGGCGACATCCTCAACTCCGTCTACGAGCGCGACCACGTGCTGATCGAGGTCGGCGGCCACGACATGACCGACGACGTCATCTCGATCGGCCACAACTTCGAAGCCGTGCTCGGCGACCTGGAAACGCGGATGCGCGAGGCCGCCGCCGATCTGAACTTCGAGGAAGCCGCGCGCCTGCGCGACGAGGTCAAGCGCCTGCGCGCCACCGAGCTCGCCGTGGTCGACGATCCCACCGCCAAGCAGCGCACCGTGCAGGGCAAGGCCGGCGCCTACGCCGGCAGCAAGAAGTACGGCGACGCCGCGAATTTGCCGGTCAGCGCCATGAAGAAGAAGACCGTGGACTCGGCGCTGAAAGCCAGTGGCGGCGGAGGCGGCTCGAAGGTCCACAAGCCGCATCTCGACGAGATGCACGGGCCGGAATCCCTGCCCTACCGCGAAAACCGCGCACTACCGGCAAAGCCGTTCGGCGGCGAGAGCCGGATCATCCAGCCGACGGATTCGAGGCAGTCGGGTCCGGAGTTCGGGCCTGCGCCAAAGTCAACGGGCGGACAGCCGGGACGGCGGGGCGGGTGGAAGAAGAGGTAGGGCGGCGCATCCGTACGGGCCATGGCTTTGGATTCGGGACTCGCCGCTTCCGGCTTCGCTCTTCGAGCTTCGGCTGACAAATTGCGGCGCCCCGGAATGACGAGCGGAGAGATCTTTCCCTCTCACCCCACGCTCGCCGTCACCACCGCCATCACCGACAGCAGCAGCACGATGGTCACGAGTTGGAGCGAGGCGACGGGCTGGGTGCGCCAGGCCGTGATCTTGTCGGACAGCGACAGATGGGCCTCGAAGAACTTTGGCTCGTAGACGGTCTTGAAGAAGGCCGGGAAGCTCGGGCCGAGGGTCACGGCGAGCATGGCGTGGGCGAGCGAAGCGATGGCGACGAAGATCGCGACGCCGGGGTCGCCGACGAGATCGTGGTAGCCGCAGAGCTTGAGCAGAAAGGCGGCGGCGGCGAAGGTCGGGAAGCTCTGGAAGATCGCGGTCAGCGCGAGGCCTTCGAGCGCGTTGTGCAGGCGGGACTTTCTGGCGGTGGCGATAGCGGCCATGGCACGTCTCCCTGTTGACATGCGGATGACGTTAGTCGCGTCGGGAGCGGAGTGATGTGAAGTGGGTCACGCAATGCGGCGGCCCGCCCAAAGCAGCGGGCGGGGCGAAGGACCTCAGAGCTGGTGGAAAAATACCAGGTAGATAGCGAGGCCGATCGTCGAGAACGACAGTAACACGCCGAGCCAATTGTATTTGACGCCCCGCGAGCGGAACACGCTTCTAATGAAAGCAACGAGGAGGCACAGGAACAGGATTGTGAGGACGACGCCCCAAAAGAACTTCCCGGCGTCCATCGTCCCCTCGCCCGACTCAACCTTAGCGGTAGCGATTGGAACTTACCATCGGGGCATGCCGGACAGAAGACGGTGGGCGCGAAGTTTTCCGTGCCTCTACAGCTTCCCCTGTCCGTTCATCTGGCTCTGCTGCTGCCGCTGCCTTTCCTGCTCCTTCGCATGATGGCGGCCGTAGAGGCAGCCGGCGGCTGCGCCGAGCACGCCGTGATGGCCGGCATAGTGGCCGGCGACGCCGCCGACGACGGCGCCCTTGATGCAGCCCTTGGCGTTGGCGGCGGAGGTCGCGCCGCAGATCAGGAGCGCGGCGGCGACGGCGAGAAGCGGGGCTTTCATGGATTGATATCTCCGGATGCGATGTCAGCATCTCAACGAGTGCGGATAGCCGCGGGTTCCCCGCGCGCGGCGCATGGCAAGCCGCGCCCGCTGATGTGCACACGGCGTCATCGCGGAACGCGAAAACCCGCCCGAATTCTTGCATGTGCAGACGCGCACAACCCGTAATTGCACTCCCATGAACCGGGCATTGCGCTCGCGCGTCATAACGACAATCACCCTGTGTTCGTGGATTGGATGGGCGAGCGTGTCGCGCGACAGCGTCGCAATCCGCGGGTGGTGAAGGCAGGTGCTGCATGACGGTCGAATCGCTGAACAGGCAACGCGTGCTGCATTTGCTCGACGCCTTCGCGCGCGGCGACATCGAGGCCGCGCTGGCATGCTGCACCGAGGACGTGGACTTCCTCACCCATGCGCCGATCGACCTCCTGCCGCACATGGTGCCGCGCCACGGCAAGGCCGACCTGCGCGAGCTCTGGCAGACGGTCTGGTCGCGCTACTCAGAGATCCGCTACAAGGCGCCGCATATCGTTGCCGAAGGCGAGGCGGTCGCGACCTACATGCAGGCCTATTTCAGGAAGCGTAGCAACGACCGCATCGTTCAGTTCGACATGGCGGTGTTCTACAGCTTCCGCGGCGGGCTGGTGGCGGAGATCCGCGAGATCATCGATTCCTACGACCTGGTGCAGCAGGTGCTGGAGCGCGAGATCGGGCCGCTGATTGTGGGTGCACGGGTGGACTGAGCCTCTCCCTCCCCCGGAGCCCGCACGCGAGCCGCCGGGAACCGGGAGATTACGGGTTTCTATTGCAAATCTCACATATCGCCATCAATTGTGCATTGCGAAAACGTGAATTGCGTTTTGGCCGAAATCGGGTATTTTATTCGCATACAAATGAGTTGAGCCCCGCCGCCTGACTGCGCCTGGGGTCGTTTTCCGTTTTTCTTTCGCAAAGCCAGCTTCAGGACTGCCCAAAATGACAGAGCACAGCCTCTGGCGTTTCTCGCGCGCGTTGCACCGCGCGATCAACGACCGGCATTTCGAGGACATTGAGGCCCTGATCGACGAGGACGTCGAATGGGCGCTCTACGGCCCGATCGACATGTTTCCGTTCCTCGGCGCGCGCCAGGGCAAGGATGCCGTGCTCGATGTCATCCACCAGCTCGCCGACAATTTCCAGGTCCGCCGCTTCGACCGCGAGAGCATCATGCTGGGCGTCGATTCCGCCGCCTCGATGCTGCGCTATTCGCTGACGGCACTGGATTCCAACAAGCCGATCAGCTTGCGGGTCGCGCAGTTCGCCCAGTTCAGGGCGGGCAAGCTCACCAGCATGCGCGTCCTGATCGACACCTTCGACCTGGTCGAGCAGGCACTCGGCCGCGCCATTCATCTGCCGAAGATGACCAGCGTCGGCTGAGGGGGACGCCAACGGGCCCCGCTGTTCGGGACCGATGACAATGCCTGACGCGACGTCCTGGCCTCCAGCCCCGCCGGATGCCGTCGTGCCGGAAGCTCGTCGTCGGGCGCGCGCCTTTCGCGCGGCCCGTTGGTTCGCGTCCCCCACGCGAGTTGCCACAATTCCGCAACGATAAATCCGCATTGATGCAGGCGGACCGAATGGCGCATGGTCATCACCAAGGACCGCCTTATATTGGCGGACTACATGCGCTGGGGTTGGCGGGCAGGACGATGGAATTCTCGACAGGTTGTGGCTGGACCAGGCTGCCGATGCTGGCGGCCGCATTCATCTTGGGCTCCGTGCTGACGGTTTCGGCGCAGATCATTCCGCCCTTCTCCCCACCCGCGGCCGCGCCCGACGAAGCCGAGACCGAGACGGCAGAGGCCCCCGACGTCAACGATCCCGACGTTCTCACGGGCATCGACGTCGACAAGCTCGACTGGAGCCAGCTCGCGGTCGATGCCGGCACCGGCATTGACCCGATCGCCGCCAAGAAGCGCGCCCAGGCCGCCGCCAAGGAGGGGTTGGATTGGTCGTCGAACGCCAATGCGAACGGCTCCTCGGCGGTGACGGTGAAGCAATCCGTGTTCTCGTTCTGGGATACCCGAGTCGGCGCCGACATGACGGTGACCAGCGAGCCGCGGACGATGTCCGAACTGCTGGCGCAAAAGGCCACCAATGGCGGCAACCTGCCGCAATCCTCTGGCAGCGCCTGGGCGACGGCAACCGCGCCCGGCGCTGGAGTGATCTGGGACAAGACCGCCGTGGAAGCCCGCGTCGATCCCGGCTCGGAACAGAGCAAGCTGGGGGCCTCGCTGACCAAATCGGTGCCGCTGTCCGGCGACACCTCGCTGACGCTGCAGAACGGCTACAGCGTCAACCAGCAGGGCACGAGTGCGGTCCCCGGCATCGGCGGCCACATCACGCGCAATTACGAGACCGACCAGTCGGCCAAGGTCACCCTCACCGACACCGGCACCAGCGTTACCGCCGGCCAGACGCTGTCGACCACCGACGACAAATGGCTGCGCAAGGTCGGCGCCGAGCAAAAGCTGTTCGACAACGTCACCGTCTCCGGCTCGGTTGGCGAGACCTCGCAAGGCGCGATCAACAAGAGCCTGACCGCGGGTTTCAAGAAGAGCTGGTAGGCCGACGCGCCACTCGCTCCTCATCCTGAGGGGCGCTCGGAAGGAGCGCGTCTCGAAGGATCGAGGTCCCCGTTGCGGCAGCGGGGCCTGCATGGTTCGAGACGCGCTTCGCGCTCCTCACCATGAGGAGCTGGAACGGTGGCTGCCGCAGCGACGTTCACACTCTCCTAACCATACGCCACGGCAAAACCCCCGAATGGTCCGCCCTTGCCGCATCTCGGCCCATTTGCGGCCCAATTCCGGCGCCCTGATGCGGGCTGCCTCACAGACGTCGTCGTGCGGGGGACACTCGCGCTGCGCTCAACGCGAACAGGGGAATAACGATGAACGCCATGCGTCCGGAAAAGACCGAAGCCGCCGAGACCGAGACGGTCGACACCAACCTCGCTGCAGTCACGGAAGTCGAAGCCGGCATCCGCGACTTCGTCCGCAACGATATCGCCTATCTGCGCCGTCCGGCGGCGACGACCACCGACGCGGCCCCGCTCGATCCGAGCGCAGAGGCCACCGTCACCAACGTCAACTCGCTGATCCAGCGCGTCGCCGGCACCTCGCTCGCCGAGATCGAGAATCTGATCTCGGAACTCGAGAGCCTGCGCGACCTGCTGCATGCCGAGGGCCAGCGCGTCCAGCGCGAGATCTCCGGCTATGCCCAGCTCAGCCAGGCCGCGATGAAGTCGACCCGCATGATCGCCGACAACGTCTCGCAATGGAAGCGCGCCGCCGACGGCCTGCGCAATAGCTGATCGCTGTACGCATCACCGGCCGCCGCGTTCCGCAGGGAGCGCGGCGGTTTTGATTCTGGGAGTGATGGGGACGCACACGTTCCCAACGAATGGTGTCATCGCCCGGCTTGACCAATGGCCGACCTGTGAGTGATGTGTCCGAACAGGTGTCAGCTATGTCTCCGGACTAAACATCAAGCCGGGGCATGACAGCGGAAAGCTTGGCTAGCCGCAACGCCACCACGCCTTTGAACCCTCCGCCATTTCCCGACGACCAATGCCAAGCGCCCGCTTCTCTTGCGGCCGGGCCGGGGGACATCTCATGGAAAGCATTCGGCCCGACGACACGGACCCTATATCGCTGCGGCCCGCGCCCAATCAGCTCGGCACGATCATGCTGCGCTTTGTCGGATTGCTGGTGGTTGCGGTCGCGGTGCTGGCGTTCGTCTACAGCCGCTGAGGCGGGGCCGTTTTCGGGCCCCAAAAACTTAACAGATTCTTACCGGCTCGCGTCGACAGCCGAGGCTTCCAAGGTGTAGGCGCCATCGGCGTAGCCCTTCACCACCATGCCGGCGACCAGCATCACGGCCAGCGTCGCGGTAGCGAAGATAAATCCAACAAACTTGAGTGCGCCGCGATCAGCCATGGTCCTCGTCCCCTGTCTCTGCCCAATTCGTTTCAATTAGACAGCGACAGGTTCATAATTAGTTAGCAACTCACTGGTTCCGCCAAACTGCTTCGCGGTAACCATGTTGCGCAGGCTTATGGCAGCCGCCCGGAATCGCGTCCATAGCCCGCGGGCAACACTCGCACTGATTTGCCCGTTCATCTTGGAACAGATCTAACCGCTCTTCCGCATCGGCACGAAGGCGCTGGCGGTGATGGAATAGACCTCCTCGCCGCGCTGGTTGGTGCCGGTGGTGCGGGCGGTCAGGATGCCCCAGCCGGGACGCGAGGCCGAGGTGCGCTTGTCGGTGACGACGTTGACGTAAGCGACGGTGTCGCCGGCAAGCACCGGCCTGATCCAGCGCAGGTCGCGAAAGCCCGGCGAGGGACCCCACACCGCAACCTCCTCGCCGCGCGACGCGGCTTCGCGCGCCAGGCGCTGGCCGTCAGCGACAAGAAGGCTCATGCAGGCCGAGCCGACATGCCAGCCCGAGGCGGCGAGCCCGCCGAACAGCGAGTTCTTGCCCTCCTCTTCGTCGAGATGAAAACGCTGCGGATCGAACTTCGCGGCGAAATTCTTGATGGCCTCGGCCGTGAACGTATAGGTGCCGATCTCGCGGCGCTGGCCGATCTCGATGTCGTCGAAAAACCGCATCAGACCGCCCCCTCGCGCCGCTTGATCAGGATCGGCGAGGTCATTTCGCCCAGCGCCTCACCCTTGCCGTTGCGCACGGTGCATTTGAACTTGACGATGCCGAGCTCGGGCCGGCTCTTCGAGATGCGGGCTTCCAAGACGTCGACGTCGAGCATGAGATCGTCGCCGGGCCGGAGCGGCGAGAGCCAACGCACCTCGTCGACGCCGGGAGACCCCAGCGACGCGGCGCGGGTAATAAAACCGTCGGCCATCATCCGCATCATCAGCGAGCAGAGGTGCCAGCCTGAGCCGGACAGACCACGCAGCATGCTCTTGGCTGCGGCCTCCTCGTCCAGATGCATCGGCTGCGGATCGAACTCGGCCGCGAAGGCCAGAATCTCGTCGCGGGTGACGTGGCGCGGGCCGAATGTTCCGAACCGGCCGGGCGGGAAATCTTCGAAGGTCAGGGTCATCTTGGGATTGGCTAGCGGAAATGACAGATTGTGGCCGCACTTTGCGGCAATCTCAACCCGCCGGCCCGCATGGCTCGTGCTACATACGGGGTGGCGGCGTTGGTCTTGAGTCGGATCAATCGAGGGCCAAGATCCATTTACCAAGGCCCGATGCCCTGGGGAGAGCAATGTTTTCATTCAGCGATCTGTTTCAGTGGGACCGCTTCATCACGCCGACGATCATCAAGACCTTCTACTGGCTGGTGATCGCGCTGATCTGCCTGTTCGGCCTCTCCGGCATCTTCTCAGGGCTGGCCGCGATGGCGATCAGTCCGTTCGGCGGCTTCCTGGTGCTGCTGTCGTCGATCGCCAGCGTCGTCGTTGGAATCGTGTTCTCGCGCATCGCCGCGGAGCTGATCCTGATCGTTTTCCGCATCAACGAGCATCTGGGCGCCATCCGCGACCAGGGCAGCGGAATGCGGTGAGACCGGTTTGTAGGGTGGGTTAGCCGCAGGCGTAACCCACCACTGTCTATCTCCGCGGAAGCAGAAGAGGTGGGTTACGCTGCGCAAATGCGCTTCGCGCATCTGCGGGGCTAACCCACCCTACGGCACCGATGTCGCGGCTTACGTATTGAACCTGAAATGCATCACGTCGCCGTCGGCGACGACGTATTCCTTGCCTTCGAGGCGGAGCTTGCCGGCATCGCGCGCGCCGGCTTCGCCGCCGAGCCCGACGTAGTCCTCATACGCAATCGTCTCGGCGCGGATGAAACCCTTCTCGAAGTCGGTATGGATCACGCCCGCCGCGCCCGGCGCCTTGGTGCCGCGGTAGATGGTCCAGGCGCGCGCTTCCTTCGGGCCCACCGTGAAGTAGGTGATGAGGTCGAGCAGGGTGTAGCCGGCGCGGATCAGGCGATCGAGGCCGGCCTCTTCGAGACCCAGCGTTTCCAGGAAGTCGGCACGTTCCTCACGCGAAATGGTGGCGATCTCGGATTCGATCTTGGCGGAGATGACGACGGCAACCGCGCCTTCCTTGGCCGCCTGCTCCTGCACCGCTTGGGAGAACGAATTGCCCGTTGCGGCCGAGCCTTCCTCGACGTTGCAGACATAGAGCACGGGCTTGGACGACAGCAGGCCGAGCATGCCGAAAGCGCGCTCCTCCTCGGCCTTGCGCTCGACGAGGCGAGCGGGCTTGCCCTCGCGCAGCAGCACCAGGGTGCGGTTGACGAGGTCGAGCTGCTCCTTGGCGTCCTTGTCGTTGCCCTTGGCCTTCTTGGTGAGGTTGTCGACGCGCTTCTCGAGGCTGTCGAGGTCGGCGAGCATCAGCTCGGTCTCGATGGTCTCGATGTCGGCGAGCGGGGCGATCTTGCCCTCGACATGGGTGATGTCGGAATCTTCAAAGCAGCGCACAACATGCGCGATGGCGTCGACCTCGCGGATGTTGGCGAGGAACTGGTTGCCGAGGCCCTCGCCCTTGGAGGCGCCGCGGACGAGGCCAGCGATGTCGACGAAGGTCAGCCGGGTCGGGATGATCTGGCCGGACTTGGCGATCGCCGCGAGCTTGTCGAGCCGCGGATCGGGCACGGCGACCTCGCCGACATTCGGCTCGATGGTGCAGAACGGATAGTTCGCGGCTTGCGCCGCGGCCGTCTCGGTCAGCGCATTGAACAAGGTCGACTTGCCGACATTGGGCAATCCGACGATTCCGCATTTAAATCCCACGAGCGTTATTCCTTGCCGTTCTCGTCCTTGGTCAAAAATCCCTTCGCCTGCATGGCGAGATGCACCCTGTTGGCGAAGGTCGCATCCGTGCCCTTGGCGACCAGGCCTGCGTGCTCGGCCACCGCCTCGCACAGCGTCGCCACCCAGTCGTTGTCGGCCTTGGCGAAGTCCGACAGCACGTGGCCGTGCACCATTTCCTTGACGCCGGGATGACCGATGCCGAGTCGCACCCGGCGATAGTCGTTGCCGATATGCGCCGAGATCGAGCGCAGGCCGTTATGGCCGGCGATACCACCGCCGATCTTCACCCGCACCTTGCCCGGCGGCAGCTCGAGCTCGTCGTGGAACGCGGTGACGTCGCCGGGAGCGATCTTGAAGAAGCTTGCGGCTTCCTGCACGGCGCGGCCGGAATCGTTCATGTAGGTCGTGGGCTTGAGCAGGATCACACGCTCGGTGCCGAGCGTGCCTTCCGACGTCTCGCCCTGAAAACGACGGCGCCATGGTGCGAAACCATGACGCCGCGCGATCTCGTCGACGGCCATGAAGCCGATATTGTGCCGGTTACGTGCGTATTTCGCGCCGGGATTGCCGAGCCCAACAAAGAGTCGCATGACGCGGCGCGCCCCTCGCTCGGCGCGCGATCAGGGACCGCGCGCCAGCTTTGAGAGATTACTTCTTCTTGTCGCCGCCGGCGGGAGCCTTGGCAGCCGCGGCAGGTGCAGCAGCAGCCGGAGCCGCAGCGCCAGCCGCCGGAGCAGCCGCAGCAGCGCCCGGAGCTGCAGCCGCAGCGGCGGCCTTCTGCTCTTCGGCGTAGCCGGACGGCGGCACGATGGTGACGAGGGTCGCGTCCTCGCGGGTCAGCGCCTTCACGCCGTTCGGCAGCTTGACGTCCGACAGATGCAAGGAGTGACCGATTTCCAGCGAGCCGACATCGGCCTCGATGTACTGCGGAATGCTCTCGACGCCGCATTCGAGCTCGATCGCGTGGGCGACGATGTTGACGGTGCCGCCGCGCTTCACGCCCGGGGAGGCTTCCGACTTCACCACGTGCAAGGGCACGCTGATGCGGATGGTGGCGCCTTCGCCGAGCCGCATGAAGTCGACATGGATCGGGAAGTCCTTGACCGGATCGAGGTGGTAGTCGCGCGGAATCACGCGGTGCTTCTTGCCCTCGAGATCGATGTCGACCAGCGTGGTCAGGAACCGGCCGGCGAGGATGCGCTGGCGCAGTTCGCGATCTTCGATCGAGATCGTGACGGGGGGCTGATTGTTGCCATAGATCACTCCGGGCACTCGCCCGGCGCGACGCTCAGCCCGGGCGGCCCCCTTGCCGCTCTGCGGACGTGCGGTCGCCTTCAATTCCTTGACGGTCGTCGCCATGTCGTTAAGTCCTTGTTTTTGCAAAAGTTAATGGGCCGCAGCGCGGCCCATGGCATCATTCGCAGCAAGCCTCCAGGGGTGCGGGGGCCACGAACTGGCGGGCTTTTACCCGGAAGATGCGGAAATGACAAGGAGAATGGGCTGCCACCCTCCCCTGGAGGGGGAGGATCGGCTCACATTGAGCGCAGCGAAATGTGAGCCGGGGTGGGGTGATCTCTCCCCACGGGCACTTTCGACGCGGCGAGACCGTCACCCCGCCCCGCTCGCGCTACGCGCGATCGACCCTCCCCCTCCAGGGGAGGGTAAGAAGGGCGCCTACCCGCCGAGCTTGGCCTCCAGCGCTGCAACCCGCGCCTTCAGCGCCTCGTTCTCCTCGCGGGCCAGGCGGGCCATGTCCTTGACCGCCTCGAACTCCTCGCGCTTGACCAGGTCCATGTCACGCAGGAATTTTTCGGCCTGGGTGCGCATCACCGTGTCGAACTCGCGCTTGACGCCCTGGGCGGCACCGGCGGCATCGTTCATCAGGCGGCCGATCTCGTCGAAAAACCGGTTGTTGGTCTGGGTCATTTCGGTCTCCTGGCGGCCTCAACTTTGCGCGAACTCTCGAAAAGACAATGGCAATCCGAGCGGAACGGTTCAAGGCCCGATCGGCGGTATCCTTGTCATGCCCCGGTTTCCTTGCAATCGTATTCATCGTCCCTGCATAAGAAGAATCACAAGGCGCCTGAGATGATCGACCAGCAGATCGCGATCCCCACCAGGGACGGCCACACCGCAACCTTCATCAGCCATCCCGAACGCGGCGGGCCGTTTCCGGTCATCCTGTTCTACATGGACGCGCCGGCGATCCGCGAAGAGCTGCGCGACATGGCTCGCCGGCTCGCGACATCGGGCTATTACGTGATGCTGCCGAACCTCTATTACCGCTCCGGCGTGATGGAGCTCGGCGCGCTGCCGGCCGACCCGAACGCGCCGGAGCGTAAGCGCATGTTCCAGCTGATGGGCTCGCTCACCATCCCCATGATCATGGACGACACCAGAGCGCTGCTCACCTATGCCGAGGGCCAGGCGGCCGCGAACACCAAGCTGGTCGGCACCGTCGGCTATTGCATGAGCGGCCGCTACGCCATCAACGCCGCCACGCATTTTCCTGACAGCGTCAAGGCAGCCGCCTCGATCTACGGCGTGCAGCTGGCAACGGATCAGGGCGACAGCCCTCATCTGGCCGCGGCTAAGACCAAGGCCGAGCTCTATTTCGGCTGCGCCGAGACCGATGTCTATGCGCCGCCGGAGATTATCGAGAGGGTCAAAGAGGGCATGAAAGCTGCGAAAGCCGAGGTCGAGATCTATCCCGGCACGCATCACGGCTTCGCCTTCC
Organism: Bradyrhizobium sp. 25ACV; assembly: GCF_054863005.1. Taxonomy (NCBI): domain Bacteria; kingdom Pseudomonadati; phylum Pseudomonadota; class Alphaproteobacteria; order Hyphomicrobiales; family Nitrobacteraceae; genus Bradyrhizobium; species Bradyrhizobium sp. 25ACV. The sequence goes on from NZ_JAVAYO010000022.1 coordinate 30,047, forward strand.
CCAAGCGCCCGGTCTATGACCGCGACGCCGCCGAGCGGCATTGGGAGCGCCTCTTGGCGCTCTATCGCCGCAATCTCGTCCAGATATAGAAGGCGAGATGCAACTTCTTCTCATCGACTTCCCCGCCTTCAAGCCGATCGCGCTCGAGATCGGCCCGTTCGCGATCCGCTGGTATGCGCTGGCCTACATCTGCGGCATCGTGTTCGGCTGGCTCTATGCGCGCTCGCTGCTGAAGAAGGAGCGCCTGTGGGGCGGCCCCGCGCCGATGTCGCTGCTGCAGATCGACGACTTCATCCTCTGGGTCACGCTCGGCATCATTCTCGGCGGCCGCACCGGCTACGTGCTGTTCTACAATCTGCCGTTCTTCATCAATCACCCTGCCGCGATCTTCCGGTTGTGGGAAGGCGGCATGTCGTTCCATGGCGGCTTCCTCGGCTGCGTCGTCGCGGTGATGTGGTTCGCCTTTCGCAATGGCATCTCGATCCTGTCGCTCGGCGACATCACCACCGCGGTGGCGCCGGTCGGGCTGCTGCTCGGGCGCATCGCCAACTTCATCAACGGCGAATTGTGGGGCCGCGCCACCGATGCGAGCCTGCCCTGGGCGATGATCTTCCCCAACGATCCGACGAAGCTGCCGCGTCATCCGAGCCAGCTCTACGAGGCCGGCATGGAAGGCATCCTGCTGTTCACGGTGCTCGCGATCATGATCCGGCTCGGCGCGCTGAAGCGGCCGGGCATGATCCTCGGCGCCTTTATCCTGATCTACGGCCTGTCCCGCATCGCCGGCGAGCACTTCCGCGAGCCGGACGCGCAGCTCGGTTTCCTCTGGGGCGGATTAACCATGGGCATGCTGCTGTCGATCCCGATGCTTATCGTCGGCGGCATACTTATTGTATTGGCAGTCAGGCGCGGGGCGCCGAAGCCCGTCGAGGCCATTCGTTAATTCATTTCGAGAAGATAGCCGTGACCGAACAGCCGCTACTCAACGAGATCAAGGCGCTGATCAAATCCTCAGGTCCCATGCCGGTCTGGCGGTACATGGAACTGTGCCTGATGCATCCGCGCCATGGCTATTACGTCTCGCGCGATCCGCTCGGGCGCGAAGGCGACTTCACCACCGCGCCCGAAGTCAGCCAGATGTTCGGCGAGCTGCTCGGACTGTGGACCGCCTCGGTGTGGAAGCAGATGGGCTCGCCGCAATTCCTGCGGCTGATCGAGCTCGGCCCCGGCCGCGGCACCATGATGGCGGACGCGCTGCGCGCCCTTCGCGTGCTGCCACCGCTGTACCAGGCGCTTCATGTCCACATGGTCGAGGTCAATCCCGTCTTGCGCGAGCGGCAGAATGCAACGCTGTCGGGCGTGCGCAACATTGCCTGGCACGACAGCATCGACGACGTGCCCGAGGGACCGAGTATCATCCTCGCCAACGAATATTTCGACGTGCTGCCGGTCCACCAGATGGTCCGCCACGAGAACGGCTGGCACGAGCGCGTGATCGAGCTCGACGGCAATGGCAAGCTCCAATTCGGCGCGGCGCCGGAGCCGACGCCGCGCTTCGACGTGCTGCTGCCGCCCTTGGTACGCGCTGCGCCCGTCGGCGCCGTGTTCGAATGGCGCCCCGACGGCGAGATCATGAAGCTCGCCACGCGCGTGCGCGACCAGGACGGCGCAGCGCTGATCATCGATTATGGCCATTTGCGCAGCGACGCCGGCGACACCTTCCAGGCGATTGCGCGCCACACCTTCGCCGATCCCTTGAAGGCGCCGGGCCAGGCCGACGTCACCGCTCATGTCGACTTCCAGGCGCTGGCGCGCGCGGCCGAAGATGTCGGCGCGCGCGTGCACGGGCCGGTGACGCAATGCGACTTCCTCAAGCGGATCGGCATCGACACAAGGGCGGCCGCCTTGATGCAGAAGGCAACGCCGGAGGTCGCCACCGACATTTCGATCGCCCTCAAGCGGCTGACGGACACCGGGCGCAGCGGCATGGGCTCGATGTTCAAGGTGCTCGGCATCTCCGAGCCGCGGCTGACAGGCATTGCCGGCCTCAGCGATCTCGAACAGGCCGGAGAAGCCTCATGACGCTCGCTTCGTCGCTGCTGTCGGCCGTGCCCGGCCTGCGCCACTCGTTCTTCACCCGCCAAGGCGGCGTCTCCAGTGGCATCTACGCCGCGCTGAACGGCGGCCTCGGCTCCAATGACGATCAGGCCCTTGTCGCGGAGAACCGCCGCCGCATGGCCGAGCATGTCGGCGTCGCGCCGGAACGCTTCCTCAGCCTGCACCAGATCCATTCGCCCGACGTGCTCGTCGCCGAGACGCCGTGGCCGAACGGACCGCGGCCGAAGGGCGATGCGCTGGTGACGAACACGCCCGGCATTGCACTCGGCGTCTCCACCGCCGATTGCGGGCCGGTGCTGTTCGTCGATCCCAACGCGCGCGTGATCGGTGGCGCCCATGCGGGGTGGAAGGGCGCGCTGACCGGCGTGCTGGAAGCGACGATTCTAGCGATGGAAAAACTCGGCGCGACGCGCAGCGGCATCATCGCCGCGATCGGCCCGCTGATCCGCCAGGACAGCTACGAGGTCGGCAACGAGTTCGTGGCGCGCTTCATCGAGGCCGATGCAGACAACGCTGTGTTCTTCATCCCGTCGGTGCGGGAGGGCCACGCGATGTTCGACCTCGCCGGCTTCATCCGCAACCGGCTGGACGCCGCCGGCATCCTGATGATCGACGATCTCGGCGTCGACACCTATGCCGACGAGCGCTTCTTCAGCTATCGCCGCTCGGTGCATCGCAAGGAGCCGGATTACGGCCGCCACGTTCACGCAATCGCGCTCGAAGCGTGAACACAGCGGCAACCCCGTCTCATTCCGGGGCGATGCCCTGTTGCGATGACAGTGGCCTGTGTCGCTCCCGCCCTAGACCTTAACCGATTTTAACGATATCGCTGCCCTCCATAATGAGGGACGCGTCATTCATCTTGGGCCGTGCGGGTTCGCGCGTGCTGGCGGTCATGCTGCTCGCGGCAACGACCGCGCTTGGCGGCTGCGCCGGCGGCGGTGGGGCCGCCAATTCCTATGCGATGGCGCCGAGCGCCGGCTCCGGGGCGACGGTCGCCTTCGAATCGATCGACGGGCCGCCGCCGCAGGTGTTCGACCGCATGGTCGGCGTGCTCGACAGCGAATCCAAGCTGCGCAGCCTGTCCGTCATCTCCCGCGAAGGGACCGCCGCCTACCGCGTGCGCAGCTATCTCTCCGCCCAGGTGGTGCGTGGCAAGACGGTGATCGCCTGGGTCTGGGACGTCTACGACGCCAACCAGCAGCGGGCGCTGCGCCTCTCCGGCGAGGAACCGACCGCGGCCAAAGGCGGCCGCGACCCGTGGGCAGCAGCCGACGACCTCGTGCTGCGGAAGATCGCCCAGGCCGGATTCAGCGGACTTTCCAACATGATCAACGGAACGCCGGATGCGCCCGGCGCAGCTCCGGCGTTGCGGGGACCGGCGGTGGCGACCGTGATCCCGCAGGGCCCAGTGGCGGAGATGCCGGCCTCGGCACTCGGCTACGCCGAGCGATAACCCCCGCTAAACCACGGCCTCAAGTTGCGGCCAAGCCGTTGGCCCGACTCAGGATTTCGAAGGGAAAACGTAGCATCCCGGGTTGCCATTGCAGCCTCCGGCCTGATATTTCCTCGCCCGTCGTAACCGTGCTTCCAGTGGGATCTGAGATGTTGAACGTCGTATCCAGCAAAGCGCGGGAGGAAGCGTCTATGTCGGCCAAAAACGGCTCCATCAAGCTCGTCGCCGGCAACTCCAATCCGGCCCTCGCGCAGGCGATCGCGCAGGGCCTGGACCTGCCGCTGACCAAGGCGGTGGTGCGGCGCTTCGCCGACATGGAGATCTTCGTCGAAATCCAGGAGAACGTCCGCGGCTCGGATGCCTTCATCATCCAGTCGACCTCGTTCCCGGCGAACGACCATCTGATGGAATTGCTGATCATCACCGACGCGCTGCGCCGCTCCTCGGCGCGCCGCATCACGGCGGTGCTGCCCTATTTCGGCTACGCCCGGCAGGACCGTAAATCGGGCTCGCGCACGCCGATCTCGGCCAAGCTGGTCGCCAACCTGATCACGCAGGCCGGCGTCGACCGCGTCATGACGCTCGATCTGCACGCCGGCCAGATCCAGGGCTTCTTCGACATCCCGACCGACAACCTTTACGCGGCGCCACTGATGGTGCGCGACATCAAGGAGAGGTTCGACCTCTCCAAGACCATGGTGATCTCGCCCGACGTCGGCGGCGTGGCCCGCGCGCGCGGCCTCGCCAAGCGCATCAACACCCCGCTCGCGATCGTCGACAAGCGCCGCGAACGGGCGGGCGAATCCGAGGTCATGAACGTGATCGGCGACGTCGCCGGCTACACCTGCATCCTGATCGACGACATCGTGGACTCCGGCGGCACGCTGGTGAACGCGGCCGACGCGCTGATCGCCAAGGGTGCCAAGGACGTCTACGCCTACATCACCCACGGCGTGCTCTCCGGCGGCGCGGCCGCCCGCATCGCAGGCTCGAGGCTGAAGGAGCTCGTGATCACCGACTCGATCCTGCCGACGGACGCGGTGACCAAGGCGCCGAACATCCGCACGCTGCCGATCGCCAGCCTGATCTCCGACGCGATCGCACGCACGGCGGCGGAAGAATCGGTGTCGAGCCTGTTCGACTGACTTTCTCTCACCTCACCCCGCTTGCAGGCAGAGGTCGATCGCGAGGCATCGGGGTGAGGGAGACACTCCGCGGGTCTCGCTCTCACCGTCCCCGTGGAGGCTCCCCCTCTCCCCGCAAACGGGGCGAGGGAGCGCGCGGTCCTTCCGTCCCTCACGATGGGCCGCAGCACGCCTCGCAGCCCCACGGGTTGTTGCCGGCCGCCGCCCATGACATCATCAAGACAGCGAGTCATTTCTGCTTTCTGGGTGCCTGATGCCACGCCCGAAATTTGCTTGGGAAAAGCTGTCCGATGACGAGTTGCTCAAGCAGCGCCTCTCCAGCCTGAGGGTTACGGTCGAAGGCACCTGGCTCGAGGATTGTGTTGCCATGCTCCACGAGGAGATGGAAGAGCGCGGCATCCGGCTGCGGCCGCACACATGGATCTCGAGCGAGTGGTTCAGCCCGGGCGGTGTGCCCGGCATCGCCATTCCCTTCTATCTCGCTCATCCCCGCCTGATGAAGCTCGAGAAGAAGATGATGTTCGACGTCGAGGGCGGAACCTGGCGGGAGTGCATGGCCATCCTCCGTCACGAGGCGGGCCACGCCATGCAGCACGGCTACCAGCTGCAGCGCCGCCGGCGCTGGCAGCAATTGTTCGGCCCGTCGTCGAAACACTACCCGCGCTACTACCGGCCCAATCCGGCCAGCAGGCGTTACGTTCAGCATCTTCGGCTCTGGTACGCTCAGAGCCATCCGGATGAAGATTTCGCGGAAACCTTTGCAGTGTGGCTGCGACCGCGCTCGAACTGGCGCACGCGATATGCCGGCTGGCCAGCACTGAAGAAGCTCGAATATGTCGACGAGCTGATGGGCGAGATCGCCGGAAAGCGGCCGCCGATCACGACGCGCGAGCGTGTCGACCCGCTGGGCCGGCTCGGCCAGACACTCGAAGAGCACTACAAGAAGAAGCAGGCGTTCTACGCCTTCACACCCCCGAAGACGTACGACCGGGATCTATCCCGGCTGTTTTCAGCCGATCCGCGGCATCACCGTTCAACGCCGGCCTCGACCCTGATCAGGCGGCACCGCGCCCAGATCAGGCAATTGGTCGCACGATGGACGGGCGAGAACCAGCTCACGCTCGATGCCGTGCTCGACGACATGATCTCCCGCTGCCGCGAGCTCGATCTGCGTGCCGTCGGCCGCGAACAGAAACTCGTTCTCGATTTCACCGTTCTCGTGACCGCCAAGACGATGCACGCGCTGTTTGGCCCGTCTCGGCGCAAATGGATCGCGCTATGAGACGTCAACGCATTCTCGTGCTGATGCATCCGGACTTCCTGCCTCCGGACTCCTCCGAGGGATACACACCGCAGGAAATCAACAACTGGAAAACGGAATACGACGTCGTGAGCACCTTGCGCGCCGCCGGCCATGAGGTTCGCGTGCTCGGTGCGCAAGAGGAAATCAAGCCGGTTCGCGAAGCGATCGAGCAGTTCAAGCCGCATGTGGTTTTCACGCTGCTGGAGGAATTCCACAACAACGTCGCCTACGACCAGCACATCGCCAGCTATCTCGAACTGATGAAGGTCCCCTACACCGGCTGCAACCCGCGCGGCCTGATCCTGGCGCGCGGCAAGGACCTGTCCAAGACGCTGGTACATCACCGACGCATCGCAGTCCCTGCCTTCGCCGTTTTCCCGATGCGACGCAAGGTCAAGCGGCCGAAGCATCTTGCGCTGCCGCTGATCGTGAAGAGCCTGAACATGGATGGATCCGCCGGCATTTCTCAGGCCTCCATCGTCGATACCGACGAAAAGCTCGCGGAGCGCGTCGCCTTCATCCACGATCGGAGCGAAACCGCAGCCATCGCCGAGCAGTTCATCGAGGGGCGCGAACTCTATGTCGGCGTGCTCGGCAACAACCGCGTGCGGGTGCTGCCGGTCTGGGAATTGAAATTCGGCAGCATGGGCGGGCGCAGGTCTCGCCACATCGCCACTGAAAAAGCCAAGCATGACACCGATTATCAGGAGCGCCTCGGCATCGTCGACGGACCGGCGAAGGACCTCGCGCCCGAAGTCACTGCGCGCATTCAGCGTGCCGCGAAGCGCATCTACCGGGCGCTCGGCCTCGATGGCTACGCGCGCATCGATTTTCGTCTCGCCGCCGACGGCACACCGTATTTCATCGAAGCAAACCCAAATCCCGAAATCGCGAAGAGCCAGGAGTTCGCCACGGCGGCCCAACATGACGGGCTCAAATATCCGGATCTCCTGCGCCGCATACTGACGCTTGGGATCAGTCGGGCCAAGGCGGGTGTATCGTTGGGGTGAGCGGGTTCGGCTTGCACCGTTATCGTAAGTAAGATGGGCGCAGGCGCAAAGCGCCGCGTGCACCTTCTTCCCTTTGCGGTACCAGCAGCTCTCATGCCGCAAAGCCCGGCAACACAACGTCGTTCAAGAGCGCAATCAATACGGCGGCCTGCTCCTGACCTGATCGACCGTAATTTCCACAGTGGATCACGAAGGCGAGATCACGCGTTGGAATCACGTACAGATACTGGCCGCCCCAGCCGACACCGCCGAACCAGTGCAGCGGTTGCGCAGTGGCGAAATCGCCCATGTACCATTGATAGCCGTAGTCGCGGCCAACCATGGTTTGGACAACGGGCGTGGTCACACGCTTCACCCAGTCGGCCGGAACGACGGGCTTTCCATTCCAGTTGCCGTTCGCCAGCATCAGCTGCCCGATCTTGACGAGGTCAGGCGGCAATAGGCGCGCACCTGAGGCAGCGCGCGGTTCACTATCACGGCCGACGCTCCAGTCGGACGGACCGAAGCCGAGGGGATCGAACAGCATACGACGGCAATAGGCCGGCAGGGCTTCGCCAGTGCCTTTGGCTATGAGCCGGCCGAGCAGCGCCGTGGCACCACCGCAATAGGTCCACTTCACGCCGGGCTCGCCGACGATCGGGCGCTCAAGGATGAAGCGGTAACGATCGGGCGCAGCCTCCATCGCAATCTCGCTGTTGCGGGGATCGCCATAGGGAATGGTGAGCTCGTCCCATTCGAAGCCGAGCGTCATCGACAGCACATGATGGATCGTGATCTTGTCGCGGCCCGGCTGCACGGCGAGATCGGCATACTCTGGGAACTGCGCATAGAGCTTTGCGTCCGGTGACGGCACCTTGCCTTCTGCGAGCGCGATGCCATAGGCGAGGCCGACGATGCTCTTGGAGACAGAGCGCAGATCGTGCAGCACGTCAGGGCCAAACACGACATGGCCGAGCTGCCGGTCCCAGCCCTGGTCCTCGCCCTGCCCGTAATGCTCGAACACCAGCTTGCCGCGCTGACTCACCAGCAACGCGTGAAGACCGGGCAGCTTTCCGGCGCGCTCCAGTGCAGCGAGGCGCTCGGCGACGTCCGATGATGCCGCGGAGGCCGGCTCGGCCCAGGGGAAGGTCGATGGCAGGGCCACGCTCGCGCCAAGGCCCGCCAGCAGATGACGACGATTGAGATCGACCATGGGTCCATTCCTCCAGAATTGGGTATATACAGGTACCTTGTTATACATGGTACCTTGCTATATAAGGTCCCTCGAAAGCGGTGTAGTCAAGGAGGAAATGGCCGACTCGACGAATCAGGTTCAGCTCAAGAAAGGCGCGCTGGAGCTCTGCGTGCTAGCCCTGCTCGCGCGCGGCGAGAGCTATGCCTATGAGATCGCGAGCACGCTGTCGGCCGGCGTCGGCATGGGTGAAGGAACGATCTATCCGCTGATGCGGCGGATGCAGGATGACGGTCTGGTCGACACCCGCCTGGAGGAATCCAGCAGCGGCCCGCCGCGCAAATACTACCGCCTGACGGCCGCCGGCCGCGCCGCCTTCGCCGCGCAGAAGCGCGACTGGCGAAGCTTTACCGACGCGGTCGACCGCCTCCTCGGAGACGCCAGATGACCCGCGACGACTTCCTTCACATCCTTGCCGATGGGCTCACGGGACTGCCCGCAGTCGAGATCAACGACATCCTCGCCGACTACGCTGCGCATTTCGAAGAGGCTCGCGCCTCGGGACGGAGCGAGCAAGAGGTAGCTTCCGCGCTCGGCGATCCCAGGCGACTGGCGCGCGAGCTGCGCGCCGAGACAGGACTACGCCGGTGGGAGAACCATCACTCATTCCGCAACTCCACGTCCGCGCTGTTCGCACTCAGTGGCCTCGCCGTGGTCGACGTCGTCCTGCTGCTGCCATTACTGCTTGCCGTTCTACTCATCCTGCTCGTGATCGCTTTCGTCATGTGCGTGCTGGGGATCGTCGGCGTCGGATGGCTGATCAGTGTCTACAAGCATTTTGGCGACGGACACGTCGTTAATCTGATCTTGCGCGGGCTCGCAGGCGTCGCGCTGGTAACCACGGGGGCGGGCTTCGCTGCGCTATTGGCGCTTGGACTCAACGCCGCCGTCAGATGGCTCGGCAATTATGCACGGCTGCATTATCGGCTGCTCAAGCCGGATCGGCCGGTCGCTTAAGTCAGACAAAGATGCATTGTCATCCGGGGCGGCGCAGCCGCCGCCCCGGGAACAATCGTGTTGTGCCTACCCCACGATCCCCGCGGCGACCTGGCCGCGCAGGCGTTCGAGGCCGAGCAGCGTCTCCGCGCAGGCCGCCGCCACCTCCACGCCCTTGATCGCAAAGTGCTTGCGGAAGAAGTCGTAGTGCACCTCGGTCTCGTGGAATTGCTGCGGCGTCAGCACCGCCGAGAACACGGGCACTTCGGTGCGCAGCTGCACGTCCATCAAGGCCTTGATCACAGTGTCGGCGACGAACTCGTGGCGATAGATGCCGCCATCGACGACGAGGCCGGCCGCGACGATGGCGGTGTAGCGCCGCGTCTTGGCGAGGACCTGCGCGTGCAGCGGGATCTCGAACGAGCCCGGCACCTCGAACACGTCGACATGAGTGAGATGGCGCGCCTCGGCCTCCTTGATGAAGGCGATGCGGGCCTCTTCGACCACGTCGCGATGCCAGCAGGCCTGCACGAAGGCCACCCGCTGCGGCTTGGCAAAGCGCGGGTGGTCAGGCGCCGGGCCTTGCGGAACCGGCGGTTGGGCGGCGTCAGAAGTTTCGGTTTTGGGGTCTTGCAGCATCTGATTCATGGCTTTCCTTCTTAAGGACCAGAATCAGGGCACACGGAACGACAAACAGCCGCATCTTGCGATGCGTCTGCCTCCGACCGTTCTCTTTCATCCGGACTTTAACCGTCGGCTTCGGAGTTGCACCGAATCTGCTGACCCCTCCCCCTCGGCAAAATCCTTTTCAGGAAGATCCTGGGGGAAGGCGCTCGCGGGCTTAGGCCTCTCGGCCCTTACCGCCGGTGGGGACTTTCACCCCGCCCTGAGAACATCGGCCGTCCGGGATGAACGACCTGACCGGAAATATGACGCCAGCCGGCGGCCGCAGCAAGCGTGTTCCGTATGGGCGGATCGCATGGTCCCATGTCATTCCCGCGGGAGCGGCCCTCGCGGGACGGAATTAACGAATGGCGCCCTCCCCCGCGAATCCGATTCCGGTTTGTTCTCATCCATCCGGATCGAGGACTTCCCTCCGTTAAGAATTGTGGCGGAGATGAGCTGTGGACGAACGAGTCCTGGCTTGTGGACGGACTCGGGACCCCGTTGCGCAGATTCCGCAAATCACATCACTTGATCCGCGACAGGCCCGCGCCGATCCGAGGGGATCGCAAGAGCGACCCCGAGGGGAATCGCGACAGCGACATTGAGGGAGCGTACCGGGCCGACCGCGTGCGTATCAAAGACAACAAAAAGGCAAGAGGTCGAGACGGAATGTCCCTGCTCGAAGGCACCATCGATTCCAAAAGCCATCCGCTCGCGGTGGTCGAGGATATCGCTGCCAGCAACAACTGGCCGTTTGAACGCTCCGGCGAAGACGAACTCACCATTGTCTCCAAGGGACAATGGACCGACTACCAGATCTCGTTCACCTGGATGGGCGAGATCGAGGCGCTGCATCTGGCCTGCGCATTTGACATGAAGATTCCGGTTGCGCGCCGCGGCGAGGTGCAGCGGCTCGTCGCCGCTGTCAACGAGCAGCTGTGGGTCGGGCACTTCGATCTCTGGACCAACACCGGCATGATCATGCACCGCCAAGCCCTGGTGCTGCCGGGCGGGCTCACCGCCTCGACCGCGCAATGCGAGGCCATGCTCGCCGGCGCCATCCACGCCTGCGAGCGCTATTTCCCGGCGTTCCAGTTCGTGGTGTGGGCAGGCAAGACCACCGCGCAGGCCATGGACGCGGCAATGTTCGACACGGTGGGAGAGGCGTAACCTCAAGAAGTGAGGGAGCCGCAGCTCCCTCCCCACCGTCGTCCCGGACAAGCGAAGCGAAGATCCGGGACCCAGACCGCGTGATGCCGCTTGTGGCACGCGGCTTGTTGCCAACATCCCCATCCATTAGAACCGCCTGTGGTGACGCGACGAGCGCAAGCGCTCGCGCGGGGGGTCCCCGCGTTCGCAGGGACGACACCTTTTGCTTGGGTGATCACAGTGGCTAACAACAGCACTCTTCAAAACATCACCGGCACCATCCTCCTCGCCGGCGCCGGCAAGATGGGCGGCGCGATGCTGACCGGATGGTTGGCGGGCGGACTCGATCCGCGCCGCGTCGCGGTGGTCGATCCGCACATCTCGCCCGAGATTACCGCGCTCGCGGCCAAGGGCATTGCGCTCAATCCCGATGCGAAGACTGCCGGGACGGTCGAGACGATGGTCGTCGCGGTGAAGCCGCAGATGTTCCGCGAGGCCGGCGCGAAGCTGAAATCGTTTGTCTCGGACAAGACTTCGGTGGTCTCGATCATGGCGGGAACCACGATCGCATCGCTCCAGGAGGTCTGCGGCGGCGCCGCGGTGCGCGCGATGCCGAACACGCCGGCCGCGATCGGCCGCGGCATCACCGTTGCGGTCGCAGCCAAGAACGTCAGCGCCGCGCAGCGCGCGGTGGCCGATGCGCTGCTGCGTGCCACCGGCTCGGTCGAATGGGTCGATGACGAGAGCCTGATGGACGCGGTCACGGCCGTCTCCGGGTCAGGCCCAGCCTATGTGTTTCTGCTCGCCGAAGAGCTCGCCCGCGCCGGCGTCGAGGCCGGATTGCCCGAGTCGCTGGCAATTAAGCTCGCACGCGAGACCGTCGCCGGCTCCGGCGAACTGCTGCACCAGTCGGAGCTGCCGTCGAGCACGCTGCGCCAGAACGTCACCTCGCCCGGCGGCACCACGGCCGCCGCGCTCGGCGTGCTGATGGGCGAGCCGGGTCTGCGCGACCTGATGATCCGCGCGATCGCGGCGGCGACGAAGCGGTCGAAGGAATTGGCGAAGTAAGCAGGTGCCGTAGGGTGGGTTAGGCGAAGCCGTAACCCACCTCTTCTATTTCCGAGGACGCAGACGTGGTGGATTACGCCAAGCGGTCTACGCTTCGCGTAGTCCGCAGGGCTAATCGACCCTACGGTGTCGTGCCCGCAGCTAACCGCCTGTTGAACATCTCGACATTGACGAGGCCGCGCGCGTGGCGGCCTTCGCCGAGCTTGCGAGTGCCCTCGAACGCCTCGACCTCGAAGCGGATGACGCGGCGCTCGACTGCGACGACCTTCGCGGTGGTCCGCACCGTCGCGCCGACGAGCGCGGCTGCGAGATGGCGGATGTCGACCTCGGTGCCGACAGTGACCCAGCCGGGCTGAAGCGCAGCGCGGATTGCATCGCCTGCGGTCATCTCCATTTCCAGGATCATCATCGGCGTCGCGTAGACAAACGGCATGCCCGGCACGAAATGCCCGACCGTGCGCTCCGCCGGGACCACCAGCGTGCGCTCGGCATTCATGCCGACCTTGATGAAATCGCGTGCGTCCATGGGTCTTGCTCGTCATTCCGGGGCGGCGCCTAGCGCCGAACCCGGAATCCAGAAGTTTGCGGCACGAGATTCCGGATTCGCGCTTCGCGCGCCCCGGAATGACGCTAACGCGTCACTTCTTCGCCGCCGCCGCGCGCTCCACGAACGTCTTGCCGCCCTTCATCTTGTGACGGAGCGGGGCTTCGTTGATCTGGATGACGACGGCATCGGCATCGACGCCGAGATTCTTCACCAACGCCTGGGTGATGTCGCGCATCATACCGGCCTTCTGCTCGTCGGTGCGGCCTTCGGCCATGCTGACAGTGATCTCAGGCATTGTTTTCTCCCTGTTGCTGTCGTCATGGCCGGGCTTGTCCCGGCCATTCACGTGCTTATCCATCAAACAAGACGTGGATGCCCGGGACAAGCCCGGGCATGACGGCTTGGCGGAATAGCTATCCCCACTTTACGTCATGGCGGGCCAGGACCTCGCGCACCTTGGCGACGAGATCGGCTTCGCTGCACGAGAACTGCGCCGGGCGACTCTCGCGCCATTCCTGGTTGGAGGCGATCGCCGCGGCGGCCTTGGCGCCTTCGATCAGATCCTTGATCTGCAGCTCGCCGCGCGCCTTTTCATCCGAGCCCTGGATGATCACGCACGGTGAATTGCGGCGGTCGGCATATTTGAGCTGATTGCCCATGTTCTTGGGATTGCCGAGATAGAGTTCGGCGCGGATGCCGGCAGTGCGCAAGCTTGCCACCATCTTCTGATAGTCGGCGACGCGGTCGCGTTCGAACACGGTGACGACGACGGGGCCGAATTCCGGCTTGGTGTCGAGCTTGCCGAGGAGCGTCAGCGCTGCCTGAAGCCGCGAGACGCCGATCGAGAAACCGGTCGCCGGCACCGCCTCGCCGCGGAAGCGCGAGACGAGGCCGTCGTAGCGGCCGCCGCCACCGACCGAGCCGAAGCGCACCGGGCGGCCCTTCTCGTCCTTGGTCTCCAGCAGCAGTTCGACCTCGTAGACGGGGCCAGTGTAATATTCGAGGCCGCGCACGACGGACGGATCGATCTTGATGCGGTCCGCACCGTAGCCCGACGCCGTGACCAGCTTGGCAATCTCATCCAGCTCGCTCACGCCGGCCTGACCGACTTCGCTCTTGGCGAGGTACGTTTCGGCCGCGGCAATGGCCTCTTTCCAATCCTCGCGCGGCTTGGTGATGGCGAGCACGACATCAGCCTCCGCCTCGCTCAAATTGGCGCCCTTCGTGAAGTCGCCCTTGCCTTCCTCGCCGCCGTCCCATCGTCCGGGACCGAGCAATTTACGCACTTCGTCGGCGGAAAACTTGTCGAGCTTATCGATGGCGCGCAGGACGGTCAGCCTGCGGCCTGCGTTCTCGTCGCCACCTAGCCCGATGGCTTCGAGCACGCCGTCGAGCACCTTGCGGTTGTTGACCTTCACGACATAGGAGCCGCGCGCAATGCCGAGCGCTTCCATCGTGTCCGCGGCCATCATACATATCTCGGCATCCGCCGCCGGCGTCGCCGAGCCGACCGTGTCGGCATCGAACTGCATGAACTGGCGGAAGCGGCCGGGGCCGGGCTTTTCGTTGCGGAAGACGTAGCCGACTCGGTAGCTGCGGTAGGGCAAGACCAGAGCGTCGGTGCCGTAGCGCTCGCCGACATAGCGGGCGAGCGGCGCGGTCAAATCGTAGCGCAGGCTGATCCACTGCTCGTCGTCGTCCTGGAACGAGAACACGCCCTCGTTGGGACGGTCCTGGTCGGGCAGGAACTTGCCGAGCGCATCGGTGTATTCCATCGCCGGCGTTTCCACGGGCTCGAAGCCGTAGAGCTCATAGACGGCGCGGATCTTCTCGACCATCTCGCGCCTCGCGCGGATCGCCGAGGGATCGCGATCCTCGAGCCCGCGCGGCAGGCGCGCCTTCAGTTTCTGGGGTTTTTTGGATTTCTCGGCCATGCGCGGCATTTACCAGCCGGGGCGCGGGGCGGCAACCGGTGCCTTTCCCCTCTCCCCTTGTGGGAGAGGGTGGATCGCCGCGAAGCGGCGAGACGGGCGAGGGGTCTCAATCCGCGAATGCGCCTCTCATGATTGAGATCGCGGAGAGAACCCCGCATCCGGCGCTTCGCGCCACCTTCTCCCACAGGGGGAGAAGGAAGAAGCCCCTACGGCTGCTCCATCCGCGCCCTCAGGGCATCCGCGTCCGCCTTCGGCAGCGACTTCAGCGTCGGCTTGATGGTTTCGCCGCCGACGATCTTGCCGTTGCGCATGAACATCCAGTCCGAAATGTCGGTCTCGGTGAACTTGACCTCGTCGCCGGCCCGCTTGCCGGGCAGGTCACGCGGTTCGTTGGCGAAGAGACCAGAATAGGTCCCGTCTGGCCGCTTCTTCACCTCGCCGATCCAGATGTGCTCACCGCCCTTGCGGGTCGAGAAGCGCACCTTCAGGGCGTGCCCGGCCTCCGACGGCTTTGGCGATTGATAGGAGGCCCAGAAGGTCGACAACGTGCCGCGGGCGCGCGCGATCGCGGCATTCATCTCGGGATCGCTGGTGCGCACATCGACGATCGGCGAGCGGTCTTGCGCGACCACCTCATGCATCGGGCCGATGGTCAGGATGCCGAAAACGGAAACGCCGGTGATTGCGGCGAGAACGACCCATTTCATGGGTTGGGAGAGTTTCGTTGCCATGGTCGCGATGTCCTGATGTCCAGATGTGTCCAGACTTTGTCGCATGTCGGCAACGGCACGTTCAGTGCACGAAAAACCACAAACGATGCGCGTTTCTCCTCTCCTCATGAGAGGGGAAACGCGCATCGCCGCATCTCAGAACACCTTGCGGATCCAGTTGTGGGGATCGTTGGTGCGGCCGTACTGGATGTCGACCAGCTGCTTGCGCAAGCCCATGGCGACGGGGCCGGCAGCGCCGCCGCCGATCTCGAAATCACCGCTCACCGAACGCACCTTGCCGATCGGCGAGATCACGGCCGCGGTGCCGCAGGCAAACGCTTCCTTCAGCTTGCCGGAGCTTGCATCCTTGCGCCACTGGTCGAGCGAATACGGCTCCTCGCGCACGGTCTTGCCGGCATCCTTTGCGAGCGCGATGATGGAGTCGCGGGTGATGCCAGGCAGGATGGTGCCGAGCGGCGGCGTCGAGAGCGAGCCGTCGTCGAACACGAAGAAAACGTTCATGCCGCCGAGCTCCTCGATATAGCGGCGCTCGACCGCGTCGAGGAAGACCACCTGATCGCAGCCATGCTGGATCGCTTCGGCCTGGGCACGCAGGCTCGCAGCGTAATTGCCGCCGCATTTGACGGCACCGGTGCCGCCGACGGCCGCGCGCGTGTAATTCTCCGAGACCCAGATCGACACCGGCGCAGGCCCGCCCTTGAAGTAAGAGCCGACCGGCGAAGCGATCACTGCAAAAATGTATTCGGACGACGGCTTGACGCCGAGGAAGGTCTCGCTCGCGATCATGAAGGGCCGCAGGTAGAGGCTGCCCTCGCCGCCCGGCATCCAGGCGCGGTCGATGCGCACGACCTGCTCGACCGCCTCGATGAAGACGTCCTCGGGCAGCTGCGCCATCGCCATGCGGTCCGCCGAGTCCTTGAAGCGCCGCGCATTGGCGTCGGGACGGAACAGGTTCACGCCGCCATCGTCGCGCTTGTAGGCCTTGAGGCCCTCGAAGATTTCCTGGGCGTAGTGCAGCACCGCGCCGGCCGGATCCATCTGGAAGTTGGCGCGTGCCTCGACACGCGCCTCGAACCAGCCGCCCTTGGCCTGGTTGTAGCGCACGATCGCCATGTGATCGGTGAAGACCCGTCCGAAGCCGGGGTCCACCAGCTTGGCCACGCGGTCCTTCTCGGGCGTCGGATTGGATGCGGGCTGGATGTCGAATTTCATGCTCATGTCCTTGCCTCCCGCTGCCGGTGGCGGCGCCGTTCTGGCGCCGGCCTGCCCCTTTCGGGCCCGGCTGGCTTGATTGGTTTTAGGCCGGACCACCGCCAGCCTTGTTACGGCCGGTTTCCGTGGCCAGCATATCGCCGAGGACATGCTTTTGCGGAAGGCGGAAGTCCAGTATGTTTTGTCGAAACGCCGCTCGACAATCGCACGGTAGATCTGATCCGGCCGTCGTCGCCTGTCCGGCTCTCTCCAGCCGCCCTGCTTCGATGCCACCCGCGCGAAACGATCTAAAATTTCGTGCTGGTCAATCGTTTTGTAACATTGAACCCAAGATACGTCAATATGCCTGACATAAATTTCGCGACTTCCTCTCACGACGCTGCCGAGCCCAAGCCGGCCGCAGACGACGGAGGCAATTTGCGCTGGGATATCATCGAGCTACTGTTCTTCGCCTACCGCGACTTCGTCGGCGACCCCGACCAGGAGCTGGAGGCTTTCGGCTTCGGCCGAGCCCATCACCGGGTCATGCACTTCGTCTACCGCTATCCCGGCCTCAAGGTCGCCGATCTGCTCGACGTCCTGCGCATCACCAAGCAATCGCTCGGCCGCGTGCTCAAGCAGCTGCTGGACGAGGGCTACATCGTGCAGAAGACCGGCGACAATGACCGCCGCCAGCGCCTGCTCTACGCGACGCCGAAGGGCGAGGCGCTGGTGCAGAAGCTCGCCGGTCTGCAGACCACGCGGATCACCAAGGCGCTCGCCGAAATGGGTCCGCAGGATGCCGAGACGGTCAAGCGCTTCCTGCGCGCGATGATCGATCGCGACGATCCGGACAAGGTGCTCGAGACGATCTTCGCTTCCGTCAACCACGACGCCAAGGAGTGACCGTGACGCTCGCTGCCACTCTCGCCCGCCCGCCGGCACGCCCGGCCGATGATGCGCCGCATCTGCTGCTGGTCGACGACGACCGCCGCATCCGCGATCTGCTCTCGCGCTTCCTCGCCGCCGAGGGCTACCGCGTCACCACCGCCGCGAGTGCCGGCGATGCGCGCTCGAAACTGCAGGGCCTGCATTTCGACCTCTTGATCCTCGACGTCATGATGCCCGGCGAGACCGGCTTCGATCTCGCTCGCTTCATCCGGACATCCTCCTCGGTGCCGATCGTGATGCTGACGGCACGACACGAGGCGGAAGCGCGTATCGAGGGCCTGCAGATCGGCGCCGACGACTACGTGGCGAAACCGTTCGAGCCGCGCGAGCTGGCGCTGCGCATCAACAATATCCTCAAGCGCGCCGCTCCGCCGCCGCAGGCCACGGCGGTGGAGAAGATCGCGTTCGGCCCCTACGTCTACCATCTCGATCGCGGCGAGCTGCGCCAGGGCGAGGAGGTCATCCACCTCACCGACCGCGAGCGCGAGATGCTGCGCGTTCTCTCGGAGACGCCGGGCGAGACCGTGCCGCGCAGTGCGCTGACCGGCAACGGCAGCGTCAACGAGCGCGCCGTCGACGTGCAGATCAACCGCCTCAGGCGCAAGATCGAGACCGATCCCGCCAATCCGCTGTTCCTCCAGGCGGTGCGCGGCATCGGCTACCGGCTGGTAGCCTCGCCATAAATCAGTGAAGCGCGACCGATGAGCACGATCGATACCGGCCTGACGCTGCTCCGAAGCGCCGCCGGCCGCGTCTCCGCCGTCAACGGCTGGATGGGCAACGCGTTCAAGGGCTGGATGCCGACCGGCCTCTACGCCCGCGCGCTCCTCATCATGATCGTGCCGATGGTGGTGCTGCAATCGGTCGTGGCCTTCGTGTTCATGGAGAGGCACTGGAATACGGTGACGCGCCGACTGTCGGCCGCCGTGGTGCAGGACATCGCCGCGCTGATCGACGTCTACAAGGGTTATCCGCAAGATAAGGATCGCGACCAGATCCGCCGTATCGCGCAGCAGCGCCTCGGCCTCGTCGTCGATTTCCTGCCCGCCGGCGACATGCCGCCGCCGGGACCAAAGCCGTTCTTCTCGCTGCTCGACCAGACGCTGTCGGTGCAGCTCGGCCGCCAGATCGGGCGCTCGTTCTGGATCGACACGGTCGGCCGCTCCAACCTCGTCGAGATCCGCATCCAGCTCGACGATGCCGTGATGCGCGTGTTCGCGCAGCGCAGCGCCGCCTATGCCTCCAACTCGGAGATATTCCTGTTCTGGATGGTCGGCACGTCCTCGATCCTGCTGATCGTCGCCGTGCTGTTCCTGCGCAACCAGATCAAGCCGATCCTGCGTCTTGCGGACGCCGCCGAAAGCTTCGGCAAGGGCCGCGAAGCGCCGAACTTCCGCCCCAGGGGCGCGCGCGAGGTGCGGCGCGCGGCGGTCGCCTTCCTCGAGATGAAGTCGCGCATCGAGCGCACCATGGAGCAGCGCACCGCGATGCTCGCCGGCGTCAGTCACGATCTGCGCACCATCCTGACCCGCTTCAAGCTGGAGCTGGCGCTGATCGGCGACAGCCCCGAGCTCGAGGGCATGCGCAAGGACGTCGACGAAATGTCGATGATGCTGGAAGATTACCTCGCCTTTGCGCGCGGCGATTCCGGCGAGCAGTCGCAGCCGACCGACATGGCGCAGGCGCTCGAGGAGCTGCGCGGCGACGCCGAGCGCCACGGTCATACCGCGACCGTCGCCTTCCACGGCCTGCCCGTCGTGACGGTGAAGCCGGCCTCGTTCAAGCGCTGCCTCGCCAATCTCGTCACCAACTCGGCGCGCTACGGCAAGGCCATCGCCATCACCGGCCAGCGCGATCACCGTTATTTGACCGTGACGATCGACGACGACGGACCCGGCATTCCCGCACATTTGCGCGAAGAAGTGTTCAAGCCGTTCCTGCGGCTCGACAACGCCCGCAACCAGGATGAAGGCGGCACCGGCCTTGGCCTTGCCATCGCCCGCGACATCGCCCGCTCGCATGGCGGCGACATCACCCTCGGCGACAGTCCGATGGGGGGACTGCGGGCGAGCGTCAGGATACCGGTGTAGCCGCCGTAGCCCGGATTTCGCTGCGCTCCATCCGGGCTACGATCTCGCCCTACTTCGGCAGCAGCGCCTTCAGCTTATCCATGTCGCGCACGTTCATCTTGAAGCCGCCGGGCATCACGATGTCGCCGGGCTTCTGGTCGGGCTTGCAGGCCCCAAGCCATTTGGCTTGCAGCGTCATGGTGGTATCGCGTCCCGCAGCGCCGGCGACGCCGCCTTGTGCGTGCGAGGCGGTCTTCACCGTATAGGCCGAGTTGAAATCGCCCGTGATCTCGGCATGCGAGGTCGTGCTGACGCCGGCGACGCTGCACTCGGAATCGCTGACATAGCCGGCCGCGGTCTTCTTGATCTCCTGCTTGGCGCAGATCTGCTTGGCCATCGGGGAGACGTTGTTGCTCATCTCCTTGTCGACGGTCTCGTCGGTGCAGTGCTGCATGGTCATCTCGGGCACGGGCGAGCCTGATGTGACCAGCTTCATCTCCCAAAGACCGGCCTTGCGCACCGGCAGGTCGTCGGCAAAAGCACCGCCTGCCGAAACCACGAGGCAAAGGGCCGAGCCGAGCAAAGCGAGTTTGCGCGTCATGTGAAAGGCTCCCGGCTGAGAGAGTGCGGCGTTACGACAGCGCCTCAGTAGAGCGTGCGGATCGGCTGGTCGGCGGCGCCATAAGGCACCCAGCGGCAGGAGAACGAGATGTAGCCGCCCTCATAGGCCTGAACCGCCAGGAATTTCACGACCTTGCCGTAGCGCGCGCAGTGATCGACCGCGGCCTGCCGGGCATCGACCTGGGTGGCCATCGAATAGGCGATGATGCCGCCGGTGTCATTGCCCTTGAACGGCGGCACATAGTCGGCGCGCGCCGACTGGCTCGCCGTCATACCCGAGACAACCAGGCTGGCGAGAAGACCCGCGGCCGCAATGATTCGCATTCCCGTCACTCCAATTGGCTGGCGGCCAGTTTACGGTGCCGGGAGGGAAGTGAAAAGAACGGAAGCCCTGCCAACCACGAAGTTGTGGTCAACTCCTGGCGAAGTGTTGCCGCGCTGCACTTGACCTCCCCCGGCCTTCGCGGCACCGTCCAACCTTCGCAAGACTTTAGCTGTCCGGATTGACCATGCGCGCCCCCTTCCTGAAATTGCTCCGCTATGCCGCCGTGCTTGGCCTCATGTTCGGAGCGATGTCGCTCGGTGAGGCCAGGGCCGCCAATCCGCTGGAGCTGAACTTCTGGCTGAGCGGACCGCGCTATGACGGCGCCGTCGCCGATTGCGACAGGGCGCTGCCGACCATCGCCACCCAGTTCTGGGAGAAGGAAAGCACGTTCTGGAATTCCTCGTTGAGGATCACCGGCTTCTCCGCCGTTCGCGAGACCGCATTCCGGCCCTGGCAGTCCGACAATATTCCGCGCCGCTATTGCACCGGCGAGGCCATGCTCACTGATGGCAAGGTGCGCAAGGTGCACTTCTCGATCATCGAGGATGGCGGCTTCGCCGGCTACGGCAACGGCGTCGAATGGTGCGTGGTCGGGCTCGACCGCAACTGGGCCTACAATCCGGCCTGCCGCGCCGCCAAGCCCTGATTGGGAAGCCCTGATCAGGAAGCCCTGATTGGTCGCGCGAAGCGCCGAACGGCGGCCGCCCGAATTTTGTTCTTGAAATGTTCCCATCGCCTGCTAGGCTTCCTCGCACAGTCTAGTTGAGGGGCGTCGCCATGTTTCATTCCAGATTGCATTTGTTTTCCCGTTTCGTGATCTCCCTGACCCTTGCCGCCGGACTGGCCTTGCTCGCCGGCAGCGCAAACGCCCAGGACAAGCGGCAGAACGCGCCCGGCGAATTCGACTTCTATGTGCTGTCGCTGTCGTGGTCGCCCTCATTCTGCGAGGAGGCGGCCGAGCGTGGCGGCCGCTCGCAGATCCAGTGCAGCGGTCGGCCCTACGCCTTCGTGGTGCATGGGCTGTGGCCGCAATATGAGAACGGCTTCCCGGAATATTGCCAGCGACCCGCACCGCGGCTGAACCGCAGCATCGTCTCCTCGATGCTCGATTTGATGCCGGCGCCGGGCCTGATCTTCAACGAATGGGACAAGCACGGCACCTGCTCCGGCCTCGAGGGCCGCAGCTATTTCGAGACGATCCGCAAGGCGCGCGCTGCGATCAAGATCCCGGCCGAATATCTCGATTTGTCGCAGGCCAAGACCGTGGCGCCGGCGGAGGTCGAAGAGGCCTTCATCAAGGCCAATCCGGGACTGAGCAATGCCGCCGTCTCGGTCACCTGCAACCGGACGCGGCTGTCCGAGGTCCGTATCTGCCTCAGCAAGGACCTGCAATTCCGCGCCTGCGACGAGATCGAACGCCGCACCTGCCGCCGCGATCAGGTCACCATGCCGCCGATCAGGGGTGGTTGAGCTCGACTTCTCAGACCGTCATTCCGGGGCGCGCGAAGCGCGAACTATGATGCGCAGTTGCGCATCTGAGAATCCATCGACCCGCGGCCCGGTGGCGGAATGGATTCCGGGCTCGGTGCTGCGCACCGCCCCGGAATGACGGGAGTTACTTTCATCGCGCGATGTCGTAACTCTCCGCCATGAACTATCGCCACGCCTTCCACGCCGGCAACTTCGCCGATGTCATCAAGCACATCGTGCTGGCGCGCATCATCACCTATCTGCAGGACAAGCCGGGGGCGTTCCGCGTCATCGACACCCATGCCGGCGCCGGCCTCTACGATCTCGACAGCGACGAGGCGCGCCGGGGCGGCGAATGGCTGACCGGTATCGCGCGGCTGATGCAGGCACGCCTGTCGAACGAGACCCTGACGCTGGTACAACCCTATCTCGACATCGTCCGGGCCTTCAATCCGAAGGGTGAGCTCAAGGCCTATCCGGGCTCGCCGTTGATCGCGCGCGGCCTGCTCCGGCCGCAAGACCGGCTCGTCGCCTGCGAGCTCGAGCCGAAGGCGCGGAAAGCGCTGATCGCCGTGCTGCGCCGCGACGAACAGGCCCGCGTGGTCGACCTCGACGGCTGGGTGGCGCTGCCGGCCTTCGTGCCGCCGAAGGAGCGGCGCGGCCTCGTGTTGATCGATCCGCCCTTCGAGGCCAAGGACGAGTTCGAGCGGCTGGGCGAAGCATTCTCCACCGCCTTCGCGAAATGGCCGACCGGCATCTATGTCATTTGGTATCCCGCCAAGAACCGGCGCGCCACCGACACGCTGGTCCAAACGGTGGCGCGGCTCGCAGCTGCAGCAAAGCCGCCGGGAAATTGTCTGCGCCTCGAGTTCAGCGTCGCGCCTCAGCTCGATGGCGGGGCGCTCGCCTCCACCGGGCTCCTGATCGTCAATCCGCCCTACACGCTGCAGGGCGAACTCAAGACGATCCTGCCCGAGCTGGAAATGCCGCTCGGCCAAGGTGGTGCTGCCAGATTCCGATTGGAGGTGCCCAAGCCTTAAAGGCAGCCCGTAACACTCCGGCATTCTTGGGAAAAATATGCAGGAGCGGTAGTCAATCTGCAGAGAACCGTATTATGCTGTTTCCGTGACTGGCTTTACGTTCCGCTTCCGCGAATGGTTGCGGCGGAGTGAAGGCCTAAGAAAGATCCGGCCGGACCGTTGAAGTCCGCCCAAGGATGGCCAGCTCCCGGGCTCCGTAGTGCCCCGTCATGTCGTGACGTGAGTCTGCGTCGCGGCGGAGGAGCAATGAGGGGGAGTTTCCCGATGGCCATGACGGGAACGGTCAAGTTTTTCAACGGCGAACGCGGCTACGGATTCATCAAGCCTGACGACGGCGGCCGCGACGTCTTCGTACATATTACTGCTGTGGAGCGGGCCGGACTGAAGGACCTTGCGGAAGGACAGCGTATTACTTTCGAAGTCGAACCCGACAAGAAGGGGAAGGGACCGAAGGCGGTCAATCTGGTCATCCTGTCCTAGCGGGACTGACGCACAACATTCGCCGCAATACTTGGCGCAAAGAACACCTGGCGCAAAAAAATCCCGGCCGCGAGCGGCCGGGAGGTTGTGGTCCGGTATTTTCTTCTACTATCAGAACCGATAGTTCACGCCGGCGCGCACAACGCTGGCGCTATAGCCGTTTGACACCCCGGTAATTGCGAACTGAGTCGTCGACAGATCGATGTAGAGATATTCCAGCTTGGCGCTCCAGTTGGGGGCCAGACCGACTTCCGCACCGGCGCCGATGGTCCAGCCGGCGGTGGTGTGCGATTCCGTCCAGCCGAAGGTCTGCGCACGCAGCTCGCCGAAGGCGAGGCCGGCGGTGCCATAGAACAGCACGTTGCTGAAGGCATAGCCGGCGCGGCCGCGCAGGGTGCCGAACCACGGATTGGAGAATTTCCACGGCGCGAAGGTGTCGTCGGCACCGGCGGCCTGGATGTCGCCCTCGACGCCGAACACAAACGGGCCATTCTGGAAGTTGTAGCCGGCCTGCACGCCGCCGACGAAGCCCGACGGCTTCGAGGGGTTGTTGTCCACCGAGCCCCATTCATAGCCGATGTTGCCGCCGAGATAGGGACCCGCCCAGCTATAGGCGTTGAGCGGCTGGTTGACGGTATAGGGCGCGCGCTGACCGTAATTCATGTCGGCGGCCTCCGCCGAAGCTGTCCAGCCGGCGGCAACCAACGCGGCTGCGCCCACAACGAGCCTCTTCATCACTCACTCCAACGCAACTGCCGTCACCGCTGCGGCGCCCGCGCCGCCACGCAAGGCAAACCGCATGGTTACGGAACCACGACCTTTTCGCGTAAGATTTATCGAGAGTTTTAAGTTAAAGGGCTGTTAAGCCGGGTTACCGCGCTGTTAACAGGCTTAAGCAAGCGTTACCGGGAACTGCGCCGCCATCCTGTGCGTGCCGCACGGCCGGAACTTCAAATCGGCACCCCCAGCGCCTAAATTCGCTCCATGGTTCACGATTCCACCGACAATCCGGACGATCGCGCGCGCAAACCCGTGCGTGGCACCGCGCCGGACGTCCCAGCCGAGACGCCCCCGGATCTCGATCCCGCCACCAGCGGCGGCGATGACGAGGACGATGCCCGGCTGCCCGATATCCTGGAAGAGAGCGGCGCGGTCGGCGAAGGCCCGCTGGCGACCGGCCATGAGGCGATCGAGCGCGCGGTCCGCCTCGCCCCGACCTCGCCCGGCGTCTATCGCATGCTCAATGCGAATGCCGACGTGCTCTATGTCGGCAAGGCCAAGAACGTCAAAAAGCGCCTCTCCAACTATGCGCGCCAGAATGCGCCGCAGCCGGCCCGCATCCTGCGCATGATCGCGGCCACGGTGACCGTGGAGATCGTCTCGACCAACACCGAGACCGAGGCGTTGCTGCTGGAAGCCAACCTCATCAAGCAGCTGCGGCCGCGCTTCAACGTGCAGCTGCGCGACGACAAATCGTTTCCCTACATCCTGATCACCGGCGACCATTGGGCGCCGCAGATCCTGAAACATCGTGGCGCGCAGAGCCGGCCCGGGCGCTATTTCGGTCCGTTCGCCTCCGCCGGAGCCGTCAACCGCACCATCACGGCGCTGCAGCGCGCCTTCCTGATCCGCTCCTGCACCGATTCCTTCTTCGAGAGCCGCAGCCGGCCCTGCCTGCTCTACCAGATCCGCCGCTGCGCCGGCCCCTGCACCCGCGAGATCGACTTTCCCGGCTATACGACCCTGGTGCGCGAGGCGAGCGACTTCCTGTCCGGCAAGAGCCATGCGGTGAAGCAGGAACTTGCGGGCGAGATGGAAAAGGCGTCCGGTGAGCTCGAGTTCGAGCGCGCCGCGCTCTACCGCGACCGCCTCGCCGCTTTGTCGGCGATCCAGTCGCAGCAGGGCATCAATCCGCGCACGGTCGAGGAAGCCGACGTGTTCGCCATCCATCAGGAGGGCGGCTTCTCCTGCGTCGAGGTGTTCTTCTTCCGCACCGGTCAGAACTGGGGCAACCGGGCCTATTTTCCGCGCGCGGAGAAGACGTACACCCCGGAAGAGGTGCTCGGCTCCTTCCTCGCCCAGTTCTACGACGACAAGCCGCCACCGAGGAACATCCTGCTCTCGCACGAGATCGAGGAAAGCGAGCTGCTCGCCAATGCGCTGTCGATCAAGGCTGGCCACAAGGTCGAGGTCACCACGCCCAAGCGCGGCGAGAAGAAGGAACTCGTCGCTCACGCGCTGACCAATGCGCGCGAAGCCCTCGGCCGCAAGCTCGCGGACACCGCCACGCAAAGCCGCCTGCTCGACGCCATCGCCACGACGCTGAGCCTGCCGTATTCGCCCAAGCGCATCGAGGTCTACGACAACAGCCACATCCAGGGCACCAATGCAGTCGGCGCCATGATCGTCGCCGGCCCCGACGGTTTCGTGAAGAACCAGTACCGCAAGTTCAACATCAAGTCGGAAGGGATCACGCCGGGCGACGACTTCGCCATGATGCGCGAGGTGCTGGAGCGGCGCTTCAAGCGCCTGATCAATCCGCCCGAGGAAGGGGCGGCCAAAGCCAAGGACGACGATTTCCCGCAATGGCCCGACCTCGTCATCATCGACGGCGGCCGCGGCCAGCTCAACGCCGTGCGCGAGATCTTTGCAAATCTCGGCCTGACCCAGGTGTCGCTGATGTCGGTCGCCAAGGGACCGGACCGGGATGCCGGCCGCGAGACCCTGTTCATGCCGGAGCGTGAGGCGATCAAGCTGGAGCCGCGCGATCCCGTGCTCTACTTCATCCAGCGGCTGCGCGACGAGGCCCACCGCTTCGTCATCGGCTCGCACCGCAAGCTGCGCAAGAAGGACATCCGCGAGGCCGGTTTGCAGGAGATTCCGGGCATCGGCCCGTCACGCAAACGTGCCTTGCTGCATCATTTCGGAACCCTGAAGGAGATCGAACGGGCCTCGATCGCCGATCTCGGCAAGGTTCCGGGGGTCAGCGCCGAGAGTGCGCGCAGGATTTTCGAGTATTTCCATCCCCAGCCGGGATGAATTAAAGGGGGACCGCAGTCATATGATCGTCGTGTCCGCACCTCATTTGGGGTGCGGGGCGGTTGACGTTCAGGCAGCAGCGGTATTGGTAGGACGGATGAACATCGCCACCACACGAGGGACGACCAGCCGCGCGATGTCCCTCCCCAACATCCTGACCTATGGCCGGATCGCCGCGATCCCGGTCGTCGTCGGATGCATCTATGCGCAGTCGATTCTGGATCAGCCGCTCTGGCTGCGCTGGGTGGCGGTCGCCCTCTTCATCGCGGCCGCGGTCACCGATTACCTCGACGGCTATTACGCGCGGATCTGGAATCAGCAATCGGCATTCGGCCGGATGCTCGACCCGATCGCCGACAAGCTGCTGGTCGCCTCGTGCCTGCTGATGCTGGCCGCCGACGGCATCATCCATGGCTGGTCGTTGTGGGCCGCCATCGTCATCCTGTGCCGCGAGATCCTGGTCTCGGGCCTGCGCGAATACCTCGCCGCGCTCAGGGTCAGCGTGCCCGTGACCAAGCTTGCGAAGTGGAAGACCACGGTCCAGCTCGTTGCCATCGGCTTCCTGCTCGCGGGACCTGCCGGCGACGAAGTGGTGCCCGTCGTCTCGATGATTGGCCTCGCGCTGCTGTGGGCCTCGGCGATCGTGACCATCTATACGGGCTACGATTATTTCCGCGCCGGCATCCATCACCTCATCAAGGAGGACGAGGGATGAAGGTGAAGTATTTCGCCTGGGTGCGCGAGCGCGTCGGCAAGGCGGAGGAGACCATCGAGCCGCCGGCGACCGTGCGCACCGTCGAAGAGTTGATCGCCTGGCTGTCCGGCCAAAGCGAGGCCTATGCCTACGCGTTTGAGAAGCCGAAGGTGATCCGCACCGCGATCGACCACGCTCATGTCAAATCGGATGCCGCGATCGCGGGCGCCCGCGAGATCGCGTTCTTCCCGCCAATGACCGGCGGCTAGGCCATGACGTCCCCTGTCGCCAGCTGCCCCGTCACCATCCGTATTCAAGAAGACGATTTCGACATCGCGCGCGAGATCGCGGTCCTGACCAAGAGCCGGACCGACATCGGCGCGGTCGTGAGCTTCTCCGGCATCTGCCGCGCGGACGATGACAGCGCCAAGGTCGCCGCGCTCACGCTCGAGCACTATCCTGGCATGGCCGAGGAAGAGATCAGGCGCCATGCCGACGAGGCGACCTCGCGCTGGCCGCTGAACGGCGTCACCGTGATCCATCGCGTCGGCCGCTTCATGCCGGGCCAAAACATCGTGCTGGTGCTGACCGCCTCGCAGCACCGCCAGGCCGCATTCCATGCCGCCGAGTTCCTGATGGACTACCTCAAGACCAGCGCCCCGTTCTGGAAGAAGGAAGAGAGCGCCACCGGCACCGGCTGGGTCGAGGCCCACGCCCGTGACGACGAGGCCGCCGCACGCTGGACCAAATCCTGATGGCAAGAGCATCCAAAAAGACCGCGCGCGGCCGCGCCGCGCCGAAGCTCGCGACAGTCGGACGCGGCGAGCTCCTCACGCTGCTCGACTACGTCCGCTACGCGGTGAGCCGCTTCGTTGAAGCAAAACTCGCCTTTGCTCATGGCACGACCGATCCGGTCGCCGAAGCCGCCTTCCTGGTCTGCGAGGCGCTGCATCTGCATCCCGAACAGCTCGAAAGCTTTGCCAACGCGCGCGTCACGGCCGCCGAGGGCAAGACCGTCCTCGATCTGATCCATCAACGCGTCACCACGCGCAAACCGGCCGCCTATCTCGTCAACAAGATCTACATGCGTGGCCTGCCCTTCTATGTCGACGAGCGCGTCATCGTTCCGCGCTCCTTCATCGGCGAGCTGCTGGAGTCGCATTTCGGCGGCGACGGCGAGGCCGGATCGCTGATCGACGACCCTACGGGCGTCGAGCGCGTGCTCGATCTCTGCACGGGATCAGGATGCCTCGCCATCCTCGCCGCGCATCATTTCCCGAACGCCGCCGTCGATGCCGTCGACATCTCCAAGGGCGCGTTCGAGGTCGCCACGCGAAATGTCGGCGAATATGGGCTCGAGGACCGGATCAGCCTGTATCGCGGCGATCTGTTCGCCCCGCTCGACGATGCGCGTTACGACCTGATCATCACCAACCCGCCCTATGTCGACGCAGAAGGCATGGCCGCACTGCCGCCTGAATGCCGCGCCGAACCCAAGCTCGCCTTCGACGGCGGTGCCGACGGCCTCGACGTGGTCCGCCGCATCCTGGCTGAGGCGCCCGATCACCTCACCCCGGACGGCGGACTGATCTGCGAGATCGGCCGCGGCCGGGAATTGGTCGACGAGGCCTTCCCGGAACTGCCGCTGCTCTGGCTCGACACCGAGGACTCCGAGGGCGAAGTGTTCTGGATCGCGGCCGCCGATCTCGGCTGATTCGACACGGCGGACGGAGCTCCGTCGGAACAACTCAAATAGCGCCACGTTCATCCCCCGAACGAATTTTCTCGCTCTCGGAGGATGTCCGCATGCTCGCGCCATCGGGCGAATTGCTGCGCGCCGGCATGGCGCTGAAGCTCAACCACCTCAAGCGCGCCGCGCAATCCTATTTGCGTGACCGCACCAGCCAAGCCACCGGACGCGCGACATCCTACGCGGTCGCGGCCGGTCTGTTCGCAGTGGCCGGGCTGTTCGTGATCGCGACCTTCTTCGTCGGCCTGATCGCCCTCTACCGCTGGGTTGCAATCACCTACGGACAATTCTGGGGCTTTGGTGCCGCCGCCGCCGTGCTGCTGGTGCTCGCCGCGGTCTGCGCCGGCGTCGCCATAACGATGATGAAGCGGCCGACCAAGCAGATCGTACCGCTCGCCAGCCGGATGCGCGTTGCGATCGCCTCGCCGCGGATCCCGCGCGGAACGGTCAAGCAGGCGGTGAAGGAGGTCGCGACGACGATTCCCTTGGTGCCGCTCGCGCCGGGCGAGCGCGGCCATGGCAGAAGGGCCTCACCCGTTCGCACCAACCGGCCCGTGCAGCTTGGCCTGATGCTCGCGGCGATTGGGCTGGCGGGGTTCACGGCGGCGCGGCGCAGACGTCACGGTCAAAGATTGGACGCTTGAATGCTGGTGCGGCGCTCCGAACAGCTCGACTCCTGGCTGCTGGTGGCCGCCACGGCCGTGTTCGTGCTGACCGCAGAGCGCTACTTCCAGGACTCCGGCGTGGCCGGGTCGGGCCCTCCACGGGACCACCGCAGAGGCGAGGCGAATTCTCCGGAGACGCACCCCGCGCGCGCGGCCGTGCAGCCCGGCCATGGCCGCCGCGCCAAGAGCCCGTTTGAGATCCCCTGGAAGGGCTGGAAGGATATCTTCTGGCGGACCTATCAGCGCATCGACGAGGATCGCCTTCTGGCGACAGCGGGCGGGGTCGTGTTCTTCGGGCTGCTCGCGATCTTTCCGGCGGTCACGGCGCTGGTTTCCTCCTACGGCCTGTTCGCCGATCCCAAGACGATCAGCGCCAATCTGCAGACGCTCGCGACGATGCTCCCTGAGGGCTCGTTCCAGATCGTCGAGGATCAGGTGGCGCGCGTGGTCTCGCATGGCAGTACCACGCTCGGTGCGACGTTCCTGTTCGGCCTTGTGCTGGCGATCTGGAGCGCCAATGCGGGCGTCAAGGCGATCTTCGATGCACTCAACGTCGCTTATGAGGAGCGCGAGAAGCGCAGCTTCATCAGGCTTAATATGGTGTCTCTGGCCTTCACGGTCGGCGGCATCGTGGCGCTGCTGGTGATGGTGGGGCTTGTCGTTGCCTTCCCGCTGGCGCTCAATCATCTCGGCATGGCGCCCGAAAGCAAGCTGATCGTGGCGCTGGCACGATGGCCGCTCATGTTCCTCGTCCTGCTGGTGGCGCTTGCGATCCTCTACCGCTTCGCGCCCAGCCGCGATGCGCCGCGCTGGCAATGGCTCAGCCTCGGCGCGGTGATTGCCGCCATTCTCTGGATCGCCGGCTCGGCGCTGCTCTCCTGGTACCTCTCGGAATTTGCCAACTACAACGCGACCTACGGCTCGCTCGGCGCCGCCATCGGTTTGATGACCTGGATGTGGATGTCGGCGATCGTCATCATGTTCGGCGCCGAGCTGAATTCGGAGATCGAACGGCAGACGCTGAAGGACACGACCGAAGGGCCGCCCAAGCCGCTCGGCACCCGCGACGCCGTCTCGGCCGACACGGTCGGAGCCGCCGCGCCAGCCTGACCTCGCCCGAGAACGGGCTGCTATCCCCTCGAATCAACAATGATGTTAAGCTCATGCGGCTTGGGGGAGCACGAGGCGTGACGGGATCGTACAGCGGCCCGTGTTTTCCCGGGTGAGGCAGTCAGCTCTTTGAGGCTTAACGCGCGGCATGATTCGCATTTCGACGATCTTCATCGCCATCTGCATGGTACTGGTCGCGGCCTCGCTCGGGCTCGTGCTCTACGCAGTCGCCGGCATCAGCGGAACCGAATCCGCGATCGTGGCGCTGACTGCGCTGACCTTCCTGATCCTCTACAACGCGGTCTCGATGCGGCTGCGCGACCGCAGCGACGTCGGCGGCCAGATCGCCGACCTGTCGCGCGGCACCGCCGACCTCGCCCGCCAGGTGGCCGAATTCGGCCGCCGGTTAGCTGCGATCGAGGGACGCATCGCCTCGTCCAATTCGACCAACTCCGACCGCATCCAGTCGGTGGTCGGCGAGATCAGCGAGCTCGGCGGATTGGTCAGACAACTCGCCAGCACCGTATCGACCCATGAGGATCTGTTGGCCGGCAATGCGCCAGCGCCGGCTGCCGTTCCCGCTCCGATCGCCAGGCTGGAGCCGGAGGCGCCGATCGACCTGATTGCACCATTCGAGGAGCGGCCGGCGGCCCCTCCCCCGCTGCCCACACCGCCGTCACGACCGGCACCGGCGGTCCAGACCCAGGCCGCCAATCCGGTTCCGGCGGTCAACGGCCGCAACCAGACCCAGCTGCTGGCGACGCTGCGCAACGCGATCGACGAAAACCGCATCGACATCTTCCTCCAGCCGATGGTGACGCTGCCGCAACGCAAGGTGCGGTTCTACGAGGCGGTGACGCGCCTGCGTGACGAGCGCGACCAGCTGATCGCCGCCGAGGAGTTCATCAGCATCGCGGAAGCGTCCGGCCTGATCGGGCGCATCGACAACATGGTGATGCTGCGCTGTGTGCAGGTGCTGCGGCGCCTGATGGTGCGCAACAAGGACGTCGGCGTGTTCTGCAACGTCGCGGCCTCCACGCTCGGTAATTCCACCACCTTCGCGCAATGCCTCGACTTCCTCGAAGCCAACCGGGCGCTGGCGCCCTCGCTGGTGCTGGAGTTCAAGCAATCGACGTTCCGCAGTCTCGGCCCGGCCGAGACCGAGAATCTCGCGGCGCTCGCCCAGCGCGGCTTCCGTTTCTCGATCGACCATGTCACCGATTTGCGCATCGAGCCGCGCGAGCTGGCCGACCGCGGGGTGCGCTTCATCAAGGTGCCGGCCACCCTGCTGCTCGACCCCAGGCAGGCCTCCACCTCGGACATCCATCCCTCGGACCTCTCCGACCTGCTCGGCCGCTTCGGCATCGACCTGATCGCGGAGCGGATCGAAGGCGAGCGCGCGGTCGTGGACCTGCTCGACTATGACGTGCGGTTCGGCCAGGGGTTCCTGTTCGCGCCGCCCCGGCCATTGCGGCCTGAGGGGGCATCTGCTACCGGCGGGGCCTCGCCGAACCAGGCGCAGGACATTCAGGGATCCAATGGCTCCGTTCCCCCCAGCCAAGGCGCGACATCTGGCGCGACGTCAGCCGCTCCTCCGGCACAACGCATCACCGGCAACGCGGCGCTGGCGCGCCGCATTTGATCGGCGCTGCGCATCATGACCACACTGCATTTCGCCGAAAGCCTGCGCGAGCTCGTGGGCGGTGTCGATGTCGTGCTCAGCGACATCTGGGGCGTGGTCCATAACGGCCTCGAATCCTTCCCCGAAGCCTGCGAGGCGTTGCACACTTATCGCAGTCGCGGCGGTACGGTGATCCTGATCACCAACGCACCGCGCCCGGCCGATAGCGTGCA
Source organism: Bradyrhizobium sp. 25ACV (assembly GCF_054863005.1). Lineage (NCBI taxonomy): Bacteria > Pseudomonadati > Pseudomonadota > Alphaproteobacteria > Hyphomicrobiales > Nitrobacteraceae > Bradyrhizobium > Bradyrhizobium sp. 25ACV. Next base: position 62,600 of record NZ_JAVAYO010000022.1, read on the forward strand.
GCGGCAATTGCGCAAGCTCGGCGTCGCCGACGAGACCTATGACGCGATCGTTTCGTCCGGCGACCTGACCCGGCTCTATGTCGCCGAGCATCCCGGCCGCAAGATGTTCTGGCTGGGCCCCGAGCGCGACAACTCGATCTATCGCGGGCTCGACGCGAAAACCGCGCCGCTGGAGGAAGCCGACTACATCGTCTGCACCGGCCTCTATGACGATGAGACCGAAACGGCGGAAGACTATCGCGGCATGATGCTGAAGGCGCGCGAGCGCAAGCTGACGCTGGTCTGCGCCAACCCCGACATCGTGGTCGAACGCGGCGACCGGCTGATCTATTGCGCCGGCGCCATCGCGGAGCTCTATCGCGAGCTCGGCGGCGAGGTGATCTTCTACGGCAAGCCGCACCGGCCGATCTACGAGCGCGCGATGGCACTCGCCGGCGAACGCCAGGGCCATCCGATCGACCGGAAGAAAGTGCTGGCGATCGGCGATTCCGTCCGCACCGACTTAACCGGCGCGCGCGAATTCGGCATCGACTGTCTGTTCGTCACCCGCGGCATCCATGCCGAGGAGTTCGAGGGGCTCGACCAGCTCGACCCGGCATCGGTGATGGAATTGTTCGGCCACCCGCCGAAGGCGCTGATGCGCGAATTGAAGTGGTAGCGATCGTCATTCCGGGGCGGTGCGTTAGCACCGAACCCGGAATGACAGAAAAAACGCAGAAAGCCCGGGACAAGCCCGGGCCTTGCGAATTCAGCCGAAAACTCTGGCGACGCTTACGCGCTCGCCATGTCCGGGAAGACCGCCTCGATCTTGGTCTTCAGCGTCGCCGCGTTGAACGGCTTGACGATGTAGTTGTTCACGCCGGCCTTCTTGGCTGCGATCACGTTCTCGGTCTTGGATTCCGCGGTGATCATGATGAAGGGCGTGGTGGCGAGGTTCGGATCCGCGCGCACTTCACGCAGCAGGTCGTAACCCGTCATCGGCTCCATGTTCCAGTCGGAGATCACGAGCCCGTACTTCTTGCCGCGCATCTTGTTCAGCGCTGCCGAACCGTCGCTGGCATCATCGATGTTCTCGAAGCCAAGCTGCTTCAGCAGATTCCTGATGATACGGATCATGGTGCTGTAGTCATCCACCACCAGAACCGGCATCGACAAATCAACCGCCATCTCGACTCCCCCAACACAAACGCAGGAATATTACGATCGGACCTGCCCAAGCCGGAGCCCGGCAGTTCCACGCTCAAGGACTAGCACCAAGGCGTTAAACAGCGCGTTAATTGGGGACGCCCCCCAAGGACTGAAATCGCGTTCGCTGCGGCCGCCCCCTCCCGCTTGACTTCATCCGGCCGGTCGCGCCACGGTCCCGGCCGGTCCTGCCGGTTTGAGAATTCCCCTGATGGCTCCGCATTTTACCATTATCCGCGACACCACGCCGGACTCCGCGATTCCAAGGGGTGCCGTGGTCGCCATGGGCAATTTCGACGGGGTTCATCTCGGCCACCGCGCCGTGATCGCCGCAGCCCTGGAAATGGGCCGGGCGCAGGGCCGCCCTGCGCTGGCATTGACCTTCGAGCCGCATCCGCGGCGGTTTTTCAGCCCCAACACCCCTCAATTCCGCCTGACGGACGAGCGAGCCAAGTTGCGGCTTCTGGCCGGCACCGGGCTTGCCGGCGCCGTGGTCATGACCTTCGACAAAGCCCGTGCCGGAACCAGCGCTCAAGACTTCATTCACCATGACCTGATCGGACGGCTCGGCGTCAGCGGGATCGCGGTCGGCTATGACTTCCATTTCGGCAAAGGACGCGTCGGCTCGCCGAGCCTTCTGGTCAACGAAGCGCCCCGGCTCGGCATCGAGGTCGACGTGCAGCCCCATGTCGATATCGACGAGCGGCCGGTGTCCTCCAGCGCGATCCGGATCGCACTCGCCGAAGGCCAGCTGGACGAGGCCACTACCATGCTGAGCGCACCCTGGTTCGTCACCGGCGAGGTCATCCACGGCGAGAAGCGCGGCCGCGATCTCGGCTACCCCACCGCCAACATCCGCCTGGACGCCAATTGCGGCCTGAAGCACGGCATCTATGCGGTGCGGGTCGGCCGCGGGCCTGAGCGGCAGGATGGGGTGGCGAGCTTCGGCCGCCGCCCGACCTTTGATAACGGCGCTCCCCTCCTCGAGATCTTCCTGTTCGACTTCAAGGGCGACCTCTACGGGCAGGCTCTGGACTGTGCCTTCGTCGGCTTCATCCGCGAGGAGCTGAAATTCGACAGCTTGGAGGCTCTGATCCGGCAGATGGACGACGATTCCGCCCGTGCCCGCGCCATCCTGGCCGCCGCCCCGGACGCGTTTCCGCGGCTCGGCACCATCGATTGAGCCCCGACCCCAGCCTCCCCGAACCTTTGCGCTTCCCTTGGCCCCCTGCTATGGAGAACCCATGTTTTCGCGGCGCATCATAGGGATTAGCGGCCCGGCTTCCGCCTGAGCCTTCGGCTCGGCGCAAGACCGGGATTTTGTCGTTTCACCCCGCGATTCCGCATCGCCATCCGTTCCCGCGCCCTTCCGAGCCAGTCAGCCTCATGTCCGAAAAGCCGCAAAAGTCCCAAAAGTCTGAAGCCAAAGACTATTCGAAGACCCTGTTCCTGCCGCAGACCGAATTCCCGATGCGCGCCGGCCTGCCGCAGCGCGAGCCGGAGATCCTCAAGCGCTGGTACGAGATCGGCCTCTACGAGAAGCTGCGCGAGAGCGCGAAGGGCCGCGCCAAGTTCGTGCTGCATGACGGCCCGCCCTATGCCAACGGCAACATCCATATCGGCACGGCGCTAAACAAGATCCTCAAGGATCTCGTCACCAAGAGCCAACAGATGCTCGGCTTCGATTCCAACTACGTGCCCGGCTGGGACTGCCACGGCCTGCCGATCGAGTGGAAGGTCGAGGAGGAGCATTATCGCAAGAAGGGCAAGCAGAAGCCCGATTTCCGCGACAGCGCCGCGATGATCGACTTCCGCAAGGAGTGCCGTGCCTACGCCACGCATTGGCTCGGCGTGCAACGCGAGGAGTTCAAGCGCCTCGGCGTCATCGGCGACTGGGACCATCCCTACGCCACCATGAGCTATCCGGCCGAGGCCCAGATCGCGCGCGAGCTGATGAAGTTCGCAGCCAACGGCACGCTCTATCGCGGCTCCAAGCCGGTGATGTGGAGCGTGGTCGAGAAGACCGCGCTGGCCGAAGCCGAGGTCGAGTACGAGGACCACACCTCCGATACGGTGTGGGTGAAATTCCCGGTGACCTCGCCCGCGCACGGTGCGCTCGCTACCGCAAGCGTCGTGATCTGGACCACCACGCCCTGGACCCTGCCCGGCAACCGCGCCATCTCGTTCTCGCCGAAGATCGCCTACGGCCTGTACAAGGTGACGGATGCGCCCGCCGACAATTGGGCCAAGACGGGCGATCTCCTGATCCTCGCCGACGCGCTCGCTGAAGAGGTCTTCAAGCAGGCGCGCGTGACGGCCTTCGAGAAGGTGCGCGATATCCCCGGCGACACCATGGACGCGATCGAATGCGCCCATCCGCTGAAGGGCCTTGCCGGCGGCTACGACTTCATCGTGCCGCTGCTACCCGGCGACCACGTCACCGACGACACCGGCACCGGCTTCGTGCACACCGCGCCCGGCCATGGCCGCGAGGACTTCGATGCCTGGATGGCGCAGGCGCGCGATCTCGATGCGCGCGGCATCACCACGGCAATCCCCTACACCGTCGACGAGAACGGCGCCTACACCGATCATGCGCCGGGCTTTGTCGGCAAGCGCGTCATCAACGACAAGGGCGAGAAGGGCGACGCCAACGAGGCCGTGATCAAGGCGCTCGTCGAAAGAGGCATGCTGCTCGCGCGCGGCCGGCTCAAGCACCAATATCCGCACTCATGGCGCTCCAAGAAGCCGGTGATCTTCCGCAATACGCCGCAATGGTTCATCGCGATGGACAAGCCTGTTGTGGACGCGCCGAGCAAGCCCGGCGCTATGGACGTTGCGGTGAGCGGCAGGACCAAGAGCGGCGACACGCTGCGCGCCCGCGCGCTGCACGCGATCTCGGTCACGCAATGGGTGCCGCCTTCAGGCGAAAACCGTATCAACGGCATGATCGAGGCGCGGCCCGACTGGGTGATCTCGCGCCAGCGCGCCTGGGGCGTGCCGATCGCCGTGTTCGTTCGCGAGAAGGGCGACGGCTCCGCCGAGATCCTCCAGGACGAGGCCGTCAACACCCGTATCGGCGATGCCTTCGAGCAGGAAGGCGCCGATGCCTGGTACGCGAAAGGCGCGCGCGGGCGCTTCCTGGGCGCGCGTGCCAATGAAGACTGGCAGAAGGTCGACGACATTCTCGACGTCTGGTTCGATTCCGGCTCGACGCACGCCTTCGTGCTCGAAGACCCCGTGCAGTTTCCCGGGCTCGCCGGCATCAAGCGCAAGGTCGACGGCGGCACCGACACGGTGATGTACCTCGAAGGCTCGGACCAGCATCGCGGCTGGTTCCACTCCTCGCTGCTGGAGAGCTGCGGCACGCGAGGCCGCGCGCCCTACGACATCGTGCTGACCCACGGCTTCACCCAGGCCGAGGACGGCCGCAAGATGTCGAAGTCGCTCGGCAACACCATCGAGCCGCAGGCCGTCATCAAGGAATCCGGCGCCGACATTCTGAGGCTCTGGGTCGCGTCCTGCGACTACACCGACGACCAGCGCATCGGCCCCGAGATCCTGAAGAACACCGTCGAGACCTACCGCAAGCTGCGCAACACCGTGCGCTGGATGCTCGGCACGTTGCATCATTACAAGCCGGCCGACGCAGTGGCGCCTGCCGAGATGCCCGAGCTCGAGCGGCTGATGCTGCACGAGCTCGCGGTGCGCGCGGCTGCGGTCGACAAGGCCTATCGGGAGTTCGACTTCAAATCGGTGGTCGCGATCCTGTCCGCTTTCCTGAACAGCGAGCTCTCCGCGTTCTATTTCGACATCCGCAAGGATACGCTGTATTGCGATCCGCCGTCCTCGCCGACGCGCAAGGCGGCGCTGACGACGATCGACCTGTTGTGCGCCTCGGTCCTGAAATGGCTGGCGCCGATCCTCAGCTTTACCGCGGAGGAAGGCTGGCGCATGTACCGGCCCGAGGCCGAACTCTCGGTGCATCTGACCCAGTTCCCGACCGATCTCGAAGCCTTGCGCGACGACAAGCTCGCCGCGAAATGGGACGCGATCCGCAACGTCCGCCGTGTCGTCACGGGCGCGCTCGAACTCGAACGCGCCGCCAAGAACATCGGCTCGTCGCTGGAGGCGTCGCCGGTGATCTACGTCGCCGACCGGGACATACTGATGACGCTGTTCGACGTCGACCTCGCCGAAATCTGCATCACCTCGAATTACGAGGTGCGCGAAGGCGAGGCGCCCGCCGATGCGTTCCGGCTCGATGCCGTCCCCGGTGTCGCGGTCGTGGTGGAGAAGGCGGTCGGCACCAAATGCGCCCGCTCCTGGAAGATCTCCCCGACGGTCGGCGAAGACGCCGAATACCCCGACGTCACCCCGCGCGACGCCAAGGCGCTGCGCGAGTGGAAGGCGCTGGGGGTGGCGGTCTGATCCCCCGGCCATGACCCCGCTCCGCGCCGGCATCCTCGCGGCCCTGGTCACGCTCGTGGCCGACCAGGCCTCAAAGCTCTGGCTGCTGAACGGGTTCGACCTCGCCCGTCGCGGCGTGGTGAAGGTGACGCCGTTCTTCGACCTGGTGCTGGCCTGGAACATCGGCATCAGCTTCGGCTGGCTGCAGAACGACAGCCAGGCCGCGCAGCTCGCGCTGATGGCGGTCAAGGCCGTCGCCGTGGTCGCGCTGGCGATCTGGATGGCCCGCTCGCACACCCGGCTGGCCACGGTCGCGCTGGGCCTGATCATCGGCGGCGCCATCGGCAACGGCCTCGACCGCCTGGCCTATGGCGCGGTGGTCGATTTCGCCCTACTCCACATCGAGATCGGCGGAAATACCTATAATTGGTATGTGTTTAACCTCGCGGACGTGGCCATCGTAGCTGGGGTGGCGGCGCTATTGTATGATTCCTTCCTGGGGGTACCCGCCGCAAAAGCGCCCTGATCCCGGCCGATACGGACCGGCAGGTGGAACCCGGCCTTTGCGAGGGTTTGCCGCGCGCGAGCGGCGATCTGACACAATATGGAACAGGTACAGTAATGCGCAGCTCGAAGACCAGCATTTCGATGGTTCGAGACCCCCGATCGGGGCTTTGGCAGGCGTTGAAATTGTCCGCTGTCGCGCTCGGCATCGGTCTCGTCATGTCGGCCGGCGCAGCCCGCGCCGGTGACGACGACGAGGAAGATGACGGGATGACCTTCGAAGAGAAGATCATCGACAATCTGATGTCCGGCATCGGCGCCAAGAGCATGGAAAAGCCCGGCATCGAATACCGCGAGCGCTCGCCGCTGGTGGTGCCGCCCAAGCTCGACCTGCCGCCGCCCGCGACTCAGGCCAAGGCCGCTCCGAACTGGCCCAAGGACCCCGAGGAGAAGCGCCGCAAGGAAGCCATCGCCGCGCGCAAGAAGGCAACCAAGGAAACGGAAAACTGGCAGGCCGCCCGACAGCTGACGCCCGCCGAGATGAAGGCCGGCCAGGTCGCCGCAGCCCCCCGGACAAGCAATGACCCGATCCAGCCGGGCACCAACGGCAATCCGTCACTCAGCCCCGCCGAACTCGGCTTCTCCGGCGGCCTGTGGAATATGATGAAGGGCGGCAACGCCACCGAAGAAAAGAAATTCACCGAGGAGCCGCCGCGCCAGTCGCTGGTCGAGCCGCCGCCGGGCTATCAGACGCCGTCTCCGAACTACTCCTATGGCGCCGGGCCGGACAAGTCGCGGCGGACCTATTTCGACATCATGTCCGGCAAGGACAAGGAACAATAGCGTTCCTGTCCGACAGACGCGCTCCCCGCGCCGGCGATCATGTACGCCGGCCGAGGTGCATAAATTGCTGATCAGTAACTTGCCTATGCGTTGAGTTCTCTGCTTCGTGACGCGAAGCCTCAGCCGCACGGTGTAGCATGCCGTGCCGTCCGAGCCGGACATCCGGACCTCGGCCTTTCAAAAGGATCATGATGTCCTCTTACCGATCGGCTGCCTGCCTCCTTGCCGCGCTGCTTTCGACCAGTGTCCTGACATCAGGCGCGGCCCTTGCCCAGACCACGGTAACATCGGCCCCGCCCGCCAGCTTCACGCTCAGCAACGGCATGCAGGTCGTGGTGATCCCCGATCACCGCACGCCCGTCGTCACCGAGATGATCTGGTACAAGGTCGGCTCGGCCGACGAGACGCCGGGCAAGTCCGGCCTCGCCCACTTCCTCGAGCACCTGATGTTCAAGGGCACCTCGAAGCATCCGGTCGGCGAATTCTCCCAGACCGTGCTTCGCGTCGGCGGCAACGAGAACGCCTCGACCTCGGTCGACTACACCAACTATTACCAGCGCGTGCCGAAAGAGCAGCTGCCGACCATGATGGAGTTCGAGGCCGACCGCATGACCGGCCTCATCCTCAAGGACGAGAACGTGCTGCCCGAGCGCGACGTCGTGCTCGAAGAGTACAACATGCGCGTCGCCAACAATCCGGACGCTCGGCTGAACGAGCAGATCATGGCCGCGCTCTATCTCAATCATCCCTACGGCCGTCCCGTGATCGGCTGGCATCAGGAGATCGAGAAGCTCGATCGCGAGGACGCGCTCGCCTTCTACCGCCGCTTCTATGCGCCGAACAACGCGATCCTGGTGATCGCCGGCGACGTCGAGGCCGCCGACATACGCCCGCTGGTCGAGCGCAATTTCGGCTCCATCCCGGCGCAATCAGCCATTCCGGCGCGGCGCGTCCGTCCGCAGGAGCCGGAGCCTGCCGCCCCGCGCACCGTCACGCTGGCCGACCCGCGCGTCGAGCAGCCGAGCATGCGGCGTTATTATCTGGTGCCCTCGGCAACCACGGCCGCTGCCGGTGAAAGCGCCGCCCTCGACGTGCTGGCGCAGCTGATGGGCAGCGGCAGCAATTCCTATCTCTACCGCGCCCTCGTCGTCGACAAGCCGCTCGCGGTCTCCGCCAACGCCAGCTATTCGAGCATCTCACTCGACCCGACCCAGTTCGCGATCTCGGCCTCACCAAAACCCGGCGTCAGCTTCGCCGAGGTCGAGCAGGCGGTCGATGGCGTCATCGCCAATGTCGCGCAGAACCCGATCCGCGCCGAGGATCTGGAGCGGGTCAAGACCCAGCTGATCGCTGAGGCGATCTACGCCCAGGACAATCAGGCGGTGCTGGCACGCTGGTATGGCGGCGCGCTGACCACAGGCCTGTCGATCGAGGACATCAGGAGCTGGCCCGACCGCATCCGCGCGGTCACGGCCGAGCAGGTCCGCGCCGTTGCGCAGAAATGGCTCGAGAAGAAGCGCTCGGTGACGGGCTATCTGATCAAGGACACTGCCGCCACCAAGCGCGAGGAGAAGCGTTCGTGACCTACCCCTTCCTTCGACGCGCTGCATTCTCCCTCGCCACCGGCGCTGCGCTTGCGCTCGCTTCGGTCTCGCCGTCACAGGCGGCTGCGAAGATCCAGCACCTGGTCTCGCCGGGTGGTATCGAGGCCTGGTTCGTGCAGGACGCGACCGTGCCGCTGATCGCCATGGAATATTCCTTTGCCGGCGGCTCGGCGCAGGATCCCAAGGACAAGCCGGGCGTCGCCAATCTGGTCGGCGATCTCCTCGACGAAGGCTCCGGCGATCTCGACTCCAAAACCTTCCACGAGCGGCTCGACCGCCGCGCCATCGAGCTCTCCTTCAGCGCCACCCGCGACACTTTCCGCGGCAGCCTGCGCATGCTGCGCGACAACAAGGACGAGGCCTTCGACCTTTTGCGGAGCGCGCTGACCTCGCCGCATTTCGACCCCGCCGATGTCGAGCGCATCCGCTCGCAGGTCGTCTCGGGCCTGCGCCGCGAGACCACCAATCCGACCTCGCTGGCGAGCCGCAAATTCCTGGAGGTCGCCTTCGGCGATCATCCCTATAGCCGGCAGAGCAACGGCAACCTCGACAGCGTGCCGACCATCACGGTCGCCGACATGAAAGACTATGTCGGCCGCGTGCTTGCGAAGGACGGGCTGAAGATCGCGGTCGTCGGCGACGTCGATCCGGCGACCCTCGGCAAGCTGCTCGACCACACCTTTGGGGCCCTGCCCGCCAAGGCCAACCTCACGCCGGTCCCCGACGTCGAGGCCGCAAAACCGCCGCAACGCGCCTTCGTGACCCTCGACGTGCCGCAGACCGTGATCACGTTCGGCGGCCCCGGCGTGAAGCGCAGCGATCCCAACTTCATGGCGGCCTATGTCGTCAACCACATCCTCGGCGGCGGCGGATTGTCCTCGCGGCTCTATCGCGAGGTCCGCGAGAAGCGAGGCCTGGCCTATTCGGTCTATGAAGCGCTGCTCTGGATGGAGCATTCGGCGGTGTTCATCGGCAATACCGGCACGCGCGCCGACCGCGCTGGCGACACCATCGATGCCATTGAAAAGGAAGTGCGCCGGATCGCCGAGGAAGGCCCGACGCAGAAGGAGCTCGACGAGGCCAAGTCCTACCTCAAGGGTTCGCAGATGCTGGCGCTGGACACCTCCTCCAAGCTGGCGCAAGCGCTGCTGCAGTACCAGCAGGACAAGCTGCCGATCGACTATATCGAGAAGCGCAACGCCATCGTCGATGCCGTGACGCTGGACGACGCCAAGGCCGCCGCCAAGCGCCTTTGGGGCCAGGGTCTCCTGACCGTCGTCGTCGGCCGCGCCCCGCAGGCCGCGGCGCAGCCTTCCGCGGCTCCAGCGACGAAGTCGAACTGATTCTGCCGTGTGAGCGACAGCGTTCTCTCGCTGCGCCAGCGTACGCTATGTTCTCTCCCCCTTGTGGGGGAGGGAACGGATAGAGCGCGGCAAATTTCCATCAAAGCAGCTATGGTGCGCGCGCGAATCTTTTTCCTGGTGCCACCATGCTGCGGATATCCCGCGATCTCGTCATCGACGAGGACGACATCGAGATCGGCTTTGTCCGCGCCTCCGGCCCGGGCGGGCAGAACGTCAACAAGGTCGCGACCTCGGCCCAGCTGCGCTTCGACGCGCGCAAGCTGACCCTGCCGGAGGATGCGGCAATTCGGCTCGCCCGCCTCGCCGGTCAGCGCATGACCAAGGACGGCGTGATCGTGATCCAGGCGCAGCGCTTCCGCACCCAGGAGCGCAACCGCCAGGACGCCATCGACCGCCTCACGGAGATGCTGCGCGAAGCCATGGTGCGGCCAAAGCCGCGGCGGGCGACAAAGCCGACTTTTGGCTCAAAGCAACGCCGGCTCGAGGGCAAGAAGCGCCGCAGCGACGTCAAGGCCGGACGCGGCGGGCGCTTCGACGATTGATTGGGCAAGAACCTCCAGTCGCGGAGCGACCGGAGGTTTGCCTGTTCGCGGCCCGGCGTCAGTAACGCTTGGCGGGAGCAGGACTGCCGGTGGCGGAATTGTCGACCGCCCCCTTGTGCGACGCGCTGCCCGTGGTGCCGACCGTGCCCTTCGTGCCCTTGGTCGACTTCATGCCCGTCTTCTCGCCTGCGGCCCCCTGCTGTGCACCGACGTCTTCGTCCTCACTGCCTGCCGCGCCGCCCTGCATGGGTTTGCTTTGCACGGTGCCGCCAGGCCTGGCGCCAGATGACGTACCTTGCGCGAAAACGGGCGTTGCAATGAGGGCTGCGACAGCGCATGCGATTGCAGAGGTCTTCACCAACTTCATTCATTTCTCCTGGATTTTCCGCGATGAACGGTTCGGCTGCTTCCTGCGCCGCCCGCCTGTGCCGAACCAGTTCATCGCGTCGAGATTTCGAACGGCGCGATCACGATGCAATCCGCGTCGTGTGGTGATCGTTTAGGGATTTGACGGCGGTTTCGCGGAATTGTGCTCCGCATATAAGGCAACGCGGAACACTGCGCATCACGAGCATCTCCGCGCGCAACGAAACAGCCCGCTACTACCACCGCCCGTCTGACGCCGCCTAGAGTTTGCGCAGGTTGATGTGGATGGGCGGCACTTGACGATGCGCGCGATCGTGCTGGGATTGTGCACCGCGATGGTGCTGGTGGTGCGGGTGGCCGACGCGCAAATGCCTTTGCCGGCCGCGAAGCCGCCGGATGGCGCGACACTCTTCAAGCAACAATGCGCCGTGTGCCACACCACCAACTTGTCGGAGCCGGCGCGCCAGGGGCCTCCGCTGCTCAAGGTCGTGGGCGGTCCCGCCGGCAAGGTCGAAGGCTTTCGGTATTCGCAAGGCCTCGCGAACGCAGACTTCACCTGGGACGAAGCCCGGCTCGACGCCTGGCTGACCAATCCGCAGGCTGTCATTCCCCGCGTCGTCATGGCCTACCGGCAAGGCAAGCCGGAGACGCGCGCCGCCATCATCGCTTACCTGAAGGAGCAGAACTGAATGGCAAAGCCGGTGCATTCGATGATCCGCGTGCTCGACGAGGCGCGCTCGCTCGACTTCTACCGGCGTGCCTTCGGCTTAGAGGTCGCCGACCATCTGAAATTCGCGGACTTTGCCCTGATCTATCTGCGTCACCCCTCCTCACCTTTCGAGGTCGAGTTGACGGTGAATTTCGATCGCAAGGAGCCGTACCAGCCCGGTGACGGCTACGGCCATCTCGCCGTGGTGGTCGAGGATCTCGAGACCGAGCATGCCCGCTTCGAGCGCGAGAAGCTCGCGCCGGGGCCCTTACGCGATTTCAAGCACGACGGCAGGACACTGGCGCGCTTCTTCTTCGTCAGCGATCCCGATGGCTACAAGATCGAAGTGATCCAACGGGGCGGACGTTTCAACTAATCAAAATCACAAAATAAAAATCCACGGAGGAATGCCATGAGAGAAGTCGATCGTCGAAGCAAGCACAGCCGTCGCGTCTTTCTCAAGGGCGCGGCGACCGCCGTGCCGGTCGTAGCCGTTGCGACCAGCGTCACTGTGAGCATCGAAGATGCGTGGGCCGATGATGCCAGCGCGCTTTCGCCTGCGACGATGAAGACACTGCTGAAAGTCGCGCGCGACATCTATCCGCACGACATGCTCGGCGACAGCTACTACATCACCGCGGTCAAGCCGTGGGACGGCAAAGCGGCGAAGGATCCCGCCGTCAAGTCGCTGATCAGCGACGGCATCACGCGTCTCGATCAGAATGCACGGGATCGCCACAAGGTGCCCTATGTCGAAGTGCCATGGGAGGCCGACCGTGTGGTGCTCTTGAAGGAGATCGAGGGAAGCGACTTCTTCCAGAAGGTGCGCGGCGATCTCATCGTGTCGCTCTACAATCAGAAGGAGGTCTGGCCACGCTTCGGCTACGAGGGCTCCTCCGCCGAGCACGGCGGCTACATCAACCGTGGCTTCGCCGACATCGACTGGCTGCCGAAGGCTTGAGACCCACCCCAACGGTTCAGGAGAACGCATATGGCAAAATTCGATCTGAACGACTCCAGCGTTGTGGTGATCGTCGGCTCCGGTGCCGGCGGCGGCACGCTGGGCAACGAGCTCGCGCAGAAGGGCGTCAAGGTGGTCATTCTCGAAGCGGGTCCCCGCATCGAGAACCACGACTTCGTCAACGACGAGTGGGAGAGTTTTTCTCAGCTCGCCTGGACCGATGCGCGCACCACGTCGGGCACGTGGCGCGTCGCCAAGGATTTTTCCGGCCTTCCCGCCTGGATCGTCAAGGCGGTCGGCGGCTCGACGACCCATTGGGCCGGCGCCTCGCTGCGCTTCGGCGAGCACGAGTTCAGGGTGAAGAGCACCTACGGCAACCTTCCCTGAGCCAACCTCCTGGACTGGCCGGTCACGCTCGCCGAAATGGAGCCGTGGTACGCCAAGGCCGAGAACAAGATGGGCGTGACCCGCACCAACGGCATTCCCGGCCTTCCTGGCAACAATAATTTCAAGGTGCTGGAAGCAGGCGCCAAGAAGCTCGGCTACAAGACCGTGCACACCGGCAACATGGCGATCAACAGCCAGCCGCGCGACGGCCGCGGCGCCTGCCAGCAGATCGGCTTCTGCTTCCAGGGCTGCAAATCCGGCGCGAAATGGTCGACGCTCTACACCGAGATCCCCAAGGGCGAGGCGACTGGCAATCTCGAAGTGCGGCCGAGCAGTATGGCGATCAAGATCGAGCACGATGCCGGCGGCAAGGTCACCGGCGTCGTCTACGCCGACGAGAGCGGCGCGATGCAACGTCAGAAGGCACGCATCGTCGCGGTCGCCGGCAACTCGATCGAGAGCCCGCGGCTGCTGCTCAACAGCGCCTCGACCATGTTCCCCGACGGCCTTGGCAACTCATCGGGCCAGGTCGGCCGCAACTACATGCGGCACATGACCGGCAGCGTCTACGCCGTGTTCGAGAAGTCCGTGCACATGTATCGCGGCACGACCATGGCCGGCATCATCCGCGATGAAGCCGCCAACAATCCGAAGCGCGGCTTCGTCGGCGGCTACGAGATGGAGACCCTCTCGATCGGACTGCCGTTCATGGCGGCGTTCCTCAATCCCGGCGCCTGGGGCCGTCCATTCACCGCAGCGCTCGACGGTTATCCCAGGATGGCCGGCATGTGGCTGGTCGGCGAGGACATGCCGCAGGAGACCAACCGCATCACGCTCGACCCTCGCGTGAAGGACAAGTTCGGGCAGCCGGTCGCGAGCGTACATTTCGACGATCATCCCAACGACCTCGCGATGCGCGCGCACGCCTACAAGCAGGGCGCTGCGGTCTACGACGCCGTCGGCGCCACCGTGACCTATCCGACGCCGCCCTATCCGAGCACCCACAATCTCGGCACCAACCGGATGAGCGAGAAGCCGCGCGACGGCGTGGTCAACAAGTTCGGACAGAGCCACGACGTCAAGAACCTGTTCGTCTCGGACGGCAGCCAGTTCACCAGCGGCGCGGCCTGCAACCCGACACTGACCATCGTCGCGCTGGCGATCCGGCAGGCGGATTACATTGCGGGGGCGATGCAGAAGAAGGAGATTTGATCGTACGTTGCCGTCATGTGCACCGGGACGATGGTGAGGAGCGATGACGCATCCACACTTGAGCTGTCGTCCCGGCGAACGCCGGGACCCATAACCACAGGGAGCAGTTTGGCGAAGATTAATGGTTCGGTACTCAGATCACCTACGCTCGACAGATTCCGCGGTATGGTCCCGGCGCCCGTGCGCAATTGCGCACTAGGCCGGGACGACATCGAGGTTGGAGCGACTATTCCGCCGCATCGAGAATCGGTGCCACCGTCGCCTTGAACTCCGGCACCGTCGCCATGCTCTTCGAGCGATAGATCAGGCACGAGCAGCGCAGCAGCGAGGCGAAATTGTTGACCTCGCCATGATGGTCGAGCACCTCGTTGTAGAGCGTCGTCAGGAACTTGCCGAGGCTCATGGCCTCCCTGGCCGCGATCTCCTCCAGCGTGTCCCAGAACGCCATTTCCAGCCGGATCGAGGTGCAATGGCCATCGATCCGCAAGGAGCGGGTCTGGGATTCGTAATCGCCCTGGGGCTGATGCGCGAAGAGATGGCACATGGCGTCCTCCCGTCCTGTTGCCGTTTTTTCACGATGCTACACCGCTGCCCGGCGCCTCACAATCCGGACCGTCGTCGGATGTCGGCAGGTCTCGGCCTGCGCAATTTTCTCGAACGCTCAATGTCTTCAATGTGATAGGGAGCCCTCTTCCCCAGGCCGCCACACGGCTGTTGCCCAACACATGCTTTTGACGCAACACGGCCTAGAATAGCGCTGTCCGCGAATCCAGATTCGTAAGCCTAAACTCAGAACCTCATGCCCGTCCGCCAGCTTCCAGAACAGGTCGTCAACCGCATCGCTGCCGGCGAGGTGGTCGAACGACCGGCGAGCGTGGTCAAGGAACTGGTCGAGAATGCGATCGATGCCGGCGCGAGCAGGATCGACGTGTTCACCGATGGCGGCGGCCGGCGGCGGATCGGCATCACCGACGACGGCGGCGGCATGACCGCGAAAGACCTCGCGCTCGCGGTCGAGCGCCACGCCACCTCCAAGCTCGACGACGAGGATTTGCTCCAGATTCGTACGCTCGGGTTCCGCGGCGAGGCACTGCCCTCGATCGGCTCGGTGGCACGACTGTCCATCACCACCCGGCATGCCGGTGAGCCGCACGCCTGGGCGCTCGCGGTCGAGGGCGGCGAGAAGTCCGAGATCATGCCGGCGGCGCTGGCGCATGGCACCCGCGTCGAGGTTGGCGACCTCTTCTATGCGACGCCGGCCCGGCTCAAATTCCTCAAGACTGACCGCACCGAGGCGGAAGCCATCCGCGAGGTGGTGCGGCGCCTCGCGATGGCGCGGCCCGATATCGCCTTCACGCTGGCGGGCGAAGAGCGCGCACCGGTGACTTGGGCTGCCGCGCTGCCCGGCGCCGCCGGCCGCCTGACGCGGCTCGGCGACATCCTGGGCGCTGAGTTTCGCAGCCATGCCTTCGAGGTCCACGCCGAGCGCGAGGGCGTCGTCGTCGCCGGCTACGCCGCTGCACCTGCGCTGACCAAGGCCAACGCGCTCGGGCAGTATCTCTTCGTCAACGGCCGCCCGGTCCGCGACAAGCTGATCCTCGGCGCGGTGCGCGGAGCCTATGCCGACTATTTGCCACGCGACCGGCATCCCGTGCTGGCGCTGTTCGTTACGCTCGACCCACGCGAGGTCGATGCCAACGTCCATCCGGCCAAGACCGAAGTGCGCTTCCGCAACGCCGGCCTCGTCCGCGCGCTGATCGTGCACGGATTGAAGGAAGGTCTCGCGCGTGAGGGGCGTCGCACCGCCGCCAACAGCGGCGAGAGCGCGTTGTCTTCGTTCCGGCCGGCCTTCACGCCGCCGCGTCCCGCAAGCTGGGACTGGCGGGCCTCGCCGTCCGCGCCCGTTGCGCCGATGCCGTCATTCGAAGGATCGGCCGCACCCGCTTTCGCCGAGCGCGCGCAGGCCGCCTTCGACGTCGGTGCGCCCAGCGCGGACGTGCGGTTCGAGACGCAACCGGTCGCTGACCTCATCGATCGTCCGCTTGGCGCCGCGCGCACGCAGATCCACGAGACCTATATCGTCTCGCAGACCCGCGACGGATTGATCATCGTCGACCAACACGCCGCGCATGAGCGCATTGTCTATGAGCGGCTGAAGGCCTCGCTGGCGGCGAACGGCGTGCAGCGGCAGATCCTCCTCATTCCCGAGATCGTCGAGATGGACGAGGCGACGGTGGAGCGCCTCCTGGAGCGCAGCGAGGAGCTCGCCTCGTTCGGCCTCGCCATCGAATCCTTCGGCCCCGGCGCGGTCGCAGTGCGCGAGACGCCTTCGCTGCTCGGCAAGACCAATGCGGGCGGATTGCTGCGCGATCTCTCCGAGCACATGGCCGAATGGGACGAGGCGCTGCCGCTCGAGCGCCGACTGATGCATGTCGCGGCGACCATGGCCTGCCACGGTTCGGTGCGCGCCGGCCGAAGGTTGCGACCGGAAGAGATGAACGCCCTGCTCCGCGAGATGGAGGACACCCCGAACTCCGGCCAGTGCAATCACGGCCGGCCGACCTATGTCGAGCTGAAGCTGAGCGATGTGGAGAAGCTGTTCGGGCGAAGGTGACGGTGCCGTGGTGAAGGTGCCGTAGGGTGGATTAGCCGAAGGCGTAATCCACCTCTTCTGCTTCCGCGGAAAGAGACCTTGGTGGGTTACGCCTTCGGCTAACCCACCCTACGCAGCGGGGCCTACGGCCGCTTCAAAAACACGAACTCCGTGTCGTCATACGCCCGCCGCTCCAATTCCTCGAAACCTTCCGGCGTCGCGAACTGCGCCGCCTTCGCCTCCTCGACCACGATCAACGCGCCGGGCGTCAGCCAGCCGCCATCCCGCAAGCTCGCCAGCGCCTTCTCGGCAAAGCCCTTGCCATAGGGCGGGTCGAGGAACGCCAGCGAGAACGGCTCGACGGGATGCGCCGGACCGAGATCGGTCGCGTCGCGACGATAGACTTTCGTCACGCCGCCGAGGCCGAGCGACTCGACGTTATTGCGCAGCAGCGCCCGAGCTTCCGCGCCGTTGTCGACGAACAGCGTGAACTTCGCGCCGCGTGACGACGCCTCGATGCCGAGCGCCCCGGTGCCGGCGAAGAGATCGAGCACGCGCGCGTCCGCAATCGGATCGTCATAGGCGTGCACGAGGATATTGAAGACGGACTCGCGCAAGCGGTCCGCCGTGGGGCGGATGTCGCGCGAGGACGGTGAGGCGAGATTGCGCCCCTTCAACCTGCCGCCGACGACGCGCAAGCTAGTCCTCCCGCGGCGTCAAATCGCGCTTGCCGTGATAGCCGCGCTTGGGACGGCGCGGCGGGCCATAGCCGTTGGCCTCTTCCTCGTTGCGCTCGCGCGCCTCGTCGCTGCCGGTACGCTGCACCAGCACGCGGCGGCCCTTGCGGTCGTTGATCACCGCGCGCTTGCTGGCGGGCTTCATCTCGCGCGGCGCATCGTCGACGCGCGAGGCGGATTTCGAGGGCACGTCGAACTGCGCCCCCGACTTCTCGATCACCTTGTCGCCGAGCTGGTCGCGCAACACGCGCGACTTGATCTCCTCGACCTGACCTTCGGGCACCTCGCCGAGCTGGAACGGACCGTAAGAAACGCGGATCAGCCGGTTCACCTCGAGGCCGAGATGGGCGCAGACATTGCGCACCTCGCGGTTCTTGCCTTCGCGGATCGCGAACACCAGCCAGACATTGGCGCCCTGGTCGCGCTCCAGTGTCGCTTCGATCGGACCGTATTTGACGCCTTCGACCTCGATGCCGTTCTTGAGCTCGTCGAGTTGCGCCTGGGTGACGTCGCCATGGGCGCGAACGCGATAGCGGCGCAGCCAGCCGGTGTCGGGCAGTTCGAGCGTGCGCGCGAGGCCGCCGTCATTGGTGAGCAGCAGCAGGCCTTCGGTGTTGAAATCGAGCCGGCCGATCGAGATCAGCCGCGGCAGGCCTTCGGGCAGGTTGTCGAACACGGTCGGACGACCCTCGGGGTCGTCATGCGTGGTCATCAGCCCGCGCGGCTTGTGATAGAGGAACAGCCGCGTGCGCTCGCGCTCCGGCAACGGCTTGCCGTCGACCAGAACGACGTCGTTCTTGGTGATGTCGAGCGCGGGCGAGTTGATGACGCGGCCGTTGACGGTGACGCGGCCCTGCGTGACCATCTCCTCGGCATCGCGGCGCGAGGCAAGCCCCGCGCGCGCCAGCGCCTTGGCGATGCGCTCGCCGGCCTTCTTCGGCTTCGGCGCTTCTTCGCGCCGCGGACGGCGGTCGAAATCACGGTCGCGCTCACGATAAGCGCCGCGGCCGCCGAAGGCCGGACGCTTCTCGAAAATCCGGCTGTCGTCCTCGTTCTCACGGCGGGGGCGATCACCGAAACGGCCCTCGCTGCGCGGATGCTCGTGCCAATCGGAACGGCCTTCCGAGCGCTCGCGCGGACGATTGAATGTCGGCCGGTCGCCGCCACGCCCGCCGCGGTCGCCATCGCCGTCGCGACGGGGCCGATCGAATTTCGGACGATCCTCGCGCGGCCGATCGAATTTGGGCCGCTCGCGGAACGGACGGTCACCCGAGGCGCGATCGTCGCGCGAGCGCGAGAAGCGCGGACGGTCCTCGCCGCCGCCGCTGTCGCGACGGTCGTCGCGCTTTTGCCAGGGCTTGTCCTCGCCGCGATCACGGCCGCCGAAATCCTTGCGCGGGCCTTTGCCAAAATCCTTGCGCGGCGGACGATCGCCACGCGGACGGTCGTCGCGCTTCTGCCACGGCTTGGAATCTCCGCGCTCGCCACGGTCGCGATCAGGGCCGCCCCGCGAAAACTTCCGCTCGCCGTCGAACTTGCGTTCCGGACGATCGCCACGCGGCGCGTAGGGCCGCTTGTCACCAAATTTCTTGTCGCCGAACCGGCCGGCGGGACGGGAATCGTCACGATCACGGCGCGGCGGACGGTCGTCACGACCATAGGACGGCCGATCGCCGCGCGGCTTGAATGGGCGCTTCTCGCCATCACGCGAGGAGCGATCGGAGAACGGACGGTCGCCGCGCGGCTTGAAGCTGCGCTCGCCGCGACCCTCGCCGCCGCGGTCATCGCGCTTGAAGCGGGGACGGTCGGAAAAATCGCGGCGCGGGGCATCGCCCTCCTCGCGGCGGCGGAACGGTTTACCCTCACGGGGCGGGCGGCTGTCGCGATCGCCCCTGCCCTCGCTCTTGCCCTCAAAACCGCGCTTGGCGAACTTCTTCTCGGGGCCGCGCGCCTTGCCGGAACGGCCGCCTTTGGCCGGGCCTCGCCGGCCGCGGGAATCGTTGTCTTTGTCGCTGTCGCGAGGCATGAATGATCTCACTCAAGGGGGTGGCCATTAGGCATTGTGCGCGCTCGTTCCGAGCCGCATGCCCAGGCAAAACCGGTAAGCACTTCTGCTGAAGGCGCAGCTACTAGCAGGTTTCTTCGGATGATACGAGGCTTGAAAGCCCCCTCTTTCATGGATTTGGCGCTTCTGGCGGCCGAAAATGCCGGAAAAGCGGGCGAAGTTCCGATCGGCTGCGTGGTGGTCCGCAATGACGAGGTCATTGCCACCGCCGCCAATCGGACGCTGACCGACCGCGACCCCACCGGCCATGCCGAAATCGTTGCGCTGCGCGAGGCGGCCAGGAAGACCGGCAGCGAGCGCCTGGTCGACTGCGACCTCTACGTGACGCTGGAGCCCTGCACCATGTGTGCGGGCGCGATCTCGTTTGCAAGGGTCCGGCGGCTCTATTACGGCGCCGCCGATCCCAAGGGCGGCGCGGTGGAATCAGGCGTGCGGTTCTTCGCCGCGCCGACCTGCCACCACGCGCCGGACGTCTATTCCGGGGTCGGCGAGAGCGAGGCGGCGCGGCTGCTCAAGGAGTTCTTTCGGGAGCGGCGCTAGCTAGCTAGCTGCCCACAAAGAACTCCCGCAGCGCCTC
The DNA here is from genome assembly GCF_054863005.1 of Bradyrhizobium sp. 25ACV. Classification (NCBI taxonomy): domain Bacteria; kingdom Pseudomonadati; phylum Pseudomonadota; class Alphaproteobacteria; order Hyphomicrobiales; family Nitrobacteraceae; genus Bradyrhizobium; species Bradyrhizobium sp. 25ACV. The sequence continues at coordinate 82,659 of NZ_JAVAYO010000022.1, forward strand.
TGCTGTCACGTCGGGATTCTCCTCGGTGAGGAAGTGGCCGGAATCCACCGGCATGCCCACGACGTTCGTCGCCCATTGCTGCCAGGTGTCGAGCGGCGTCGCCGCGGCCTGCGCGACACCGGCATTGCCCCACAGCGCCAGCATCGGAATGGTGATCTTCTTGCCGGCTTCGAAATCGGCCTTGTCGAGGTCGTAGTCGAAATAGGCGCCGGCGCGGTAGTCCTCGCACATCGCATGCACGCGGGCGGGATCGCGGAACGGGGCGAGGTAATGTTCGAGCGCGCGCGGGTCGATGGCGTCCAGCGTCCTCGACTTGGTCTGGCTCGCCATCTTGAAGCGCAGGAAGAACTCGCCATTGCCAGAGATCAGCGTCTCCGGCAGCGGATAGGGCTGCGCCAGGAAGGTCCAGTGATAGATCTTCAGCGCATAGGCGCGGTTCATCCGCTCCCAGTAATTATAGGTCGGCAGGATATCGAGCACCGCGAGCTTCGACAGCCGGCCGGGATGGTCGAGCGCGAGGCGGTAGGAGACGCGGCCGCCGCGGTCGTGTCCGGCCAGCGCGAAGTGCACGTGACCGAGCCGCTCCATCACTTCCACCATCGCCTTGGCCATGGCGCGCTTGCTGTAGGGGATGTGCAGCGCATCGCTCTCGGGCATGTCGGACCAGCCATAGCCCGGCAAGTCGGCGATGATCAGCATGAAGTGCTTGGCCAGCTCAGGCGCGACCTGGTGCCACATCACATGGGTCTCGGAGAAGCCGTGCAGGAGCAGCAGCGGCGGCCCGCTGCCGCCGACGCGGGCGAAGATGCGGCCGAACGAGGTGTTGATCCATTCGGAGGCAAAATCCGGATAGAGGTCGGCGAGATCGGACATCTTGTTGCATCCTTTAAAGGGTCAGCCGGGGCCGGCCCCGACACCTAAAATTGCGAAAACAACCCCATGCACAGTACCGGTATCATCATCGGGGTCAGTAAGCCCCGCGACTGATTACACATTCTGGGGTGCACATGTGGCCATCCGGTGACGACGACCGCGCCAAGCTAGCTCTGGACGAGCCCTCGCTCAGCCCTTGGCCTTCTCCGCCTCCACCGCCTGCCAGCCGATGTCGCGGCGGCAGAAGCCCTCGGGCCACCTGATGCGGTCGACGGCCTGATAGGCGCGCGTCTGCGCCTCCGTCACGGTCTTGCCGAGCGCGCAGACATTGAGCACACGGCCGCCATTGGCGAGGATCGCGCCGTCCTTCTCGACCGTGCCGGCGTGGAAGATCTCGACGGTGTCCACCTCTGAGGCGTCATCGAGCCCGTCGATGCGCGTGCCCTTCTGGTAGTCGCCGGGATAACCCTTCGCCGCCATCACCACCGTGAGCGCGGAGTCCGGATGCCAGCGCAGATCGAAATTCTTCAGCTGGCCGTCGCACGACGCCAGGAAGGCCGGCACGATGTCCGACATCATGCGCAGCATCAGGACCTGGCACTCGGGATCGCCGAAGCGGACGTTGAACTCGAACAGCTTTGGGCCTTGCGTCGTCAGCATGATGCCGGCGTAGAGAATGCCGCGGAACGGCGTGCCGCGCTGCTTCATGCCGGCGACCGTCGGCAAAATGATCTTCGCCATGATGGCGTCGTGGACCGCGGGCGTCACCAAAGGCGTCGGCGAATAGGCGCCCATGCCGCCGGTGTTTGGGCCGACATCGTGGTCGAACACGCGCTTGTGGTCCTGGGCGGAGGCCAGGGGAATGGCGGTCTCGCCGTCGCACAGCGCAAAGAAGCTGATCTCGCGACCCGGCAGAAACTCCTCGATCACGACTTCAGTGCCGGCCTCGCCGAAGGCGCCCTCGAACATCATCGCGATGGCGTCTTCGGCCTCGCGCACGGTCTTGGCGACGACGACGCCCTTGCCGGCGGCGAGCCCGTCGGCCTTCACCACGATCGGCGCGCCCTGGCTGTTCACGTAGTCGCGCGCGTCCTTGGCATTGGTGAAGCGCTTGTAGGCGCCGGTCGGAATGCCGAATTCGGTGCAGAGCGCCTTGGTGAAGCCCTTGGAGCTTTCGAGCTGGGCGGGAATCCTGCTCGGCCCGAACGCCTTGATGCCGGCCGCGGCGAGATCGTCGACGATGCCGGCCGCCAGCGGCGTCTCCGGCCCGACCACCACGAGTTCGACCTTGTTCGTCTTGCAGAAGTCGATCACCGCAGCATGGTCGGCGACGTCGAGCGCCACGCATTCCGCCTCCCGCGCGATGCCGGCATTGCCGGGCGCGCACCAGAACCTGGTCACCAGGGGGGAGGCCGCGATCTTCCACGCCAGGGCGTGTTCGCGGCCGCCGGAACCGAGCAGGAGAATGTGCATCGAAGGCTCAGGATGAGGGGTTTTGCTGGAGGCGGAGGTCGCACGAATCGGGGCGGGGCTCAAGGGGGCTGGCGCCGAACTCCCCCGTCATTCCGGAATGTAGCGTGCTGACTTTCTTACACTCCTCTAGAGGGGGCTATCACTTTGATTGCACAGGATAGCCGGGTTATTCTCCCACAACCGGGGAGAGAACCTTGATGAACAAAATCGTAGAAGCAATACTTGCGGAGTTTTCGAAGGATAATGGCATCGAGGCGTTGCCAGAGAAGGACCGCTTTGAATACCTGACGTCCTATCTGACCATTCGTCGACATTTCAGCCGGGCGCTCGACCTAAACGACGTCGTCATTGGGGATGGTGGAGATACCGGAATCGACGGCTTGGCCATCATCGTGAATGGCGCCCTGATGACAGACGTTGATCAGGTTCAGGAGATGCTTGATCAGAACGGCTACCTTGAAGTCACATTCATTTTTGTTCAGGCAGAGCGCACCGCAGGATTCGATGGGGCAAAAATCGGAACGATCGGAAATGGCGTTCAGGACTTCTTCCGCGATGTGCCAACGATGGTTCAGAACGATAGTGTGAAGGACGCAGCTGAGATTCGAGCGGCTATTTATAACCGCGCACCAAGCTTTAGGAAGCGACCGTCCTGCCACATCTACTATGTCACGACTGGCAAGTGGGTGGACGACGCCAATCTAGTCGCGCGCCGAAACGCGGAAACGAAAGCGATTTCGGACACTGAAATGTTTGAAACGGTCAGCTTCACTCCCTATGGGGCTGACGACATCATGCGCCTGCATACGGCTGCCAAGAACGCCGTTGTAAGGACGTTCACTTGGGAGCAAAAGGTGAAGGTGCCAAGCATCGCCGGCGTGCAGTTGGCGTATCTGGGCTATCTACCAGCAAGGGATTTCGTGAATCTCATCAGCGATGACGCTGGAGACGGAATTGTTGGCGGGATTTTCTACGATAACGTCAGAGACTGGCAGGACTACAATGAAGTCAACTCTGGAATTAGACAGACTGTGCTTTCTGAAAAGAGGCCGCGCTTTGTCCTGATGAATAACGGCGTCACCATTATTGCCAGAGGATTTAAGCAGTTCGGCGATACGCTAACCATTGAGAATTTTCAGATCGTCAATGGTTGTCAGACAAGCAATGTGTTGTTCGACCAGAGAGACAACCTCAAAAACTCTGATGTCCAGGTGCCACTTCGGCTCATATGGACGAATGACGATAACGTCATTGATTCTGTCGTCACGGGCACAAATCAACAGACCGAGCTAACTCAAGAGCAAATCTACGCTCGCACAGATTTTGCAAAAAAGCTTGAGCGGCATTTCGAGTCATATCCGGAGCCTTACCGTCTGCACTATGAGCGACGAGATGGGCAATATGACCGGACTCCGGTTGAAAAGGGCAAGATTGTTTCTCCGCAAACATTGATCAAGGTCTTTGCATCGATGTTTCTGGAAGAGCCGCACGTTGCAGCGAAGAGCTACAAGGCGCTTCGCTCCAGAGTGGGGAAGGACTTCTTTCTAGAGTCTGACAAGCTGGACCCATATTTCCTAGCGGCGCTAGCCAGTTATAGGCTTGAGGTTCGGCTCAGGACCAAAGAACTGAGGGCTTACAAATCAGCTCGCTACCATATGATACTTGCGATGCGCCTTTTGCTTGACCCATTTCCTAATTCGCAAATGAATTCCAAGGACATGGAAAAGCGGTGCGCCGCGATGATTGTCGTTCTTGCAGATGACGGCAAATCCAATGAGCTTGTGAAAAAGGCCAAAGGAATAATTGATAAAGTCTGCGGTGGCGACTTGTCGCGCGACAACGTGAGGACAATTGCAAAAACTGAGGCGATTTTGAAATCGCTGAAAAAGTTCAAAAAGGGGTAACGGCCCGTTATGATAAAAGAACCGCAGACGGAAGAATACTCACCGGAAGAAGCCGCTCGCCGGCGCGACGAAGTGATACGCCGAATGGCCAGCACTCGAGTTACGGTGACAGTATTGGACTGCACCGTCACCGCAATCCGGGAAAAAGAGCTGACCGGCTCTATTATCTCATGCGCCAAAGATTTTTTTGCTGAGCCCCTTCAGACCACCAGCGACGGTCTTCCCGCCAATCAACGCACCCGCGACGATCATCCCGGTTTTCATATCGGCTTCCATAAGCTTGAGAGCGCCAACGGAAGAAAGAAACAGAGCCGTGTCGTACGTGCGGCCAATGATCGCTTCGTGCCCTTTCTGCCACCAATTTTTAATGCCGTCCCGGAACGTAGTAACGGATTTGACGACAGCCGCCTCTTTGACTTGCCCCGCGATGAACGCCGCAACCATATCGCGGATACTCACCAGCTCAGCGCGCATCCGCTCATATTCCGAAACTTGGCCGTTGAGATTTAGGATCGCTTCGTCTGAATTTGGTCGGTTCTGTTTGAGCTCTTCGAGTTTGGCGTCAATCTGCAGAATGAGGGCAGTTACAACGATCTGAATATTGTGCTCGTTCTGCTCAATCGCCTTACCTATTTTGGTTTGCGCCTTCCCACCCCGGTTTCGAGGACGCGGAGGTTCAACAAGCTTGGCAAGCTGGTCGATATCCATGACCCTAAATCGGCGGTCATTCTCTGGGGACAGTCGAATAGGCTCATCCGCGATGCGGCGTCCGACCAACCAATAATCGTCGAAGTCATCCGTATTCCTGCGATAACCCTTATAGCTATCGAAGTGGTCTTGAACTTCTTTCCGCGTGATCTCGATATTCGCCTGGACTCGATAGCGACGCTCTTGCCCGAACTCCGTTCGGTAGGCTGTAAGCGCACCAAACATATTTCGGCTTACTCGGAAGCCAGCGGCCTCCAATATCGCGCGGGCCTCACTCTTCAAGGCCTCTACCTCATCGCGTGACGCTGCACTGCTCGGCTGCACAGTTGTCTGCTGATCAGCTGGCTTAGAAGACGTTTTGGCCGCTCGCTTCGCCGCCTTTTTTGCCGTCTTCCCTGCCTTTTTCGCCATTCCCTGCCCCTTGTAATCGCTCCACTACACACGCTACGCGGGCAGGATGCAACTGGAATTGCTTTGCTTGCCGCCAGACTTGTTTGCGGTGCTGCTACGGCGGGGCTTGATCGGACCGTGGAGAACTGCTCAGGCCCATTCCAAGCCCAGGGGTGTTCGCGGCCATCCCGGAGGTCCATCGGGCAATTGCATTGATGGCAAAATGGATTCCGGGCTCGCGCCCGACAGGCCGCGCTCCGGAATGACGGCGGAGAGAAGGCGCTCCTCGGCGTGAGCTACCCCTGCCTCCCCGCAATAATCTCCTGCAACGTCGCAACATGCCGCGCAAACGCCCCACGCCCTGCCGCCGTGGCAGTGACCGTCGTCTGCGGCTTCTTGCCCACGAACGCCTTCTCCACCGACACATAGCCCGCCTTGGCCAGGGTCTCGATATGCGCGCCGAGATTGCCGTCGGTGGCGCCGGTGAGCTTCTTCAGACGCGCGAACTCTAGTCCCGCGGTCGCAGGCAGCGCGTTCAGCGCCGCCATGATCTTCAGCCGCAGCGGCTGGTGGATGATGTCGTCGAGCTCCGCCACGCCTAGCCCCGCCGCATCCAGAGGGCACCCGCGATCAGCGCGCCGCCATTGACGGCCGCCATCCACGGCAACAGCGGTACACCCGGGATATAAAAGTATCCGATCAGCGTCAGCGCGATGATGGTCGCGCCGAGCGGTGCAAAGGCGTAGCCGAACCGAAGGCCCGCCGTCAGGTAGACCAGCGTGATGTAGACCTGCCAAAACACCGTTTGCTGCCGCGGCGAGAACCTGCCGAAATAGCAGCAGACGAGGCCGAAGGCGGCGATCAGCACAAGCGCCAGCAGACTGCGCCCGTCGAACAGGCGGATGCCGTTTCGCGAAAGATGATAGGCGCCGAGAGCAACGAGGCCGAGGGCCGAGACGACGTAGAGTGCAAACCAGAAATAGAGCCCGTCATTCGCCACGAACCAGCTGTTCCAATAATAGGCCCCGTAGCGCGGCCAGAACCAGATCAGGACATCGTCGGCAAACGGCAGCACGGCCCACAGCAGCAGGACGAGGCCCGCGACCAGGTAGATCTGCGATCGCCGCACAGGACGAATAGTCTTCTCACGCTCGTTCAGCGCATCGGAAGCCCGCTTGCTGTCGGTCACGGGAGCGCTCCTTCCTGGGTATCGGCTGCAGGCCGGTGGATGATGTCGTCGAGCCCGGGCATGCGCTAGATCCGCCGCATCCAGAGGCCGCCGAGGATCAGGCCGCCGCCGTTGACGAAGGCCATCCAGAGCGGGAACGCCTCGCCGATGTAGAAGAAGCCGAACAGCGTCAGCGCGGTGATGCCGAGGCCGATCGCAACGAACGCGTAGCCGAACCAGAGCCCGGCGAGTGTGTAGAACAGCATGAAATAGATCGGCCAGAACGTTCCCAACTGGCGCGGACCAAAATGACCGACGACGTTGGTGACGAGATAGCCGAACGCGAAGAACAGTGCGAATACCAGGAACAGCCTGATGCCGACGCTGGCGCCAAAGGGGTGGCTTTTCGGATCGAACACGCGAAGTGCAATCAGGCCGCCGACGCCGAGAACATCCGCAGCAACCCAGGCATAGGCCGCGTAGATCGGCCAAAGCCAGGTCACGAGATTGGCTGCGAACACCAGCACGCCCCACCAGACCGCGGCGAGGCTCGCCAGCTCATAGAGCTGCGATTGCTTCACGCGCTGGACGATATCGTCGATATCGGCCAGCGCTGCGGACGCCTCCCTGCTGTCGATCATGACTGCCCTGCCCCGCGCGTTGCCACGTCCTCGGCGATCACCGAAATCGCCTTCGGATGGGTGACGATGCCCATATGATTGATGCCGTCAATGACCTTGACGTCGACCGACGGCTTCACCGCCTGCACGGTCTGCGCATATTTGTCCGAGATCATCATCTCGTCATCAGTGCCGCCGAAGATGGTGATCGGACGCGTGGTTGCCGGCAGATCGACGCGATAGCCGCGCGTCGCGAAATTGCGCGTCAGGCGATCGGAATAGGTCGAGACGAGGTACTTCGCCGAGCTCGGCGGCACCGCCAGGGCCAGCACCGGAAGCTGCGAACAGCAGTCGATGCCGAGCTTGCGCAGCGCCGTCAGACCGAAGAAGCGCGGGACATTGAAATTGGCCCAGCCGCCCGCGTTCGGCCTGTTGGTCGGTGCGTCATAGCCGAGATAGGGCGCGAGCAGCACGGTGCGCACGAACATGTCCTGCATGATCGGCGTCGCGGCGACGCGCAGCGAGAAACCGGCGCCGGCGGAATGGCCGATCAGAGTGAGCGGCAGATCCGGCGCGGTCTTGCGAACTTCGGCAACGAAATCGACGAGATCGTCCTCGAGCTGGCCGACATAGCCGATATCGCCGCGGGTGCCGGAGCCGCCATGGCCGCGGATGTCGAGCGCCCAGGTCTCCACCCCGCGCGCGGCGATCGCGTGGGTCAGCGCATGGTTGACGGTGCCGCTGGAGCCGGACGAGCCATGGATGAAGATCGCGCCATGGCCGGTAGCGGGGCTGTTCGGCGCGTAGTGGCGATAGCCGATCCAGGTACCGTCGCGGGCCTGGAAGCGCTCCAGCGCAGGCAGGGTGGACCAGTCGATCCCCTTGGCGGAGTCGGAGACCGACCGCATCTCGGGCGGCCGCTCCAGCGGCGTTGCGATCATCGCGGTCAGGATCAGCGCCACGCCGCCGACCGCACACAGGGCCCATTTCAGACCGCTCAAAACGCCGCGCAGCAACCGGACCGCCATGACCGTTCTCCCTCAAACACATCAATCAATAGAGAACTCTATAGCATAGAGTACTCTCCCAATCAATCCCTCGATTGGCGCCGCGCGGCGAAAATCCTTAACGTCGGGTCTGACCCCAAAATGCCGAATCGTTTGCTAGATGCCGCCTGCGGAACAACTGAACAACGCGTTTGAATTCACCGTCTCCGAGCTCTCCCAATCCCTGAAGCGGACGGTGGAGGATACCTATGGCCATGTCCGGGTCCGCGGTGAGATCTCGGGGTTCCGCGGCGCCCACTCCTCCGGCCATTGCTATTTCGCGCTCAAGGACGAGAGCGCCAAGATCGAGGCGGTGATCTGGAAAGGCGTGCACGGCCGGATGCGCTTCAAGCCCCAGGAAGGGCTCGAGGTCATCGCCACCGGCAAGCTCACGACCTATCCGGGCTCCTCGAAATACCAGATCGTGATCGAGGCGCTGGAGCCGGCCGGCATCGGCGCGCTGATGGCGCTGATGGAGGAGCGCAAGAAGAAGCTCGCCGCGGAAGGGTTGTTCGACGAGGCGCGCAAGCAGCTGTTGCCGTGGTTGCCGGAGGTGATCGGCGTCGTGACCTCGCCGACCGGCGCCGTGATCCGCGACATCCTGCACCGGCTGGAGGACCGCTTTCCCCGCCGCGTGCTGGTGTGGCCGGTGAAAGTTCAGGGCGACGGCTCGGCCGAGCAGGTCGCGGCTGCCATCCGCGGCTTCAACGCGCTGCCCGAGGGCGGCAAGATTCCGCGCCCCGATGTGCTGATCGTCGCGCGCGGCGGCGGCTCGCTGGAGGACCTCTGGTCGTTCAACGAGGAGATCGTGGTGCGGGCGGCGGCCGAGAGCATGATCCCGCTGATCTCGGCGGTGGGGCACGAGACCGACATCACGCTGATCGACTTCGTCGCCGACAAGCGCGCGCCAACGCCGACGGCGGCGGCCGAGATGGCGGTGCCGGTGCGCAGCGAATTGTTCGTCGAGGTCGCCGACCTCGGCCGTCGCACCCGCGCCTATTGGCAACGCAGCCAGGAGAGCCGCCGCAGCGAGCTGCGCGCCGCCGCACGCGCGCTGCCGGCGGCCGGCGATCTGCTCGCCATTCCCAGGCAGCGGCTGGACTCGGCGGGCGCATCCCTGCCCCGCTGTCTCAAGGCCAACACGCATGCGCATTTCCGCCGGTTCACCGCCGCAAGCTCAAAGCTGACGCTGCGGGTGCTGCACGGCCAGATCTCGCAGGCCGATCATCGCCTCACCGTGTGCGGCGAACGGCTTGGCCTGTCCGCGCGCTCGCTGCTGCGACGGCGGCGCGACCGCTTTGCCGGACTCGAGGTTCGCTTGCGCGCGTCAAAGCTCTCCAATGCGCAGGCGCAGCGCAACGCGATTCTCCGCCAGCGCGAGCGCACGCATCGCCTCAGCGAGCGCGCCGGCCGCGCGCTCGTCACGTTGCTGCAGCGGTTAGAGGCCCGCGTCGAGAACAGCGGCAAGCTACTGTCCGCACTGTCCTACCGCAGCGTGCTCGCGCGCGGCTTCGCGCTGGTGCGGGATGAGGCTGGACATCCGCTGCACGCGGCGGACAGCATTGGACCCGGCGCACGCCTTGAGATCGAGTTCGCGGATGGCCGTGTCGGCGCGACCGCGGATGCGGATCGTGCAGCTCCGACGGCCAAGCGCGCGCCGGCCCACGCAAAGCCGGCCGCGCAGGAATCGAAACCCGCGCCGAAGCGCGTGGCCAAGCCGGTGGATCAGGGCAATTTGTTCTGAGGCGTGAGGCCAGCCATCTCAGCTATCCCCTCAATCCGAACTTCAGACCCGTCATCCTGAGGTGCGAGGCTTGCGATGCAGACGCATCGCAAGGTGAGCCTCGAAGGATGAACGGCCGCGATGCAGCGGGGCCGTCGCCCTTCGAGGGCCGCTGAAGGAGCGGCCACCTCAGGGTGACGGTGATGGATTGCTGTACTTCAGCGGCACGACAATCCCGCGTCGATCGTGGTCCAGAAGCCGCAATGCTCCGGCGCGCGCTGTGGGGCGCCGGCTTGGGCTTCGTACAGGAAGATCGCGACGGTGAAGACGACCAGTGCGGAAGAGAAGAGGACGATGCGCATGAGGACTGCGTTTAATCGACATCGTGGTCGAACTAAGGCGCCGTCACGTGCTGAAACCGGCGCCGCGTGCGATCCGTAGATTCCGGGTCGGCCATCAAGTCCGTGCAGGGCGGTGGTCGATGCGGGGCTGTCCGCCTGAATTTGTTCCTCGGGCGGCCCCGCTTTGAAAGACCCGTAGCCCGGATGGAGCGAAAGCGTAATCCGGGTTGGTGCCACGCGCTGCGCTGTCCCGGATTGCCCTGCGCTCCATCCGGGCTACGGCACTCCCATTACCGCGCCAGCCACAGCGCGACGTCCTTTTGCGACTCCGCGCGCGCCTCGGCATCCGTGCCGAGATGGCCGCGCTCGGGCACGGCGGCATCGTTGCTGCCGCCGGCGGCGTGCAGCGGCGTGTTGGCGCGGTCGAAATCGTGATAGGCGCCGGGATAGACCACGATGCGTGCGAGCGCGCTGCGGCCATGCGCGCCCTCGACCATCTGGCGACAGGCCGGCGGCGAGGAGACGTCATCATTGGCGCCGATCAGCACCAGGGTCGGCACCCGCGTGCTCCAGCCGAGACCGGCGGAGATCCGGCAGTCCGGATAGAACGCGATCGCGGCGCGGAAATCCGGCTCCAGGTCGCGCGCCGAGCCCTGCGGCCGCACGGCCCACAGCAGCGCGCTCGCGCCGTTGGCCCAGCCCATCAGGCTGACCCGATCGCGCGCCACCCAGGACTGCTTCATCAGCCAGGCGCGCGATGCTGCGACGTCGGTGACGCGCTCACGCCGCGCCTTGACGTGCATCTCCTTGACGCGGCATTGCGGCCCGAGCTCGCGCGAGCCGTAGCTGTCGGGCAATAACACGGCATTGCCCGCCCTGAGCAGGCGCTCGGCCCAATCGCGGTAGCGCGGCAGCACGGGATCGGAATGACTGCTGAGGCCGTCGCAACCGTGCAGCGCGACCACGGCCGGAAACGGCCCCGGACCTTCAGGCTTGTAGAGCTGCGCGTGCAGCACGCCGGACGCCAGCGGAATGTCGACCGGCTGCGGCGCCGGCGCGGCACGCGCGGCCGACATCAGCAGCATCAGGAACAGGGTGGTCAGTCGAAGGCGCATCGGACTCTGCCACAGGAGATGCCGGAACCAGCGATCCTTCGCCCAAGCACTATCACGCGGAAACGGCGGCAAAACATCACAAACCGGTGGGTTTACCGGGCGGACAAGCCACCCTATCTATGCTACATCCCGTCCAACACATCGTGCCCTCCAGTTTCCACGGAGCGGCCTTCCACGGAGACTTTCGACCGTGCTGAACAAGTTCGGCCCCTCGGGCCATGGCGAAGCGCAGGTGCAATATCTCGACGGCGACTTCCGCGTGATCTCGCCGGGGACCTACGTGCGCTGTGGCATCACCGACACGCGGATTCCGCTCGACGAGCTGAAGTACTGGAGCGTGGATTTGCAGGAGGCCTACGCCACACCCGCCGCCGTGCTGCAGCGGCATTTCCCCGGCGCGCCGAAACCGCAGCAATGAGCTTTCCGCTCCCGTAGGGTGGGCAAAGGCGCAAAGCGCCGTGCCCACCATCTCTCCATGATCGCGATGGACAAGGTGGGCACGCGTTGCTTTGCCCAGCCTACGAGACCGAACGCTTGGCATGGTTCGGCTATTGGGGCTCGGGAGCATCGCCGCCCACGCAAGTCTTGATAAAACTCTTCCTGGCTTCGCCGACGACCTTCTGGTCGATCGCCTGCTTCAGGCAATCGAGCCGCGCCTGCGCCATGCAGAGCTGCAGCTGGTCGCGCTTGTCCTGACCTTTCAGGCTCGCCGTCGTGGCCAGACACGTGACGCGCTTGGTCGCGGGAACCGGCACGGTGCTGCTTGGCGCAGCGGGAGCTGCCGCAGGCGGCGTTTGCGCGAATGCGGGGGCAACGATCAGACACACAAGGCTGGCGGTAACGGTCGCAGACGGCAGTTTCATCGAGTTCTCCTGATCGTCGGGAACCGATAGGCGTTTTGCGATGAATGTCGCCTGAATGGCAGGCTGCTGCAGGTTGGGCAAAGCGCAGCAGTGCGGCGTGGCACGAGCGGTGCAGCTTTTGCGCATCATCGGGAGGAGACGATGTCCGCATGCAGCTGAACTGCGAGTCTCGGAGAGAAAAATATCTCCGCCGTGTCGATACGCGTTGCATCGACGAGTGCTTGCACTCCGTGGTTAGTCATTTCGCGCTGTGGTTGGATTCTTTGTTGCGATCCGGCGCCCTTAAGTTGTTTGACGAAGTCTTGTTGAAACAGAGAGCTGCTACAGTGTTCGTTAGGTAATTAGCCCTGTTCTTTTTATCGCACAGACAATCAAGTCAACCAAACGGCCATCGAGCTTTGGAATTGGCGAAGTCTGTGAACGGGCTCATAGCGAAGAGCCATCTGGCGGGCTACCATCACCTCGAAAATTTACGGTGGAATATCTGTAAATCGAAAGTCAAACGATGGGGGTGATCATGCCCACCATATTGGACCTGCTCTATCGTGAATATTGCCGTGCCCGTCTCGCTGAGATGCGCAAACAACTTCTGATCGCAGCTGAACGCGCCGAAGCTTTCGAAGCGCTTCATCATCCTGCGGATCAGCTTGACGATGAGAGGACGGACGCGCATCGCAAGACCGGTCTCGGCCTGCCGCATTGACGTGGCCCGCGACCGGCGATCTCTCCCGCGTAGCAGTGACCAAGCAATTGGCAACAGTTTGGGAGTGAGCAATGAATACACCCGAATGCTATACCGTCGTGGTGGCCTGCGTCTCGTGCCTGACCATTGTTGGATTGATGGCCGTTGGGGCGTGGTGAGCACGACTGATTGCTGAACTGCGATACAGGTCAAGAACGGGAATCCAGAGCTTCGGTTCTGATTCAATTAGAACCGAAGCTTCAGGTCCGGATGTCAGCTTCCGGGCGGGGTATACGAAGAACGCAGCTTCGCCGCGTTCTGGCGGACCTGCTTGATCTCGTCCTGCGTGAACAACCTGGTCAGTTTCACATTCTGCAGGGTGCCGGCGGTGACGGTCAGGCCGGAAATGGCCGGCGCCGCACCCGGATCAGGCACATCGAAAATCACCAAAACGCCTGGGCCGTCGGCCGCAACGCTGTACATCGAAAGCAGCTTTCCGCCGGCCGCTTCGATGAGCTTTCGTGCCGCCTCCTGGCGATCGGTCGTGGGATTCTCCAAAATGGCATTGAGAGCGCGTGGTGTGTACTGTCCGGTGAGGCAAAAATGCATGGCATGTTCTCCTCTGGGTTTCTGGCAATGATTCTCCCTGCCGTTCCGAATTGATCGTAACGGCCGCTGCATCTGAAATGACGAAGGTACTGCCCGCCGTGGGCATAAACGCCGCCGATGATTTCCGGGAGTTCGGCACGTCCCGGTGACGGCTCTCATGGAAGGCTACATCAACTCCCGAACGTGCGGAAGAGAATTCATCCGCCGCGACATGTCGCCCGATCAGTTGTCGAATACCGCATGGCGATGGATGAATTGTTTTTCCATCCTTTGCTCTTTGGCTACCGCGGACGAGCTTGCCCACCCAACGAGATCAGCGCCTGCTGAACCGCCGCTCGCGCGCCTTGTAGAGATGATCGCTGATCAATTGCCGGAGCGCTGCCGGATCATCGAATTCGAGCTGCACAGCGAACGGCACGATGCTATCAGGCACGCCTTCACGGCCGCGGAGGCGCGCGAGATCCTTTTCCGTCGTCACCAATGTGTACTGCTCGCGCTGCGCCTCCGCTGCGAGAGCTGCGATCTCGTCGTTTGAAAACATGTGATGATCGGCGAAGGCACGCGTGCGCGCGACCTCGATGCCGCAGGCGCGCAAGCTGCGGAAGAATCGTTCGGGATCGCCAATGCCCGCGAATGCGAACACCGGCTTGCCCAACAGTCTTGCGACCGACCCGGCGTCCGGCCTCAGGCGCGCACGCATCTCCGGTTTGTCGCGCTTGGCGAGCTCGGCCGCGACATCGTTGGCGGCGCGGCCGTCGCCGATCAGCACCAGCGCGTCGGTGCGCGCGAGTTGCGCCTTCAGCGGCGCGCGCAGCGGGCCGGCAGGAAATACCTTGCCGTTGCCGAGGCCGCGTTCGCTATCGATCACGATCAGCGAGGTGTCCTTGACCAGGCGCGGGTTCTGAAAGCCATCGTCCATCAGGACCACGGTGGCGCCTTGCGATTTGGCGAGCGCGACACCCTCGAGGCGGTCACGCGCGACCGCGACCGGGACATCGCGCGCCATCATCAAGGGCTCGTCGCCGATGTCGGAAGCGGTGTGGCGTGCGCGGTCGACCATGACCGGGCCCTGCAGCCGTCCGCCATAGCCGCGACTGAGCACCACCGCCGTCTCGCCGAGCTCGCGCAGAAGCTTCGTCAGCGCCAGCACGGTCGGCGTCTTGCCGGCGCCGCCGACATGGTAGTTGCCGACGCAGATCACGGGGATGCCGGCATCCACGCCTTTGCGCAGCATGCGCCGTTCGGTGATCGCGCCGTAGAGCGCTCCGAGCGGCCATAACGCGTACGACTGGAGAGAACGTGGCCGGTACCAGAAGGCCGGCTCACGCATTGGCGGCTCCCATCTCGATCCGCAGCTGCAGCAGATACGGCTCGAGCGCGATCATGGTGCGATCGAGTGCGCCGCCGAGCTCCTCGACCACGCCGCTGCCTGCGCGCTGCATCTTGTCGCGCAAGGTGGGATCGGCCAGCAGCTGGCCGAGCTGCTTGACCAGCGCCTCCGGCGTGTCAGCCTGGCGCGCACCGCCGCTGCCGTCGAGCGCCTCATAGACATCGGCGAAGTTGAAGACGTGCGGACCATGCACGATCGCGGCACCGAGCTTGATCGCCTCGATCGGGTTCTGCCCGCCATGACTGATCAGCGATCCGCCCATGAACACGATCGGCGACAGCCGGTAGAACAGGCCGAGCTCGCCCATGGTGTCGGCGACATAGATGTCGGTGGTCGCGGTCGGCAGCTCCTCGCGCGAGCGCAATGCCGGCTTCAGGCCTGAGGCCGTGATCAAGCCCGCGATCGAGGAGCCGCGGTCGGGATGGCGCGGCACGATCACGGTGAGGAGCTGCGGGAAGAATCCGGACAGGCTGCGATGCGCGGCGACCAGCATCTCGTCCTCGCCCGGGTGGGTCGAGGCCGCGACGATGATGGGGCGCCCGCGCGTCATCGCCATCAGCCGTTCGAGCTTGGCGGGATCGGCCGGCGGCGCCGGCACGTCGAGCTTGAGATTGCCCGTGGTGACGACGTCGCGGCCGCCGAGAGTGGAGAAGCGTTCGGCATCGGTTTTCGACTGTGCGAGGCAGATGTCGAAACGCGACAGCAGCGCCGAGATGGTGCCGTGCATGCGGCGCCAGCGCGGGAAGGAGCGCGGCGACATCCGCCCGTTGATCAGCACCATCGGCACCCGGCGGGTAGCGCCCGCCAGGATCAGGTTCGGCCACAGATCGGATTCGATGAACAGCGCCAGCGACGGCTTCCAATGATCGAGGAAACGCGCGACGAAACGCGGCGAGTCGTACGGCACGTATTGATGAATGACGTCGGGCGGAAACCGCTTTGCCACCACGGCGGCCGAGGTGACGGTGCCCGAGGTGAGCAGGATGCGCAGATTGAGATCGCGCAACCGCTCGATCAGCCCCGCTGCGGCCAGCACCTCGCCGACACTGGCGCCGTGGATCCAGACCAGCGGACCATGCGGCCGCACGTCCCGGGACAGGCCGCGCCGCTCGCCGACGCGCGCGGGATCCTCCTTGCCCTGCTTCAGCCGCCGCTTGATTAGCGCCGGCGCAAGCGGCACCAGCCCGGAGGCCAGGCGCTGATACATCCGCAGCGTCATCGGCAACGAATTGGGCAGCGAATTAGGCATCTTCCGGTCCCGGGCGGCCGAGTTGCGCATAGGCGCGGCGGGTCGCCTCGTTCAACGTGTCTTCCAGCTCCTGCCGCAGCGCTTCCATCATGGCAGCGTCGGCATCTGCGGGAACGTGGATTTCCTTGATGCCGACCAATGCGCCCCGCCCGAATGGCAAATTGATGGTGGTGCGGTCCCAGTTCTTGAGCCGGACGAAGCGGCTGGTCGCCATCGCGAAAGGCATGATCGGCCGTCCCGATTCCCGTGCCAGCATGATGATGCCGAGCCCGGCCACGCGCGAGCGCTTGGGGACATCGGCGGTCAGCGCGACATTACAACCGGTCTGGAGCGTGCGCACCATTTCCTTGAAGGCGCCGACCCCGCCCTTGCGGTGAAAGGCACCGCCGTGATCGCCGGAACCGCGGATGGTGCCGATGCCGAGCCGCTCGGCGGCGATCGCATTGAACTCGCCGTCGCGGTGGCGGGAGATCAGGACCTTGGCGCGATAGGAAGCCTTGTTCTGGTTCTTGATGAAGGGCGTGAGGAAATGCTGGCCGTGCCAGAACGCGAAGATCGCAGGGAGCTGCGGCTCAACCTGCGCATAGACGTCGGGCGGATCCAACGTGAATTTGTTGGTCCGCCAGACCAGACGCAGATATTCGGCCGCCAGGACCCCGACGGCACGCTGAACGAAGCTGCTTCGCAGCGTATTGCGAAGCAGTTTTTTCAACGCGCCGGTTCTTGATTCGGGTCGAGCAACCGGTGGAGGTGGACGATGAAATAGCGCATCTGCGCGTTGTCGACCGTGCTCTGCGCCTTGGCCCGCCAGGCGGCGTGGGCGGTCGCATAATTCGGATAGAGGCCGACGATCTCGACATCGTCGAGGTTCTTGAAGGTGTTGTGCTCGAGATCGACGAGCTCACCGCCGATGACGAGGTGAAGCAGTTGTTGCGGGGCACTATCTGGCATGAGTTCTGTTCCTAACGGGCTGCCCGGCAAAAGCAGTGTTCGACGAGCACGACGAAAAGCGCTTTAGGCCAAGGGACGGTTTCGAAAATGCGCGACAATGCCCGCATGACGATCGCGTCCCGCTGCCACCAGCACCCCGTGCGCCACTTCCCGGCGGTTATAGAGGATGGGTTCTCCGGAGAGGTCGCTCATCCTACCATCGGCTTCCTGCACGATCAAATCGGCCGCCGCAAGGTCCCAATCATGGCTGTTGCCCCCCGCAAAAGCCGCATCCAGCGCGCCATGGGCGACCCGGCACAGGCGCAGCGCGAGCGAGCCGATTCGCGGATGCAGCTTGATCTCGCCGCCCGAGCTGTTCAGCCGCTCGACCATCGGTTTCGGGCCGGCGACACGGGAGAAATCGAGCGCGGATCCGGGCGAAGCCTGCACGGCAACGCCGTTGAGCGTGGTGCCCTGACCGCGTGCGGCGAAGAAGAACTCGTCGCTCGTCGGCGCGAACACCGCGGCCAGCACCGGCGCGGCATCCTCGACCAGCGCGACGCTGACGCACCAATCGTCGTGGCCGTTGAGGTAGTTGCGCGTGCCGTCGATGGGATCGACGATCCAGGTCAGCCGCCGCGACAGCCGGGCCACATCGTCGGCGCTCTCCTCAGAGAGCCAGCCATAATCCGGCGTCGCACTGCGCAGGCGCGCTTCGAGCAAATCGTTGACGGCGATGTCGGCTTCGGACACCGGCGAGGATGCGCCCTTGGTCCACTTCTTCAGTTCGGTACGGAACATCGACTGCGCCAGTGCACCCGCCTCGCGCACCGTGTCCTGCAGCAGCGCCGCATCGCGCGTCAGGATGGTTTCGCCCGGGGCGTTCGCCTCAACGTCCGCCAAGCGTCAATCCCTCGATGCGCACCGTCGGCGCATTGATGCCGTAGCGGAACTCGAGATTGTTCGCGGGCTGCATCGACTTGAAGATCTCGAACAGGTGCCCCGCGATCGTCACCTCGCTGACGGGATAGGTGATTTCGCCGTTCTCGATCCAGAAGCCGGAGGCGCCGCGGCTGTAATCGCCGGTGACGCCGTTCACGCCGGAGCCGATCAGATCGGTGACGTAGAAACCCTGCTTGATGTCGGCGATCAGCTCGGCCGGCGTCGGTGTGCCGGGCTCGAGATGCAGATTGTACGGCCCGGGCGAAGGCGATGAGGAGACGCCGCGATGGGCGTGGCCAGTAGTGGCAAGGCCGAGCTCGCGCGCGGTGGCGCAGTCGAGCAGCCAGGTCGTCAGCACGCCTTCGTCGATCAGCGCGATCTTCTTCACGGCAACGCCTTCGGCGTCGAATGTCTGCGAGCGCAGGCCGCGCTTGCGCAGGGGATCGTCGATGATGCGGATGTTCTTCGCAAACAGCTGCTGGCCGAGCTTGTCCTTGAGGAAGCTGGTCTTGCGCGCGATCGAGGCGCCGTTGATGGCGCCAACGACATGGCCGACCAGCGAGCCGGCGACGCGCGGATCGAACACGACAGGCACCTTGCAGGTCTCGACCTTGCGCGGATTGGCGCGCGCCACGGTGCGCTCGCCGGCGGAACGGCCGACGATCTCCGGCGACAACAGGTCGGCGCCATGCGGCGCCGAGGTGAAGTCGTAATCGCGCTCCATGCCGGTGCCTTCGCCCGAGATGGCGGTGGCCGAGATGCCCTGGCTGGAGCGCAAATAGGAGCCGTGGAAGCCGGTCGAGGTGACCAGCACCATGCCGCCCATGCCCGCGGACGCCGAGGCGCCGCCGGATTTGGTGACGCCCTTCACGGCGAGCGCGGCAGCTTCGGCCGCGAGTGCGCGGCGCTCGAGCTCGCTGGTGGCGGGCACATCGGGATCGAGCAGATCGAGATCGGGGAAGTCGCGTGCGAGCAGCGCGGGATCGGCGAGCCCGACATATTTGTCGTCGGGCGCAACGCGCGCCATCGCGACCGCGCGTTCGGCAAGCTTGGTCACGGCATCGCCGCTGACGTCGTTGGTCGAGACCACCGCCTGGCGCTGGCCGACCAGCACGCGCAGGCCGACGTCGTCACCCTCGGAGCGCTCGGATTCCTCGACGCGTCCGTCGCGCACTTCGACGCCTTGCGAGACGCCGCGCACCGCGACCGCGTCGGCCGCATCCGCGCCGGCGCGCTTGGCCGCCTCCACCAGCCGCTGCGCCAGATCCGACAAAGCGGACTGGTCGAACAGGTCTCGGCTGGCCTTTGACCCCTTGGAGGAATCCTTGGACGAAAGCGTCGAGCTTGCGGATGGTGAAGAGTTCACGAACGAAATCCTGTTGGGGCGGGGGTTCGGGACCGGAACCCACAGATGTGCCCTGATCGCGCGGACTTCAAGCATTTTCAGCCCGCCAAAAGCTCAGATTTGCGCCTTTGGCGCAACGTCTCGTCAATCATGCGCGCCAAGGTCTTGTCAATCATGAGCAGCAGTGACGGTGGGTTAACCAGCCTTTTTAAGCGGTTTCGGAAAGCCGCGCGCTAAGGTCCTCGCATCGACCGGGAACATAATCCCGGCGGGGAGAACTAAAGCCGTGAGGCGTCAAACAGCAACATGCGGGGTCGCTCCCGCCGGGTCGAGCCGCTCTCTGCGGCTCGACCCCCTTTCCCTTCCGGTCCGCTTCGATGCGCACGATCCGCGCGCCGACGGACATGTCAGGCAGATCGAGCTTCATCGCGAACGCGTCGTGCTTCGCCGTGCCGTTCGCGGCATGCAGATGGCGATCAACGTCCGCGTCAGCGACTTCACAGGCGTCGCACTGCGCGGCAATGACAAGGCGCAGGCCATCGTCCTGGTGCATCGCGATCCCTCGCTCTCCGTTCCGCTGCTCGTCGGCGCCGACGGCGACGAGCTCGTCGAGGCCTTGGCGATCTGGAGCGAGCTGTTCGCGCTTCCGCAGCTCGACGAAGGTGCGCGCAAGCCCGCAGCCCGCCGCCGCCGCGCCAATGCGATCCGCGCCCGCCGTCCGAAATTCCTGATGCGCCGCCGTGTTGCGATGGCGCGCGAGCTGTCGGTTCATCGCGAAGAACGCGAGATCATCGCGAGGAATTAAACGGCATTCACAGGTGCCGTAGGGTGGGTTAGCCGTAGGCGTAACCCACCTCTTTGCTTTCCACGCGGATAGAAGTTGGTGGATTACGCTTCGCTAATCCACCCTACGCAGTGGCGTCAGGCCGCCCGCATCACCGCGTCCACCAGCAGCCCCGCAAACAGCAGCGCCCCCGCATATTTATTCGACTTGAACAGGCGCAGACACAGCTCGGGATCGTGGATCCGCAAGCGCACGATCTGCGAGGCCAAGTGCACGGCGAAGGCGATCAGCCCGAGCCAGGCCAGCCAGCGCGCATCGCCTGAGGCCAGCGCGACGCCGATCAGCATCACCGACAGCCCGTAGAACAGGATCAGCGCCTGGTGCGTGTGCGCGCCGAACAGGCGTGCGGTGGACTTGATGCCGATCAGCGCGTCGTCATCGGCGTCCTGATGCGCGTAGATCGTGTCATAGCCGATCACCCACGAAATCGCGCCGGCATAGAGCACCATCGCGGTGACGTCGATGCGGCCGAAGGTGACGGCAAATCCCATCAGGGCGCCCCAGGAGAAGGCAAGCCCGAGCACGATCTGCGGCCACCAGGTGATGCGCTTCATGAAGGGGTAGATCGCGACGATCAGGAGCGAAGCGATGCCGGTCGCAATCGCGAAGCGGTTGAATTGCAGCAGCACGATAAGGCCGACCAGCGCCTGCACGACCATCCAAGCCAGCGCCTGCTTCGTGCTCACCTGCCCCGACGGCAGCGGCCGCGAGCGGGTGCGCTCGACCTTGTCGTCGAGATCGCGGTCGGTGATGTCGTTCCAGGTGCAGCCCGCCCCGCGCATCACGAAGGCGCCGATGAAGAACAGCAGGATGGTGAGCGGCAGTCCGCGGACGTCATGCGCCATGCCGCTCGCAAGCGCCGCCGACCACCAGCACGGCATCAACAGCAGCCAGGAGCCGATCGGACGATCGAAGCGGGACAATCGCAAATAAGGCCGCGCCCATGGCGGCGCGAGCGTTTCGACCCAGTTGCCGGTGGAATCGGCAACGCGGGCGGATGTGCTAGTGCCCAGTTTTCGAAGTTCGTATTCCATCGCGGCGTATTCCGGTACGAACTTCGAAAACTACAAGGGCACTAGCAAGAAATTATAATTCACGTGCCGCTTATCAATTTGAAGTTCCTATGAGGATCTCGCGGCAAGCACCGTAGGAACTTCAAATCGGCGGCACGTGCATCATCGGGTCAGGACGTTGCCGTTGAGCGTGTCGAAGGTGCTGCCGCCCTTCTTGCCGGCATTGGCCTCAGGCGCCGAGCCTGAACCGAGCACCTCGCTCAGCGACGGGCCGGCCGGACCGCGCGGCTGGTTCTGCATCTGCTGCGCGACGTTGCAGACCTTCGTCGCCATGGCCTCGGTATTCTTGTGACCGTCCTTCATCTGCGCGCCGATCTGCGCCGGGATTCCGCATTTGGCGGCGTGGGACTCGATGTACTTGATCATCTTGGTCTCAGCCTGGCTGAAATTGCGGATCAGCTTGCAGGCTTCGTCCGGCGGCGCATGACGGTCGCTCGCGGCCTTGATCAGCTTGCCGCGCTTCTCGGCTTCCTCGCGCAGAGGAATGAAAGCCTTCATGCAGTCCTCGCCGGGGCCGCCCTGGGTCGGCGGGGCCGCGCTGAACGCGCCAGCGCCGCCGACGGGCGCGGCGCCATTCACGGGAAAGGACGATTGCGGTGCCGTGCCGACCGAAGCGGTCGGCGCCGAGCCGTTCACCGGGGGAAACGCGGAACTGGTGGCGGCCTGGTTCGGCAGCGGCGCCGGGAAGGCGCTTTGCGCATAGGCGCCCGCGGTGCTCAGGGTGACCATGGCGGCAGTGATCGGAACCATCAAATGACGGATCATCAGGATAGTCTCTCCGGCAGGAGCTACGGGGTCCAGCGTCTTCCCAATTGAAGCGCAACCAGCGTGTTCGCGTTTTTACGATTCCCGCCGGCGCTTAACAACCCGTTGAATAGGGCAAGAGCGCGGCGCGGGGACGCACCATTTCGGCAATATTTACCCCCGGAATGGCTGCTTTCGGTTAAGAACGGCCCCAAATCGGACCCCTGAACGATGCCCTCCCACGATTTTCGCGCTCCCCGCCTGTTCGTCGACGCTCCTCTTGCCCAGGACGCCAGGATCCCGCTCGACCGCGACCAGAGCAATTATCTCGGCAATGTGCTGCGGCTTGCCGCCGGGGCCGAGGTTCTGGCCTTCAACGGCCGCGACGGCGAGTGGCAGGCCGCCATCGAAGGCCGCAAGCGGCCGGACGGCCTCGTGATCCTGCAGCAGACCCGGCCCCAGGACGGGCTGCCTGACGTCGCCTACGTTTTCGCCCCGCTCAAGCATGCCCGGCTGGATTACATGGTCCAGAAGGCCATCGAGATGGGCGCCGCCGCGCTTCATCCGGTCCTGACCCGGTTCACCCAGGCCTCCCGGGTCAACACCGAGCGGATGCGCGCCAATGTGGTCGAGGCGGCCGAGCAATGCGGCATTCTGAGCATCGCCACGGTCACCGAGCCGGTGCCGCTGGAGCGGTATCTCAGTCAGCGCCCTGCGGGCCGCCTGCTGATCTTCTGCGACGAGGCGGCGGAGGTGCAAAACCCCGTTCAAAGCCTGCAGAACGCCCGCGAGGCCGGACAGGGGATCGACGTGCTGATCGGCCCCGAAGGCGGCTTTGCCGAGGAAGAACGGGCCCTGCTGCTGCGGCAGCCCAAGATCCTCCGGCTGGCGCTCGGCCCGCGGATCATGCGGGCCGATACCGCCGCCGTGGCCGCCCTGGCGCTGGTACAGGGGGTGCTGGGCGATTGGGGCAATGCCAGCTGATCCCGGCGTTGCCCGCCTGTTAAGCGATTGATCCTTTGGAGGTCGAAACCGCTTTCGGGCCATGCTAAGGGCTGCGCAATTCCCGTCCTTCCCCTTGCCTGCCCGGTTCCACCGGGACGATGGACCTCTGTTATGACCGCGACTGCCACCTCAAATGCTGCCGGCTCCGCCGCCTGGGCGGATACGCTGCTGTTGTCGTTCGCGCAGGCCGGTTACGTCAGGGCCGAGCCCGCCATCCTGCAGCCGGCCGAGCCGTTCCTGGACCTCTCCGGCGAGGACATCCGCAAGAGCCTGTACCTGACCACGGACCTCTCCGGCGAGGAACTGTGCCTGCGCCCGGACCTGACCATTCCCGTGGCGCGCGATTACCTGAGCTCCGGTCGTGCCGGCCAGCCGGCCGGGTTCAGCTATCTCGGCCCGGTGTTCCGCTACCGCAGCGGCCAGGCCAGCGAATTCCTGCAGGCCGGCATCGAATCGTTCGGCCGCCAGGACCGCGCCGCGGCCGACGCCGAGACGTTGGCGCTCGGGCTCGAAGCGACCGCGGCGTTCGGTGTCCGCGACGTCGAGATCCGCACCGGCGACGTGGCGCTGTTCAACGCGCTGCTCGATGCGCTCGACCTCTATCCGGTCTGGCGCCGCCGCCTGGTCAAGGACTTCAACCGCAAGATCAGCCTGGAAAAGGATCTGGAAAGGCTGGCGGCCGCGACCACCGCGACCCGCAGCGAATATGAGGGCGTGCTCGCCGCCCTCGCCGGCTCCGACCGCAAGGCGGCGCTCGCCTTCGTCACCGATCTGATGTCGATCGCCGGCACCACCAATGTCGGGGGACGCACCACGGCCGAGATCGCCGATCGCTTCCTCGAGCAATCGACGCTGAAGGGCGGCGCGCTGCCGCGCGAGGCGATTGCCGTGCTCAAGCGCTTCCTGACGATCGCAGGCAATCCGGACGAGGCCATCGCCGAACTGCGCGCGCTCACTGCCGACGCCAAGCTCGACCTTACGGCTGCGATCGACCAGTTCGAGAGCCGGGTCGGCTTCATGGCGGCGCGTGGCATCGACGTGAAGCAGACGCGCTTCTCGACCGCGTTCGGGCGCGGCCTCGACTATTACACCGGCTTCGAATTCGAGCTGCATCACCGGGGCAACGGCGCCGAGCCGCTGGTCGCCGGCGGCCGCTATGACGGGCTGATGACCCAGCTGGGATCGACTGAACCGATCCCCGCGGTCGGCTTCTCGGTCTGGGTGGATGCGCTGACGAAGATCGGCCGCAAGGTGGGAGCTTAAGCCATGAGCGCGCCATTCGTTCTGGCCGTTCCCTCCAAGGGCCGCCTTCAGGAAAACACCGAGGCCTTCTTCGCCCGTGCCGGCCTCAAGCTATCGAAGGCCGGCGGCGCCCGCGACTATCGCGGCACGCTTGCAGGCCTCGACCATGTCGAGGTCGCCTATCTCTCGGCGAGCGAGATCGCCTCGCAACTGTCGCGCGGCTTTGCGCATCTCGGCGTTACCGGGGAAGACCTGGTGCACGAGAACATCGCGGACGCCGACAAGCGCGTGTCGCTGATCGATGGGCTCGGCTTCGGCTATGCCGACGTCGTCGTCGCGGTGCCGCAGGCCTGGATCGATGTTCGCACCATGGCCGACCTCGACGACGTCACCACCGGCTTCCGCGAGCAGCATCACATGCGGATGCGGGTCGCGACCAAGTTCGTCAACCTCACCCGCGCCTTCTTCCAGAACCACGGCATCACCGATTACCGCATCGTTGAAAGTAGCGGCGCGACCGAAGGCGCGCCGGCCGCCGGCAGTGCCGAGCTGATCGTCGACATCACCACGACGGGCGCGACGCTCGCCGCCAACGGCTTGCGGGTGCTCGACGACGGCGTGATCCTGCGCAGCCAGGCCAATCTGGTCGCCTCGAAAGAGGCCGACTGGACGCCGCAGGCGCGGGAGACCGCGCGCGTCATCCTCGATCACATCGCAGCAAGGTCGCGGGCCAACAAGTATCGCGAGGTCCGCACCCGCTTCCGGCAATGCGACGCCGCCCTGCTCGGCGAAGCCCATAGCCGGTACGGCGTCGAAGCCCCGTTCGGCGGACCGACCTCGTCGGGCATGCTGACGCTGCACTGCCCGCCGGGACAGCTCTATGCGCTGGCAAGCTTCCTGCGGGAGCATGGCGCCGAAACCGTCTCGGTGGTTTCGCTCGACTACGTGTTCGACCGGGAGAACCCGCTGTTCGCCAAGCTGGAGGCGTTCCTGCGGCAGTGAGCCTCAGGTCCGCTCAGCTTTTCCGTTCAGCTTTGCGACAGCAAACGGCAGCTACCATATGCTGTTGAGATGACTTTGAACGCCTCTGGAACCTTGATCGATGACGTTGGGCTCTGACGTTTCCGGCATGACGACGACCGCAAGCACCGCGGCCGCGAAGGGACTGTCGATCGTCGTCCCCGTCTACAACGAGGCGGCGGGCCTTGCCGCCCTGCACCAGCGCATCTGCGATCTCGCAAAAACCCTGCGGGAGCGCTATCGGCTGGCTTGCGAGGTCGTCTATGTCGACGACGGCAGCAAGGATGCGACACTGGCGATCGCCCGCGCGCTGCCGGCCGACGCGATCGACGTCCAGGTGGTGTCGCTGTCGCGCAATTTCGGCAAGGAAGCGGCCCTGATGGCCGGCCTCGACCATGCCCGGCTCGGCGCCGTCATGTTCATGGACGGCGACGGCCAGCATCCGCCGGCCCTGATCGAACAGCTGGTGCGGCACTGGATCGATGACGGCTATGACGTCGTCTACACCGCCAAGGCGCATCGCGACAACGAGACCTTCCTGCGCCGGGTCGCCGTGCACGGCTTCTACGCGCTGATCAATTGGGGGGCACGGCAGAAGATTCCCGAGGACGCCGGCGACTTCCGCCTCCTGTCGCCGCGCGCGGTCACAGCGCTCAGGCAGCTGCCCGAGCGCAACCGGTTCTTCAAGGGTCTCGCCAGCTGGATCGGCTTCCGCCAGATCCGCGTCGACTATGAGCCTTCGGCGCGGGCCCATGGCGTCACCACCTTCAACGCCGCGAGCCTGCTCGGCCTGTCGATCGAGGGCCTGACCTCGTTTTCGGTGGCACCCCTGCGCTTCGCCAGCCTGCTCGGCGTCATTCTCGCCGGGGGCGCCTTCCTGTTCGGCCTTTCGATCCTCTGGGAGGTGTTCACGACCGGCAAGCAGGTGCCCGGCTATCCCTCGCTCGTGATCGGCCTGATGACGATCGGCGGCGTGCAGCTCATCATGATCGGCATCG
Source organism: Bradyrhizobium sp. 25ACV (assembly GCF_054863005.1). Taxonomy (NCBI): domain Bacteria; kingdom Pseudomonadati; phylum Pseudomonadota; class Alphaproteobacteria; order Hyphomicrobiales; family Nitrobacteraceae; genus Bradyrhizobium; species Bradyrhizobium sp. 25ACV. The sequence continues at coordinate 108,956 of NZ_JAVAYO010000022.1, forward strand.
TCGGCGAATATATCGGCAAGATCCTCTCCGAGCTGAAGGCGCGCCCGATCTACTTCGTTGCCGAGCATAGTGAAAAGCACTTCGAAGCCGACAAGGCCGACGACGCCGCGAAGAGGACGGCGGCCGAATGAGCGCGGCCGCGGGCCTGCGGCGGATCTGGCTCTGTGCCGACGATTACGGCATCAGCCCGGGCGTCAACCGGGCCATCCGCGACCTGATCGAACGCGGCCGCCTCAACGCCACCTCGGTGATGATGGTGGGGCCTGCGATCGCGCGCGGCGAAGTCGAGGCGCTTCAGGCCTCGGCAAAGTCGAGCCCGCGCTGCGCGATCGGATTGCACGTGACGCTGTCGGCGCCGTTCCGCCCGCTCACCATGCATTTCCGCCCGCTCGACGGCGACATGTTCATGCCGTTTCCGAAGCTGCTGCGCGCGGGCATTTTGCGGCGGCTCGACCGCGAATTCTTCCGCAACGAGGTGAAGGCGCAGCTCGCCGCCTTCGCCGAAGCGTTCGGGCGCGCGCCTGACTTCGTCGACGGCCATCAGCATGTGCAGCTCTATCCGCAGGTGCGCGACGGCTTCGTCGATGCGGTCAGCGAAGGCGCGCCGAACGCCTGGGTGCGCCAGGGCGGCCGCGACCTGCCGCTCAAGCAGCGGCTGGCCTCGCCCAAGGCCATCGTGCTCGACGTCCTCAGCGCGCAATTCCGCCGCCGTGCCGGCAGCGCGGGGCTCAGCTTCAACCCGGGCTTTGCCGGCGCCTATGACTTCACGCGGGCGGCCGATTTTGGCGAGTTGATGCGGCAATTCCTGGAAGGCTTGCCGGATGGCGGCCTCGTGATGTGCCATCCCGGCTTCGTCGACGATGTCCTCGCCGGCCTCGACCCGATGACGGATGTCCGCGAACGCGAGCACGCCTATCTAGCCGGCGACGGCTTTGCGCGTCTGCTGTCGGACAGCCGCACCACGCTGGGATGACACCGGCGGACTGCAAGCCGCGGGGCAGCTTGTCGCATACCGAAATTTAATCCGGCCAGCACTGTTGGGGCCACAATGGAACCCTACATCTGCTTCGCGCTTGGTTTGCGCGAGGGAGACTGATCATGACGCCGCAGGAACGCCAGCTCGTCGACGACCTTTTCGACCGGCTTTCGAAACTGGAAAACGCACCGCGCGATCCCGACGCGATCGCCGCGATCTCGGACGGGCTGCGCAAGGCGCCCGGCGCGATCTATGCGCTGGTCCAGACCACGCTGCTGCAGGACGAAGCGCTGAAGCGCGCCCATAACCGCATCCAGGAGCTGGAGGCGGCCCATGGGCCCGAGCAGGCACAGTCCGGCGGCTTCCTCGACACCATGCGCGACACCTTGTTCGGCGGAGGCCCCTCGCGCGGCTCGGTTCCGAACGTGCCGCCGCGTGACGCGCGGCCGGTCTGGAACAGCGGCGGAGCGATGCAGCAGACGCAGCCGGGCTACGGTCAGCCGCCTTACGGACAGGCTTACGGCCAAGGTCCAGGCCAAGCTCCAGGTCAGGGCCCGGGCCAGGGGTATGGCGCACCGCCGATGGGTGGTGGCGGCGGCTCGTTCCTCGGCACCGCGGCGGCAGCTGCCGCCGGCGTCGTCGGTGGCTCGCTGCTGCTCTCCAGCATCCGCGGCATGATGGGCGGATCGCATCAGCAGGCCTTCGGCGACACCAATGCCCTCGGCGACCGCAGCGCTGGTGGAAGTCCCTGGGGCGGCAGCGACCAGTCCGGCGGCTCGCTCGCGCGCGATGCCGGCCTCAACGACATCGGCTCGAACCGCGAGTCCCGCCAAAGCTTCTCCGACCAGGCGAACAACGATCGTAACGACAACGACCAGAACTACGGCGACAACAACGACGACGGCAATATGGACGTGGCCGACGACGGCGACTTCGGCGGCGACGACGACGGCGGCAGCGATTACGCGTGAGCAATTCGCCCCGAAGATGCGAACGGCCGCCTCTCGGCGGCCGTTTTTTTTAGAGCATGGCTCGAGCGACTTTTGTGCCACGGCAAGCAGAGAGGACGTTCGATATAGTATGACTATATTGCAGTGCCATTGGACTGAGCTGAACGCTACCCGACGCGCCTGAATTCACCATGCCAAATCAAATCGCCGTCTGACGCGCGCGACCGTAGACTCCCGGATTTCCAAATTCGGACATGGGTGTTCAACTGGAAGAACACGTTGCTCATGCCACACTACCGATGTGGTTGCCTCTTTTAGTTATAGTCGGGGTCTTAAAAATGAGTCCATTTCAGCAGCGCATCGCAACCCTGACCACCGTGACAACTCATCTCATCACCGAGTTGTACGAGTTGGAGGGACTGCACGAACTCGTCAAGAAGGCCGAGCTGTCGGCGCGGCGGTTGAACCGCTCCGCTCGCGCATCGCTTGCCCGATCATCAACTCCTCGTCGCTGCTCTGTTGCCCCCCGTCTCGCTTCGACGCGGCATCGTCGGCCAGCCTAGACCCTGGCCGAAGGACGTACGCCGGCCGGCACGCAACGCCTTCGATGCCGCGCGTCGCGAGCCGGCGCGACACCGGGAGTTGACGGCTCGCAGCGAGCGCCGGGCTACATCACCACGACCTTGGTGCCGACATTGACGCGGCCGTAGAGGTCGATGACGTCTTCGTTGCGCATGCGGATGCAGCCGGAGGAGACGTTGGTGCCGATGGTCCAGGGCTCGTTGGAGCCGTGGATGCGGTACAGCGTCGAGCCCAGATACATCGCGCGGGCGCCGAGCGGGTTCTCCGGACCACCTTCCATGTGCCGGGGCAAATCGGGGCGGCGCGCGATCATTTCGGCCGGCGGCGTCCAGTCCGGCCATTCGCGCTTGGCCGTAATCGCCTTCACGCCGGACCAGGTGAAGCCCGGACGCCCGACGCCAATGCCGTAGCGCATCGCCCTGCCATTGCCCTCGACGAGATAGAGGAACTTGTTCGGGGTATCGACCACGATGGTGCCGGGACTTTCCTTGCCGCTATAGTCAACAGATTGCTTCTCGAACCTTGGATCGAACTGACGCTGCCGCGGGTCGGCCGTCTCCTGCTGAACCGCGCCTTGCTGATATCCACCCTGCATCTGCGGCTCACCCATCGGCGGCAGGCGGCGCTGATCGTAATAGCCGGGCTGCTGTTGATAGACCGGCCGCTCGGGCGCGTAGGCCGGACCGCGGCCGGGACCGTCGCCGAACAGGAACTCGATGAAGCCGCCGCCCATGTTCGCATTGGAGGCGACGCGCACCGGCGCCGGCGGCACCTGCGGCTGGTAGAGCACCGCGGGCGGATCGTTCGGCACCGAATTGTCGAAGGCGCTGGCACTGTTTGCGCCGGCAATGAAGGTGCAAGCGCTGCCGAGCAGCGCGACAGACATTTTCTTGAACATCGACGTACTCTGTACTGTTTCGTCTAGATCACACGCGCCGTGGAGAGCTGATGGCTGGTCCGCGCCCCCGACGTGGTCAATAAAAGGCAAAAGCCGTTTTGTTTGGTAAACAGAAACGCCGTTTGGATTCACCACGTCGTCAGCAGCGGGGCAATTTGGCGATCAGCGTTTATTTTCGATGAACGCCGCGCGCCCATGGTTAATCGCTTCTTTGCGCGCCGTCGCGCGCAGCCGCACAACAGTTCCTGCCGTGAACTTCGTGTTAAATCGCTTCTGCCTACAAAGACGCGTGAGTGAGGTGGGGGGAGTATCCTGATGGCTGTTCACCGCAAACGTTTTCGCGTCGAGGATATCGCTGGTGGCGAGATGCCGATTTTGGACGTAACTGAAGAGGCAATCCCGATGCATAGCGAGATCATGGCCGAGCTACGTGCGATCCGTGCACAGATGGCGAAAGGCGCTGCGCCCTTGCCCTTGTCCGGCAGCGCAGCCATGGCGGCGATCGACGCCTCCACCGCCCACGAGCTCTCCGAAGCTCGTACCATGCTCGAAACCTATCGGGCTCAGATCGAGCAGTGCGAAAAGCTGAAGGTCGAGCTCGACCTCATCCATGACGCCATCGACCGCACCAAGCGCGAAATCGCGACGCTGCACGGTAAGAGCTTTGACGGCGGCGAAATGGCCAAGGTCAATGGCGAGCTCGGCGCGGTGGTCGGCGGCACCGAGCAGGCGACCCAGCAGATCCTCGAAGCCGCGGAATCGATCGACCAGGCCGCCAGCGCGATGTCCAAGGTGGACTCGATCGACCAGCAGAAGCGGCTCGCCGACGACATCCAGGAACGCGTCATCTCGATCTTCGAAGCCTGCAACTTCCAGGACCTGACCGGCCAGCGCATCAGCAAGGTGATGGGCACGATGAAGTTCATCGAGCAGCACATCAATGCGATGATGGAGATCTGGGGCGGCGTCGACGCGATCAAATCCCACGTCGTGCCGCCGGTCGACAATCGCAGCGAGGACGACAAGCTTCTCAACGGCCCGAAGCTCGCCGGCGACGTCGGCCACGCCTCGCAGGACGACATCGACGCGCTGTTCGACTGAGCGGACGCGACATAGGAATAACAAAACGCCGGCCTTGGGCCGGCGTTTTTGTTTTGTGCCATCAAGCGAGACTGCCCCTTCTCCCCTTGTGGGAGAAGGTGGCGCGAAGCGCCGGATGAGGGGTTGCTTCAGCGAATTCGAATGAGAGTTGGACTCGGGGAGAGATACCCCTCACCCGTCTCGCCGCTACGCGGCGAGCCACCCTCTCCCACAAGGGGAGAGGGTTATAGCGCGTGGCCTTAGACCATCACGCCCGCGGCGCGCAGCGGACGTAGACCATGTTGCCGTAGCGGGTGGCGGCGTCCTTGTCGATGAAGCGGGTGATCAGGACGCGGCCGTCGAAGGAGATGATTTCGCGGTCCTGCTCGCCGGGGGTCGGCCCCGCCGGCCCGATGTAGTTCTTGCCGCTCGGCGAGCCCTTCAGCCGCAGCTCCTGCGGCGTTGCCTGGTCGGCCAGATGCATGATCACGCCGCCGGAGGAGCCGGCGGTGATCACATAAGGGTTCTTGCACTGGGCCCGGGCGGCAGCCTCGGTACGGGCGCGGTCGGCCGGGTTCTGGAACGAGGCGAGGCCCCAGCGGCCGACGATCTCGTCGGCGCGAATGGTCGCAGGCATTTCGGGTGCGACGCCCGGCTCGGCTTCGGGCGGCGGCGAGGACGACGAGAAGGACGGCAGGCTCATGCCGCCGCCGCAAGCGCCCAGCAGCAGCGCCAGACATGAGGCGGCGGCCAGATTGGCAACCGTGCGCGCGTGAGCTGAACTGATCATGGCATTCCCCCGAACAAGACCATGGCCGCACCCCTCCTGCAGCCAAGCGCAAAACCGCTGCCGGAGCAATGACGTCCTTTAATACGTCGGCGCCCCGAACAAGTTTCCAGTGCCACCATCCTATATCCGCCTCACCAATCGCTTAACCACCTTTGCTTGACAGGATCGCGGCCAAGCCATATTTCCGGGCCCACTATTAGCACTCGGAAAGCCCGATTGCTAAGCACGCCGTTCGATCCTAGGGATAGGGGATGGACGGAAGCGCCGCCCCACCCACTTCCACTACTTCCGAAGCGAGCCTCCAAAGGGAAACGTCATGGCTAAATCCAAATTTCGTCCGCTGCATGACCGTGTCGTGGTCAAACGTATCGACGCCGAGGAAAAGACTAAGGGCGGCATCATCATTCCGGACAGCGCCAAGGAAAAGCCGTCCCAGGGCGAGGTCGTCGCCGTCGGCCCCGGCGGCCGTGACGAGACCGGCAAGCTGACCCCGATCGACCTCAAGGTCGGCGACCGCGTGCTGTTCGGCAAATGGTCGGGCACCGAGGTCAAGATCGACAACGAAGAGCTCCTGATCATGAAGGAGTCGGACATCATGGGCGTACTGGCCTAAGGCCATCCGCCTGAACAGCCGCTGAATGTCTCATCGTCATGCCCGGGCAGAAGTGCGAAGCGCGTCTTCGCGCTAGGCGACCCGGGCATCCATCGTTTTTCGCAGGATGATGGATTGCCGGGTCAGGCCCGGCAATGACGGAGAGAGAAGCGCCGCAGACACATCACCAAACCAAGGAATTGCAAAAATGGCTGCCAAAGACGTCAAGTTTTCCGGAGACGCGCGCGATCGCATGCTGCGCGGCGTCGACGTTCTCGCCAACGCCGTCAAGGTGACGCTCGGCCCGAAGGGCCGCAACGTCGTCATCGAGAAGAGCTTCGGCGCCCCCCGCATCACCAAGGACGGCGTCACCGTCGCCAAGGAGATCGAGCTCGAGGACAAGTTCGAGAACATGGGCGCCCAGATGGTGCGTGAGGTCGCCTCCAAGACCAACGACCTCGCCGGCGACGGCACCACCACCGCGACCGTGCTGGCCCAGGCCATCGTGCGCGAAGGCGCCAAGGCGGTTGCCGCCGGCATGAACCCGATGGACCTCAAGCGCGGCATCGACTCTGCCGTTGCGGCCGTCATCAAGGACATCGAGAAGCGCGCCAAGCCGGTCGCCGCCTCCTCCGAGGTCGCCCAGGTCGGCACCATCTCCGCCAACGGCGATGCCGCCATCGGCAAGATGATCGCCCAGGCGATGCAGAAAGTCGGCAACGAGGGCGTCATCACCGTCGAAGAGAACAAGTCGCTCGACACCGAAGTCGACATCGTCGAGGGCATGAAGTTCGACCGCGGCTATCTCAGCCCCTACTTCGTCACCAACCCCGAGAAGATGACCGCCGAGCTCGAGGATGCCTACATCCTCCTGCACGAGAAGAAGCTTTCGGGCCTGCAGGCCATGCTGCCGGTGCTGGAAGCCGTGGTGCAGTCGGGCAAGCCGCTTGTCATCATCGCCGAGGACGTCGAGGGCGAGGCGCTGGCCACCCTGGTCGTCAACCGCCTCCGCGGCGGCCTCAAGGTCGCCGCCGTCAAGGCGCCGGGCTTCGGCGATCGCCGCAAGGCCATGCTTGAGGACCTCGCCATCCTCACCGGTGGCCAGCTCATTTCCGAAGACCTCGGCATGAAGCTCGAGAACGTCACGGTGAAGATGCTGGGCCGCGCCGGCAAGGTCGTGATCGACAAGGAGAACACCACGATCGTCAAGGGCGCCGGCAAGAAGCCGGACATCGAGGCCCGTGTCGGCCAGATCAAGGCGCAGATCGAGGAGACTACCTCGGACTACGACCGTGAGAAGCTCCAGGAGCGTCTCGCCAAGCTGGCCGGCGGCGTCGCGGTGATCCGCGTCGGCGGCGCCACCGAGATCGAGGTCAAGGAGAAGAAGGACCGCGTCGAGGACGCCCTCAACGCCACCCGCGCCGCGGTGCAGGAAGGCATCGTCCCCGGCGGCGGCGTCGCGCTGCTCCGCGCCAAGAAGGCGGTGGGTCGTCTCACCAACGCCAATGCCGACGTCCAGGCCGGCATCAACATCGTGCTGAAGGCGCTGGAGGCCCCGATCCGCCAGATCTCCGAGAACGCGGGCGTGGAAGGCTCGATCGTCGTCGGCAAGATCCTGGAGAACAAGTCCGAGACCTTCGGCTTCGACGCCCAGAACGAGGACTATGTCGACATGGTCGAGAAGGGCATCATCGATCCCGCCAAGGTGGTGCGCACCGCGCTCCAGGACGCCTCCTCCGTGGCCGGCCTGCTGGTCACCACCGAGGCCATGGTCGCCGAAACGCCGAAGAAGGAAGCCTCACCCGCGATGCCCGCCGGCGGCGGCATGGGCGGCTTCTGAGCCTCTGTTCCGTTACAATGTTGCGAAGGCCGCCTCCGGGCGGCCTTCTTTTTTGCCGACCCTGCCCCTCCGCTTTCCGATTCAACCGACGGCCAAAACCCACTACGGTGACGCGCCGATTCGAATAGTTTGGGCATGATCCTCTCGGAAAACCGCTTCTCACTTTTCCGGATCATGCCCGTTGCGCGAGGATTTCATCGATGCGTGCGCTTCTGGTTTGTTCGACAGCCCTTTTGGCAGCTCTGCTTGCAGCTTCTCCGCATCCCGCATCCGCCCAGATGAAGCTGTCGCCGAGGGCCACGACACCCGGCGGTCCGGAGACACGCTATTTCACCTCGATCGACGGGCTGATGGACGGCAATGCCGACGTGATCCTGAAGGAGACGCGCCAGGGCAAGACGGTGACGGCGGCCGTGCTCGACGTCTGCTATCCCGTCGCAAAGAATTCCGACCGCAAGGACCGCTTCGTCGTCAACCTCCAGGTCGCGGGCCAGACCCTGACCGGCACCACGCAGAGCATCAGCGAGAAGGCGCCCGTCAGCGTCAAGCTGCTGCGCAAGCAGAGCGGCGACACCTTCGAATTCCGCGGCCAGATCAGCATTGGCCAGGTGGTGACCGAGGTGACCTCGCCCGACAATTCCGATCTCAGCGAGAAGGAATTTCAGGACAACCAGACCTCCGACGACGGCATCACCCCGCAGCCGAAGGATTTCACCGATGTCTCGCCGGAGGCGATCGCGGTCAAGGTCAAGCTCGATAATGCAACCGACTTCCTGAAGAGCCTGAAGGGCCAGGCGGTCGAGGTGACGCTGGCGAGCCTCACGGTTGGCTGCGATGCGCTACGCGCAGGCGAGCAGACCATCAACATGTCGGTCGATCCCGAGCGCGCCGGCGCGCTGCTGGCGAAATTCAAGGCGACGCCGGGCGTCACCTCCGCGGGCTGGACCGCGGGCATGACCGAGATGGACCGCACCATCCGCTTCGCCGCGGCCGACTGGCGCGAGGGCGACAAGATCAGCAAGGACAAGCTCGCGGCCGCCGTCTCGAACGTCTTGAGCCGGACGCTCGCGGCAAAGCCGGCCTCGCAAAGCTTCAACCCCGCCACAGGCAAGCTCAAGCTGGTCTTCAAGCGGCCGAACCCGGATTTCCCCGCGCTCGATCTCACCGACACGATCGAGGTCGCAGGGCTCGTCTCGCCCGACAAGCCGGGCACAACCGACAAGCTCATGCTGTGGATCGGCAGCCCCGCGACGACGACCGCCGACGAGAGCAGCGGCGCCAAGCTCAATCTCTCCGACGACACGTCGGTCGACGAGGAAGGCGAGCAGCCCGACGACAACGGTTCGATCGAGGCGCTCGCCAAGGAGCTCAGGGGCCAGCGCTGGGATGCCGACAAATCGGTGTGGAAGTAGGATCTCGTGCCCCGGACGCAGCGCAGCACGTCAGTGATGCGCTGCAGAGCCGGGGCCCAGAGGCTACGCGACGTCGCCAATCGAGTCTGGGTCCCGGCTCTGCGCAGCAGCGTTGCACGCTGCAGCGCGTCCGGGACACGAGAGCGAGACCTAATTCCCCGTCGTCCTAAAACGCAGCGGCTTGGGGCCGATCAGCGTCAGCACGTCGCCCTGACGCTTCCAGGTCTCGACGCTGCTCAGTGCTGCGACCAGATCGTCGTCGGCCTGCGCCCTTGCCGGCGGGCAGGAGCGATCCTGGATCTGACCGGGGACGAAGATCACGGTGTTGCCGGCGACCGAGAACTGGCCTTTGCCGCCCTTGCACCAGAGCTCGAGCACGACCTCGCCATGGTCGCCGATCTCGATGTTCGGAATTCGCTTCGAGCCTGCTTGCGGCAGCGCTTCCAGCGTCATCTCGGTGCCGAACGGGAAACCATCCTCGGCACGCGCGACAATGGACATCGCGAGCATTGCAACCGCAGCACACACCAATCGCTTGAGCGAAACCATGAGACCTCTCGTCCGACCTGATCTGCCGCACCTTCTATAAGACGGCGGCGCCATTGAGAAGGTTCGCGCCACCTGGAGCGCGATGAGATTTGATTGGACGCAAAAATCCCCGCGGGGCGGAACCTCGCGGGGATTTGCGTTCGAGCCGGAGTTGGCCTGCTACTTCAGGACCATTGCCGTGAACGGCCAGACATAGGCCTGCAACGTCACGAGCACGCCGACGAGACAGGCCAGCACGATCGAGTGCCAGAACACGAAGCGCAGGATCGTGCCCTCGTGCCCGTACCAGTTGGTGGCAGTGGAGGCGACCACGATCGACTGCGCGTCGATCATCTTGCCCATCACGCCGCCGGACGAGTTCGCCGCGGCCATCAGGACCGGCGACAGGCCGAGCTGCTCGGAGGTGATCTTCTGCAGGTTTCCGAACAGCACGTTGGACGCGGTGTCCGATCCCGTCAGCGCCACGCCCAGCCAGCCGAGCAGCGTGCCGAAGAAGGGATAGAGCACGCCGGTTGCGGCGAAGGCGAGGCCGAGCGTCGCGTCGACGCCGGAGAGCCGCGTCAAGGTGCCGATCGCCAGCATCGCCGAGATCGTGATCAGCGAGATCGCACAGAGCCGGATGGTGCGGCCGTACTCGGTCACGAGCTTGCCGGGACCGACGCCCATCAGGACACCGGAGATGATGGCCGCGATCAGCATGCCCGTGCCGGTGAAGGACAGGTAGGTGAAGCCGAACACCGCGCTCTCTTTCGTCGGCCCTGGCGCGACCGGCGGCATCTTGTTGATCATCTGGTGCAGCTCGGGCACGGGATAGTTCCAGACGAAGATCGAATTCGCCCAGGCCTTGAACGCCCCGTTGCCCCAGATCAGCATCACGATGCAGACGATGATCCACGGCAGCAGCGCGCCGAACAGTTCGCTCTGCGTCAGCGGCGTCTTGTCGAGCGGTTTGGCCGCCGCCATGGTGGCTGCCGATTCATCGCGGCCGCGCAGCGCCGGCGACAGCCAGAGCTGCCTGGGCTGCCAGACCTTCAGGAACAGGATCAGCGCGCCCATCGAGATCAGCGACGCGCCGATGTCGACGATCCAGGGGTTGATGAAGTTCGAGATCACGAATTGCGGAACCGCGAACGACACGCCGGTGACCAGGATCGCCGGCCAGACATCCTTCATGCCCTTCCAGCCCGCGAACGCCCACACCACCCAGAACGGCACGATCAGCGAGAAGACCGGCAATTGCCGGCCGACCATCGCGCCGAGGATGTAGGGATCGAGCCCGGTGACCGAGGCAAGGCCCTGGATCGGCGTACCCAGCGCGCCATAGGCGACCGGTGCGGTGTTGGCGATCAGCGACAGGCCGGACGCCGCGAGCGGCGAGAAGCCGAGGCCGATCAGCACGGCACCGGTGATGGCGACCGGCGTGCCGAAGCCCGAGGCGCCCTCGAAGAACGCGCCGAAGGAGAACGCGATCAGCAGCAATTGCAGCCGCCGGTCCTCGGTGACGCCGCCGATGGCGCGCTTGAGCAATTCGAAGCGTCCCGTGCTCACCGTCACCTGGTAGAGGAAGATGACGTTGAGGACGATCCAGCCGATCGGGAAAAAGCCGGTGACGATCCCCAGCACCGAGGCGCGGATCGACATGTTTGCCGGCATGGTGAAGACGAAGATCGTGATCAGATTGGCCACGATCACGGCGATGATCGCCGCGATATGCGCCTGGACGCGGCCGCTCGCGATCAGGACCAGCAGCGTGACGACGGGCACCGCCGCCGCAATCGTCGACAGCACAGGGCTGTGCAGCGGATCATAGACTTGATTCCACATGGTCTTCCTCCCCCACGCATGTTTGCGGCAGACGGCCCGCGTGGAGAGCCGATCCTGCTTGACGCTGGAAGCGATAACCCCCGAGCTGGACGCGAATTCCTCGCGAATGCGGCGGTTCCCATCCCGCTCACAAGCTCGCGAAATCCCGGAGCACCCCACCCCGCGCCGTCGAACCCCATGCTAGGGTTGCAAGCTGCGACAAGCCAACGCAAATTGCAGCACTTGCGACTTTAGTCTAAGCGCGCCCATTTCCGCCATTGCCTCAAGCCTCTGGCTCCGGGCCGTTGTGCACATCCCCCTAGGAGACACCGCTCTGTGAAGAACCTCAGCGCCACGCTCGCGATCGTCTGGCGAATCGCCGTCCCCTATTTCCGGTCGGAGGACAAATGGGTCGGCCGCGGCCTGCTCGCCGTCGTCGTCGCAATGGAGCTGGTGCTGGTCGCGATCAACGTGCTGCTCAATCAATGGCAGAACCGGTTCTACAGCGCATTGCAGGCCTACGATCTGCCCGAATTCGTCAAGGAGGTCTGGATCTTCCTTGGGCTGGCCTTCACCTTCGTCGCGCTGGCCGTCTACAAGCTCTACCTGAACCAGTGGCTCCAGATCCGCTGGCGGCAATGGCTGACGCAACACTATCTCGGCGAATGGCTCGAGGGCGCCACGCATTACCGCATGCAACTCAAGGGCGATGCCGCCGACAATCCGGACCAGCGCATCACCGAGGACGTCAAGAATTTCGTCGAGCAAACGCTGACCATCGGCCTTGGCCTTTTGTCGTCGATCGTGACGCTGGCCTCGTTCGTCGTCATCCTCTGGGGTCTGTCCTACAAGGCACCCTTGTACATTTACGGCACCGATATCCTCGTGCCCGGTTTTCTGGTCTGGTGCGCCCTGGCCTACGCGATCGTCGGTACCGCGCTGACCCACTGGATCGGCGCCCCGCTCATCAATCTCAATTTCGAGCAGCAGCGCTTTGAGGCCGACTTCCGCTTCAACCTGATCCGCGTGCGCGAAAATTCCGAGCAGATCGCCCTTCTGAAAGGCGAGAACGCGGAGCGAGGGCATCTGCTGCGGCGCTTCGGCTTCGTCATCGGCAATTGGTACGAGATCATGGGCCGGACCAAGCGCCTGACCGCCTTCACGGCAAGCTACGGTCAGGCCGCGACGCTCTTTCCCTATGTGGTGGTGGCGCCTGCCTACTTCGCCAAGCGCATCCAGCTCGGCGACATGATGCAGACCGGCTCGGCCTTCGGCAGCGTGCAGGATGCGCTGTCCTTCTTCGTCACCGCCTATCGCTCGCTCGCAGAGTGGCGCGCGGTGATCGCCCGCCTCGATGGCTTCGAGATGTCGGTCAGCTCCGCCGCCCACGGCGCGGCGCTCGAACCGACCATCGACATCGCACCATCGAACGGCAAGGCAATCGCGCTCGAGCAATTGCTCGTCAAATTGCCGAACGGCGCGCCTCTGGTCGCAGCCGATGCCTTCACGATGCAGCCGTCGGAGCGGGTGCTGGTGACCGGTCCGTCGGGCTCCGGCAAGTCGACACTGTTCCGGGCCATCGCCGGCGTCTGGCCGTTCGGCACCGGCACGATCGCCATTCCCGAGACGTCGAAGCTGATGATGCTGCCGCAGCGGCCGTATTTCCCGATCGGCGCGCTTGGCGACGCCGTCATCTACCCGACCGAGCACGGCTCGGTCCCGCCCGAGAAGATCCGCGACGCCTTGATTGCCGTCGGCCTGCCGCGGCTGGCGGACCGGCTCGACGAGCACGGCCACTGGAACCGGACATTGTCGCTCGGCGAACAGCAACGCCTTGGGCTTGCCCGTGCGCTGCTGCACATGCCGGACTATCTCTTCCTCGACGAGGCGACCGCCTCGCTGGACGAGCCGTCCGAGGACCGGCTTTATCGGTTGCTGACGGAGAAGCTGCCGCAGGCCACCATCGTCTCGATCGGCCACCGCTCGACGCTCGACGCCTTCCACACCCGGAAGGTGGCGTTGGTGGAGGACGGCGATATCCACGTCCTCGGTAAAGCCGGCGAGCCGGCCCGGGCGGAGCCGACCGCGGCGCGCTGAGGGGAGCGCTGTGTGGCCGCCGGCTCGTCATGCCCGGGCTTGACCCGGGCATCCACGTCTTTCCTGCCTCAGGGCTAACACGTGGATGGCCGGGTCAAGCCCGGCCATGACGGCGTGGAGAAAAGCAAAAGGGCGGCAGATTGCTCTGCCGCCCTCGTAGATGGTCTCAGGAAGAAACTTACTTCAGGTTGGTCATCGCCGTCAGGTCGAACGAGAGCTTGGCGATGCCGGTCGCGCCGCACCACTTGGAGCCGACGCCCGACGGATTGATGCTGCTGAAGCTGCTGCTGAAGGTGGCGGTGTTGTCGCTGGTGAAGGCGTTGCAGTTGGCCTTCGAGAGATCGGTGTCGGAGTAACGGAGATCCAGGGTCATCACCTTGTAGGTGAAGCCGACGCCGACGTTCCAGGTGTTGTAGTCAGCGTATTTGATGCCGTTCGGGAACGGGCCGCCGCCAAGCGGGCTGGCGATGCCGGTGCCGTAGAATGAGTCGGAGGTGCCGAACCACTGACGGCCGAATTCGCCCGACACATACATGCCGACGCCGCTTGAGCCGAACGTCGTGCTCGGCGCCGTCCACTTGGCCGTGACCGAGGTGTAGTTGCCCCAGGCGCCGGTGTTGAGGAAGTTCGGCGAATAGAACTCGTTGATGCCGAACGCCCAGTTGTCGTTCACCGTGTAGGTCATCTTGCCGTAGACTTCGAAGAAGCTGACGTCCTTCTTCATGACGTTTCCGTTCGCCAACGCGTTGGCGGCGCATTCTGCGCTGAGCGGATTGCCGGCGGTGTCGAAGCCGGCGCCGTAGTAGCAGGTCCCACCCGGATACAGGTAACCCCAGACGCCGATGTCGAAGGCGAAGGCACCGAAGGTCGGGCGGATACCGCCGTAGATGTCGATCTCAGCCGCGGCGCGGTTCGGGAAGGAAATGCTCTCACCGGCGACGCCGACATAGAGCTGCAGGTCCTTGGTGACGTTGTAGCGCGGCTCGAAATAAGCCGCGACCGACGGCTTGTTGTTCGACTGGGTGATACCGCGGAAGACGTAGTTGCTCATGATCGCGCCGCCGAAGGCGATATCCCAGGGGTCGAAGGCGGGTGGCGGCGGGGCCTTCAATGCCTTCACGCGCAAGTCTGCCGCGAAAGCCGAACCCGTCGTCACCATTGCCAGCGCCGTTGCCAACAAAGCCACTTTCTTCATTTCGATCCCCATCGTCAGTTCTTACCCAGTCGGACCCGGAAGCCCCCCGGGGCAAACGACTTGTCTGCAAAATTGCGTTACTGCGACAATCTGGATTGAGGGATGGGGACCGTGAAGCAAAAATCACGGGCATCTGCCGACTTTTTGGGCGTTTTGACGATTCCACGAAAGGTTATCGGCCTGTGTGTCTTCTCGATCACATTATTTGCATTCCAAAGTGCACGAAGGGACCGTGCAAGTACGGGGAAGGCAGCTAGCGTGGCAACCGGGCTACGAATCAGACTGGCGGGGGGAAGAGACGGCTTCGGGAGGTACTGCGGCGATGCAAAAAGGCCGCAGCGTCACCGCAGCGGCCTTCCCTGTTGGCGATCGCGGTCGCAGGACGGGAGCTAGCTTTGCCCCTCGGCCGGTGCCGCTTCCGCAGAAGACGAAGGCATCGCCCAGCTCGTCTCGGCGGCCGGCTCGGGAGCCGGAGCTGGCGCCGGCGCTGACGGCTTCGGCGCGGGAGCTGCCTTCGCCTTCTTCGGTGCCGCTTTCTTCGCGGCCTTCTTCGGTGCAGCCGGCTTGGCTGCTTTCTTGGCTGCCTTCTTCACAGCCTTCTTGGCGGCCTTCTTTGGGGCGGCCTTCTTCGAAGCTTTCTTGGCTGCTTTCTTGGTAGATTTTTTGGCAGACTTCTTCGCGGACTTCTTGGCTGACTTCTTCGCGGATTTCTTCGCCGCTACAGCCTTCTTCGCCTTTTTGGCCTTCTTGCTTTTTTTCTTCTTCGCTTTCGCCATCGTGGTCCTCCTGTTGTCGACGAACAATGGTCGATCGGGCGTCGTTCTACCGTCGCCTCCGGAGGAAAGCTCAGGCTTGAAAGCTCAAACTTGCGCGTTCAATGCCGGCCGCGACCCGCCCGTAGCCCAATCGAGAAGCTCAATCGTGTGTACGACCGGAACTGACGTGCCACTGGCAATCTGCACCATGCAGCCGATATTGCCCGCGGCAATCATGTCCGGCTTGACGCTTGCGATGTTGGCGACCTTGCGATCGCGCAACCGGCCCGCAAGCTCGGGCTGGAGAATGTTGTAGGTCCCCGCCGAACCGCAACACAAATGGCTCTCCGGTACATCTTTCACCACGAATCCATTCTTGGAAAGCAATTCTTTCGGAAGGCCCGTGATTTTCTGCCCATGCTGCAACGAACACGCCGAGTGATAGGCGACGACGATGTTGTCCTGTCGCGCAGTCGGCTCGAGTGCGAGGCCGGCGATGTATTCGGTTATGTCCTTGGCGAGCGCGGACACCTTCGCCGCATCGGCGGCGAACGTAGCATCCTCGCGCAGCAGATAGCCGTAGTCCTTGATCACTGTGCCGCAGCCGGACGCCGTCACCAGGATGGCATCGAGCCCCTCGCCGGCCGCTTCCTTTCGCCAAGCCGCAACGTTGGCTCGCGCCCGCGCCAATGCATCCTGATCGTTGCCGAGGTGATGGGTCAGCGCGCCGCAGCACTGCTCGTCCCGGACCAGGACAACCTCGACGCCGTGGCGGGTGAGAAGACTGATGGCCGCCTGGTTGATGCGCGGCGCCAGGACCTGCTGGGCGCAGCCCTGGAGCAGCGCGACCCGGCCGCGCTTCTTGCCGAGCGCCGCGAACACGCTGCCGGCGGCGGGGCCCGGCGGCGGCAGGCGGTGCGGGGCCAGCGCCAGCATCGCCTTGATGCGCTGGATCAGGCCTGGTGTCGCCGAGGGCCGCGGCGTCGGCAGGAAAACGGCAAGCGGACGGGCCACCCGCGCCAGCACCATGCTCGCGCGAAATCGCTGCGGGTCGGGCAGGACGAAAGCCAGCACCCGGCGCAGCAGCCGCTCGGCCAGGGGCCGCTCATAACGCTGCTCGATCCTGACCCGGGCCTGGTCGGCGAGATGCATGTAGTTCACCCCTGAGGGGCAAGTCGTCATGCAGGCCAGGCACGACAGGCAGCGGTCGACATGCTTGACCACCTCCGCCGTCGGCGCCTGGTCCTTCTCCAGCATCTCCTTGATCAGGTAGATGCGACCACGCGGGCTATCGAGCTCGTCGCCGAGCAGCACATAGGTCGGACAGGTTGCGGTGCAGAAGCCGCAATGGACGCAGGCGCGCAGGATCTTGTCGGCTTCCGCGATGTCGGGATCGGCAAGCTGGGCGAGTGAGAATTCGGTCTTCATGCCACAGCGCCTCGGCTCAAGCGGCCCCGGTTGAGAACGGCCTTTGGATCGAAACTGGCGCGCACCCGCTCGCTCAGGGCGGCAATGCCTGATGCCTGCGGATGAAAGACATCGACATCGCGCCTGACGTCCTCGGCTGCCCGGATCAGCGTGGCGTGGCCGCCGACGGCGTTGGCACGCATCCGCACCGCCGGAGCATGCGCGTCGCCCTTCGGCGGCAACGCCGCCCAGATCAGCCCGCCGCCCCAATCATAGATCACGTCGCCGCCCGTCTCCCGCGCCAATTGCGTGCCGAGCGCAGCGCCTGAGGCCGGCGGGCAGACGATCCGCCAGACCGGCCAGACGCCGAGCGCGCCGCTGGCTGCGAACGGCAGCACGTCGCGGAGGGTGGCCCACAGCGCTGCGGACGCCGCGTCCTCGATGAGAGTCGCGGTTCCGAACGGCGCCAGCAATTCGCGCAGCGAGTTGGCGCGGTGGGCGGCCGAGGCCGTGATGCCCTCGAGCCGCAGCACGGTCAGCGCCTCACCCTGGCCTGCGAGATCACCAAGCCCCTCGGTCCTGGCCCGGAACGTCGATTTCGGCAGATGCGCTGCGCCGGAGACGTCGAAGGGCGAGCCGAGCGCCGCGGTCATCGCCTTGTTGGCGGCGGCATCGTCGAGGCCGCGGAGCAGCAGCGTCCGCTCGGCCTCGGGCTTGGGCATCACTTTGAGCGTGACCTCGGTCATGACAGACAGCGTGCCCCAGGACCCCGCGAGCAGCTTGCAGAGGTCGTAGCCGGTGACGTTCTTCACCACCTTGCCGCCGGTCTTGAAGCTGTCGCCGAAGCCCGAGACGGCGTGCGCCCCGAGCAGATGGTCGCGCGCCCCGCCCGCCCTGATCCGCCGCGGACCGGCGAGCCCGGCCGCGATCATGCCGCCGATGGTCCCGAGCGCGGGCGTGCCGAGCAGCGGCGCCGTGTTCATCGGCTCGAACGCGAATTGCTGGTTCTTGGCGTCGATCAGCGACAGCACGTCGCCCAGCGGCGCACCGGCCTGGAGCGTGATGATCAGCTCGTTCGGCTCGTAGGAAGTGACGGCGTTCAGCGCGGAGAGGTCGAGCACGGCGTTGGTCGCCATGGCATGGCCGATGCCGCGCTTTGAGCCATGACCGATGATCTCGAGCGGCTGCTCATTGGCAATCGCCGCGCGCACCACCTCTTCGACGTCTTTGGCGTCTCTGACCTTAAGCGTATCCACGACTGAGCCGGTATCCAAGTTTAGAACGGAAAGCAAATTTGGCGCGTTGCAGCGAGGCGCAGCGACCGACCCTAGAACCGCGGGATATCCGGAAACGCCAGCTTGCCGGCATGCACATGCATACGGCCGAGCTCGGCGCAGCGGTGCAGGGTCGGAAACACCTTTCCGGGATTGAGCAGGCCTTGCGAATCGAAGGCGCATTTCAGCCGCTGCTGCTGGTTGAGGTCGATCTCGCTGAACATGTCGGGCATCAGGTCGCGCTTCTCGATGCCGACGCCGTGCTCGCCGGTGAGCACGCCGCCGAACTCGACGCAGGCGCGCAGGATGTCGGCGCCGAAGGCTTCGGCGCGCTCGATCTCGCCGGGCTTGTTGGCATCGTAGAGGATCAGCGGGTGCAGATTGCCGTCGCCGGCGTGGAACACGTTGGCGCAGCCGAGCTGATATTTTTCGCCGAGCTCGCGGATGCGCGCCAGCGCCTTCGGCAGCGCGCCGCGCGGGATGGTGCCGTCCATGCAGAGATAGTCGGGCGAGATCCGGCCCACGGCGGGGAACGCGGCCTTGCGGCCGGCCCAGAACAGATTGCGCTCGGCCTCCGAATTGGAGATCTGCAGCGTTACCGAGCCGCAGCCTCGTGCAATGGTCTCGACCCGCGTGATCAGCTCGTCGACCTCGATCTTGGGGCCGTCGAGCTCGATGATGAGCAGCGCTTCGACATCGAGCGGATAGCCGGCATGGACGAAGGCCTCGGCGGCGTGGATCGCGGGCTTGTCCATCATCTCCATGCCGCCAGGGATGATGCCGGCGCCGATGATGCGCGCCACGCATTCGCCGGCGGCCTCGACCTCGGCGAAGCCGACCATCAACGCGCGCGCCGTCTCCGGCTTCTGCAGGATGCGCACCGTGACCTCGGTGATGACGCCGAGCAGCCCTTCCGAGCCGGTGATGACGCCCATCAAATCGTAGCCCGGGTTCTCGCACCCCTTGCCGCCGATGCGCAGGATCTCGCCGCTCATCAGCACGATCTCGCAACCGAGCACGTTGTTGGTGGTCATGCCGTATTTGAGGCAGTGCACGCCGCCGGAATTCTCCGCGACATTGCCGCCGATCGAGCAGGCGATCTGCGAGGACGGGTCGGGCGCGTAATAGAAGCCAGCATGAGCGACCGCCTGGCTGATGGCGAGGTTGGTGACGCCGGGCTCGGTGACGACGACGCGGTTGTCGAAATCGATCTCGCGGATGCGCTTGAACTTGCCGAGCCCCAGCAGCACGCCGTCTTCGAGCGGCAGCGCCCCGCCTGAGAGCGATGTGCCGGAGCCGCGCGGCACCACCTTGATACCTTGCCCTGCACAATATTTCAGGATCAGCGAGACCTGCTCGGTCGTATCGGGCAGCACCACGACCATCGGCGGCTGCCGATAGGCCGTCAGCCCGTCGGATTCATAGGCCCGCATCTCGGCAGGCGTATCGATCACGCCCTCGCCGGGCACGATCGCGCGCAATGCAGCAACGATCTCAGCGCGGCGCGCGAGCACCGCCTGGTCGCTCGCAGGCATCATGATGGCCATAATCTATCCTTCATGACTTATCCTTCCGGCTTCCGCCGCATGATCAATTTGTCTCGGCAAATCAATCACGTCCGCGCCTGTTTGGGTAGGCCATCCGAAAGTCGGATCGACGATCCTTCGCCAGTTCGCTCTGGGACAAGTCGGAAATCGTGAAACCTGTCATGGTTTGGTGGCTTGTCCAGGCCGAGCAGGCCTGCCAAAACCGCCCGGTCGGGCGATTGCCGATCCGGCAAGCGACCGACCAGGCCAGACCCACCAGGGAAGAGACGAAGAGCATCCGATGACAAAACTGACTTTTGGCGCACTGACGATCCTCACCATGATTGCCACCGCACCCGCCGCGATGGCGCAGGATGTCGCGGCCGGCAAGACATCGTTCAACAAATGCCTAGCCTGCCACGCGATCGGCGAAGGCGCCAAGAACAAGGTCGGCCCCGAGCTCAACGGTCTCAACGGCCGCAAGTCGGGCACGGCCGAGGGCTACAGCTACTCGGACGCGAACAAGAATTCCGGCATCACCTGGGACGAGGCCGTGTTCAAGGAATACATCAAGGACCCCAAGGCCAAGATCCCCGGCACCAAGATGGCGTTCGCCGGCATCAAGAACGAGACCGAGATCAACAATCTCTGGTCCTACGTCTCCCAGTTCGACAAGGACGGGAAGATCAAGCAGTAAGCACGGATCTGTCGACAGCTTCGGCTTCGGTTCTGACCGAGTCAGAACCGAAGCTGCGGCTTTTTGTTTGACGCGTTTCTTCGCGCCGTCATTGCAAGCGCAGCGACTTGTCCGCCGAAGCCTTGCCCGCCGAAGCCCCTGGCGAAGGCGGGAGCAATCCAGAACCCCTCCTCGGAAAGACTCTGGATTGCTTCGTCGCAAGAGCTCCTCGCAATGACGAGGATGAGGCGGCATCGCGATGCTCCAATGCACATCCCAGCTGCAGTGCCGTAGGGTGCGCAAAGGCGCGTAGCGCCGTGCCCACGATCTCTCTCCATGAGCAACAAGGCGTGGGCACGCTGCGCTTTGCCCACACTACGAGATCGAGTCTGTGGCACGCAGCTCAGATCGCAGACATGCCTCTTCGGCCTCGCGGCGCATTTCGCCCGAGCTTTGCTTCATCTCGCTACCCTCTCATCCAAGAGGGCGCAGGGAAGGCCGGGTGCCGGCTCGCACCCGCGGTCCGCTGCGCGAAAAGCGCACGCAGGAAGAACCGCACAGCAGCATACAGGTGGTGCCGATCACTCGGCCTTCCCTGCGCGGTGGTTGGACGGCTTATGCCGTGATCTCCCGGGAGCCGACCATTCCTTCTGGCCTCCCTCGCCCCGCGAATTTGGATG
>NZ_JAVAYO010000216.1:0-231 GCF_054863005.1 Bradyrhizobium sp. 25ACV
GCGCGCCCATGTCGTAGGGATTGAGCGCGACCGCGCGCTTGGCCGACGCGCCTTGCATCAGGCGCGTCGGCCCCTGCCGCCAACCCCTACACCGCCCTGTCGCCGTCAACGGCCGCATCCGATGCGGTGAGCTTTCAGCTGTCGCGAGACGTCCGGGAAAACCACATCGTCGATGAGAACGAGCAGTTCGGATTCCGGCTTCGCAAAGGCGTCATCGAGATGCTGATCGGC
>NZ_JAVAYO010000217.1:0-231 GCF_054863005.1 Bradyrhizobium sp. 25ACV
TGATCGCGCGTTGTTGCCGCTGGCGTTTATGATCGTGCTGAGTGGATCGGCGTTCGCGCTCATCAAACCTGAGAGCTGAGACCTCAGAACCCTCGATTTCTCTCTCGCCGAGTGGTTAAAGAGTCGCGCGGAGGCACAGAGTGAAAACTGGGTACTCCCAATCGCCAGAACGAGATACTGGAAAACGCAATGTACTTGTTTCGAATTTACAGTTGTCTTCCCAGGCAGTAC
>NZ_JAVAYO010000218.1:0-230 GCF_054863005.1 Bradyrhizobium sp. 25ACV
GCCGAACCAGCGGTTGACGAAGTGGGGCGTGGCCTTCCGCAGGACCGCATAAAGGATCAGCATGAAGATCGCGCCGAGGACGAAGCCGATCAGCGGGGACGCGAGCATGGGCATCACGACCTTGGGCCAGAGGCCGAGGTGCTTGCCGTCGATCGTTTCGTTCCAGATGAGGACGTCCCAGTTGCCTTGCGAGGTTGCGATCGCGGCGCCGCAGAGGCCGCCGACCAGCG
>NZ_JAVAYO010000219.1:0-230 GCF_054863005.1 Bradyrhizobium sp. 25ACV
CGCCTGACCGCGGGCACCAAAAGCCTATACGCGATGGACGACGCCCACCGCGCACATCTGGAGGCGACCGAGTTCAAGGGCAAGAAGGTCGAGATCGGGCGCTTCAAAGGTCTCGGCGAAATGAACCCGATGCAGCTGCGCGAAACGACAATGGACCCGAAGTCACGGGCAATGCTGCGCATCACCTTGCCGCAGGAATATGAAGAGCGTGCGGTGGTGAAGGATCTGGT
>NZ_JAVAYO010000220.1:0-230 GCF_054863005.1 Bradyrhizobium sp. 25ACV
TTTTCGCCGGTCCACGGGCTCGAGATCAACCAATCGGTCGCCTGGAAGCGTGGCAAGTTCGACGTGTATCTGCAACCGGACAAGTCCTTCACCGACCCTGTCACGGGCGTGGTCACGACGACCTATACCAATGCCGGAGGCACGCGGATCAAGATCCCGAGCATCGATTATAAGGCGCAAGCCCATTGGCTGCTCCGCTTGCGCAACGACTGGCAGATCGACCCGGAATT
>NZ_JAVAYO010000221.1:0-229 GCF_054863005.1 Bradyrhizobium sp. 25ACV
CACGATGAAACTTGAGTTGGAAACGATCCGCCAGCAGCTTCTGAAACATTAACTTGATCTGCGCAACGTTGGGCTGGCCGGGCACATCGGGCTTGCCAGTCACATCGAATTTATCGGATTCCACCCAAGCCGGCGCTCCGACAATTTGCCGGGGATGAAGCTCGTAGGCCATGGTGATAATGTCGCTCAAAGTGGTGTTGATGGTGATCACCTCCTGGCCTCTCACGGT
>NZ_JAVAYO010000222.1:0-229 GCF_054863005.1 Bradyrhizobium sp. 25ACV
ATCGCCTCGTGCACGGTGAGCACGGTCAGTGGCGTGTGCCGGATCGCCGCTTCCCTCATCGCCCATTCCAGGGCGCGCTGGGAATGGCCGGAGCCGTCAATGCCAACGATAATTCCCGACATCTCGGATCGCCTTCTTCTCGCGTAGCAGCATCTCGAAGTCCTTACGTTGTCAACGCTAGGCAGGCGCAAACCCCCCGATAAGGGTCGTCCGGGCCGCCCGCCAGGGA
>NZ_JAVAYO010000223.1:0-229 GCF_054863005.1 Bradyrhizobium sp. 25ACV
GGTGTACAAATGGAGACTCGTCCGCCGAATGTCGAAGGCGTTGGTCATGTCCCGCAACGCGACCTCGTCCCCAATGCGCTGCGGATGCGTCCCGACCGGATAATTGTCGGCGAGGTGCGCGGCCCTGAGGCGTTCGACATGTTGCAGGCGATGAATACCGGGCACGATGGCTCGATGTCCACGGTTCATGGCAACTCACCGCGTGACGCGCTCTACCGGCTCGAAAATA
>NZ_JAVAYO010000023.1:0-128414 GCF_054863005.1 Bradyrhizobium sp. 25ACV
GGTTGGGCTCGCTCGCACCTTCGCAGGACTTGACCGTAGCAACGACGGCCAGGACCACACGGTTTTGCCGTACGCGCGGCCCGCCATTTCGCCGCAGTTTTTCCAAGCCCTGTCGACGAAGCCGGAAACTTACAGACGAGACGAAGCCTAGCAGCGCCGCTCGTCCGCACGAAGCCTCGGGCTCACAGGGACTACCCGCCCTGCCCGCGCCTCTCGTGCCGACGCTGCCGCGTCCACCGCAAGCCCGGCTCGCGATGCGTGACGACACATGATCGCCCCTCTTGGTGAGCCGGGATGGGCAACACATACGACTAAACCGAATTTCGGTAAAGTGGAATATTTTTAGCGAAGCGGATTGACAGAGCGCGACACACCGACGCTCATTCCGTCATCCTGAGGTGCGAGACATGGGACGCAACGCGTCCCATGGGGAGCCTCGAAGGATAACGGCCCCGGTGCAGTCGGGCCGTCGCCCTTCGAGGCTCGCCGAAGAGGCGAGCGCCTCCAGCGACAACGGCAACGCCGTTGCGCAGGGATGACGGAGATGGAAGCTGCCCGGTTGGTTGCGAATCTGCACCGGTTCCAACGATCGAAACGCACAACGACCGAAGCTCCCCTGTCGCCGCGGCACCTCATGCACGCCACAGACATAAAGTCGCGACAATCGTCGGGCTTGTCGATCGCCCTGCCTGCTTTCCCCGGAGTTCCCATGTCTTCCGCCGACCGGCCTGCGACGCGCCTTGCGACCCGGCTTGCCTTTCTCGTCGCGGGTTTCGGCATCTCGTGCTGGGCGCCGCTGGTGCCGTTCGCGAAGACGCGGCTCGGCGTCGATGACGGCGTGCTCGGATTGCTGCTGCTCAGCCTCGGCATCGGCTCGGTCATCGCGATGCTGGTGACCGGAATCGTGAGCGCGCGCTACGGCAGCAGGCCGATCATCATTGCCGGCGGGTTCGGCCTGGCGCTGGTCCTGCCCCTGCTCGCCATTGCGGCTTCGCCCGCAACGCTGGCGCTGGCGCTGTTCGCATTCGGCGCCGCGCTCGGCTCGATCGACGTCGCCATGAACATCCACGCCGTGCAGGTGGAGCGCGCCGCGCACCGTCCGCTGATGTCCGGCTTCCACGCCCTGTTCAGCATCGGGGGCTTTGCCGGATCCGCGCTGATGACGGCGCTGCTCTCGCTGCAATTCGGAACGCTCGCCTGCACGCTGATCTGCTCCGGCCTGATGCTGATCGCGATGGTCGCGACCTCGCCGCGCCTGCTTCGTTCCGTGCAGGTGCAGGAGGGCCCGCTGTTCGTGCTGCCGCATGGATCGGTGCTGCTGCTCGCGCTGCTCGGCGCCATCACCTTCCTGGTCGAAGGTGCGATGCTGGATTGGGGCGCCCTGCTCGTCATCGGCGCAGGTCTCGTCACCGAGGCGCAAGGCGGCGCCGGCTATATCGTGTTCTCGATCGCGATGACTGCGGGCCGGCTCGGCGGCGACGCCGTCGTCGCGCGGATCGGCGACCGCACGACGTTGCTTTGGGGCAGCCTCATCGCGATCGCCGGTTTCGTGGTCCTGCTGACGGCGCCCATTGCAGCGGTCGCCATCGGCGGATTCCTGCTGATCGGGCTCGGCGCGTCGAATCTCGTGCCGGTGCTGTTCCGCCGGGCAGCGCGGCAGACGGTGATGCCCACGGGGCTTGCGGTCGCGGCGATCACGACCGCGGGCTACGCAGGAATCCTCATCGGCCCCGCCGGCGTCGGCTTCGTCGCACGTTTTGGCGGATTGCCCATGGCGTTCTGGCTGCTGGCTGCGCTGATGGGTCTGGTCACGCTGTCGGCACACATCGTCACAAAGGACGCGGGTAAGACCGCGACCTAACCCCTTCCATCTCCAGCATGATTCAGGCGGGGCCGAAGCCGACCCAAGCCATCTGCGCAGGTCTGCCAGCCATGCTGCTTTCGGCCAGTTTACTGGACGCCTCGTTCTGCTAGATCAGAACAAAATACCTTTTGACTCCCGTTGCGGGGGCAATGGCACGTGCCAGCTCACAATAACAACCAAGACTCGGCCATTTCATTCGGGCCATTTCGGCTGTTTCCCAAGTCCCGACTCCTGGAAAAGGAAGGGGAGCCGCTTCACGTCGGCGGCCGCGCGCTCGATATTCTCATCCTGCTTGCCGAGCGCCCCGGAGAAGTCGTCGACAAGAGAGAGCTGGTCAAGCGCATCTGGGCCGAGGTGAATGTCGACGAGGGCAGTCTGCGCTTCCATGTCGCAGCGTTGCGCAAGGTGCTCGGCGATACCGGCAAATCGGCCCGTTATGTCCTCAATGTACCCGGCCGTGGCTATTGCTTTGTCGCCCCGTTCGCTCAAGCGCCCTCGCAGGTCGCGCCAGCCGCCGCCGAAATCATTCCTCCCCGCTCCCTGCCCGCCCAGCTTGCGAAGATGGTCGGACGCGAGGAGGTCATCGAGAAGATTTCGAACGGCCTGACGCTCTATCGCTTCATGACCCTGGTCGGCCCGGGCGGCATCGGCAAGACCGCCGTCGCCGTCACGGTCGGGCATCGGCGCTCGGCGGATTTCGACGGCCGCGTCTTCTTCGTCGATTTCGGTCCGCTGCGGGATGCGAGCCATGTCCCAACCAGCATCGCCGCCGTCCTCGGACTGACGGTCAGCGCGGAGGATCCGACGCCGGCCATTCTGACATTTCTGAAGACCGGACCAGCCCTGCTGATCTTCGACAGTTGCGAGCATGTGCTGGATACCCTGGCGCCTCTCGTTGAGCGCATCGTTCGCGAAGCGCCGCAGCTTCGGGTCCTCGCCACCAGCCGCGAGTCGTTCCGGAGCGAAGGCGAGCGGATCTTCCGGCTGTTTCCGCTGGATTGTCCGCCCGAGCGCGAGGGCCTCGACGTCGCCGCGGTTCTCGCCTATCCCGCGGCCCAGCTCTTCGTCGAGCGCATCGCGCAGAGCTCAGGACCGTTCCAGCTCAGCGCGGAAGAGGCGCCGCTTGTCGCCAGCATCTGCCGGCGGCTCGACGGCATTGCGCTGGCGATCGAACTCGCGGCAGGCCGTGTCAATGCGTATGGCATCGCCGGCACCGCCTCCCTGCTCGACAGCCGCTTCTCGCTGCAATGGCGGGGACGGCGCACGGCCGTCCCGCGGCACCAGACGCTCGCCGCCGCCCTCGACTGGAGCTACGACCTGCTGCCCCCGGCGGAAAGCGCCACCTTGCGACGATTGTCGGTGTTCGCCGGGCCCTTCGCGCCGGAGGCGGCCGCCGCGGTCGCGTCCGGCGACGGCCTCAGCACCTCGGAGACGCTGGAGGCGATCGACAGCCTGGTCACCAAATCGCTGATCTCGCCATCCGGCTCGCGGGCGCTACGCTATCGCCTGCTCGACACCACGCGCACCTACGCGCTCGGGAAACTGAACGAGCTCGGCGAAGCCAGGCAGTTCGCGCGGCGTCATGCAGAGCACTTTCGCGATTTCTTCGAGCGCGCGGGGGCGGACACGTCGACGCCGCTGCCAGAATGGCTCGGCACCTATGGTGGGGAGCTCGACAATGTGCGCGCGGCGCTGGACTGGGCCTTCGCGCCCGACGGCGACACCAGGCTCGGCATTGCGCTGACGGCGGCGGCGGTCACCCTGTGGGTGCGTCTGTCGCTGTTCGCCGAATGCCGCGAGCGCAGCAGAACGGCGCTGGCGGCGCTTGGAGACGACGGCGACAACGACCGCATCCGCATGCAGCTCCTTTCGGCACTCGGCTGGTCGCTGATGTATGGCGAGGGCCGCGCGCGCGAGGCACGCCCGATCCTCGAGACGACGCTCGAGCTGGCTGAGAGCCTCGACGACAAGGATTTTCGGCTGCGCGCGCTCTGGGGCCTGTGCATCGACCAGTTCAACAACGGGCAGTTCGGCAAGGCCCGCGCGCTCGCCGAGCGCTTTGCGAACGCGGCTGCGAATTCGCCCGACAGCACCGATCTCATGCTGAGCGACCGCCTGATGGCCGTCGCGTTGCATTATCTCGGGGACCAGGACGACGCGCGGCAGCGTATCGACCGGGTGAACGCCTCGCTGCATGTGCTGGTGGAGAAGCCGAAAATCTTCCCGCTCGATCTCAGGATATCGACGCAATATTTCCGGGCCCGCATCCTGTGGCTTCAGGGCCTCGCCGATCAGGCCCGGGCGCTCGCCGCCAAGAACATCGAGGAAGGCCGCGCCAACGGCCACGCGCTGACCTTCTGCAGCGTGCTGGGACAGGCCGCCTGCCCGATCGCGTTCTGGTCCGGCGATTTCGATGCCGCCGAGCGCCACGGCGCCGAGCTGCTCGAACACACCGAGCGCCACGGAATCCGGTTGTGGGGCCTATGGGCACGCGCCTTCAACGCCGCGGTCGTGGCCAGGCGCGGCGACATCTCCACCGGCCTGCCGCTTTTGCGCGAGGAGCTCAACCGCGCCGGCGATGCGCGCTTCCTGCCGCGCTTTCTGCCGCTGCTCGGCGAGCTCGCCGCGTGCTTCCTCCAAGCCGACCAGGTCGACCGTGGCCTCGAGGTGATCGAAGACGTCCTGACCCGTTGCAACGACCGGCAGGAGCGCTGGTATCTGCCGGAGCTGCTCCGCATCAAGGGAGAATTGATGCTCAGAAGCGCGCGGCATTCGGAGCAGGCCGAGGCGCACTTTCGCGAGGCCATCGACATTGCCGTCGAGCAGGGCGCGCGCTTCTGGGAGCTCCGCTGCGCGACCAGCCTCGCGCGGGCCATGATCGGAGCCGGTCGGGGCGCGGAAGCTCGGGCACTTCTCGACAACGTCTGCGGGACGTTTGCCGAAGGCTCCGACATCGCCGACATGCGCATGGCCCGCGATCTGATCGCGCGATCGCGGGCCTGACGGCGCGTGGCGTCTTGATCTAGCCTCCGACGGCAGCAGCGCGGCGCGGCAGCTTCCAGCCAGGCCGGATGAAGTGGCAGGTGTAGCCGTCGGGATAACGTTCGAGATAGTCCTGATGCTCGGGCTCGGCCTCCCAGAACTCGCCTGCGGGCGCGACCTCGGTCACCACCTTGCCGGGCCACAGGCCCGACGCCTCGACATCGGCAATGGTGTCTTCGGCGATCTTCTTCTGCTCGTCGCTCGCATAGAAGATCGCGGAGCGATAGCTGGTGCCCCGATCATTGCCCTGGCGATCGAGCGTGGTGGGATCGTGGATCTGGAAGAAGAACTCCAGCATGGTCCGGTAGCTGGTCTTGGCGGGATCGAACATGATCTCGATCGCCTCGGCGTGGCCTTCGTGGTTGCGGTAGGTCGCGTTCTTCACCTTGCCCCCGGTGTAGCCGACGCGTGTCGAGATCACGCCTGGTTGCTTGCGGATCAGATCCTGCATGCCCCAGAAGCAGCCTCCGGCCAAAACTGCGCGTTCCGTCGTCATTTGATGCTCCTTGGTTTCGTCGAGATGCTTACCTTTGCTCTGCAACTGCACGCAAGCGCGGGTCATCCTTGTCGTCGTGATATTCGAGGCCCAGCGGCCCGATCGCGCTCACCTGCGTGACGTACTCGCCGGACTTCGCCCAATGGAAATGCCAGGTCTCGCCGGGCAGCACGATAACACTGCCCGGCGGATAGGCGCTGACTTTATCGCCGTCAAATCTCTCGCCGAGCCCGATGTAGAACACGCCCGACATGACCGTGTAGACGCGGTCCTCCTGATGCTTGTGCGGCATCAGCCTGGTGCCGCCGGGCACCTTGACCCGGACTACGTAGGGCCCGGGCTCGGCGGGATGTCCGACCATGACAGCCAACCGCGCGCCCGGCGGGAATGCCGGGAAGGGCTGCCATGCGATATCCTCGGGCAGGATCGCCCGGAACCTGTCCTCATCCGGCTGATGTTGGCGAGACGGATTTTGGCGAGACGGATTTTGGCAAGACATGGCAACACCCCTACGTTCAGTCAACCCAGCTTGGCGTCGAGCGTGATGGCGGCGTTGAGCACCTTCGACACCGGGCAGTTCTTCTCAGCCTCGCCGGCGATCTTGGCAAAACCTGCGTCGTCGAGGTTCGGCACTTTGGCGCGCAAGGTCAGCGCGGACTTGCTGATCTTGAAGCCCTTGCCTTCGGGCTCCAGAGTCACGGCGGCTTCGGTCGAGAGCTCGTCCGGCGTGAAACCTGCCATCTGAAGACCAAAGGCCAGCGCCATCGTAAAACAGCCGGCATGGGCTGCAGCGATCAACTCCTCGGGATTGGTGCCCTTCTCGTTCTCGAAGCGGGTCTTGAACGAATAGGGCGTCTCACTGAGCACGCCGGATTCGCTCGAGAGCTGACCGTTGCCGTCGCGGCCCGTGCCCTTCCAAACTGCTTTTGCCTTGCGGATCATCTCTATTCTCCTCGTTTGTTTTTGCGCACCGGCGTTCTGTACCGGTGGAAGGCGGCATCGGCGTGACCGCCTGCCGCCGCTCCAACCGGCCGCGCGCCGCGACGGTTCCGTTAGCCGCCGATCTGTCCGACGTGGAAGCCGAGCCGGTTCTCGACGTCCCCGGAGCGGTGGAAACCGCGCGTCATCAGCGCCTTGATCCTGGTCTGGCTCGCGGGGCGACCGAGCGAGGCCAGGAAGGCGTCCCACTCCGGCTTGATTTCGGCGTCCGGCGGCAGGCTTGCGACATCGACAAGACGCTTTGTCTCGGCGATCGCCTCCTTGTCGAACGAGGCGATGCGCATGGCGAGTGCCTCGACGAAACCATCGAGCTCGGCATCCGGCAACGACCGGTTGACGTAACCGTAGCGTTCGGCGAGATCGCCATGGATGTCGTCGGCGCCGAGCAGGACTTCGAGCGCACGGCCGCGGCCCATCAGGCGCGGCAGTCGCGCCATCGGCCCGCCACCGGGTACGAGGCCCGCGCCGACCTCCCATTGCGACAGGATCGCCTTCTCGCGGCTGGCAAAGCGCATGTCGCTCGCGAGCGCGAGCTCGCTGCCAACGCCGGTCGCGCGGCCCCGGATCGAGGCAATGGAGACCACCGGCGCGCGGCTGAGGCGCACCAGCATGTCGGGCAGCGCCTCGAGGCCGGTCGGTCCGGGCGGGACACGAAGCGAATCTTCCAACGGCGCGAGGAAATCGTAATGGGTGATGAAGAAGCCTTCGACGGCACTGTCGAACACCACGACCTTCACGTCCGGATCGGTCTCGATCCTGGTGACGATGTCGCCCAACACCGGCAGCTGCTTCGGGCCGAAAATATTCACCGGCGGCATGTCGAAGGTAACACGCCAGTAGGACGGCAGGCGGCGCTCGAGGTGGATCTGTTCGGTCGTGAAGGTGGGTTCGGGACGGTTCATGGCTTGCACTCCTGATGTATGGGTTCGCATCTCAGATCGATTGCCGCAGCGGACGGAACGCGGTCCGCACTTCCGCGGAGAACAGCGCCGGCTGCTCCCAGGCCGCGAAGTGTCCGCCCTTGTCGAGACGGTTGTAGTGGATCAGCTTGGGGTAGGCCTTCTCGGCCCAGCTCCGCGGCGCGGCGTAGATCTCGTCCGGAAAGACGCTGACGGCGACCGGAATCTTGACGTGCTTGGGCGCGAAGAACACCAGCTTGTTCTCCCAGTACAGCCGCGCCGACGAGACCGCGGTGTTGGTGAGCCAATAGAGCGTGATGTTGTCGACCACATCGTCGCGCGACAGCCCTTCCGTCCTGCCATCGAACACGCGTGCGATCATCGCGGCGCTGCGCGCATCGTGATCGAGCATCCAGGACGCGAGGCCCGCGGGCGAATCCACGAGGCCATTGAGCGTCTGCGGCCGGTTCGACATCTCGATCGCGTAGCCGAGACCATGCTTGTAGAAATCATCGAGCTGGTCGTAGGCAAGGCGCTCCTCGGCCGGGAGGTTCGCCGGGCGCGTTCCGCCAGATTGAAGCGCCTTGGCGATGTCGTCGGGGACGGTCGCGGGCATGTTGGTGTGGATGCCGAGCAATTCCGGCGGCGCGATCAGCGCCATCTGCTCCGTCACGGCATTGCCCCAATCGCCGCCTTGCGCGACATAGCGGCTGTAGCCGAGCCGGTTCATCAGCACGATCCAGGCCCGCGCGATGCGCTGGGGATCCCAGCCGAGCACCGTCGGCTTGCCCGAGAAGCCGTGGCCGGGGAGCGAGGGAATCACAAGGTCGAACGCGTCGGCGGCCTTGGCGCCGTGCGCGGTCGGATCGGTGAGCGGACCGACGATCTTCATCTGCTCGATGATCGAGCCGGGCCAGCCATGCGTGACGATCATCGGCAGTGCGTTCTCGTGCCGCGAGCGGACGTGGATGAAGTGAATGTCGACGCCGTCGATTTCGGTGACGAATTGCGGCAAGGCGTTCAACCGCGCTTCCACCTTGCGCCAGTCATAGTCGCTCTGCCAGTGGCGCACGAGCTGTTGCACCGTCGTCAGCTGCACGCCCTGCGACTGATCGGTGACGATCTCGCGATCCGGCCAGCGCGTTGCAGCCAGGCGCCGGCGCAGGTCGAGCAGATCCTGCTCGGGCACGCTGACCTGGAAGGGGCGGATGGCACCGCCTGCGGCAGCCTTGACCGGATGCAGCGGCAACAGGCTCGACACGCTGGCGGCAACCGCGGTCATCGCGGCCTGGCTCAGCAATTGACGGCGGTCGGGATTGAGGCTTTCAGCTCGTGCGTGCGCGGTCATGTTGGATCTCCCTTGCTTTGGTCGGCGACGCTGACCGAGTTCGAAATCAACGCGCCGCTTGGTGTGCAGAGAGATTGGCGCAGGCGCCGGCAATTTGCTCGTTATGGAGTGTTAGTCTGCGTTAGCCGTTGCGAGTCCGCGCACTGCAAGAGCGCGATGACATCCGCGCAATGCGCCACGGCACGCGACGACCAGGTCATCGCGCGCCGTGTCGGAAGATCGGGAGATACTTTTCGCTGCAGCTCAAGTCGGCAGCGGCTGGCCGGCCTGCTCGCGGACGATGTAGTCGGCGTACCAGTCCGGCCAGTTGTCGTCGTGTCCGCCGGTCCGCGCCTCATGCTCGCCATGGGCCAGCGCCGCGCGACGCAGCGCTGCGGCCAGATCGGTCGTCGAGGCGAATGTCGTGCCGTCGCCTGCGATGCGTCCGGGCAATCGTGTCGTGACTTCCTGGAACAGCCAGCCATTGCCGTCGGGATCGCTGAATGCGGCGAATGAAGCATAACTGCCGCGCTTCGGGTCAGCACCACTGACTCGAACGCTGCCGAACAGATAGGGCTCGTCAGGCCCGGCATGAACCTCGCCGGCACCGTGAAATGCCTCGCTGACTTCGACGCCGCGGTCGAGCAGATCCTGTCGTGCCGCCTCGAGATCGGAGACGACCAGATACAGGCCTCGCGCCGAGCCCGGCGCTGCCGCCGTGACGTTCGTGCCGAAGATCACCGAACAGGCCGAGCCCGGCGGGGTGAACTGGATCACGCGCCAGTCGTCGCCCGACGTGAAATCGGCGTCCAGTCGCCAGCCGAGGCGCGTGTAGAACGCCTTGGCACGGTCGACATCGGAAACCGGGATCACGAGGACCTCGAGCTTCAGATCAACTCCACGAGAGTTCGAGGGCTTGGTTTCAGCTTCGCGATTCATCTCGATCACAGCCATGTCCAACTCCTGTTTCAAGCCGCGGGGTCCGGGATCGACACCCGCTCCGAACGTCAGGACTGTCGCGCAAACAACAGACCTTTGCCCGTTATGGAGTGTTAGGGTCCGCTAGCCGTTGTGAGGGACGGGTCACGCCGCCGCGATCGGCATCACGATGGTGACCCGCGTTCCGCCCTCCCCCGCTTCGCCCTGCAGCCGCGCATGGATGCTGCGCGCGAGCCCTTCGAGAATCCGGCTGCCGGTGCCCTGGAGCGGGCCGGTCGCACCGATGCCGTTGTCGGCCACCGTGCAGAGCCAGGCGCCGTCGCGCCGGGCCATGCCGATGCGGATCAACGCACCATTCTTGTTCAGGAAAGCATGCTTTGCCGCATTCGTGACCAGCTCCGTCAGCATCAGCGCGAGCCGATGACACTGCGCCGCCGGCAACGAGCCACTTTCGATCGCAGCCTCGCAGCGGATGCCTGCCGGCTCCAGCACAGCCTCGGAGATCGCCTCGCACAGGCTTTCGAAGAAGGCCGCTGCGGAGACGAACGGCAGATCGTCATGATCGGACAACAGTTGATAGAGCCTGCCGAAGGCGACGATGCGTCGCTCGAGCCGGTCCAGCGCCAGCGACATATCACCTCTGCCCGCGCGCGTGAAATCGCGACGGACTGACGCACCCAGCAGGGTCAGCGTGTTCTTCATGCGATGGTGGGATTCCCGCAGCACGAGCTCCCAATCGCGCGACTGATCATCGAGACCAGGTACAAATTGAGAGCGAACGACATGGTCGTTCGGCCGAGCGCCGATCGCGGACATGATAGCCTCCCGTTGAAAATTGCGTCTAACGCGAAGGCCATACTGGATGCTGTTCGCGTGCTTTGCTCGTTAGACGTTGCAAGATTCTGTTATGATCACCGTCGCGACGACCGAGATCCAGATCCGCCATCGCGGTCCAGCGCATTGCCGGATTGTCCCGATCGCTCGCTGGACCACTCGCGTTTAAGTTAGATTTGCGACGCTCCTCGCGTGATCGGCGATTGCGATGATCGCCACGCGATTTCGCCACTTTCGGCCAGTTTACTGGACGTCTCGTTCTGTTAGACCAAGACTGCACTTCAGCATTTTCACTGGAATTATTGGCCCGTGCCGGACACTAACGAGCAAGATTCGGTCATTGCCTTCGGACCATTCCGCTTGTTCGCGAAGTCGCGGCTGCTCGAGAAGGACGGCGTCCCGCTTCACCTCGGCGGCCGTGCGCTCGACATCCTCATTTTTCTCGCCGAGCGTGCGGGTGAGGTCGTTGACAAGCGGGAGCTGATCAAGCGCATCTGGGCCGACGTGAATGTCGACGAAGGCAGCCTGCGTTTCCACATCACGACGTTGCGCAAGGCTTTGAACGACAAGGCTTTGAACGATGCCGGCGAAGGCTCCCGCTACGTGATCAACGTCCCCGGACGCGGCTATTGCTTCGCGGCCCCGCTGCTCCGGGCTGCGCCTTCGGAGAGCCGGACCAGCCGCCTGCCCGCCGCTTCGCCCCGCTCGCTGCCCGCGCCGCTCGCGAAGATGATCGGGCGGGACGATGCGGTCGAGAAGATTTCCGACGAGCTTGCCCAGCATCGCTTCGTCACAATCGTCGGCCCGGGCGGGATCGGCAAGACGTCGGTCGCACTTGCCGTCGCGCATCGCGAGCTCGCCGGCTTCGATGACCAGGTGTGTTTCGTCGATTTCGGCGCGCTGACGGATGTCCGGCTCGCTCCCGGCACGATTGCGGCCGCGCTGGGCCTGACCGTCAATGCCGACGATCCCGTGCCGAGCCTGCTGACGGTCCTGCGCAGCCGGCGCATGCTGCTGGTGTTCGACAGTTGCGAGCATATCCTCGACGAGCTCGCCCCTCTGGCCGAGCGCATGGTCCGCGAGGCGCCGAAGCTGCATATTTTGGCCACCAGCCGCGAATCCTTTCGCACCGAAGGTGAGCGCGTCCACCGGCTATTTCCGCTGGATTGCCCGCCGCAGCGCGAAGGCCTCGGCATCGCCGACATCCTTGCCTATCCCGCAAGCCAGCTCTTCGTGGAACGCATTGCCGAGAGCCTGAGCGAATTCGAACTCACCGAGGAGGATGCGCCGCTCGTTGCCGAGATCTGCCGGCGGCTGGACGGCATCGCCCTGGCGATCGAGCTCGCGGCCGGACGTGTCAACGCCTATGGCATTGCCGGAACCGCATCACTGCTGGACAGCCGCTTCTCGCTGCTGTGGCGGGGACGGCGCACCGCGATTCCGCGGCACCAGACCCTGAGCGCAGCGCTTGCCTGGAGCTACGATTTGCTGCCGCCGGCCGAGAGCGCGACCCTGCGCGGCTTATCGGTGTTCGTCGGGCCGTTCACGCTGGAAGCCGCGCTTGCGGTCGCGTCCTGCCAGGGCATCAGCGAGGGCGAAGGCGTGGAAGCCATTTCGAACCTGCTCTCCAAATCCCTGATCGCGACCTCGCCTGCGGAGCGGCGGCTGCGCTATCGCCTGCTCGACACCACCCGCGCCTTCATGGCGGACAAGCTCGTCGAGAATGGCGAAGCGGACCGCGTCGCGCGCGCCCACGCCGAATATTTCCGCGATTTCCTGCGCGACATTGCCCTGAAATCCACGGGCATGCAGAGCGCGGGCGGCTTCCTTCCCTATGCCGACCATTTGCCCAATGTCAGGGCCGCGCTGGCCTTCAGCTTTTCGGACGGCGGCGACCGGACGATCAGCGTGGATCTGGCGGCCTCGGCCGCGCAGTTCTTCCTCGAACTGACATTGCTGACGGAATGCTACCGATGGACCCAGCAGGCGCTGGCGTCCCTCGACACGCGCGCCGTGGACAGCCGGCAGGAGATGACCCTGCAGGCCGCGCTCGGCGTCTCCGTGATGTTCACGCAGGGCAACACGGAAGCGGTCCGGTCGGCCTTCACGCGCAGTCTCGAGCTTGCCCGGCAGCTCGATGACCTGCACTGGCAGCTCTGGCTGCTGCGCGGATTACACATCTACCTGACCAGGGTCGGAGATTTTCACGGCGCACTCGACACCAGCGAACAGGGCGAGGGCGTTGCGCGCAAACTGAATGATTCAGCCGCCACGCTGAACGTGGATTGGATGCGCGGCGTCGCGCATCATTTGATCGGCAACCAGGACAAGGCGGTTCGGTTCTGCGAAAGCGCGATGGTGCACAATCCGGGCTCGCAACGGCTGAATATCGGGCATCTCGGCTATGACGACCGCATCGTCGCGCTGGTTGCGCTGGCGCGCGGGCTCTGGCTCACCGGCCGGCCCGAGCGAGCGGTCGAGGTGGCCAGATACACGGTGCGCGAGGCCGAGCTGCTCGAGCAGCCGCTCACCCTCGGCATCTCCCTGATCTGGACGATCTACGTGTTCCTCTGGGTCGGCGACTGGGCCAGTGCCGAAATCCTGATCGAGCGGCTGATCGACCATTCCGCACGACACTTCCTCGGCCCCTATCACGCGGTCGGCATCGGCCAGAAGGGCGAGTTGCTGCTGCGCCGCGGCGACGTTGCGGCCGGGATCGAGCACCTCCGCCGCAGTCAGGCGACGTTGTACGCCACACGGCACCGCATCATGACGACGGTGTTTGCGACGGCGCTCGCCGAGGGTCTCGCCTCCCAGAACCAGCCCGACGAGGCCTTGCAGACGATCAACGAGGCGATCGCCCAGATTCCCGATCACGGCGAATCCTTCGACATGCCGGAGATGCTCAGGATCAAGGGTGACATCCTCGCCGGATCGGGCAACGCCGCGGAGGCCGAGAGCATTTTGCGCAAGTCGCTCGATCTATCCCGGCGTCAATCCGCGGTCGGCTGGGAGCTTCGCGGGGCGATCAGCCTCGGCCGCATCTGGGAGCGGGCCGGCAAGGCCGCTGACGCTAGCGCTTTGCTCACCCCCCTCGTTGCGCGCTACCAGGAGGGCTTCCAGACCCGCGATCTGATCGCTGCCAGGGAGCTGCTGGGCACCCTGAATTGAGAGTATCTTCAACGAGATACTGCCATGCTACCCGCTCGCAACTCCTAACAACTTCTAACACGCCAAGCCGCATGCGCCCCGCCATGGTGGAGACACTGCACGGTGGATGTGGCGGGACATGGCGCTTCTTGACGATGTAATCGATGCCAGCGGCGGAATGGCTCGCTGGAACAGCTTGAACCGGTTCACGCTCCACCTTTCCGTTGGCGGGACGCTGTTCTCCAGCGCCGGCCATGCCCGGGAATTCAAGGATGTGACCGCGGAAGGCTCGACCCGGATGCAATCGGTGCGCTTCACCGGCATCACCGGGGGTGAGCACTCCGGCTCATTTCAACCGGATGCGATCACGATCGAGAGCCTGGATGGTGAGGTCCTGCGGTCCTGGCGTGACCCCAGCCTTGCATTTTCCGACGTCGATCCACCGGCGCTCGCGGACGAGCTGCATCTCGTCTTCTTCTGCGGTGTCGCGATCTGGAGTTATCTGACGATTCCATTCCTGCTTGCCCACCCCGATGTCGTGATCGAGGAGCTGTCGCCCTGGCAGGAGAATGCCGAAACCTGGCGGCGGTTGCGGGCACGGTTCCCGGCCCACCTGATGACGCTCGCGCCCGAGCAGATCTTCTATTTCGACGAGAGCGCCCTGCAGCGGCGGACAGATCACGATCTCTTCGGGATGAAGGTCGCACACTCCTCCTGGGCCCATGACAGCTTCGGCGGCATCGTGGTGCCGACACTTCGGCGCGCGCAGACATTGCGGCCCGATGGAACCGTGATTGCCAAGCCGGTGCTGATGGACGTCGAAATCTTCGACGCCGTCTTCGAATAGCGGCGACACGGCTGATATCGCCGCTCTCAACGTCTAACAATACATAACGAGCCAACAGCCCGCCTTGAGCGCAGATTGGGTTTGCGAGCAACGAACCACGTGCTCGAACGAAACCCAGGCGACGCAGCCACGCGCGTGGAATGCGTCAGCATGGCGAACGCACTCAGGGAGACAGTCATGAAGGTACTGATGGTTCTCACGTCCCACGATCAGCTCGGCAACACCGGACGCAAGACGGGCTTCTGGCTCGAAGAGCTTGCAGCCCCCTACTACATCTTCAGGGATTCCGGTGCGGAGGTCACACTGGTCTCGCCCAAGGGCGGCCGCCCGCCGCTCGATCCCAAGAGCAACGAGCCCGAATTCCGCACCGACCTGACGGTGCGCTTCGAGCAGGATGCGGCCGCAGAGGCGCAGCTCGACAAGACCCTTCGCCTCGACAGCGTCAGGCAGGAGGATTTCGACACGCTGTTCTATCCCGGCGGCCACGGTCCGATGTGGGACCTCGCCGAAGACCCGAACTCCATCAAGCTCATCGAGTCCTTCTTTGCCGCAGGCAAGCATGTAGGGATCGTCTGTCATTCCCCCGCCGCGCTGCGCCACGTCAAGACGCGGGATGGCAAGCCGCTGGTGCAGGGCAAGGAGGTGACCGGCTTCACCAACGGCGAGGAGGAGGCAGTCGGCCTCACCAAGGTGGTGCCGTTCCTGGTCGAGGACGAGATGCTCCGCCTCGGCGCCACCTTCTCGAAGAAGGCCAACTGGACGCCTCACGTCGTCAGCGACGGCCTGCTGATCACGGGCCAGAACCCGCACTCGTCGGGTCCGGCCGCGCAGGCGCTGCTGGCTGCTCTCGCGGGCAAGCCGATGGCGAAGGCTTCGTAAATCCCAGCTGCGGCCATGGCTCGGGAGACGCCTGCGATGGCGCCTCCCGACGCCGCAACACTTTCCACAAATCCTCACGCTACGTGCAAGAGCAATGACATGAGCATTCCAGCCGCACTCGCCCTCTCCGCCGCAATGGCCTGCGCCGTCGTGCAAGCCTCGGCACAGGAATTGCGATCGAGCCGGCGCTCGATCAGCTATCACACCATCGATATCGGCGGTCTCAAGACCTTCTATCGCGAGGCCGGTTCCCCCGACGCCCCGACCGTGCTGCTGCTGCACGGCTTTCCGTCCTCGTCGCGGATGTGGGAGCCCTTGCTGCCGTTGCTCGCCGACAAATATCACGTGATCGCACCGGACTATCCCGGCTTCGGCAACAGCAGCGCGCCGCCGCCGTCCGATTTCACCTATACGTTCGACAACATCGCTGGCGTGATGAACGAGCTTACGGTGAAGCTCGGTCTCGGCAACTACGTCCTGTTCATGCAGGACTATGGCGGCCCGGTCGGCTTCCGCATGGCGCTGGCGCATCCCGAACGTGTCCGCGGGATCATCATCCAGAATGCCGTGTCGCACGAGCAGGGCTTGAGCCCGCTCTGGGAGGCGCGTCGCAGATATTGGGCCGATCCGGCCCACGAGCTCGAGGCGCTCAAGGCCAATTTCACCTCGCTGGCGGCGACGCGCCAGCGGCATCTCGGCTCCAGCCCGCACCCCGAACGTTACGACCCCGATACCTGGACCGACGAATACGCCTTCCTGACCCGTCCGGGCCAGGCCGAGATCCAGACCACGCTGTTCCTGGACTACCGGACCAACGTCGCCTCCTATCCGAAATGGCAGGAATGGTTGCGCAAGACCCGGCCGCCGACGCTGGTGGTCTGGGGCAAATACGATCCGTCCTTCGCCGTCGCCGGCGCGTCGGCCTATCGCGACGACGTTCCGGATGCGGAGGTTCACATCCTGGAAGCGGGCCACTTCGCGCTGGATGAAGCCACCGACGAAATCGCTGCGCTCGTTCGCGGCTTCCTTGCGCGACTGGACGGGCACAAGGGCTGACGGCAACCGCGTGGCGGATCACTGCGCAGGCGCCGCTGTTCGGCTTGATTAGGCGGAAGGCGGATTCAGCATGCGCCGAGCGTCCCTGAGATCGGCGGTCTCAAACCCTTCGGTGAACCGCGCGTACGTCTTGGCGAGCTGTTCGCGCGGACCTCGTACACCCTGCCGCTCGCGCAGCCGCGCCAGCGACATCTCGGTTCGCAGCCGCCAGGACAGCGCGCCCTGTTGCTCGGCGAGCTCTGCCGATGCGACAAGGCTTGCTTCGGCCGTGTCGAGGTTTCCGCTCTGCGCCTCGAGCTCTCCGCGCAGACGCAGCAGCTCCGGCATGTCGAAGGCGCCGCCTTCCTGCTCGACGCGGTCGATGGTTTCGTGCAGGACCTGAGCGCCTTCCGCCAAGCGCCCCAACGAGACCAGCCCGGAAGACAGATCCGCGGCGAACGCCGACATATAGAGCTCGTAGCGATCCGCGTGCAGACGTGGAAGCGCGCTCCGCAACAGGTCGATACCGCCGGTCACCTCGCCGTGGGCGATCATGGTCTGCGCCCGAAACCCGGTCGCAACGGCCTCATAGGGGACGAGCCCGTGCATCCTCGCATGCGTCGCCAGGCGAGTGCTCATGGTCTCGACGGCGGACCAGTCGCCGACCCAACCGAACACCGAGGCGGACCAGCACAGCGCGATACAATGCATGACCACGTCGCGCGGCGCTGATGCGCCGACGAGCGGGAGGACGCATTCGAGCGCGCGATCGGGATAGCCGCGCAGCCATAACACGCGCGCGAGCGGAATTTGCGGCGTACGCGAATAGGCGAAATGTCCAGGTTGCGTGCCCCGCAGCGCGGCGTCGTCGCGCATGCCCTCGTCGAGATGAGCTTGCGCCTCGGCCTGGTCGCCGGCGAGGTGATATGACACGCCGAGAAGCGCTTTGCTGCCGGCAATGCCCGCGGTATCGCCGATCAGGCGCGCGATCCGCTCGGCGTGACGCGCAGTCGGCACCAGATGCCGGTAACCGCCGGTCCGGCGGTAGAACATGTTCAGTCGCGACAGCAGCCTGAACGTGTTGGCGTGATCGCAGAGCGCTTGCGCGATCTCCAGCCCGCGCCTGAGCGCCGCTTCCGCCTGCTCGCTGTTGCGCTCGGTGAACATGAAAGCGTGACCCAGCGTCGACTGAAGCTCGAGCTCCCATCGGCCGCCACGATCGGCGTCGTCGAGCATTGCGAGCGCACGATCGGACCAGATGCGCGCCTCGTTCAGCAAATTGAGCTCGACGAACAGCCCTGTGCAACTCCCGGCAAGCGGCACGCGCAAATCGGCGCCGTCATCATTGGCGTAGCTCCAGGCCAGCGCCCCGCGGGCATCGGCAAGCAGGCCTACCCGCTCCAGCGAGCGGGACACCTGGCCGCTGCCGCCCTGCGCCGTCAGCCCGGCTTCAAGCGTGCGTTGAACATAACAAGCGTGACGGCGCGCGATGACGTCGGCCTCGCCGCAATCCGCCAGCTTCTGCATGGCATAGGCACGCGTGGCATCCAGCAGGCGATAGCGCCGCGATGCGCCGTCCGGCTGCGAGGACACCAGCGACTTGGCCACGAGCTGCTCCAGTGCGTCGATGACGCGATCCTCCGGCGTTGCCTCCTCGGCCGCCACCGCTATTGCGCCCTTCAGGGTGAAGTGACCTGCGAAGACGGCGAGCCGCTGGAACACGATGCGCTCATTCTCGCCGATCAGGCCGAAACTCCAGTCGAGCGTGGCACCGAGCGTCTGCTGCCGCGGCGGCGCCGTTCGCCGCCCGCGCCATTCGAGCTGCAGGCGGCTGTCGAGCAGCGCCGCCATCTCGCGCAGCCCGTAGAGACCGACGCGCGCGGCAGCAAGTTCGATCGCGAGCGCGATGCCATCGAGCTTGCCGCAGATCTGCACCAGGACTTCCGCATCCTCGTCGGTGAGATCGTCGCGATGCCCCGCCGCATTGGCGCGGTCGACGAACAGGCGCGCCGCCGGATAATTCAGCACCTCGCCGGCGCTGAGGCGTGTGCCTTGCGGCGGGCCGCGCAGCGGAGCAAGTTCGAAAATCTGCTCGCCAGCCACCAGCAGCGACTCGCGGCTGGTGGCGAGGATGGCGACGCCGGGCGCCTCGCGGTGAATGTCTTCCGCGAGACGTGCGACCGCGTCGATGACGTGCTCACAGCTGTCGAGAACGAGAAGCAGCCGCCGCCCGCGCAGGAAATTCACGATGCTGCCACTCGGATCGTTGTGGTGCACGACGAGGCCCAGCGCGGCGGCAACCGTGCTCGCCACCAACGCGGCGTCCTTGAGCGGACCGAATTCGAGGAAATGAACGTTGCCCTCGAACCTATCGCACAGGTCATGCGCGAGCGCGACCGCAATGGTGGTCTTGCCGATCCCGCCTGGCCCTCGCAGCGTGACGAAACGGTCGCGGAGCAAGCGCGGCGCCAGCTCGGCCACGATTTCGTCCCGCCCGACCATCCGGTCCAGGCGATGCGGCAGAGACGGCATCACCTTTTCGGCCGGCCGCGCCGTGAGCGCAGGCGGCTCGTCGCGTCCGCCACGCAGCACCGGCGCGACGAAGCAGTAACCCCGGCTCGGGATGTTGGTGATGTAGCGGACGCCGTCCTTGCCGTCGCCGAGCGCCTTGCGCAGCTCCGCGACATGAACCCGCAGGCTGATCTCCTCGACGGAGAGTCCGGACCACGCGTAGCTGAGAATCTCGTTCTTTGGCACTACCTCGCCGGCACGGCTGACGAGCAGGCGCAAAATATCCATCGCGCGGCTGCCGAGCTTGACCGGCACCCCGTCCTTCTCCAGCAGTCGCGACCGCAGCGAAAACGGCCCGAATGAGACGGCATCGAGATCAAGGATCGTTCCGGCGCCGCCGCTTTGGCGGTCATGTCCTGCCGAGAGGTCGGTCACATCTTGCTCATCTTGACGACTGCTTCCTCGAAACGCGCAGGGACTATACCCGGCACCGATGCGAGGTCCAGCGAAGGCCCTGTGCGCCACGCGATGCTCCTTGAGGTCCCCTCAAACAGGGGCAGGCGGGCAAATCTCCGACAAATTGGACTTAATCAAAGGTCTGCGGCGGGCTGTCGCACCTGATGCACGCGCACAAAATCTAACAGATCCTAATCACCACTAACGGGCGTCCTGGCCAGCTCACGCCTATCCTCGGAGCATGGACAGCATTGGGTTTGCGCGTTTGCCGGTCGTTGCAAACCGCGGCAAAGCCAGGAGAGGACGAGCGATGTCGAACAATTTGCACGCGACCCATGCCTGGATCGATTTTCCGGCCGGCTCGCGGGATCACGAGGTTCTTCGCCCGACGCAGGTGATCGCCCGTGAGAGCCAATGGCGTCGGATCGATCGCACTCCGGACGGCGCGATCGAGGATATCACGATCTCGCGATGGGAGGACTCGCGGAGCAGCTCGTCACACGAGACGACGACGCCGGACGATCGCTATTTCATCGGCATCGCCCTGAAGACCACGCGCGCGAAGCTGACACGGGACCGGCAGATCATTTTCGACGGCACCATGCCTGCGGGGACGCTCTATGTCACCGCTCCGTCGAAATCTCTCGGCGTGCAATTCCAGTCGCCATGCGCCTTCCTGCACGTTCACATCTCCACGGATCATCTTCCGGCCCATGTCGTTGCGACTGACGGGCTCAATGATCTCGTGCTGCTCCGAGATCCGCTCGCCGCAGAGCTTGCCAAGGCGCTGATCGAGCAGAGTGACGCCAAGGACCGGCGTTTCACGCAGTGCATCGGCCGGACCCTGGCGATGCATCTCACCCGGATCGAGTTGCCGCGCGTCAGGGTCAACGCCTTGCCGAAATGGCGGCTGCGGCGTGTCGAGCAATATATCGCCGATCATTTCCACCGCGGCATCAGCCTGTCCGAGCTTGCCAATGTCGCCGGCCTGTCCCGGATGCACTTTGCGGCACAATTCCGCGCCGCGACCGGTTACCGTCCCCGCGAATATCTGCTCAATCACCGGACCGAGCAGGCGAAGACGCTGCTTGCAAGCACCGAGCGGCCATTGGCGGAGATCGCGCTTGCCGTGGGCTTCAGCACGCAGGCGCATTTCTCGACCGTGTTCAAGCGCATCAGCGGCGAGT
Source organism: Bradyrhizobium sp. 25ACV (assembly GCF_054863005.1). Taxonomy (NCBI): domain Bacteria; kingdom Pseudomonadati; phylum Pseudomonadota; class Alphaproteobacteria; order Hyphomicrobiales; family Nitrobacteraceae; genus Bradyrhizobium; species Bradyrhizobium sp. 25ACV. The sequence continues at coordinate 20,466 of NZ_JAVAYO010000023.1, forward strand.
CACCGGCACGCTGGCGCCTCGCCAGCAGGGGCGAGCGGCTCGAGGTCGAAGCGCTGCCGCGGCGGCGTCCTTCCCCGCAGATCGGTTGGATCGCCAGCGCCGCGGCGTAGTGCTGCGGCAGGGCACGCGAGGGCTACACCGGATCGAACGCGCGGATCGGCGGCAGATTGCCGGTGAACTTCTCCACCTCGACCACCGTCAGCTGCCCAGTGCAGCCTTGCGCGAACGACGAGGTCCCGACGTCGCGGGTGAGCACGTTGGGATTGCCGTGAACGCAGAGCGGTGCCTCGTCTTCGGGATCCATCGGATCGTACCAGGCCCCGGTCGGAAGCTGCACCACGCCGGGCACGATGCCGTCGGTGACGTGGACCGCGGCAAGGCACGCACCGCGATCGTTGAACAGGCGGATGATGTCGCCGTCCTTGATGCCGCGTGCATCAGCATCGCGCGGGTTCATCCGCGCGACCTCGCGGCCGCGATGTTTGGCCGCAATCGAGTGCCCGCCGAAATCGAGCTGGCTGTGCAGGCGCGTCACCGGCTGGTTGGCGACGAGGAAGCACGGCGCCCCGGGCTTGGGCATGTCGGTCTTGTCGAGCCAGACGGGATGTCCCGGACAATCCGCATCACCATGGCCGGCGATCTTCTGCGAGAATATCTCGATGCGCCCGCTCGGCGTCGGCAGCGCGTGATTGACAGGATCCTCACGGAAGCGGCGCAACCGGCCGCCATCATCGGGCTGCTGCGGCACGACCAGGCTGCCGCGCGCCCAGAACTCGTCGAAGCGAGGGGCTTCCAGGCCGCGCTTGGCGAGCGAGGCGCGGGTCGGCTCGTAGAGATGCTCGAGCCATTGCCGCGAGGTACGGCCCTCGGTGAAGGGGTCGCGGGCCCCCAACCGGTCGGCGAGATCGGCAAAGATGTCGTAGTCGTCGCGCGAAAGCCCGAACGGCTCGGCGATCTTGTGCATGGCCACCATGAGGGGATCGTTGCTGGAATAGCCGATGTCCTCGCGCTCGAGCGTCATCGTCGACGGCAGCACGATGTCGGCATGACGGGCGGTGGCGGTCCAGGCGAGCTCATGCACGACGAACGTGTCGAGTTTCGCAAAAGCCTTGCGCAGGCGGTTGATATCCTGGTGATGATGGAAGGGATTGCCGCCGGCCCAGTAAACCATGCGGATGTCCGGATAGGTCCGCGTCTCGCCATTGTAGCGATAGGTGCTGCCCGGCTTGAGCAGCATGTCGGCGATGCGCGCCACCGGAATGAAATCGGTGACGCCGTTGCGGCCCTGCCCCAGCGTCGGCCCCGGCACGTCGTTGACGCGGCGGCCGTAATAGCCGATCGCCCCGAGCGAATAGGCATAGCCGCCGCCGGGAAGGCCGATCTGGCCGAGCGCCGCCGCCAGAACCATCCCCATCCATACCGGCTGCTCGCCATGCTCGGCGCGCTGCAGCGAATGCGAGACGGTGATCAGCGCGCGCTTTCCGGCGAGCCGGCGCGCCAGCTTGCGGATCGTCTCCGCCTCGACGCCTGAGATCGCGGCAGCCCATTCGGCATGCTTTGCCTGCCCGTCGCTCTCGCCGGTGAGGTAGCGCAGGAAGACCGGCCATCCCTCGGTGTAGCGATCGAGGAAGGCCTGGTCGTGCAGGCCTTCGCAGACCAGCGTGTGGACGAGGCCGAGCATCAAGGCGGTGTCGGTGCTCGGCACGCAGGTCATCCACTCCGCGCCGGCCTCGACGGGCAGGTCTTCGCGAAGCGGGCTGACCAGGATGAACTCGCAGCCGCGCTTGCGGGCCGCCGCCATGGCGCCGCGCTCGACATGCTTGCTGATCGAGCCGCCGGCCACCATGGAGTTCTTCAGCGCCATGCCGCCGAAGGCCAGCACGATGTCGGTGTGATCGGCGATCTGCTCCCAGGTGACGTTGCGCTTGGTGATGTCCTCATAGCCGGCGAGGATTTGCGGCAACAGCACCGAGGACGCGCCGGAGGAATAGGAGTTGACCGAGCGCACATAGCCGCCCATCGCGATGTTGAGGAAGCGATGCACCTGGCTCTGGGCGTGATGAAAGCGGCCGGCGCTCGACCAGCCATAAGAACCGCCGAACACGGCGCCAGGCCCGCGGGTATCGCGGATGCGCGACAGCTCGTCGCCGAGGAGGTCAAGCGCCTTCTCCCAGCTCACGGAAACGAATTCGTCGCGGCCGCGGCGATCGTCCGGGCCCGGCCCCCGCTCGAGCCAGCCGCGGCGGATCGCCGGCTGGGAAATGCGCGCCTGATGGCGGAGCGCGCCGGGGAAATTGTCGATGATGCCGTTCGGATCGGGGTCGCCCGCATAGGCCCTGACCTCCAGCCCGGCCGCGCCCTGACGCGCGGAAAACACGCCCCAATGCGAGGTGTGCGGCTTGAAGCCGTCCGACAGGTCGAGCCCGGGATCGGGGAAGCCAATCGTATCGTCCATCATCTGATCCTTGTTCCGGCGTCGGCCTGCAATCGGGGTGGTAATATACCGATCCAATCCGGACGTCGTCGAGATCAGCGTTGACGGAAACGCTGGGCTGCCCCGCGTGACGCCAGAGGTCGTTGCAGGAGGCGTTCGCCCAAGCCCGGAGCTGGCGGCCGCATCGCGAGGAACGAGAGGCTTGGCTGTGTGATCACAACTATTCGACGGGCGCTTGAAGGGGACCACGACAGTTTGGTCCAAAGCCGGCCGGGGCTCGGCATCACTCGCCTGCGCAGCAATCCACCAACAGCCGCCAGATCCGCTGCGCCTCGCGTCTCTCGTGGCTTTCCGGCACCTTCTCAGCGCCGGACTGACCATAGCCGGCGATGGCGCGCGCTTCACGCGGCACGATCCACCGCTCCGAGATCGGGTCGTACCATTTTCCGATGTTCACCTCAGTCACGGCGATCGACTCACAAATTTTCCAACATTCGAGCGATGCGCCTCCTGCGGCCTCATGCGAACCATTCGGCGGCGCGTCGCTCAATTTACCAATCAGCGGCGCGTACGATCGTTCCACCGGCTGCATCATCCCGGCCGGGCCGGATGAAGCGTGCGCGGATGGCGCTCGTGCAGCAGCCTTGCGAGCTCCTCGCGCTCGGTCTCGCGTCCCTTCATGGCGGTCTCGAACAGCGCTTCCTGGATGTCGCGAGGCATGTCGCCCCACACGTCCATCGCCGCGCGTCCGAGCAGGCCAGCAAGATGATCAACTCCATCGCTCATTCGGCTCTCCTGATCTGCACACGGGAATGGAACAGCTGCGGCCGCGCAGCGTTCCAGTGCCATCATTGTGAAAAGGAGGCGTCTTTTATGGGATTCTTCACCAAGGACATCAAATCGATGGAAGACCTGCTGCTGCACGGGCTGCAGGACATCTATTACGCGGAGCAGCAGATTTTGAAGGCCCTGCCCAAGATGATCGACAAGGCGACCAACAGGGATCTCGCTACCGGCCTGAAAGCTCATCTGGACGAGACCAACAAGCAGGTCGAACGGCTCGACAAGGTGTTCGCCAAGCTCGGCAAGGAGCCCAGCGGCACGCAATGTCCGGCCATTGACGGCCTGATCGAGGAAGCCGACGCGACCGCCGGCGAGATCGAGGACAAGGCGGTGCTCGATGCCGCGATCGTGGCCAACGCGCAGGCCGTCGAGCACTACGAGATGTGCCGCTACGGCACGCTGATCGCCTGGGCGGAAGAGCTCGGCCACGACGACATCGTGCGCTTCCTCACGACCAATTTGAACGAAGAGAAGGCGGCCAATACCAAGCTGAACACGGTGGCGCTCCGCAAGGGCGTCAACGCCAAGGCGTCCAACGCCGCCTGATCGATCTGCTGACCAGGACGTGGCGGCCCGGCCTCCGGCGCCGCCACGGTTCACGTGCTCACAACGCGACGAGGCGCATTCGTCAGATGAACGGCTTCCCGCCGGTGACGGCCAACGTGGCCCCCGACGTGTAGCTCGAGAGTGGATCGGCCAGCATGACATAGGCCGTTGCAAGTTCGGCCGGCTGGCCGGCGCGTTGCATCGGGACCTGCTTGCCGAAGTTCTTGACCCTTTCCTCCGACATCGTCGATGGAATTAGCGGCGTCCAGATCGGACCCGGAGCCACGGCGTTGACCCGAATGCCCTTCTCGGCCAGCATCTGCGCCAGCCCACCCGTGAAATTCTGGATGGCGCCCTTGGTCGTGGCGTAAGCGAGCAAGGTCGGGTTGGGCATGTCCGAGTTCACCGACGCCGTGTTGATGATCGCAGCTCCCGGCCGCATGTGAGGCACGGCGGCCTTGGTCAGATAGAACATGGCGTGGATGTTGGTCTCGAACGTGCGCTGCCACTCCTCGTCGCTGATATCCCCGATGTCCTTGAACGTGGCCTGGTGGGCGGCATTGTTGACGAGGATATCGATCCCGCCGAGCTCCTCGACGGTGCGACGCACGATGGACCGGCAGTGCTCGGGATTGCTGATGTCGCCGGGAATCAGGATCGCCTTGCGTCCCGCTTGCTCCACCAGCGCCTTGACCTCGGCTGCATCCTCGTCCTCGTTCAAATAGGAGATGACGATGTCCGCGCCCTCGCGGGCATAGGCGATCGCGACCGCGCGGCCGATGCCGCTGTCACCACCGGTGATGAGCGCCTTCTTTCCGGCCAGACGCCCGGCGCCCTTATAACTCTCCTCGCCATGATCGGGGCGTGGATTCATCGCACGCGTCGAACCAGGCATCGGCTGCTGTTGCGAAGGATAAGGCGGCTTGGGGTATTCGATCATGGACAGCTCCAGCAATTTGCTCCGCTAACGGAGCCCCGCCGGAAGCGTTCCTGTGACCGCCTGTTGCACCGCGGAACCATTTGCGCCGCACCATTCAAAAATGAGACTGCCCGTCAAACCAAAGGAGGCGCCGACGCATGCACCGCGTCCGACTTCGGTTAGCTTTCCCATCAAAGCCGCGGGCCTTTCGAGAGCCACGCGGCGACAAAAGACGACACACAGGGAGGAGCACAATGTCGAAATGCAGTGTGGGACTGCTCGCGCTGAGCAGCTTTTTTCTTTCAAGCGCAGCGATCGCCCAGGAAAAGATCAAGGTGGGCGTGACCGCAACCCTCGAAGGCACCTACACGGTGCTCGGCGAGGACGGCATGCGCGGCCACCAGACGGCCCTCAACGTCCTGGGCAAGAAGGTCGGCGACAAGGAGCTCGAATTCATCGTCGCCTCGACCGACGCAACGCCGGACAGCGCGGTACGCGCCGTGCGCAAGCTGATCGAGCAGGACAAGGTGCAGATCCTGCTCTCGCCGCTCTCCGGCGACGAGGGCATCGCGGTGAAGAACTTCGCGAAAACCCATCCCGAGCTGACCTTCATCAACGCGGCCTCCGGCGCGCAGGAAACGACCTATGTCGATCCCGCCCCGAACTTCTTCCGCTACAACATGGATGGCGCGCAGTGGCAGGTCGGCCTCGGCAAATACGCCTTTGAGGAAAAGAAGTATCGCAAGATCGCGACCGTCGGCGAGGACTATTCCTTCATCTACACGCAGGTGTTCGGCCTCGTGCTCGAGTTCTGCGGCGCCGGCGGACAGGTCACCAACCGGCAATGGGTGCCGCTCGGCACCAAGGATTTCGCCTCGGTGATCGCCGCACTGCCCGACGATGTCGACGCGATCTATCTCGGGCTCGGCGGCGCCGACGCCGTCAACTTCCTCAACCAGTACCAGCAGGCCGGCGGCAAGGCGCATCTGATGGGCGGTTCCATCATGATCGACCAGACGATCCTGTCGTCGAAGGGCAACGCCAAGAATGCCCTGGTCGGCACCATCGCGGCGAGCGGCCAGGCCGACACCTGGGAGGACCCGGGCTGGCAGAAATTCGTGAAGGCCTATCAGGACGCCTTCCCGCCCAACAAGCGCTTCCCGAGCCCGTCGCTGCTGGCCACCAACTATTATGACTCGACCATGGCGCTGATCCTGGCGCTGCGCCAGGTCAATGGCGACCTCTCCAACAACCAGGCCAAGTACAAGGAAGCCCTCGCCAAAATCGAGATCGATGCGCCGAACGGCAAGATCAAGCTCGACTCCAACCGGCAGGCGATCGGCACCAACTTCGTCACCGAAGTCGTCGATGATGGTAAGGGCGCGCTGTTCAGCAAGGTCGTGAAGGTGATCCCGAACGTGAACCAGACGCTCGGCTACGACCCGGCCGTATTCTCCAAGATCGGGCTGCCGAGCCGCACCGTGCCGGAATGTAAGAAGTACTGACGCATCACCTCCGCGACGCACAACCCGGGGAGCGACTTGCTGACGCGGTCGCTCTCCACTCTTGCAATCTCGTCGGCGTTGTTGAACGCTGAGCGAAAAGACAAGAACATTCGGGAGGGGAAGGCATGAGCCGTGCGCTCGCCGTCTTCCACGGCCGGTTCGGCCGGGCGACGGTTTATCAGTTGAACCGCCCTTTCAATATTCACGCCCATCGTGAAGGTCATCTGATCTTCCATGTTGGCGGCATGCCCGCATGCATCGACGTCTCCGATGGTCACCACGATCTCAACGAGACGTCCGTCGTCGCGGTCAATCCCTGGGAGCCGCATAATTTCCTGCCCGCCGATCTCGATGGCGGCGCGATCTTCTTCGTGCTCTACGTCAATGCCGAATGGTTTGCCCCCGATGCATCCGGCACCCATCGGATGCGTTTCGGCCGCACCCAGTTCCGGCGCACGCCAGCGCTGGACAAGCACATCAGGCGGACCGCCGCGCTCGTGTGCGGCGCACCATCGCTCTCCAGCCTGGATTCCGAGCTGCGGCGGCTGATCGACATCTGCTACGACGAAAGCTGGCAGCAGGCCGAGATCGCGCGCGATCCACGCGCAAACGGCTCCGTCACCGATTTCCGCGTGCGCAAATGCATCAAGATGATGTCGGAGAGCCCCGGCGCCGAGATCGAGCTCGATACGATCGCGCGGGAATCCGGACTGTCGCGACCGCATTTCTACCGGCTGTTTCGCGTCCAGACCGGCGTGACGCCGAACCTCTATCTCAACACGTTGATCATGGAACATGCGCTCGAAGCGCTGGTGGCAAGCGAGACGCCGATCGCCGATATCGGCTTCGATCTCGGCTTCTCCTCGCAGAGCGGCTTCACCCGCTTCTTCGCCGCCAATGTGGGGATGGCCCCGACCGATTATCGTCGCGCGGCCAAGATTCTGCGCGCCTGAGCGCGGGCCACGAAAAGATACTCACGATCAAACGTCGCCCCCGCAGCCCCGCTAGGATGCGGGCAACGCGATCCCGAAAGAGGATCGCGACCGACGGGAGCGCGCGTTCATGGTGAGGCTAGCAGCCGCTGCAAGCCTGTCTGACCTGCATTCGGTGGACCTCCGGCGCGGGGCCTGGACTGGCGGGCTGCGCACATGAGCCGCTTCGTCGAACGCCATCCGGCCTGGGCGCTGATCTCGATCATTGCCATTGCCGTCGGGCTGTGGCTAGTCTTCGCGGTGTGGCCGCCGGGCCTGGAAGAGGCCATCGGCCGCAAGCGCGTCTTCCTCAACGCGGTCTTCAACGGCATCACGCTCGGGGGCCTCTACTTCCTCGTCGCCAGCGGCTTCACGCTGATCTTCGGCCTGATGCGCAACGTCAACCTCGCGCACGGCTCACTCTATCTGTTCGGCGGCTATGTCGGCTACGCCATCAGCACGGCGACCGGCTCCTGGCTGCTCAGCTTCATCGTCGCCTTCATCCTCACCGCCCTGGTCGGCGTCCTGCTCCAGCTGATCGTGTTCCGCCGGATGGAGGGACAGGACCTCAGGCAGACCATGGTGACGATCGGGCTTTCGATCGTGTTCGCCGATCTCATGCTGTGGGCCTGCGGCGGCGACTTCTACCAGATCCAGACGCCGAACTGGCTGATCGGCCCCATCGAGCTGCCCCTGGTCACGGCGATCAAATCCTCGGGCGAGCCGGTCTATCTCCGGTATCCCCTGGTGCGGCTGGTGATCTTCGCCGCCTCCGTCGTGATCGGCGTGGCGATGTGGCTCGCGCTCAATCGCACCCGCGCCGGCATGATCATCCGCGCCGGTGTCGACGACCGCGATATCCTCGCCGCGACCGGGGTGCGCATCCAGCTCGTCTTCGTGGCGGTGTTCGCATTCGGCGCAGGACTTGCCGGCATCGCCGGCGTCGTCGGCGGGACCTTCCAGTCATTATCCCCGGGCGAGGACATCCGCTTCCTGCTCGCCTCCCTCGTCGTCGTAATCGTCGGCGGCATGGGCTCGATCCCCGGCGCGGCGCTCGGCGCGCTGATCATCGGCCTCGCCGAGCAACTCGGCTCTGTTTACATCCCGACCTATGCCATCGTCGTGACCTTCCTGATCATGGTGCTGGTGCTGGCGATCCGGCCGCAAGGCCTGTTGGCGAGGCGCTGACATGTCGCTCGCCCACGATGCCCGGATTGCCGTTCGCCCCGCCGATGTAGCGCAGCGGCCCACGCGGACATGGCCGGAGATCAACAATCCCGCCGCCTGGATCGTCGCAGTCATTCTCCTGATCATGCCATTGATCGCGAGCGGCTTCTTCCTGATCGAGATCTTCGCGACCACGCTGATCCTCGGCATCATGGCGCTCAGCCTGATGTTCCTCGCCGGCTATGGCGGCATGGTCAGCCTGATGCAGCTCACCATCGCGGGCTTCTCGGCGTACATGGTCGCCGTGTTCGGGGTCAGCGGCAACGCCAATATCAGCCTGGGCTGGCCGTGGTGGCTCGCGGTCCCCATGGCGCTTGCGCTGGCGACCGCCTTCGGCACGCTCGGCGGCGCGCTCGCGGTGCGCACCGAAGGCATCTACACCATCATGATCACGCTCGCGATCGGCGCTGCCTTCTATTATTTCACCAATCAGAACTGGGCGATCTTCAACGGCCATACCGGCATCAACACCGTGGCGACGCCGCACTTCTGGGGCGTGAACTGGCGCGCCGACATTCCCTTCTATTATGTCGTGCTCGCGGTCGCCGCGCTCTGCTATTTCGCCGTCGAATATCTCTCGCGCGCCCCGTTTGGCCTCGCCCTTCAGGGCGTGCGCGACAATCCCAGGCGCATGGCGGCGCTCGGCTTCAACGTCAATGCGCACCGCGTCGCCGCCTATGCCTTCGCCTCCTTCGTGGCCGCGCTCGCCGGCGTGCTCCAGGTCTGGAACTACCGCCAGATCTCGCCCGGCTCGGTCAGCGTCGGCGCCTGCATCGACGTGCTGATCATCGCCGTCGTCGGCGGCATCACGCGGCCAATCGGTCCCTTCATCGGCGCGCTGATCTTCGTGCTGCTGCGCACCTTCGCACTCGACTTCCTGGTCAGGCTCGGCCTCGACGGCAACCGCTTCCGCCTGCTGATCGGGCTCGGATTCCTCGCCATCGTGTTCTGGTCCTCGGACGGCGTCATCGGCCTGTGGCAGCGTTGGCGCCAGAGCCGGCGACCGGCTGCAAATCGACCGGGCGGAGGACGCGGCCATGGATAGCGTCGCCCAACGCCTCTCGGCCGTCGGCGCCGGTGCCGCGCTGGAGCTGCGCGGCGTGACGCGGTTGTTCGGCGCGCTCGCGGCGCTGACCGACGTCACCATCACCGTCCGCCCCGGCGAACGCCGCGCCGTGCTCGGCTCCAACGGCGCCGGCAAGACCACGCTGTTCAACTGCATCACCGGCGACTTCGCGCCCTCCTCTGGCACCATCCGCTTCTTCGGCGAGGACATCACGCATTTCCCGCCCTATGAACGCATCCGCCGCGGGCTGCGCCGGACCTACCAGATCTCGGCGCTGTTCCCCGGCCTCACCGTGCAGGACAATGTCTATCTCGCCTGCCGCGGCGTCTCGCGCGGGCGGTTCTCGTTGCTGCGCCCGGGGCAGAACGATGCCCTGATGCACGCGGCCGACAACCTCGTCCAGGCCGTGCATCTGGCCGCCGTGAAGGACCAGCGCGTGGCGGAGCTCGCGCACGGCCAGCAACGCCAGCTCGAGATCGCGCTCGCGCTCGCCGGCGCCCCGCGCTTCGTGCTGTTCGACGAGCCGGCCGCGGGCCTGTCGCCGACCGAACGGGCCGAGCTGATCGAGATCCTGACCTCGCTGCCGGCGCATATCGGCTACATCATCATCGAGCACGACATGGACGTCGCCTTGCGCGTCGTCGAGAGCGTCACGATGATGCACAACGGCCGCATCTTCAAGGAGGGCCTGCCGGAAGAGATCCAGTCCGACCCCGAGGTGCAGGAGCTTTATCTCGGAGGTGGCCATGAATGAGGCCCGCCGCTCTGCCGCCGCGCTCGAGGTCCGCGGGCTCGACGTCTATTACGGGCACTCGCACGCCCTGCAGGGCGTCGACCTCACGCTGGAGAGCGGCGTGTTCTCGGTCGTTGGCCGCAACGGCATGGGCAAGACCACGCTGTGCAAGGCGATCATGGGGCTGGTCGGCGTCAGCGGCGGATCGATCCGTGTCCGCGGCGAGGATATCACGCGGCGGCCTTCCGCCCAGATCGCCCGGCTCGGCGTCGGCTACGTGCCGCAGGGACGCCGCCTGTGGCGCTCGCTCAGCGTCGACGAGCATTTGCGGCTGGCCGGCGGCATGCGCTCCGGCGCCTGGACGGTCGAGCGCATCTACGACACCTTCCCGCGCCTCGCCGAGCGCAAAGATCACGGCGGTGGCCAGCTCTCGGGCGGCGAGCAGCAGATGCTGGCGATCTCGCGCGCGCTGCTCACCAATCCGCATTTGTTGATCATGGACGAGCCGACCGAGGGGCTTGCGCCCGTCATCGTGGCGCAGGTCGAGGAGATGCTGCTGCGGCTCGGTGAGGACGGCGACATGTCCGTGCTCGTGATCGAGCAGAACATCGGCGTCGCCACCGCGGTCTCACGCAACGTCGCGATCATGGTCAATGGCCGCATCAATCGCATCATCGACTCGGCGCGGCTCGCCGCCGACCGCGAGCTCCAGCAGCGCCTGCTCGGCGTCGGGCTTCACGCCGAGCTCGAACCGGATCTCGACATCCCCGCATCCGGCCCGGACACAAAACCGGCGCCGGCGCCACGCCGCGACGGGCCGATCCGCATCTACGTCTCCAATCCGACGCTGCCGACCCGATGGTCGCAGCCGGTGCCGATCGCCCGCATCGAGGCCGCAGCCCGCACGCTCTCGACGCAAGTCGCCCGGCTCGACGAGACGGCCCGGCGCAAGCGCGAGCCGATGGCGGCGCAGACCGCCGGCCCGCCCGTCGTGCTGGTCGTCGGCACGTTCGACACCAAGGGCCTCGAGCTGCGCTTCATCCGCGACATCATCGCCGAAACCGGCCTGCGTACGCGGCTGGTCGACGTCTCGACCAGCGGCAAGCATTCCAGCTGCGATGTCTCCGCGCAGGAGATCGCCCTCAACCACGGCCGCGGCGGTGCCGCGGTATTCGGCCCCGACCGCGGCGCGGCCGTGACCGCGATGGCCGACGCGTTCGCCAGCTGGCTGCGGCGCCAGGGCAATGTCGCCGGCGTGATCTCGGCCGGCGGCTCGGGCGCGGCGTCGCTGGTTGCCCCCGGCATGCGCGCGCTCCCGGTCGGGGTGCCGAAGCTGATCATCTCCTCCGTCGCCTCCGGCGATGTCGGGCCCTATGTCGGCCCGGCCGACATCACCATGATGCACTCGGTCACCGACGTGCAGGGGCTGAACTCGATCTCGCGCGCGGTGCTGGCCAACGGCGCCCATGCGCTCGCCGGCATGGTCAAGGCGCGGCTGGATGCGCGGGCCGCGACGGCGCGGGAGGCCGGCGGCCTGCCGTCGGTCGGCATCACCATGTTCGGCGTGACGACGCCGGCGGTGCAGAAGATCGCCGCCGATCTGCGCGACGATTTCGAGTGCCTGGTCTTCCATGCCACCGGCGTCGGCGGCCGCTCCATGGAGAAACTCGTCGAGTCCGGCCAGCTTGCCGGCGTCATCGACCTCACCACGACGGAGGTCTGCGATCTCCTGATGGGCGGCGTGTTTCCAGCAACCGAGGACCGCTTCGGTGCGATCATCCGCACGCGCGTCCCCTATGTCGGCTCGGTCGGCGCACTCGACATGGTCAATTTCGGCGCGCCCGACACCATTCCCGAGCGCTACCGCGGCCGCAAATTCCACGTCCACAATCCGCAAGTGACGTTGATGCGGACGAGCGTGGAAGAGAACGAGCGCATCGGCCGCTGGATCGGCGAACGGCTCAACCAGATGGACGGCCCGGTGCGCTTCTTCCTGCCCGAGGGCGGCGTCTCCGCACTCGATGCGCGGGGTCAGCCATTCTGGGATCCGGACGCCGACGCCGCGCTGTTCCGCACGCTGGAGCGCACCGTGCGGCAGACCGGCAATCGCCAGCTCATCCGCACGCCCAAGAACATCAACGATCCCGACTTCGCCGCCGCCATCGTCGGTGCGTTCCGAACCCTGTTCGGCCGCACCGGCACGCGGCGGAGACTAGCGAGGTGAGCGATGCCAAGATTTGAACGCGCAGCACTTCTGAGGCGGTTCCGCGAGATGGCGAAGCGCGGCGAGCCGATCGTCGGCGGCGGCGCCGGCACCGGCCTGTCAGCCAAATGCGAGGAGGCCGGCGGCGTCGATCTCATCGTGATCTACAATTCCGGACGCTACCGCATGGCCGGACGCGGCTCGCTCGCGGGCCTGATGGCTTACGGCGATGCCAACGCCATCGTGCTGGAGATGGCCGGCGAGGTGCTGCCCGTGGTCACGAGGACGCCGGTGCTCGCCGGCGTCAACGGCACCGATCCGTTCCGCGACATGGACGCGTTTCTCGACCAGCTGAAGGCGCTTGGTTTCGCAGGCGTGCAGAACTTTCCGACCGTCGGCCTGATCGACGGCACGTTCCGCGCCAATCTCGAAGAGACCGGGATGTCCTATGCGCTCGAGATCGACATGATCGCCAAGGCGCACGACAAGGACATGCTGACGACGCCTTACGTGTTCAGCGAGAAGGAGGCCGCCGCGATGGCGATCGCCGGCGCCGACATCGTCGTCTGCCACATGGGGCTGACGACCGGCGGGTCGATCGGCGCGCAGACCGCATTGAAGCTGAAAGACTGTCCGGCGCAGATCGACACCTGGGCCTCCGCCGCGCTCAGCGTCAATCCTGAAATCCTGGTGCTGGCGCATGGCGGCCCGATCGCGGATCCCGCCGACGCCGATTTCATCATGAAGAACACCCGCCATTGCCACGGCTTCTACGGGGCCTCCTCGATGGAGCGGCTGCCCGTGGAGCGGGCGCTGACGGAGCAGGTACGTCAATTCAAGGCGATCGGCGCGCGGTAACGCCTGAAGGTTCGAGGGAGGAAAAGATGTCGGGGATGTTGGTCGGTGAATTGATCCTCTGGCTGATCGTCGCGGTCGTCGTGATCGTGGTCGGCGTCTATATCGTGAACTGGCTCTACCATCGCTCCTCCAAGGAGACCTCGTTCGTCCGGACCGGTTTTCTCGGCGAACGCGTGGTGATCAATGGCGGCGCCTTCGTGCTGCCGTTCATCCACGATTACACGCCCGTCAACATGAACGTGCTGCCGATGGGCATCGTTCGCTCCAGGCAGGATGCCGTGATCACCCGCGACCGCATGCGCGTGGACATCGAGGCCGATTTCTATGTCCGGGTGCAGCCGACCCGGGAAGCGGTCTCGATCGCGGCTGCCACGCTCGGCCGCCGCACCATGGAGCCGGGGCAGCTCCATGCGCTGCTCGCCGGCAAGTTCATCTCCGCGATCCGTTCGGTCGCCTCCGAGATGACCATGGAGGAGATGCACGAGCGGCGCGGCGACTATGTTGTGCGCGTCAAGACCAACGCGGCCGAAGCCCTCGCCCAGAACGGCCTCGAGCTGGAATCGGTCGCCATCACCGATCTCGACCAGACCGATCTCGAATTCTTCAACCCCTCGAACCGGTTCGACGCCGAAGGCCTGACCCAGCTGATGCAGGACATCGAGGCCAAGCGGAAGCTGCGCAACGACATCGAGCAGGACTCGATGATCAAGATCCGCGCGCGCAATCTGGAGGCCGAGCGGCAGGCGCTGGAGATCGAGCGCGAGAGCGAGACCGCGCGCCTGGAGCAGGAACGCGACATCGAGATGCGCCGCGCGCTTCAGCGCACGGAAGTCGCACGCGAACGGGCGCTGCGCGAAACCGAGGCCGAGCAGGCGCAGATCTCCGCCCGCGAAGCCATCGAGCGCGCCCGCATCGCCAACGACCAGGCGATCGCGGAGGCCCGCATCGCCTCCGAGCGCGAGACCCGCCAGAAGGAGATCGAGCGGACCCGCACCATCGAGGAGAAGGAGCTGCTGGCACGCGAGGAGATCGAGAAGACAAGGATCGCCAACCAGCGCTCGATCGACACCACGCGGATTGCATCCGAACGCGACGTGCGCCAGCGCGAGATCGAGCGGATGCGGACCGTCGAGGAAGCCGAGATCGCGGCGCGCGAAGCGATCGAGAAGGCGCGGATCCAGCAGGATCGCGTCGTCACCGACGCCCGCATCGCCAACGAAGAGGAAACGCGCCGCCGCGAGATCGAGCGCACGCGCGCCGTCGACGAGGCCGAGATCGCCGCCCGCGAGGCGACCGAGAAGGCCCGCATCGCCCAGACGCTGATCGTCAATGTCGAGCGCATCTCCTCCGACGAGCGCACCCGCGCGCTGGAGATCCAGCAGGTGCGCACCATCCAGGAAGCCGAGATCGAGGCGCAGCGTGCGGTCGAGGCCGCCCGTATTGCCCGCGAGCGGACGCTCGCCGCCGAACGGATCGCCGCCGAGCAGAACACGCGGCAGTTGGAGATCGAGCGCAACCAGGCGCTCGACGTCGCCGGCATCGCGGCGCGCGAGACCACGGAGGCCAGCCGGATCGCCCAGGAAGAGCGCGTGCGCTCGCTGGAGATCGCCCGCAACCGCGCCGTCGAGGAGGCCGACATCGCGTCGCGCGAGGCGATCGAGGCGGCCCGCATCGCCCAGGAGAAGGCGGTCGCGGCCGAGCGTATCCAGGCCGAGCGCGACACCCGTTCGCTCGAAATCGAGCGTACCGGCGTGCTGGAGGCGGCCGAATTGAAGCGGCGCGACGCCATCGAGCGCCAGCGCATCACGGTCGATCTGGCGCTCGAGGCCGAGCGCATCAATTCCTCCAAGAAGCGCGAGGTGCTCAACATCGAGCAGAAGAAGGCGATCGAGATCGCCGACGAGGACCGCGTCATCGCGCTGTCGACCAAGAAGTCCGAGCGGATCGATGCCGATCGCCAGGTCCGGCAGGCCGAGATCGTCGCGCGCAAGGAGGTCGAGACCACCGACGTCTCGCGCGAGCAGGCGCTGGAAGCCGCCCGCATCGAGCGCCGCCGCTCGATCGAGCAGCTCGAGGTCGCCCGCGTCCAGTCGCTGCAGGAGGCCGAGATCGCCTCTCGCGAGGAGGTCGAGCGCGCGCGCATCGCATCCGACCGCGGCCTCGACGAAGCCCGCGTCGGCCGCGAGCGCGAGCTGCGCAAGCTCGAGGTCAACCGCGAGAAGGAGGTCGAGACCGTCCTGATGGAGAAGGCCATCGCTATCCATCTGAAATCTCTGGAGGAGTCCGCCGCCAAGGCGTCGGCCGAGGAAGCGCGGATGCGCGCGACCGAGGCCACCGAGCGCGTCATTACCGCGCGCGAGAGCGAGATCGCCAAGCGGCGCAAGACGGTCGAGGTGCTGATCGCCGAGAAACAGGCCGAGGAGACCCGGATCGCCGCGGAAGCCGAGCGCGTGCGCGCCGCCGTCGAGGCCGAGGCACAGCGGATGCTGAACGAGGCCGAGAACGTGCTGACCGATCAGGCGCGCTACTCGCTGTTCCGCCGCAAGCTGCTCGACCGGATCGAGGGCATCGTCCGCGAGAGCGTCAAGCCGATGGAGAAGATCGAGGGCATCCGCATCCTTCAGGTCGATGGCCTCAACGGCAACGGCCACGGCGGCAATGGCGGCCGCAGCGCTACCGACGAAGTGATCGACTCCGCCCTGCGCTATCGCGTCCAGGCGCCGTTGATCGACTCGATCCTGTCGGACATCGGCGTCGAAGGCGGCAGTCTCGCCAAAATGCCGGGCCTGATCCGCGAAGCCCGTGACATGCAGGGCATCAAGGAGTCCGCGCGCAAGAGCGGCGGAGGCGGAGGTGGCGGCGACAAGCCGGCGGCCTCGCCGACCCCCTCGGCCGAAGGTGGCGAGCCGCCGGCCGAGCGCGGGCCAAGGAAGAAGAGCTGAGGTTGCGCCATGGCTCGCGTCTACGTCTCCACCGTCGTCAATGCCCGCAACGACCGCGTCTGGGCGCGGGTCCGCGATTTCAACGGCATGCCGAACTGGCATCCGGCCATCGCCGAAAGCCGTATCGAGGGCGGCGAGCCCTCGGACAAGATCGGTTGTGTGCGGGATTTTCGCCTGCGCAACGGCGACCGCATCCGCGAGAAGCTGCTTGGCCTGTCCGACTACGACATGTTCTGCACCTATTCGATCCTGGAATCTCCGATGGGTGTCGAGAACTACGTCGCAACCCTGCGGCTGACCCCCGTCACCGACGGCGATCAGACCTTCATGGAATGGACCGCCGAATTCGATTGCGCGCCGGAGCGTGAGGCCGAGCTCGTGAACAATATCGGCGGCGGCGTGTTCCAGGGCGGGTTCGATGCGCTCAAGCGCGTGTTCGGAGGCTGACCTTGCCGCATATCGTCAAGAGCACGATCCTGGACGCACCGACCGATGCGGTGTGGACCGTACTGCGCGATTTCAACGGGCACGATCGTTGGCATCCGGTTGTTGCGACCTCCTCGATCGAGCGCGCGCAATCCTCCGACAAGATCGGCTGCATCAGGCGGTTCAAGCTCAACGACGGCTCCGAGCTGCGCGAGCAATTGCTGGCACTGTCGGACCTGGAACAGTCCTTCAGCTATTGCCTGCTCGATACGCCGGTGCCGATGTTCAACTACGTCGCCCATGTCCGGCTGCTGCCGGTCACCGACGGCGACCGCACCTTCTGGCACTGGGAATCCCGCTTCACCACCAAGCCGGAGGATCGCGACCGCATCACCCACATGGTCGCAGAAGACATTTACCAGGCCGGATTCGAGGCGATCCGCCGGCATCTGAGGGAGGCCGCATAGTCATGGCCGTGACAGTGAAGACGTTTGCAAGCGCCAGCGAAGCGGCGGGGGCGCTTTCTTCGGACCGCACCGCGCGCTATCTCGGCGGCGGCACGCTGGTGATGCGCTCGTTGAACGAGGGCGATGTTGCGATCTCGACGGTGGTCCGCGCCCAGGACCAGGCGCTGACCCGGATCGACGCCTCGGGGCCGCGCATCACGCTCGGCGCCGGCATCACCTTCGCGCGCATCCTTGCGGAACGGGACCTCGCCTTCCTGCACGCGCCCGCCCGTTCGATCGGCGGTCCCGCCGTGCGCAACATGGGCACGGTCGGCGGTAATCTCTTCGCGCCCAGTCCCTATGGCGATTTCACCGTGGCGCTGCTGGCGCTCGATGCCACCGTCGCCGTCGCCGGCGGCTTTGGTTCACGCGACATCCCAATCGAAGAGTTCTTGCAGGCGCGCGAACGTCAGGCCGGAACCTTGGTGCTGTCGGTCTCCTGCACACGGCCGGCGAGCAGCGAAGCGTTCCGCTATCGCAAGATTGCACGCATCAAGCCGAAAGGCGGCTCGGTCATCACGCTTGCCGCGCATCTGCCGATCAGCGGCGGCCGGATCGCGGGCGCCCGGATCGCGCTGGGATCGATGGCACCGACCCAGATCCGCGCCCGCGCCGCCGAGCGCGCGCTGGAGGGCCGCTCGCTGGACACTGCAACCATCGCGGCGGCCGCATCCGCGGCGACCGAGGGGACATCGCCATCCGATAACGCGCTCGGCAGCGCCTGGTATCGCCGCGAGATCGTCGGCGTCCATCTGCGCCGCCTGCTCTCCGGCCAGGATTAGACAGGGAATAGTTCGTCATGTCCAAGATACCCCTGCAATTTCGTCACAACGGTCGCGACGTCGCGATCTTCGTCGACGGCGGCACCAATCTCCTGGTGGCGCTCCGCGAGCTGATCGGCGACATGACGCCGAAATTCGGCTGCGGCCAGGGCGGCTGCGGTGCCTGCAGTGTGTTGATCGACGGCGAGCTTCATCTCTCCTGCCTGACGCTGGCGGAGACGGTGGCCGGCCGCTCGATCGAGACGCTCGACGGCATGAAGCAGGGCCCGAACCTGCACCCGCTGCAGCGGGCCTTCGCCGACCATTTCGCCGCCCAGTGCGGCTATTGCACCCCGGGCATGCTGATGGCCGCCAAGGCGCTGCTCGACCGCAATCCCTCGCCGAGCCGCGACGAGGTCATTGAGGCCATCTCCGGCAACATCTGCCGCTGCACCGGCTATGAGCCGATCATCAATGCCATCCTTGCCGCCGCGAGCGGCCGGGTCAGCGCCTGAGGTAGATCATGCTGGAACTGCGCAAGGACATCTTCGCCGACGAGCGCGACGATAACTTAAAAGAAATCGGCAAGGGCACCCAGCGCCAGGACATGCTCGGCCATGTCACGGGTACGTCGAGCTATTTCAACGACCACAAGCTGCAGGGCATGCTGCACCTGAAGGTCGTGCGCTCGACACAGGCCCATGCGAGGATCCGTCGCATCGATACCACCGAGGCCGAACGTTCGGCCGGCGTGCGCCGGATCATCCGCGGCACCGACGTGCCGGTCAATCTCAACACGCTTCTCAGCCTGATCAACTTCGGCAAGGATGACGAGCCGTCGCTGGCGGTCGACAAGGTCCGCTACAAGGGCGAGCCGATCCTCGCCATCGTCGCCGACAGCGAGCGCGAGGCGTTCGAGGCCATCGCAAAGGTCAAGGTCGACTACGAGCCACTCCCGGCTCTGTTCGACGTCGAGGACGCGCTGAAACCCGGCGCGCCCGTGGTCAACGAGACCTATCCGAAGAACGCCTTCATCTATCACGACGTCTACGACCACCAGCGCCTGCGCTTCGGCGATGCCGACGCGGCGCTCGCGAGCGCCGACCACTTGCTGGAGCAGCGCTACCAGATGTCGCCGATCGAGCACGCCCCCACTGAGACCAACGGCGCGATTGCGGCGCCCGACACCAATGGCCGCTACGTCGTCTACACCTCGACCCAGGCGCTGTTCTTCTCGGTGGACACCTGCGCCAAGATTCTGGACGTGCCCTCCAACACGTTCCACTTCATCGGCGGCACCGTCGGCGGCGGCTTCGGCGGCAAGGTCGACACCTTGACTGAGCCGCTCGCGATCCTCGGCGCCATGCTGACGGGACGCCCCGTCCGCTACGTATTCGGGCGCGAGGAGGAGATGCAGTACGGTCCGCCGCGCGGCGCCGAACGCATCTACATCAAGGACGGCGTGATGCGCGACGGCCGCGTCGTCGCCCGCAAGATCCGCGCTTTTTTCGACAGCGGCGCCTATACGCGGCTGTCGAGCTATGCCGCGGTGAAATGCGCCGCCCACCTGCCCGGCCCCTACACCATCCCGAACGTCTATGGCGACGTCTATTGCGTCTTCACCAATCGGACGCCCGCGACCGCCATGCGCGGCTTCGGCGTCACCGCGATGGACTTTGCGATCGAATGCCAGATGGACAAGCTCGCAAACCTCGTCGGCATGGACCCGATGGAGTTTCGCATCCTCAACGCCTATCGCGACGGCGACATGAAGGCGCACCGGCGCGAGGCCAAGAACACCGCGCTGATCGAATGCGTTCAGGTCGCGGCCGAGAAAGCCAAATGGCCGATCCGCGACGAGTTCAAGCGCGCCTCCTCGCGCAAGGACGGCGGCGGCAGCCGCGCGGCGATCCCGACGACGCCAACGGAGTCGCGCGCGCGTCCGGCTGCGCCTGCACAGCAGCGCACGAGCTACGACCGCGCGCCCGTGACCGCGACGCGGGAGCCGCCGCGCGATCCGCCCCCGCCGACGCCGCCGCCTCCCCCGCCGCGTCCGGCCGCGCCGTCGCATGGCGCGACGCGGTTCTCATCCGTGTTCGGCACAAGGAGACGCTGACATGACCAGGCATCGCGGACGCGGCATGGCGTCGATCAATTATCCCATCGGCATGAACCTTGGCGGCGACCCGAGCCAGGCCCTGGTTCACTCCAATCCCAGCGGCAAATTCACAGTGGCGCTGTCGTCGATCGATCTCGGACAGGGCATGAAATCGGTGACGCGGCAGATCTGCGCCGAGACGCTCGGCGTGCCGGTCGAGGACGTCTATGTCGACACGGCGGATTCCGACACCGGCCCGCACTGCATGGGCTCGTTCGCCTCGCGCGGCACCCACCGGGTCGGCAACGCCGTGATGGCTGCGGCGCGAGAGGCCCGCGGCGTGATGATGGAGGCGGCGGCCGAGGAGCTCGAGGTCAATGCCGCCGATCTCGAAACCGATGGCCGCGGCAATATTCACGTCAAGGGCGCGCCGCATCGGTCGATCTCGACCAAGGATGTCGCGATTGCCGCGCAGTTCAAGCAGGGCAAGACGATCTCGGGCCGCGGCATCTTTCTCGTCCCGCTCTCCAACGTCGATCCTGAAACCGGCGAGATGTCGCCGGCAACTTGTTACGCCCATGCCTGCCTCGTCGCCGAGGTCGAGGTCGACGACGAGACCGGCGATGTCGCGATGGTCCGCATGGATTCCGCCTATGAGCTCGGTCGGGCGCTGAACCCGCGTCTGGTCGAGCAGCAGCTGGTCGGCGGCGCCTGGATGGGCGTCAGCCACGCGCTCTTTGAGACCCCGGAGCCCTATTATCCCGATCCCGTTCACGGCCCCCGCGACTTCGTCGAATATCTGATGCCCGGCCCTGGCGACATCTGCCCGCACGATATCGCGGTGCTGGAACGGCCCGCTCCCGATGGTCCGTTCGGAGCCAAGGGCCCCGGCGAGATGTGCGCCAATCCGGTGCTGCCGGCCGTTGCGAATGCGATCTTCAACGCCGTCGGCGTGCGCATCGACGACCTGCCGATCACGCCCGAAAAGGTGCTGCGCGCGATCAAGGCCCAGGGCGGCGCGCGGCCGCAGGCGCGGCGCTAGAGGATCGGTCGTGGCGGTTCGCAGCAACATCGTCGGCATCGACAGCCCCGAGGCGCTGGAGAAGGCGCTGCGGGCAGCCTATTACCTTGCCGACGAGGGCCTCGCGACATCAGCCTATCTCGGCCTCGCGCTCGGCAAGCCGCTGCTGCTGGAAGGCGCGCCCGGCGTCGGCAAGACGGAAGCCGCCAAGGCGATCGCTGCCGTGCTCGGCCGCCGCCTGATCCGCCTGCAATGCTACGAGGGCATCGATGCGTCCGCCGCGCTCTATGAGTGGAACTACCCGCGCCAAATGCTCGCGATCCGCCAGGCCGGCGACGAGAGCATCGACATCTATGGCGAGACCTTCCTGATCGAGCGGCCGATGCTGGCCGCGCTTCGTGCGCCCGATTCCACCGTGCTCCTGATCGACGAAATCGACCGCGCCGACCAGGAGTTCGAGGCGTTCCTGCTCGAATTCCTCTCCGACTTCCAGATCTCGATTCCCGAGCGCGGCACGGTTCGCGCGGCGGAACGCCCCGTGGTCGTGCTGACGTCGAACCGGACGCGCGATTTGCATGAGGCCTTGCGCCGGCGCTGCGTCTACCACTGGATCGACTATCCGACCGCCGAGCGCGAGGCGCGGATCATCATGATGCGCGCCTCCAGCGTCGCCGAGGCCACCGCCCGCGCCGTCGTCGCAGCCGTGGAGAAGTTGCGGCGCGAGCCGCTGAGCAAAGCGCCCGGCATTGCCGAGGCCGTCGATTGGGCCGAGGCCGCAACGCTCCTGCACAAGGGCGGGGCCCGCTGGCCCGATGCGTTCAAGCGCTCGATCGGCGTGGCGCTGAAGGACGAAGAGGACCTGCATTTCATCTCGCCGCGGCTCGACGCCATGCTCGCGGAGGCGACCGCATGACCACCGAGCCGCAGCTGCCGCGCGCCGCGCGCATCTTCGTCGCTTTCGTCCCGTTGCTGCGCGCGAACGGCTTTGCCGTCGCACCGGAGCAAACCACCACGTTCCTCGCCGCGATCGAGCTGCTCGGCCCGCGCACCATCGAGCACATCAGGCAAGCCGCCCTGGCGACGCTGGCTCCGCCGCCCGAACGCCGGGCGACCTTCGACCGGCTGTTCGATCTCCACTTCCGCGGTAGCGAAGCCATCGCGCGAGACGACGAAGGCGAGGACGACGAGACAGTCCGCCTCCAGGAGGAGGGCCGCGGCAACGAAGAGCCCCTGCTCTCCGACGAGGCCAATGAGTCCGGTCTCACCGCGACCCGAAGCGAGGCGCTGGTCGAACGTCGCTTTGGGGCGACATCGAGCATGGACGCATTGCGCCGCCTGACGCGGGAGGCACCGCGACGCCTGCCGCGTCGGCGCGGCCATCGCCGCATGCGCGCCCGCCGCGGGCCGTTCACCGATCTCCGCCGCACTTTACGCGACTCTGTCCGCAGCGACGGCGAGATCCTGCGGCTCGGCCACATGAAGCGGCGCCAGCGCCCGCGCAAGATGCTGTTGCTGATCGACGTCTCCGGCTCGATGAAGAGCCGCACCGAGGAGAACATGAAGCTCGCGCATGCGCTGGTGCAGGCCGCGCCCAGTGTCGAGGTCTTCACCTTCGGCACGCGGCTGACCCGCGTCACTCGGCCGTTGCGGCTGAAGCGCCGCGAGCAGGCCATGAACGCCGCCGCGCATCTGGTCAGCGACTGGGACGGCGGCACCCGCATCGGCGACGCGCTCCAGGCCTTCCTCGCCGTGCCCCGCTTCGGCGGCTATGCGCGCGGCGCCGCCGTAGTCATCGTCTCCGACGGACTCGAGCGCGGGGAGACCGATGCACTTCGCGACGCCGTCGCGAAATTGTCGCGGCGGGCCTGGCGCTTGAGCTGGCTGACGCCGCTGGCGACAAGCCCCGGCTTCCGCCCGCAGACCGAGGCACTCGTCGCCATCGAGCGCTTCGTCGACGACCTCCTGGATGGCGGTTCGAGCGCGTCGATCGTCGCGCATATTCTGGCGTTGGGACGAAGGAGAGCGGCGTGACCGATATTGTCGACGGCCATCATCACATCTGGCGGCAGGCCGACCTGCCCTGGCTGATCGGCCCCATGCAGCCGCGCATCTTCGGACCTTACGAGCCGATCCGGCGCGACTACCCGATCCAGGAATATCTCGACGACCTCAAGGGTACCGGCGTCACGCGTTCGGTCTATGTGCAAACCAACTGGGCCAACGACCGCTTCGAGGACGAGGCCGCGTGGGTGCAGCAGACTGCGGACGAACACGGCTGGCCGCACGCGATCGTCGCCTATGCCAATTTCGCCGTGGACGACGTGCGTCCGCAGCTCGATCGCCTGAAGCGCTACAAGCTGGTGCGCGGCGTGCGCATGCAGCTGCACTGGCACGAGAACCCGCTGTACCGCTTTGCAGCCCACGCCGATCTCTGCGCCGATCCGATGATCAGCCGCAACGTCGCGCGCCTCGCCGACTATGGCTGGAGCTTCGACCTGCAGGTGTTCACCCCGCAGATGCCGAACGCCGCAGCGCTGGCCGAAGCCTGTCCCGACGTGACCTTCATCCTCCAGCATGCCGGCATGCTGGAGGATCTCTCGCCCGCCGGCCGCGCCGCCTGGCGCGGCGGCATGGCCCGGCTCGCGGCCCGTCCGAACGTGGTCTCAAAGCTCTCCGGGCTTGGCACCTTCATCCATCGCAACGATCCCGCGCACATCGCCGCCGTGCTCGCGGATACCGTCGCGATCTTCGGCGCCGAGCGCTGCCTGTTCGGCTCCAATTTCCCGATCGAGAAATTGTGGACCAGCTATCGTGAACTCGTCGGCGCCTTTCGCAAGGCCGCCGCACCGTTCAGCGCGGAGCAGCAGGACGCCATCTTCAGGACGACGGCAACGCGCGTCTACCGGCTTTGACAGACAAGAAACAGATGAGGGAGGGCAACGAATGGCGCTGGAGATCAAGATCCTGGACTATGGCGATATCGAGCTGGAATCGAGCTTTCTGGTGCTCGGCCGCGATTGCGGCCGCACCCGCCGCGTCCTTACCCTCGGCTTCCTGATCCTCGGGGGGAAATATCCGGTCGTGGTCGACACCGGCTACCGCTCCAACCAGATCATGGAGACGCTGGGCATGCGCGGGCTGCAGTACCACGAAAACATGATCGAGAACCAGCTTGCGCGCCACGGAGTGCGCATGGGCGACGTCCGCTTCGTCTGCCACACCCATCTGCATATCGACCACGCCGGCAAGGACGATCTGTTCCCGATGAACACGACCGTCGTGCTCAATCGCAAGGAGCTCGAATATTCCGTCTCCGGCCTGATGCATCCGCAATATCCGGCGCCCGACATCAAGCACCTGATCGACCGCCTGCACACCAAGAGAGCGCTGCGCTTCCTCGACCTCGAGATCACCGGCCCGATCGAGCTGATGCCCGGCGTCTATTGCGACGCGGCCAATGCGCATACGGAGGGCTCGATGAACGTCATCGTCGAGACGGCCGACGGAATCGCCACCATCTGCGGCGACGTGATCTACGATTTCAACGACCAGATCGTGACGCCCTTCAACGAGATCCATGATTGGGAGCCGCGCACGACGGGCAACCATGGCACCAGCAAGCGCGCCGAGAAGGCCTCGATCAAGAAGCTGCTGAGCAACTCGCGCTATCTGCTGCCGGTGCACGATCGTCCCGCCAAGATCGAAGGCGGCAACGTCGTCGGGCGCCTGCACGATCAGGTCCCCGGACCGATCGTGCAGTCCTTGCCCGCACGCAACTGGTTCCCGGCTTGAGATGATCTTGGGGATCGACCGATGACGCACGTCACCTTGCGAAGCGAGTTCGAAACTTTGATCGACCCCTATGCGCCGGTCGCGCAGGTCGGCACCGGCTTTGACTTCACGGAGGGGCCGATCTGGCATCCGGTCGATCACTATCTGCTGTTCTCGGACATGCCGGGTGACGTGCGCCGGCGCTGGGATGCGCGGCGCGGCGTGGCCGAGGTCAAGCGTCCCTCCAACAAGTGCAACGGCATGACCTATGATGCCGAGCTCAATCTGATCGTCTGCGAGCACGCGACCTCGCAGCTAGTCCGCGAACGGCCGGACGGGCGGCGCGAGGTGCTGGCTTCGCACTTCCAGGGCCAGGAGCTGAACAGCCCGAACGACGTCTGCGTGCACTCCTCCGGCGCGCTCTATTTCTCCGACCCCTGGTATGGCCGTATGCCGGTCTATGGCGTCGAGCGTCCGCGTCAGCTCGGCTTCCAGGGCGTCTATCGCCTCGTGCCCGGCGGTGAGCCGAAGCTCGTGGTCGAGCGCAATCTGTTCGACCAGCCGAACGGCCTGTGCTTCTCGCCGGACGAGAAGCTGCTCTATGTCAACGACACCGTGCAGGCGCTGATCCGCGTCTTCGACGTCAACGCCGACGGCTCGCTGTCGAATACGCGGGTGTTCGCAAGCGGCGTCCGCTCCGAGCTTGAAGCCGGCCTGCCCGATGGCATGAAGTGCGATCAGCACGGCAATGTCTGGGTCACCGCGCCCGGCGGGGTCTGGGTCTATTCGCCGCGCGGCGAACTGCTCGGCAAGGTCCGCGTGCCCGAGATGGTCGCCAACCTCGCCTGGGGCGGGCCGGATTTCCGCACGCTTTATCTGACCTCGACACATTCGGTCTATGCCATTCCGACCAAGGTCGGCCCGCGGCATGAGCCTTACATGAGCGGCCGGCGAAGCGGCGGCGGCCCGGCGGCAGGCGCCTCGCCGGCAGCGCCTATCCTCGCTGACGGCGACATGCGGCTTGATCCGCAGCGATGCGCCATGATCATCCAGGACCTGCAGAACGACGTCGTCATGGACGGCGGCGCCTTCGCCGAGTCAGGCGCTCCCGGGCACGCGAAGCAGCAGCATGTCGTCGAGAATGTCCGCCGCCTCGCAGAAGCCGCGCGGGCCCGCGGCGTCGCCATCATCCACGTCTGGTTCGTCGTCGAGCCGGGCGCGCCCGGTGTCACGCTGAACGCACCGCTGTTCGAAGGCCTCGTCGACAGCAAGGCGATGGTGCGCGGAAGCTGGGGCGCGGCGCCTGTCTCCGGCCTCGAGCCCCGGCCCGGCGATTTCATTGTCGAGAAGATGCGGATGAGCGCCTGGGAGGGCACGCGGCTGGAGACAATCCTCAAGGCAACCGGGCGCGACATGATCATCAACACCGGTGCCTGGACCAACATGTCGGTCGAGCATACCGCCCGCACCGGGGCGGACAAGGGCTACTTCATGATCGTCCCCGAAGATTGCTGCTCGACCATGAACCCCGACTGGCACAACGCGTCGATCAATTTCGCCATGCAGAACGTCGCGATCGTCACGAGGGCAGACACCGTTATCAAAGCGCTGGGATGAGCGGTGGCGAAGATTTTGCACCTCTCCTGCTCACCGCGCCCTGACTCCGAGTCGACCGCCGGCGCGCGCGTCTTTCTTGACGGCTTTCGCCGGGCCCGGCCGGACTGGGACCTCGATGTCGTGGACCTCTGGCGGGAGCGGATGCCGGAATTCTCAGGCCCCATCGCCGAGGCCAAATATGCACGGATGAACGGGCAAGCCTTCAACGACACGCAACGCGACAGCTTTGCGGAGGCCGAGCGAATGGCGCTGCGGTTTTCGTTGGCCGATCGCGTGCTGATCTCGACCCCGATGTGGAACTTCAGCATTCCCTACAAGCTCAAGCAGTGGCTCGACATCATCGTGCAGCCTGGACTGACGTTCCGGTTCGACCCGTCACAGGGCTATCTGCCACTGCTCAAGGACCGGCCGACGCTGGTGATTCTCGCCAGCGGCAGTGACTTTGCCACCGGCATGAACCGCGGCCGCATCGACATGGCAACGCCCTACCTGCGAGACATCCTGCGCTTCATCGGTATCGACAACGTCCGCTTCGTGCCGATCGGGCCAACCACGGGACCGCAGCAGCCGATCGAGGCTGCGCGGGAAAGGGCCCATCGACGTCTGGCCGCAATGGCCGCGAATTTCTGAGCACTCGCGACGCCGAATTCGTTCAGAGAGGCCCGATTTGCGTTGAGCCTTGCGCATCCCCTGATCGGGCCTGACGATAGACGTGCCCTGGCTCTGCCCACAGGAAGCCATTCGAGAACGGCACACCAGGATAGGCCGCAGCAAGCCGGCGGTTGCCGCCGTCGACATCGTCGCGGCCGTCCAGCACGTCGCGAAAGGCCTTGGCGACGACGACCATGTCGCAATCCTGCGGCGACAGGCGCAGTGATCCGACGTTGCTTTCGTGCAGTAAGCCGGCCTCGCCCAGCAGATTGGCGCAG
This sequence comes from Bradyrhizobium sp. 25ACV, assembly GCF_054863005.1. Classification (NCBI taxonomy): domain Bacteria; kingdom Pseudomonadati; phylum Pseudomonadota; class Alphaproteobacteria; order Hyphomicrobiales; family Nitrobacteraceae; genus Bradyrhizobium; species Bradyrhizobium sp. 25ACV. The sequence continues at coordinate 47,842 of NZ_JAVAYO010000023.1, forward strand.
CTGTGCGACAGCGTCTGCACGCCGTTGATGGTCAGGAAGTCCTGCTGCCCCAGCGTGTTCAAGAGCAAACCATCCGGGTCCTTTTCACAGACGAAGCGGCAATTGTCCTTGGCGAGCTTGTGAAGGCGCGCATGATAGCAACGCGCGGAGATGGCCAGCGGCACCCTGCCGAACGCAAACACCTCGGTCGTGATGTCGGGAACAGCCTTCGCGATCGTCGCCACCGAGGCCAGCGGCAATTCCGGCGGCAGGCAAATGCGCCTCGCACCGCGCGCGGCGTGAAAGGCCGCGCTCGCCTCGTTGTAGATGTTGACGAACGGCCCGATGGCGTGCGGTCGGCCTGCGAGCGCCCTGAGACAAGTCAGATCATTGACCTCGACCAGCACGCCTTCGGCCGCCGCCAGCTCTTCGGTCTGGCGGCGCTCGCGCCGCAGCGAGACCAGGATCAGCGAACCCAGCAGCACCTGCTTGCCTGCGCTCTGCAGCCGCTCGACCACGGCCGGGATGTGGTCTGCGAAGAACGGCGATCGCTTCGAGCAGACGATCTCGCCGACGGACACGGCGTCGACAGGCGCTTCGTCAGCGATCCGGAAATAGAAGTCGCGCCAGCGTTCCGGCGCCCAATTGTACAGAACTGGACCGAGGCTGAGTTGCATCTTCCGGACCTCACATAGTCGACAAGTTTAGCGCCAGGTCTTGCGATAGGCGCCGAGCGTGGAGGCCTGCCCTTCGGTGAACGGCTTCAGGCTTGCGATGTCCGCCTCACTGCCGCTCTCGAGCGCGGCGAGCGCGTGGCGGAAATGGCGCACCACGCTCTCGACATAGGCACGGCCGCGCTGGCGGCCCTCGATCTTGAGCGCGGTCACGCCGGCATCGCGCATGCCCTTGAGCAGCGCCGTGGCATCCAGGCTGACGGGGTCCTCGAAAATATAGCCGGCGCCCTGCGCGGTCGAGAAGCGCCCCTTGCACAGGGTCGGATAGCCCGCGGGCTCGCTCACGGCGAACCGGTTGATGGTGAAACCGCCGAGACTGGACTTCGTCCCCTCCGTAGTCTGTTCGTAAGTCACATGGCTCGGCGGCGAGCAGACGCCCTGCATGTTCGGCGACTTGCCGGTCGCATAGGACGAGAGCGAGCAGCGCCCTTCGGCCATGACGCAGAGGCCACCGAACACGAAGACCTCGGTCTCGCAGGCCGACTCCCGGGTGATCTCGGCGATTTCGGGCACACTCAGGACGCGCGGCAGCACGACGCGGCGCGCTCCGAAATTCTCAGCGTAGAAGGCGATGGCATCGGGATTGGCGGCCGCGGCCTGCACCGAGACGTGCAAGCGCTGGTTGGGATGGCGCTTCGCCGTGTAATCCATCAATCCGATATCGGCGAGGATCAGCGCATCGGCCCCCGCGCTCGCCGCATCGTCCACCGCGCGATGCCAGATGTCGACGGCTGAGGCACGCGGGAAAGTGTTGATGGCCACCAGGACCCTTGCGCCGCGGCCATGCGCCAGTGCGATGCTCTTGCGCATTTCGTCGCGGCTGAAATTCAGCCCCGGAAAATTGCGCGCGTTGGTCTCGTCGTTGAAGCCGCAATAGATCGCGTCGGCGCCGGCATCGATGGCGCTCTTCAACGCCGCCGGCGTGCCGGCAGGACAGATCAATTCCATCATCTCGATTGCCCGCCATGGCCCGATGAGGCGATCACGCGGCCACGGGCGGCCTCGAAGGCGCGCCTCGCCGGCGCGCCCAGGGGGCCGAACAGCGAGGACAGCTCTTCGGCCAGATCGAGCTGGGCGTCGTCGATCGCATTGCGCAGCGCCAGCACCGCCTCGACATCGCCCTCGACCACAAGCTCACGCGAGAACATCAGGGCATCGCCATCGACCCTGCCTTCGAGCAGAGCCAGCAGATTGGCGAGCGAGGCCGAGATCCGCGCATCCGGGCTTCGCGGCAAGTCGCGCACCACCGACAAGCGCCGCGGCCTGGCTTCGACCACGAAGGCGAACGGCAGATCGATCGGCTTGATACCGAACCGCGCGCGCGCGTGATCACCGAGCCGGTCGAATATTGCGGGGTTGCGCCGATGGATCCGCTGCAGGACGCCGGCGAGAACGAGCTGCAGCGGCAGCAGAGGCAGGGGACGCATGGCCAATGCGACAAGGGGCGGAATCGTCGGCAACGGGCCGGGCGATGCGGCGGACGGATCATTCATGGCCACACATCTGGACGGATTGCACGCCGCTGTATTTGAGCCGGAACAATGAAGACCGAAAACAACCCGGCTAGCTCTGATTTTTGGGAGCTTGTCCAGTTGCAACGTGATGTGCCGCGCTTTCGCGACTTGTCCGACTTCCTGCGCTTCATCGAAAGCCGGGGGCAGTTGCGACGCATTCGCGAGAAGGTCTCCGTCGTCCACGAGATCACGGAAATCCACCGGCGTGTGCTCGAGGCACACGGACCTGCATTATTGTTCGAGCAGCCCGTCAAGGCCGACGGCAGCGCGTCGGAGATGCCGCTCCTCACCAACCTGTTCGGAACAGTCGAGCGGATCGCGTGGGGAATGGGCATCACGCCCGATCGTCTCGGAGAGCTCGGCGAGCTGATGGCCGAGCTCCGCGCGCCGCGGCCGCCGCACGGCATCAGGGATGCCCTCGACAAGATCCCGCTCGCGCGCGCCGCGCTGTCGACGCGCCCGCGCACACGCGCGGCGGCCCCGGTGCAGGACTGCGTCGCGATGGGGCCCGACGTCGATCTTGCAAAATTGCCGGTCCAGATCTGCTGGCCCGGCGAGCCGGCGCCGCTGATCACCTGGCCACTCGTGATCACCGTGCCGACGGAATCCGCGATGGCCGACCAGGAGGAGAATGTCGGCGTCTACCGCATGCAGGTGCTCGGGCGCGACCGCGCCATCATCCGCTGGCTCGCGCATCGCGGCGGCGCCCGGCATCACCAGCAATGGAAGGCGCTCGGGCGCGACATGCCGGTCGCGATCGTCATCGGCGCCGATCCCGCCACGATCCTTGCCGCAGTGCTGCCGCTGCCCGAGACGCTGTCCGAGCTGCGCTTCTCCGGCATCCTGCGCGGCGAACGGCCCGACCTCGCGCCATGCCTCACGGTCCCGCTCGCGATACCGGCCGAGGCCGAAATCGTCATCGAGGGTTTTGTTTCCGCGACCGAAACCGCGCCCGAGGGGCCCTATGGCGATCACACCGGGTACTATAATTCCGTCGAACGTTTCCCCGTAATGCGCGTGACGGCGGTCACCAGCCGACGTCAGCCTGTGTACCTCTCGACCTTCACGGGCCGGCCGCCGGACGAGCCGTCTCGGATCGGCGAGGCGCTCAACCAGCTCTTCGTGCCGCTGATCCGGCAGCAATTCCCTGAAGTGACCGACTGCTGGCTGCCGCCGGAGGCCTGCTCCTACCGCATCGCGATTGCGGCGATCAAAAAACGCTATCCCGGTCAGGCGCGGCGGCTGATGCTGGGCCTGTGGTCGATGCTGCCGCAGTTCAGCTACACAAAGCTCCTGATCGTCGTCGACGACGACATCGACATCCGCGACTGGCGCGCCGTGATGTGGGCGGTCTCGACGCGCAGCGATTCCTCGCGCGATCTCGTGACGCTCACCGACACGCCGATCGACTATCTCGATTTCGCCTCGCCGAAATCCGGGCTCGGCGGCAAGCTCGGCATCGACGCCACCGTCAAAATTCCACCGGAGACGGATCGGGACTGGGGCGTTCCGCTGGCCATGGATCCCGCCGTGGTCGCGCGCGTCGATGCGATGTGGTCGAATCTCGGCCTGTCCGGCATGCCGGCTCCGGTCCTCACATGAGCAGGCGGCAAGGCATCATCGTCGGCATCAGCGGCGCCTCGGGCGCCGCGATCGGCATGCGCATCGTCGAGCTGCTGGCCGATGATCCACACTACGCGGTGCACCTCGTGGTTTCGCCCGCGGCAGAGCGTACGCTGAACGAAGAAGTCGGGAGCGGTGCGTTGGCGCGGCTGCGCGCCCTCGCCTTCCGCCACCATCTTCATTCCGACATCGGCGCCGCGATCGCCAGCGGCTCGTATCCGGTCGCGGGCATGATCGTGGCGCCGTGCTCGATCCGTACGCTCTCGGCCATCGCCTGGGGACAGCTCGACAACCTTCTGACGCGCGCGGCCGACGTGCAGCTCAAGGAACGGCGCCGGCTGGTGTTGCTGGTCCGCGAGAGCCCGCTGCATCTCGGCCATCTCAGAGCGATGCTGCAGGCGACCGAGATCGGCGCGATCATCGCCCCGCCGATGCCGGCCTTCTATCTGAAACCACAATCGCTGGATGAAGTGATCGACCAGATCGCCGCCCGGGCGATCAACCTGCTCGACCTGGCAAAGCTTCGAATACCGGCAAGGATCTGGTCCGGCCCGGGCGCCGAAGGCGTCTAGCCGGCCGCCTCGCCGGATCAGTTCACCTCGGCAAAGCCGAGCGACGCCTTGACGCCTGGCGAGATCATCCAGGGCTGCCAGGGCGGCTCGAACGTCATGGTGACGTCGACCGATTCCACGCCAGGAACCAGGCACGCGCTGTTGGCGACGCCCTCCTTGAGAAATGATGCGGCGGGACAACCCGGTGTCGTCGCCGTCATGGTGATGTGCGCCGCGCCGTCGTCGATCGACACATCATAGACGAAGCCGAGATCGACGATGTTGTGCCCGAGCTCCGGATCGATCACGACCTTCAGCGCCTGCCTTATCTGAGCCACGAGATCGTCGTCGTTGATCGTCATGCGCAAACCCTCACTGTCAGTTGATATGTGTCCTTCTGCGGCGTGAAGCCGCCGCGCCACTGATGGCCGCGCTTGGTCAGTTCCCGAAACAGGAAGACCGGCTCACGACTGAGCAAAGCGCAGAGCGTCTGACCGGGCGCGAGCCGCTCCATTGCAGCCAGAATCCGCACCATCGGCTCCGGCGGATCGAGGTCTCGGTTGTCGAGATGAACCACGGGCTCCGGCCAATCGCCACCACTCATCACCGCGGGCGCCGGTTCAGTCGCTTCGAACGAGCCGTCGTCCGGCATGAACCGGATCTCCCATTCGCCGCCTTCGAGCTCGGCCTCCCGATGCGCAAAGCCCTTGCTCGCCATGACGTCGAACAGGGGCACCGGTTTGAAGGGGGCATAGAGCCGCAGCCCCTCCCCGGGCTCGAGCCGCTCGAGCGCGGCCATGATGATCGAGAACGGCTCGCCGCCTGCACGCAGGATCGGCCGGACATCGACGTCGATGAATTGGGTCATTGCAGTCTCCTTTCAGTTTCGCGAGACCAACAGATGGGGCACGACTGCTCCCGTCGGCAGGCGCAGCGGCTCTGCCACGTCCGCAAGCCGCCTTGCCCTGATAAGCTCCTCGCCCAGGCCGAGCGTCGCAAGCGTCGCGACCGCGACGGCGACGCGGAAGCCGAGTGCCGCGTCGACCAGGAGCATCAAGGTTGCCGCCCAGCTTCCGGCAAAGAACAGCACAAACCATTTCAACGCGCGGCGCTCGTCAACGAGATCCTGCACGCGGGGCGTCGGCACTCTGCCCATCACCGGACCGTAGGTCTCGAGCCAGGTCAGGAACGGGACGATCTTGTAGAGATTGGCGAGCACGAGGCCGGTGAGCCAGCCGAACGCGACGAGAAAGGCGAGCGCTGCGACATGCGCCTGGAGAGAACCGGTCGCAAGAAACGCGGCGCCGAGGATCGCGACCGCAATCAGGCTCGCCAGCGCAACGAGGCTCATGCGCGTGTTGAGCTCGAGCGCGCGACGTTTGCGGGCTCTGTACAGGCCGAGCACGTCGCGGCCGTAGGCGATTAGTGACAGCAGCGCGGCAGCTCCTGCCAGCAGGAGCGCCAAATTCACCCCGGTCGCGCGCCAGAGTGCAAGCACGCCGCCGACAGCTCCGACGGCCAGCGCCGCAATGCCGGCAAGCCAGGCAAGCCGCCCCAGCCTCGCATCGCCGTCGGGCGCGAGCATGAACATCGCCAGCAGGCGATAGCTGACGCCCATGGCCGTGAAGGTCAGCCATCCGCCAAGCCCTGCAATCGCGTGGATCGGAACGCCCGACACGAGCAGGTCCGGCCATTGCGCGCCGATAGCGGTTCCGGACAGCACCAGAGAGAACATGCCGCCGAATGCCGCCGTGACACAGATGCAGGCAAGCCCGGCTGCGACGAACCGCGCCGGCCCGGGCAGCGGACGGGCCGACCAGAGCGTCATGCCGAGATTGGCAACGACCAACGCGAAACCGGCAATCAGCAGGCTCGCGCCGACAGGCAGCAGCCGCGGCGACCCGTCGAAGTGCCCGCCAAGCGTCAGGAAGCCCGCGAGCAGGATGGTCAGCCCAAGCGTCAGCAGCGCCAGAGCCGGCAGTGCCCATCGCTCCGCATAAAGCGGCCTTGCGACCAGCACCGGCACGAACTGGAACAGCGCGCCACACAGGACCATGCTCAACCAGCCGATGCTGACCATGTGCACGATGACGAGCGTGTCCGGGCCACCGATGTCGTGGTTCGGGAAGCCGAACCCGGCGACAATAAGCACTTCCGCGAGCAGCAGCCATACGATTGCGACCGCGAAGTAGCTGATGGCCCATTTACAGAGGCTGGTTCCAATCACGGCTTGCTTCCCATCGCGTGCGACACGAAACCCGTGTCAGCACCCGAAAAGGTAAGCGGTTGCAGTCACGACCACTTTGTCGAGGCGCAAACTCAGCGCCTTTCGCGATTGCCGACATCAGCGTCTGTTCAGGGCAAGACCAACTTCTTGCGGATCGCATAGCGGACGAGCTCAGCGGTGGACGACATCCTGAGCTTGCGCATGGCCGAGGCGCGATGGGTCTCGACGGTCTTCACACTCAGTTTCAGGATGGAGCTGATCGACCTGTTGGTATGCCCCTCCGCGATCAGCTGGACCACGCTCTGTTCGCGTGACGTCAGCAGCATGTCGGCCCGATTCTCCTTGTTGCCCTGGTAGTCGTGCAGCAGCCTCTCCAGCAGGATGCTGGTGAAGTAGGGCCTACCGTCGAGCAGGGCCTCGATGGCGGAAATGAGGTGCTTGCGTGCGTCTGACTTGAACAGAAAGCCGCGCACCCCGGCCAGAATGGCTTCGGTCAGAAGCTCTTCGCTCTCGTGCATCGTCAGAATCAGGACCTGCGCGCCAAGGTGGAGCGCCTTGAGACGGCGACTGACCTCCAACCCGTTCATGACCGGCATGGAGTAGTCGACGATCACGATGTCCGGCCTGGTCTCGAGCGCCAGCGCGACCGCCTGCTCGCCATCGGTCGCCACGCCGCTCACGATCCAGCTGGAATGCGCTTCGATGATTGCACGCAGCCCGGAACGCACAACTTCATGATCATCCGCAATCAAGATGCGTTTCACCGTGTCGTTCCCGTTGGCCGACCCTTGCGCTTCCGGGCCGATACCGGCAGCAAACCGGCAGCATAGTCGAACGATCATAGGGAGCGTGGCTGGAATCGTTATCCCACAAAACCCTGATATCTCCCGGCGAAGGTACCGACGCCCGCATTGCTCGCCAATATCGCCGTTTCAAGCCTCGACCAGCCCGGTCCGAACGGCGTACCGGACCAGCCCCGCCGTCGAGTTCACCTCCAGCTTGCGCATCGCTGCTGCCCGATGGGCCTCGGTGGTCTTGACGCTGAGGTCGAGGATCGCACTGATGCCCTTGTTGCTGTATCCCTCCGCGACCAGCCTGACGACCAGTTGCTCGCGAGCCGTGAGTTCGTGATGCCGCTCGCCGTTGGTCCGCGGCGCATGGTCGAGTTCGGTCTTCCGGGGCCAGAATGGCCGGTGCAGCAACAAGGCTTCGACAGCTGCGACAAGCAGCTTGTTGGCGTCGGACTTCACCAGGAATGCACGCGCTCCCGCCTCGAATGCTTGCTGGGCAAGCAAGCCCGAATTGTGCACCGTGAAGATCAGCACTTCGGTCTGCAGCGGATACTCTCTGATCCGCCGCGCCACCTCGACACCGGTCATGCGCGGCATCGAGAAGTCGACGATGGCGACATGGGGCCGGCTTTCGATCGCGGCTGCTACCGCCATGCCGCCGTCATTCACCTCGGCGACCACCTCCCAATCCACCCGTTGCTCGAGCACCGCCCGCAAGCCCGACCGTACCGCCTCATGATCGTCCGCGATGAGAATTCGCTTCATGGCAGAGCACTCCGAATCCGCATCGGCGATGGGCCGTGACCCCGGCCCGCCGCCCCGCGGTTAGTGTTTTTTCGCTGATTGTGCGCCTGCGCGGGCCCTTGCATTTGTCGTGGCCCCGCGGCGATTGGCCCTGTTCGCCGAGAGAGCATAGGGAAATACTGCACACAGCACCGTGCCGGCATGCCGGGGCGCGCGACTGGATTGGATGTCGAGCGTACCTCCGATCTCGTGCAGCCGTGCCTGCATCGCCGGAATTCCGACACCAACAGAGACCGCGCTCCTGCCGAAACCCGGCGGGAGCCCACGTCCATTGTCGCTGAGCGTCAGGTGAAACCGGCCGTCCGCGGTATCGATGACGATGGCCACCTCGGTGGCGTTCGCATGACGGAAGACGTTCGTCAGCGCTTCCTGGACGACCCGCAGCAACGTTCGTTTCGTCTCGTAAGGCAACCGATCCACATCCGGCACGATGTTGACACTCGCGCGCAACGACGTGCGGGCCGCAAATCCCTCAGCGTACCGCTCGATCGCAGCCTTCAGGCCCTCACCGGCGAGGTTCCGGGGATGCAGCAGGTAGGCAAAGGCGCGGATTTCCCGGAGGGCTTCATCGATCGATGCATCGATCTCGTCGCAGAGCCGCTCGGCCAAGTCCGGTTCGCCGATGCTGCTTCGGATCCGCATGAGACCGAGACTCGCGGCAATCAGGTGCTGGCAGGTCGAATCGTGGAGATCGGACGCTATCCGCTGCTGGATGCCTTCCTGGATCGATACCAGGGCGAGATTCACGTCGAGCCCGTTGCCCTGTCCGACCCCGCTCTCGAACGCGCGGCTGCGCAGGGCGCGGTGGCTGCCGATCAAGCGAACCGCACCACCACGCGAAGATTGAACGACCGGAGTTACTACCGTTTCGACGTTCCGGGGCGAGCCGCCGAACGCGAGACGCTGCCGGATCCTGATTTCCGCTCCTTCCGCAACGCACGCCCCCAGCGCCTGGCAGACGATTCTAGCGTCGCCCGCGTTCATGCAATCGAACACATCCATGTCGTAGACGTCTTCCGGCGAGAGACCGAGCCGGGACCCAAACTCCGGATTGATCGCCTCATAGACGAAGCGCCCTTCAGGAGACGGACGCACGACGAAGAGGAGATCAGCCGAAAACGTCCAATAGAGCGCTTCGGTCGATTGTTCCGAACCTGTCTGCAGCCAGTTCCCGAGGCCGGTTCGATGCGACTCGCTGGCGGGGGAGACATGTGCCTTCACGATACGCACTCACTCTTCTCCGGCGACATCGCGACGCTGACAACAGCATCGCCTGTGTCCGCTCGCCTGTTCGGGGACTTCTCCCCTCGCCGGCTCGCGGACGCGCCTTGGAGCCGATCCGACTATACACCCCGGAATCGCCCCACAACAAGAGGTAGCATTCCCATGGGATTTAAATCTTGAATCCGCGACGCGCCGTCTGCCCTGCGCGAGAAAGCGGTTCGTGCCCTGCGCAAGCGCTCGAATTTGGCGCAACAGAGATTAAAAATGCGGGATTCCGAGCAGCGGAGTTCCGAGACAGCGAACTCCCGCGCCGATAGGCGGCTATGCCTAGCAACGTAGCGATGACGCTAGCGGCTGCTGCCACCATTTGCGCCGGACTTCCTCCTGCGTTCCATCCTTGCTTTCGGAGTCGTCGGAGGCGGCGCAATCTGCAGGGGATGCGATGGTAGCGTCAGACGGTTTATCGCAGCATCGTCCCGAAGCGCATCGGTATCAAGACGCTGGCTTCGATCGACGGCGTCGCGCGGATCGGCGGCGGCAACGGATGTTGCCGCGATGCCCACAACAATACCGATCAACAGCGACATGCTTCTTGCGTGCATCAATCGGATACCTCTCAGAATGCGAAATCCAGACGAGGGCCGATGCGAACGTCCCTATATCGCCGTAGCGGCACGTTCGACGTTCGCGCCTCGTACAGCACGGTCGTCGTGAGCGACACATTGCTCGCAAAATTATACTTCAGACCGACGTCCGCCGAATAGAGCTGATCGTGTCGTCCGCGATTGAGCCCATCGGTGAACCAGTAAGCCTCGAACAACGGCGTGCTCACGATCGACCATTTAGAATCGAGCTTGACCTCGATACCGAGCACGGCGTCGAATCGCCAGCGGCGCGCCTCCGCCAGGTCGGAAAATCGATAGGTCAGGAGCAGCAATGGCGAAAACGTCGCGTTGTTGAAGCGGAAGTCGCGCGCAACCGAGCCCATCACATCGTCCGAGGTGAAGGCCAGGTCGCGGTAGATACCGTCAAAATCGTAGCGATGCTCGTAAATGGCGGAGAAACGCCAGCCATCCCAATTTTGGGTCAGGCGCCCGCCCATCCGCGCGACGGCAAAGTTGCTGTCCTTCTCCCGCGAAAACGCTTCATATTGCGCCCGCGCATAGAGGCGGTACGACAGGTCATTGCTGAGGTTCCCGTCCAGCCGGACGCTCACGTCGGGCACGTAGTAAACGTCCGACTTGCGGTTGTCGCGGCTAAACAGGGCGTTGTCGGTGAAGGTGGGCGCGATGGAACCGACGACGCTCCAGGTGGGTGTGGAGGTATACGGCACAGGGGCCGCGATCGTCTTGAACTCGGTGACATCAAGGTCGGCTGCACCTGCCGTGCTTGCGCCGAGCAGACCAAAGATCGGCAGAAGAATTCTGGACCTTCGCATGGCATCCCTCGATGGCTGTCGCATACATCGGGATTCGCGTCAGGCTGCGACACGATTGTGGCGTGTTAATGTTATTCGATTAAATCATGGGTTGATCAGATCGATCATCGTTTCGTAGGAGCTCGCAGTGACCGCTGATGCGGGCTTAATAGTCGACCGCGTCCCTGGTGATCGGACAGGTCATGCAATGACCGCCGCCGCGACCACGTCCGAGTTCCGCACCAACGATGGTAATGACCTCGATGCCTTCCTTGCGCAGCAGCGTGTTGGTGTAGGTGTTGCGGTCATAGGCGAACACGACGCCAGGGGATGCGCAGACGAGATTGGCACCGCTATCCCACTGGGTGCGCTCGCGCATATAGGCATTTCCGCCCGTCTCCACCACGCGCAGCTTCTTCAGCCCAAGCGCCTCTGCCACGACCGCGACGAAGGGCTTTTCATCCTTCCGCAGTTCGATGCCTGCAGAGCTGTCGGCCGGACGGTAGGAAAATGCCGCGATATTGTTGACGATGTCCGGATAAAGCAGCACGCAATCGCGATCGGCGAATGTGAAGACCGTATCCAGATGCATCGCCGCTCGAAGCTTGGGCATGGCAGCCACGATCACGCGCTCGGCCGCCTGCTTCTTGAACAAGGTGGCAGCGAGCTGGCTGATGGCCTGCCGCGAGGTGCGCTCGCTCAATCCGATCAGCACGTTACCCTTTCCGATCGGCATCACGTCGCCGCCCTCGAGCGTCGCAAGGCCGTGATCCTGTGTCGGATCGCCCCACCAGACGTTGACCTTGCCGGCGAAATCCGGATGGAATTTATAGATGGCGGCGGCGAGGATAGGCTCTTCGTGGCGCGCCGGCCAGAACAGCGAATTCAGCGTAACCCCTCCGTAGATCCAGCAGGTCGTATCGCGCGTGTACAGGGTGTTGGGAAGGGGCGGCAGAAGATACTCCGTCATGCCGGCCGCTTCCCGGATGAGCCTGAGCGTCTCGCCGCCGCGGGCTTCCGGAAAGTCCTGGGTCGACAATCCGCCGATCAGCGTCTCCGCCAGCTCGCGCGGCTTGAGGCTTTCGAGATAGCCGCGCAGCTCGTCGATCAGGCCGAGGCCAACCTGATTGGGGATCACCTGGTTGTCGAGAATCCACGTCCTCGCCTCCGGAATGGCGACCGTGTCGGCGAGCAGATTGTGCATCTCGACGACTTCGATACCGCGGTCACGCATCTTCTGCACGAAATCGAAATGATCGCGCTTGGCATTGTCGACCCATAGGACGTCGTCGAACAGCAAGGTGTCGCAGTTCGTCGGCGTCAGACGTTGATGAGCCCGCCCCGGCGAACAGACCATCACCTTGCGCAGCTGGCCGACTTCCGAATGAACACCGAAGGGAATCCCTGCATCCGATGTCTGCTTTGTCATGAGGCCTATCTCCGGAACTGCTCCGCTCAGATCGTGATGTAGCCGGTGGCCAGGCCATGAATGCCGATGACCGCGCCGATCGCAACGACAATGAAAATGATCCACTCGACGAAGGTGAAGACTCTCGCCTTTTGCTCGAGGCGTGCCCACAAATACAGTGCCGTGCCGGGCGCGTAGAGGATGGCCGACAGCAGCAGATATTTCATTCCGGCCGCATAGATCAGGAAGAGCGTGTAGATCAGCGCAATTCCGGTAAAGACCAGCCCGCTTCGACGCTCGTCTGGACGCTTCTCATAGGTCTCGCCCCGCTTGACCAGCAGGAGCCCGTAGGCGGCGAGCAGGAAAAACGGGATCAAATTCATGACGCTCGTCAGATTGAGCATCAACGAGAAGGCGTCCCGCGACCAGTAGGTGCTGATGACGAAGAGCTGGACGACGATGTTGGTCAGCCACAGCGCCGCCGCCGGGACCTTGTTCTCGTTCTCGGTGCCGAACAGGGCCGGCATATCCCTGGTGCGGCCCGCGGCCGAAAGAACTTCGGTGCAGATCAGGCTCCAGGCGAGATAAGCCCCGAGCACCGAAACCAGAAGTCCGATGCTGACGAAGACCGCGCCCCAATGTCCTACCACGGCCTCCAGCACCGCCGCCATGGACGGCTGTCGCATCTCGGCGATGTCGGCGCGCGGCAGCACGGCGTAGGGCAACATGGTGACGAGCACCATCAGGCTGGTCACCATCACAAAGCCGATGATCGTCGCCGCGCCGACATGGGATCGCTCCTTGGCATAGCGGGAATAAACGCTGGCGCCTTCGATCCCGAGGAACACGAACACCGTGACCAGCATGGTCGCGCGGATCTGCTCGAAGAGTCCCTTGTCCGGCATGCCCTCGCCGCCCCAGAAATTGTCGCTGAACTGGTCGGCCTTGAAGGCGAAGATCAGGATGACGATAAAGACCAGGATCGGCACGATCTTGGCGATGGTCACGATGGTGTTGATCGCGGCGGCCTGTTGCACGCCACGCAGGATCATGAAGTGGAAGAGCCAGATTCCGATCGAGGCAACGATGATCGCGATGACGGTATTGCCGTCACCGAACACGGGAAAGAACGCGCCCAAGGTCGACTTGATCAGGACCCAATACGACACGTTGCCAATGCAGCTTCCCATCCAATAGCCAAGCGCCGACAGGAAGCCGGGATAATCGCCGAAACCTGCTTTCGCATAGGCGTAGACACCAGCGTCGAGTTCGGGTTTTCGCTCCGCCAACGACTGAAACACGCGCGCCAGCGTGTACATGCCGCCGCCGGCGATGCACCAGGCGAAGATGGCGCCGAATGGACCGGTTGCGATGCCGAATGTGCGCGGCAGCGAGAAGATGCCGGAACCGACCATGGAGCCGACCACCATGGCCGTCAGAGCAAACAGCGAAAGTTTCTGGATCGACGGCATCGCACTCATGTGAAGGGCCTCGAACCGCGAACGATAGTCGGCGCTGCGGCCGCTTCGCTCGTTGGGACCCGGACGATGCGCCGTGGAGCGCGCATGGCCAATCAGGTGATCACCTAGTCGAGGTCCGGGATTACCCTCACTGCCCACACGCTCTCAGGCCGAGAACGAAGCGCCAGAAGCTTCGGCCGGCTCCTTTCCGCCAAACCAGGCCACATACAGTGTCGGCAGGAAGACCAAGGTCAGACCGGTCGCGACCAGCAGGCCGCCCATGATCGCAAAGGCCATCGGCCCCCAGAACACCGTCGGAGCAATCGGGATCATGCCGAGAACGGTGGAGACGGCCGTCAGCATGATTGGACGAAAGCGGGAACTGCTGGCGTCCACCGCGGCCTGCCAGGGTCCCTTCCCCAGTGAACGCTCCGCCTCGATCTGGCCGATCAGGATGACCGCGTTCTTGCTGATCATGCCGAGCAGCGCAAGCACACCGAGAATGGCGACGAAGCCCAATGGCCGGCCCGACAACAGCAGTGCTGCGACGACGCCGATCGGACCGAGCGGTGCAACGCTGACGACCATCAACAATCGCGGAAAGCTCTGCAACTGGGCCATCAGGACCGTGAACATGACGAACAGCATCACAGGCACCACCGCCATGACGGATGCCTGCGAATTCCGGCTTTCCTCCACCGTGCCACCGACCACGACGCGGTACGAAGCCGGCAGCGCCGTCTTCAGCTTTGCCATGGCCGCGGCCTGCCTGTTGACGACCGTCTCCGGCAGCACACGGTCGGCAATGGCGGCCCGAACCGTAAGCGTGGGCACGCGATCTCGTCGCCAGATCAGTGGAAACTCCTGATCATACTCGAAAGATGCAAACTGGCTCAGTGGAACGGTCCGGCCACCCGCGATCGGCATCTGCAACGTGCGTAAGCTCGCCAGCGAGACGCGCTGTTCATCGGTTGCGCGGACCACCACATCGACCAGGTAGATATCGTCGCGCACCTGCGTGACCGGCGTGCCGGATATCACGGCGTTCAGAACGGTGGAAATCGTCTGCGAACTGAGGCCGAGAAGTCGGGCCTCGTCCTGGTTGACGCGAATGCGCACCTGGCGATCGGGCTCCATCCAGTCGAAATTCACGCTCTTGGCGGCCGGATCGGCGCCGACGATCCGTGCGACCTCGAGCGCGATGTCGCGCACCCGCTCGACGTCGGGGCCGCTGACGCGATACTGCAGCGGCCATCCGATCGGGGGGCCAAGGCCGAGCGGCGACACCGACGAGATCGCGTTCGGAAACTCATCGGCGAGGAATCGTTCCAGCTTGCCATGCAGCCGCTCACGCGCCCCAATATCTTTGGCGACGACGACCGCCTGCGTGAAGAAGTCGTTCGGCAATTCGACGCTGAGCGGCAGGTAGAACCGGATCGCACCGCGCCCGACATAGGTGCTCCAATGCGCGACATCGGGATCGCCCGTCAGCATCTTGTCCAGACGCTTTGCCGCGGTTTCGCTGGCAAAAATCGACGAGTTCTGCGGCAGGCTGAGATCGACCAGCAGTTCCGGCCGATCGGAGGACGGAAAGAACTGTTGCGGAATGAGCGGCAGCGCGAGCACGGAGGCGACGAACAGCGCGGCCGTCCCACCGAGGGTCAGCCATTTGGCGCGGATCGCCGATATCAGTAAGCGTCGATACAGCCGGAACACCCGTCCGGGAGCCGCAGCGCCCTTCTGCTTGGGCGGGACAAGGATGGCAACGCCGAGCAGTGGCGCGAAGATCACCGCGACGAACCAGGACGCCAATAGCGCGATCGCGACCACAGCGAACAGCGAGAACGTGTATTCGCTCGCGGCGCTGGCGGCAAAGCCGACCGGAATGAAGCCCGCGATCGTCACGAGCGTCCCCGCAAGCATGGCAAGCGCGTGGGTCCGGAAGGCGTAACTGGCGGCCTCGACCTTGCCGTCGCCCAATGCCAGGCGAATGAGCTTGGCATCCGTCGTCGTCATGGCATCATCGACCAGCAGGGCAAGCGCAATGATCAGGGCCCCGAGCGATATCCGCTGCATGTCGATCTGAAGGACCGCCATGACCGGAAACACGATCGCAAGCGTGAGCGGGATCGCCAGCGCGATGATCAGGCCCGGACGAACGCCGAGACTGATGAAGCTCACGACCAGAATGATGGCGATCGCCTGCAACAACGAGGTCATGAACTCGCCGACCGCCTTGCCCACGACGACGGCCTGGTCGGCCACCAGGCTCGGCTCGATCCCGATCGGCAGATCAGCGGTGATCCGCGCCATCGCCGCCTTGACGTTCCTGCCGAGCGCGAGGATGTCGCCGCCGTCGCGCATGGCAATGGCGAGCCCGATCGCCGGACGGCCGTTGATCCGGAACAGTGGCTGGGGTGGATCGACGTAGCCCCGCCGCACCATCGCAAGGTCGCTCAGGCGCAGCATGCGGCCGCCGGCGGCGAAGTTGATATCGGCAATGTCCTGCTCGGACAGGAAGCTGCCCGAGACCCGCAGCGATATCCGGTCGGTGCCGGTCTGAATCGTTCCCGCCGGTATCACGATGTTCTGCGCCCGCAACGCCGCAATCAGAGCAGTGCGATCAACGCCGAGATTTGCAAGCTCCTGCTTGGAGAACTCGACGAAGATCACTTCCTCCTGTGCGCCCAGCAGCTCGATCTTCGCGACATCCGGCACAGCCAGGAGCTGCGAACGGATCGCCTCGACCCGGTCACGCAACTCGCGTTGCGCGAAGCCATCGCTGGTAAAGCCATAGACGATGCCAAAGGTGTCGCCGAAATCGTCGTCGAAGAACGGCCCGACGACACCAGCGGGCAGCGTATGGCGAATGTCGCCGATCGTCTTCCGCACGTGGTACCAGGTATCGGAGACATCCCGCGCATTGGCGCTCCCCTTGAGGTTCACGAAGATGGTCGTGAGGCCTGGCCGGGTGAAGCTGCGCAGGAAATCCAGATGCGGGGTCTCCTGCAATTGGCGCTCGAGGCGCTCGGTCAGCTGCTTCATCGTCTCGTCGGCCGTCGCCCCCGGCCAGACGGCATGAACGATCATGGTCCGGATCGTGAAAGCCGGATCCTCGTTCCGGCCCAGCCGGAAATATGACAGGACGCCGGCGGCTACCGCTATCAGCATGAGGTAGACGACCAGCGAGCGTCGCCCCAGTGCCCATTCCGAAAGGTTGAATCCGCTCATCGTCCCGACCCGAGCACGCGCACCTTCTGGCCTGGATGAAGTGCCTGAACGCCTGCAGTCACGACGATCTCGCCGGCATCCAGCCCTTGCGCGACGATCACCTGTGCCTGGTCGAACCGCAGCACGTCGACGTTCCGCACTGAGACCGTATTGGCCGAGGGATCGAAGACCCAGACGGCCGGCTGTTGATTCATCCTGGTCAGCGCGGTTGCGGGAATGCCGATCATCGGGCCGGAGCTCGCCTCGGCGCGCCCGACCACGGTCGCCCCGAGCCGCATCGCAGCCGGCGGATCGGTAAGGCCCACCTTGACCTCGAAGGTCCGCGTGACCGGATTGGCCTGGGCGGCGACCTGCCGGACGCGCCCTTGCGCCGTCACTGCCGGATCGTCCGTGAGCGCGACCGTTACCTGCAGATTGGCAGGCGCCGCTCTCACCAGTTGGGCGGGCACATCGAAGACCGCATCGCGACCGTCCTGGCGAGCGATCTTCGCGATCGTCTGCCCGGCCTGAACGACCTCGCCGGCGGCGGGGCCGGTTTCGGTGACCTTGCCCGGCGCATCGGCGCGCAGCTCGGTAAAGCCGACTTGATCGTGGGCGGCGCTCAACTGGGCTTCGGCCATATCGAGCTGCGATTGGGCCGCCTGCTGCGCCTGCGTCGCGGCTTCGAAGTTGGCGCGGGTGGTCCAGCCCTGCGCCAGCAGCGTCTGCTGACGCTCGAAATGATTGCGGGCCTGAGTGAGCTGGCCTTGCGCAGCAGCAAGTGCCGCCTGCGCCTGGCGTAGCGCGTTCGCTTCGTTCTGCGATTCCAGTTGCGCCAGAAGCTGGCCGGCCTGGACGCGATCACCAAGCCGGGTGTTGTTCGAAAGCAGCCGCCCGCCGATTCGAAATGCGATGCCTATCTCGTCCTCCGCCTCGATACGCCCCGTAAACGTGAACGGCGTCAGCAGCTCGCGCTTCTCGACCGTGGTCGTGCGAACCGGACGTGGCGCCGGGGACGTATCCTCCGCCGGGTCCCTTTCACAGGCGGCAACCAGCAGCGTGGTGACCGCTGCGACAAGCGCGATGTTCAGTGGCCGCATCGGCATGACATGATCATCGGTCAACTGCTCCGCTGACGATCTTGTCGATAGATCATTTCCCTTCCATCGGTAAATCTACTGAGCGATCACCGATGCAATCGTGATCCGGAGAACCTTCCGGCAGCAGTCAGAAGATTCCCAGGGCAACGTCAGGCAATCACCCGATACCGGGGACGCCGCAAGCGGTGCATTAAGGCTGCACCTGCTCCCGCCGCGGCGCGTTCGCCAAAGCAGCAGGTGGCAAGGGAACCGGCCGCTCAGGCTCCGAATGCTTCACACGACGACAGGAGATCGACATGAGAAAGCTGGCTTTGCTGTCCGCGGCCATCTTCATTGCGCTCAGCGCGATGGGTTCGACGACGGCCGTACAAGCGCAGGATCTGGCATGGTGCTCGAAGATCAAGGGAATGCTCAACTGCATGTATGAGACCCGCTCCCAATGCCGCGCATCGGTGAGCGGACGGCAGGGCACCTGCGTGCAAAATCGCCGCCGCTGACGGCATCGTTCAGTCCGATATCGGCCCGGGCGGCGTAAAATGATGCGCTGTTGGTTGTCGTACGCCACCCGGATTTCGGCATGAATGCCGCAACTGTGCCTGCCCCATCGGGACATTCCTCCGCCAACGTCCGGGGTTTCCTCCAATCGCGGCGGGCATTCTTGCGCGGTAGCATCGACTGCTCCGGTTCGCATTTGGATCAACGGGAGGTGTCAATGTCCGATCTTGTCGCGATCGTGTATCCGTCGGAAGCAAAGGCAGAAGAAGTCCGCCAGCAGCTATTCAAGCTGCAGAAGGAGTATCTGATCACAATCAGCGACGCCGTGATTGCCGTGAAGACGGACGCGGGCGGCATCAAGCTCAATCAACTCGTCAATACCACTGCCATGGGCGCAATGACGGGAAGCTTCTGGGGCCTTCTCATCGGCGTCCTGTTCCTGAACCCGATCCTCGGAGTCGCGGTCGGCGCCGCGTCCGGCGCGCTCGGCGGCGCGCTATCGGACTTCGGCATCGACGACGCCTTCATGAAGAGCCTGTCGACCAGCCTCCAGCCCGGCAACGCAGCCTTGTTCGTCCTGATCAAGCACATGACGGCGGACAAGGTAATCAACGAGATCAAGAGCGCCGGCGGCGTTGTGCTCAAGACGTCACTCGACGAGACCAAGGAAAAGCTCCTCCGCGATGCGCTGACGAGTGCGGTGGAGCGGCCGGCGGCCTGAAGCCGCCGTTCCTCCCTGTCTCAGCGCCTGCCGCCCGCAAGCCGCAGCAGCATCATGAAGAGGTTGATGAAATTCAGATAGAGCGACAGCGCCGCGATGACCGACTTGCGACCCGCAGAGGTATGGTCATCCGCGCTGTCGTACATCGCCTTGATGCGCTGCGTGTCGTAGGCCGTAAGCCCGGCAAATACGCCGACGCCAACGATCGAGATCAGCCAATCGAGCGTGCTCGAGGACAGAAAGATGTTGATCAAGCTTGCGATGATGACGCCGATCAACCCCATGAACAGGAACGTGCCGAGCCCGGAGAGATCGCGTCGCGTCGTATACCCGAAGGCGCTGAGCGCTCCGAAACTCGCGGCCGCAATGAAGAAGACCCGGGCAATCGACGAGTTCGTGTAGATGTGGAACAACGTCGAGAGCGATACGCCGACCAAGGCGGCGTAGAGGAAGAACAGCAGCCGTGCCGTCGACACGGACAGCGTATTGATGCGCGAGCCGATGAAGAAAACAAGCCCCAGCGGCGCCAGAATGAAGACCCACATCAATGGGCTCTGCAGCAGCGCCGGGCCGGTGAGCTGGTAGGTCAGCCAAGCCACGACGGCGGTCAAGCCGACGCCCGCGGCCATGTGCGCGTAGATTCGCAGCATGTACTCATGCAGGCCAGCATCCACCGCAAACGCGCCGCCAGTCGTCTCTGCCGCAGTCAGATTCTGATCGAAATTTGACACATCCGCCTCCTCTGGACTTCGCCGAGGGAGGCGACACTAATCCTTGGGCTTCCGGAACGGCATCGGACAATCCCCCGAGCGCCGCCCGTGGAAATTACCCTTCTTTGTCGCAACTGGGGGCATCGCAGGGATGCTGCACATTACCGATGCGAGAGCTTGGAACTACGTCTAAGCCCTTTGGCGTACGCTCCTTACAGCTTTGTCACTTGGAAGCCGGGTGGGTCGCGATCTAACCCAATGCCATGCGCTTCTTCTTTCACATCGCCGACAGATACGGCCTCGTCCCCGACGGGATCGGACAGGACTGCCGAGATCAGGATGCAGCCATCCTGCACGCCAGACGCCTCGCCGCCGAGCTCGCCAAGGCCGGTGAATTCTGCCGCGGCAGCGTCGTGCTTGTGGCCAGCCCGCCGCAGACGGCTTGCGGAGCCCCGGGCGGCGGCTGATTTTTCTGCCCTCACCTCCTACAGAGAATCCCTGATGTGCGCATGCGGCAGACACTTCTAAGGTCGTCCGCATGGGGCGGTCGGCAGATGCGACCAGCACCGCGCTGCGGATTGGGAGGCCATCCTCCGTCATGGCGTCTTCGTCGAACGAGGCCAATCAAGAGCTTTCGCGCAACGCGTTGATCGCGCTTGTGATCGGATCGATGGTGGGATCCGGCATCTTCGCCCTGCCGGCGGCGTTCGGGCGTGCCACTGGCGCCTTCGGTGCGATCATCGCATGGATCATCGCAGGGTCGGGCATGCTCATGCTCGCGCTCGTATTCCAGTCGCTGTCGCAGCGCAAACCGGAGCTGGATGCCGGCATTTACGCCTACGCCAAAGCCGGATTTGGCGACTACATCGGATTTGCGTCGGCGGCCGGCTATTGGATCGGCTGCTGTCTTGCCGACGTCGCCTGTCTCATTCTGATCAAGGCCACACTCGGGCAGTTTTTTCCGATCTTTGGCGACGGCACGACGCCGACGGCCATTGCATCGGCGACACTGCTTTTGTGGAGTGTGCACTTTCTCGTGCTGCGGGGCATCAGGGGCGCGGCCAGGCTCAACACGATTGCAACCTTCGCAAAGATCGTTCCGATACTCCTGTTCATCGTCGTGGCCGCGTTCGTGCTCGATCGCGACCTGTTGGTGCAGAATTTCTGGGGAACGGAGCCGCCGAGTCTCGGACAGGTGCTGAGCCAGGTTCGCTCTACGATGCTGCTTACCGTATTCGTGTTCGTCGGCGTCGAAGGTGCGAGCGTCTATTCGCGCTACGCCAGGAATCGCGCCGACATCGGCATTGCGACGGTGGTGGGCTTTCTGAGCGTTCTCTGCCTGCTCGTCCTGGTGACGCTGCTGTCCTACGGCGTGTTGCCGCGGAACGAGCTGGCGGGTCTTTCGACGCCGTCGATGGCAGGCGTGATGGAATCAATGGTCGGGCGCTGGGGCAGCGTGTTCATCAGCCTGGCCCTGTTGATCTCGATCCTCGGCAACTATCTGTCCTGGTCGCTGCTCGCTGCGGAGATCCTGCATTCGGCGGCGATGCACCACACGATGCCGTCGTTTCTCGCGCGTGAGAATGCGAACAAGGTGCCTGTCGGTGCGCTTTGGCTGACCAACTGTGTGATCCAGGCATTCCTGCTCGTCAGCTGGTTCGCCGAATATGCCTTCACGCTCGCACTGAAGATGACGAGTGCGATGACGCTGCTTCCCTACGTTCTCGTCGCGGCCTATGGCCTCAAGCTCGCATCGACCGGCGAGACCTATTACGTCGGCGAGCGCGCCCGCACGACCGATTGGATCCGCGGTGCCGTTGCGACGCTCTACGCCGCCGCGATGATCTACGCCGGCGGACCGAAGTTTCTCCTGCTGTCCTCGATCCTCTACGCGCCCGGAACCTTGCTGTTCCTGATGGCCAAACGCGAGCGCAAGGAAAGCACGTTCACGAGAACCGAAGCCATCCTGTTTGCGGCGGTCGCAATCGCGGCGGGCGGCGGAGTCTATGGGCTCGCCGTCGGTGCCCTTTCGATCTGACCCGGCGTCTTTGATTGTAGGGAGGCGAACATGACCATGACGATCACGCATTGCAGCTTGCTCCTTGCCGGGTTGCTGGCCGTCGCGGCGCCGCCCACCGTCACGCTCGCGCAATCGAAGGACGACAGCGCGGCGATGGCAAAGGAGACCGGCACCGCTACATCCAAAAAGGAGGCGCCCCCGAACACCAACACCAATCCGACGAAGCACCGGTACTGGCGTCATCGCGGCGGCAGACACCCGCACTATGGCAGCCGCCGCCTTCGCACCTGAGATATCGTAGTGGCCCCTTCAATGGATCAACCTGACAGCGATTCCGGCATGCGCTCCGAAAAATACCGAGAGCTCCCTCGGCACGAGACCGCTGCCGACGAGCCCGGGGAGGCCGGACGGCCAAGTCTGCTGGCCGTCGGTCTCACCCTGCTCGCCGCCGGCGTCGCTTTATTCCTGATCTGGCAAATGGTCTCCAGCCTTCTGATTGTCTTTGCCGGGGTGTTGTTCGCCGCCTTTCTGGACGCCTTGGCGCGAGCTTTGGCACCGGTCCTTCCGCTCAAACGAGCCTGGCGGTTGACGCTCGTTGTCTTGCTTCTGTCCGCGCTCTCTTGTTTCGGCCTCGCCTGGGGCGCGCGCAAGCTGCCGGAACAGACGCGCCTGCTTCTGAAAGTGATGGATGCGCAGGTTGATCTGCTCCAAGAGCACCTGCTGTCGTATGGCGTGGACCTGCTCGGCCCGGAATGGGGCCGCGACTTTGCACAATGGCTGTTCGCCGATCAGGGCCGGTTCTTCAGCCACGCTCAATTTCTGCTCGGCGGAGCATCGAGCCTTTTGACCGCCGTGCTGGTGATCCTGTTCCTCGGCATTCTGTTCGCTTTCGATCCCACCGGCCACCGCGAAAGCGTGATCGCGCTGGTCAGACATTCCCATCGCGCCCGTGCGCGCGCCGTGATGGACGAGATGGGAAATGTCATGCGGCTGTGGTTCGTCGGACAATTGATCCGCATCATGCTGATGACGTTATGCGTGTGGCTCGCGCTCTATCTCATCGGGCTGCCCGGTCCCTTCGTGCTTGGACTTCAGGCCGGTCTATCGAACTTCATTCCCTATCTCGGGCCGATCGTTGCCGCGATCCCGATCGCGCTCGTCGCGATGCCGCTCGGCGCATCGCTCCTGATCTGGGCGGTCGCCGTGTACACCATCATCCAGTCGATTGAAGGCTACGTGATCGGCCCACTGATCCAGCGCCAGGCGGTCGAGACCCCGCCGGCGTGGACACTGGTTGCGATCGTCCTTCTCGGCGCTCAGTTCGGCGTCATGGGCGTCGCGGTCGCGATGCCGCTGGTTGCGATCGGTCGGGTTGCGATCGTCAGGTTTTATGTCGAGGACTATCTGGGTGGCGATCCCAAGCCACGATCGATTGCGAGTGAGCAGTCATGAGCGAGTTCGAAGCGCATTCGAACGATGCCCCGGCGCGTTCGACAACGGCCCGTTTCCTGTGGCAGCAACTTCCCTATGTCGTCGCGCTGCTGCTCGCCATCGTCGGCGTTGCCTACACAAACGTCTCGCACCAGCCGTTGACCGGCTATTGGGAGTTCCTGGCGCTCGCCATCGGCGTGGTCTGCGTTGTCACTAAGTGGCCGGAGATCGAGGGCAAGGAGGGCCAGATTCGGCTGATCTGGACGCAGGCCCTGCACTGGATCGCGGTCCTGATCACGATGAACATCATGCTGGTCTCCGGCGTGCAGCAATTGCTTCCGACCCCTGCAACGGGGCTCGTCCTGCTGACGTTGCTCGCGCTCGGCACGTTCCTTGCGGGCCTGAGCCTGCTGTCGTTGCAGATCGCCTTCCTTGGCCTTGCGATGGGCGCCGCCGTTCCGGCGATATCCTGGCTGAAGCAATCCATCTTCTTCTTCCTGCTCGGGGCTGTGCTGCTGATTGGCCTCGCCATCTCGTTCTGGTGGCGCCAGGACGGCCGCCCCTCGCAGAGCACCAGGGACATCACGAACCAGCAGGAGGATTGAATGCGAACGTTGCGATGTCTTGCCGCCATCGGCGCATCCGTCGTTCTTTGCGCCGTCACCTCGCCCGCGCAAGCCGAGAGATTCAGGGTCGGCAGGCTGCTGTGCTTCTCGGAGCCGCGCGTCGGACTGGTGCTTGGATCGACGCAGGCGCTGCGTTGCGTGTTCAACGCGCTGCGCCCGCCCCGGCAGTACGTCTACGAGGGACGGATACGGCGCGTCGGCGTCGATATCGGCGTGACCAGCGCCGGCGCGCTATCCTGGGCGGTCTTCGCCAGGAACTCGCGGATAGGCCCCGGCACGTTGCGCGGCAGTTACGTCGGCGCGAGCGGCAATCTTGCATTCGGTCCCGGCCTCGGCGCCAACGTCCTGATCGGCGGCTCGCGAAGGAGCGTGATGCTGCAGCCGATCTCGGTCGAACGCTCGATCGGGCTCAATCTCGCGGCTGGCGTGACTCATCTGACATTGGGACCGCGAGGCGGGCTCTGATCCCGCCGTCTCGGTCCCGCGGTTCGGTCTGCTGTTGATGCCGGTCCGCGCAGGGAGAGAATGAGAACATTCCCGCCCCGCCGCTCAGGGTTTCGTCCGATGTCGGCGTCGGGTGTTCGAAGCTAGGATCCGATGCATGCTCGATCGGGCCGTGACTGCCCAGGAGGATCGCATGACAGTCTATGACAGTCGCAGGAGTCTCGATGCCGTGGTTGCTCCGCCGCTGTGGGTTTGTGCGCTCCTCGGCGTCGTTCTGATCGCCGCTGGCCTGTTCGCGCTCGGCGACCTTGCCTTCGCCACCGTCGTCAGTGTCAAGCTCATCGGGCTCACTGCGATCGCTGCCGGCGCATTCGAGATTGCCCACGCCTTCTGGACCAAGGGATGGGGCGGGTTCCTTTGGCAAGTCGTGCTCGGCGCGCTCTACCTCGCCTTCGGCGTCGTGCTGCTCACCCAGCCGGTCTCGGGCGCGCTGATCCTGACCTATTTCCTCGGCGCGGTGCTGTTCGCTTCGGGTGTCATTCGATGCGTGCTGAGCTTTGCCTATTGGCGGCAGAATGGATGGATGATGCTGATCTCGGGCGTCTTCGCGGTGATCGCCGGCGTGCTGGTCCTGTTCGGCTTCCCCACCATCAGCGCTTGGGCTCTCGGCTTCTTGTTGGGCGTCGACCTGATTGCCCATGGCCTGGCATGGCTGCTCTATGCGCTGCAGTCGGTGCGAACGACCGCATAACAGAGGAGAGAACAACCATGGATGCTCCCAGTCGCCGCGTCTTCCTCAGCCTTGCGATGAACGCCTTTGCCGCCGCCGCGATCGGAGCATCCGGCGCGCACCTCATCGGTGTTGCGGACGCAATGCCGGTCGATCCCGATCTCTCTCGGGCCGGCCGGGCACCGGAGGATCGCGCCATCCCGATGCAATGGGGACCTCCGCCGCGACCCGGCTGGGGCCCGTCTCATCCTGGCTGGGGCCCGCGACCGCGCCGACGCCGACGCTGGGTTTGCTGGTGGCATCGTGGGCGCCGTCACTGCGGTTGGCGCTGGTAGTCCGAAGGGGATGAGGACATGGTACGCAACAAGAACCAATGGCTCCTCGTCGCCGTGCTGGCAGTTCTTTTCCTCGGCGCGAGCTGGTTCTGCCTGTCAGTCTGGAGGGCGACGCCCTCGATGCCGCCTTACGGGAACATCGTGCTGGCGGCGGCTGCGATCCTCGTTCTGGTGCTCGGCTGCGGCCTGATCGCGCTGATGTTCTACAGCCATCGCAAGGGCTACGACGAGCCGGCGCGCAGCAACCGAACCGCGCGGGACTAGCACCGCCCGTCGAACGGCGGAGGTCTGACGCCGGCAGTTCCGAGCCTGGAGCAAGGAGCGGACGAATGAACCTTGCTGACGTCCGGCTCGGACTGCTGGCGGCGAGCCTTGCGACATTGTTGGCCGGCGAACCCGCGCGGCCGCAGCCTGCCCCACCCGCGCCTGCCGTCGGCGTCGTCGAAGCGGCACAGCGGCCGATCACCGAGAGCAGTGAGTTTCTCGGCCGGATCGAGGCCATCAACCAGGTCAACATTGCCGCTCGCGCCACCGCTTTTCTGGAGCAGCGGCTGTTCACCGAGGGCGCGGAAATCAGGAAAGGCCAGCAGCTTTACCGGCTCGAACGCGGCCCGTTCGAGGCCGATGTCGCCGCCAAGCAGGCCCAGGTGGCGCAGCTCGAAGCGACGCTCGAGAATGCCAAATTGACCACCGAGCGCGCGCGCACTCTGCTTGGCGGACCGGCCGGGCAGCAATCGACCTACGATGCCGCGCTCGCGAGCCAGCGCAGCCTCGAGGCCCAAGTCAAAGCCGCGCAGGCCCAAGTCCAGGCCTCACAGATCAACCTCGACTACACCATCATCAGCGCGCCGATCGACGGCAAGATCGGACGCACGGCCGTGACGGAAGGCAACATCGTCGGTCCGAGTTCAGGCGTGCTGACCACGATCGTCAGCCAGGATCCAATGTATGTCACGTTCCCGGTGCCCCTGCGCCAGGGGCTCGAGCTGCGCGAACGCTACGGCCCCAAGGCGGCCTCGAAGCGGTGACGATCCGATTGCGGCTGCCCGACGGGCACATGTATGGGCAATCCGGCAAGCTGAATTTCGTCGACAACACCATCGCCCAGAACACCGACACGATCACGGTGCGCGGAGAGATCGCCAACCCGATCCTGCGCGCTCCCTCGGCGGCAGGCGTTACCGTCCACGAACTCACCAACGGCGAATTCGTCACCGTCGTCCTCGAAGGAGTCCAGCCTATCGAGGTGCTGGCGATCCCGCGCTCAGCAGTGCTGTCCGACCAGCGCGGCGACTACGTTCTCGTCGTCGGCGCAAACGACAAGGCGGAGCAGCGGCGCATTCAGCTTGGGCAATCGACTCCCACGATCGCTGCCGTCATCAGCGGATTGACGGCCGGTGACAAGGTGATCGCGGAAGGTTTGCAGCGCGTTCGCGCCGGCCAAATCGTCTCTCCAGAGCCGGCAAGTCCGCTGATCTTGTCGAGCATGAAGGATTCAACCGGCGAGGCGACTCCGCAAGGAGGGCGCGCGCCCCTGCCCCGAATCCCCAAGGGCGGCAACCAATGATATCGAGCGTCTTCGTCGACCGGCCACGTCTTTCGATGGTGATCGCCTTTGTCATCACCATCGCCGGCGCGCTGGCGCTCACGCAGATCCCGGTGGCGCAGTTTCCCGATATCGTGCCACCGCAGGTCACCGTAGCCGCAAACTTTCCCGGCGCCTCCGCCGAGGTCGTGGAGAGCAGCGTCGCCCAGCCGTTGGAGGCGCAGGTGGTCGGCGTCGACCGCGCGCTCTATATGAAATCGATCAGCGGCAACGACGGCAGCTATACGCTGACGGTTTCGTTTGCGCTCGGAACCAATCCCGACATCAACACGGTCAACGTCAATAATCGCGTTCAGAGCGCATTGTCGCAATTGCCCACGGAAGTGCAACAGCAGGGCGTGACCGTCCAGAAGCGATCCTCTTCGATCCTGCAGTTCCTGGTGCTCTACAGCGCAGATGGTCGGCAGGACCCGCTCTTCATCACCAATTACGCCATCATCAACGTGCTGGACGCGATTGCGAGCACGCCGGGTGTCGGCCAGGCCAATCTGTTCGCCAGGATGAATTATTCGATGCGGATCTGGTTCGATACGCAGCGCCTCACCAGCCTCAACCTGACCCCCTCGGACGTGATTGCCGCCATTCGCGCACAGAGCGTCCAGGCTCCCGTCGGCCGCATTGGCGCACGGCCGATCAGCGACGATCAGCAGTTCCAGTTCAACGTGCAGACGATGGGCCGCCTCGCCACCGTCGATCAATTCGCCAACATCGTGCTGCGCGCCGAGCCGAACGGATCCTCGCTGCTGGTCAAGGACGTCGCCCGCGTCGAGCTGGGCGCGCAAAATCTCGACAGCGAAGCCCGGATCGACGGGCGGGCCGCCGTTCCGATTGCGATCTACCTCGCCCCCGGCGCCAATGCAGTGACCACCGCGCGCGCGGTCGCGGACACGATGCAGCGGCTGTCCGGCCGGTTTCCGGCAGGGCTCGGTTATCTCGTGCAATACGACTCCACCACCTTCGTCCGGGACACGATCACGGAGGTGCTGTGGACATTGGGCGAGGCCTTCGTCCTGGTTGTGATCGTGGTGTATCTGTTTCTCGGAAACATGCGGGCCACCGCGATTCCGGCCGTCGCAGTCCCGGTAAGCCTCATAGGCACCTTCGCCGTTCTGCTCGCGCTCGGCTATTCCGCCAACACCGTATCCCTGCTCGCAATGGTGCTCGCGATCGGCATCGTGGTTGACGACGCCATTGTCGTAGTCGAGAATGTCGAGCGTGTCATGGCGGAGGAGCCTGATCTGTCTCCGGCCGAGGCCAGCAAGAAAGCCATGAGCCAGATCACCGCGCCGATCGTCGCGATCACGCTGGTGCTGCTCTCGGTGTTCGTACCGATCGCTTTCATTCCCGGCATCTCGGGCACGCTGTTCCGCCAATTCGCGGTGACGATCAGCGCCGCCATGATGATCTCGGCATTGAATGCCCTGACGCTGTCGCCGGCCCTCTGCGCGCTGCTGCTGCGTCACACAGGACAGCGCCGCGGCATCATCGGCCGCATGCTGACCGGCATCGACTGGGTGCGCGATCGCTACAGCGGCGCGGTCCGCCGGCTCGTGCGCATGGCAGCCTTGTCGCTGCTGCTGGTGGCCGCCTTTGCTGCAGGAATCTTCGGCCTGTCGCTGGTGACCCCGACGGGCTTCCTGCCCGAGGAGGACCAGGGCGCCTTCTTCACCTCGGTTCAGCTGCCGGACGGCGCATCGGTGGCTCGGACCAGCGAGACCACCCGGCAGATCGAGGACATCTTGAAACAGATGCCGGCCGTCGACCACGTCCTTGCGGTGATCGGCTTTTCCCTGCTCGACGGAGCCTCCGAGCCGAACAGTGCACTCGTGGTGGCGCGACTGAAGCCGTTCGCCGACCGCAAGACGGCAACGGATTCCGCACAGGCGCTGATCGCCAAGACCTTCGCCGCCGGCACGCAGATCCGGCAAGCCAACGTGCTGCCGTTCAACCT
Organism: Bradyrhizobium sp. 25ACV; assembly: GCF_054863005.1. Taxonomy (NCBI): domain Bacteria; kingdom Pseudomonadati; phylum Pseudomonadota; class Alphaproteobacteria; order Hyphomicrobiales; family Nitrobacteraceae; genus Bradyrhizobium; species Bradyrhizobium sp. 25ACV. The sequence continues at coordinate 76,953 of NZ_JAVAYO010000023.1, forward strand.
GCCGCCGATCATCGGGCTCTCCACCGGCGGTGGCTTCGAATATCAATTGCAGGCCCTGGAAGGTCAGGCTCCGGCCGCGATCTCCAGCGTCACGAACGCGTTGATCGGCGCGGCCAATGCCGATCCTCGGCTCGCGCGTGTGTTCTCGACATTCACGGCGACCAATCCATCGCTCTATCTCGATATTGACCGCCGCAAGGCCCAGGCGCTGGGCGTCACCGTCAACGACATCTTTACGGCGCTCCAGGCCACGCTCGGCGGCATCTACGTCAACAACTTCAACCTGTTCGGTCGCACTTGGCAGGTCAATCTGCAAGGTGAAGCATTCGATCGCGCCGATACGTCGGATGTCTGGCGCATCCATGTGCGTAACAGCTCGGGTGAGATGGTGCCGTTACGGTCCCTCGCCGGCCTCAAGATCGTGACCGGACCGCAGGTCATCACCCGCTACAACAACTATCGTTCGGTGACCGTCAACGGCAGCCCGGCATCGGGCACCTCCTCCGGGGCCGCGATCGCCGCCATGACGCAGATCTCGGAGGATGTTCTGCCGTCGGGTTACGGTTTCGCGTGGACCGGCACCGCCTACCAGGAACAGCAGGCGGCCGGCCAGACCGGCATCGTGCTTATGCTCGCCGTCCTCTTCGCTTATCTATTCCTGGTCGCGCTCTATGAAAGCACCGTGATCCCGATCCCCGTGCTGCTCTCGGTCGTCGTCGGCGTGCTCGGATCCTATCTCGGCATCAAGATAGCCGGCCTCAATCTCGATCTTTACGGTCAGATCGGCCTCGTCGTCCTGATCGCGCTTGCCGCCAAGAACGGCATCCTGATCGTCGAGTTCGCCAAGGAGCAACGCGAGGCCGGCGTGCCGCTCGACGAGGCCGCGATCCAGGGCGCACATATGCGCTTTCGCGCCGTCATGATGACCTCGGCGGCCTTCATCCTGGGCCTCCTGCCGCTCGTGATCGCAACCGGCGCCGCCGCGCTCAGCCGGCGCGCCGTCGGCACCGCCGTCTTCGCCGGCATGCTGGCCGCAAGCTCGATCGGAATATTCATCGTGCCGATGCTCTACGTGGTCTTCCAGCGCCTGCGTGAGCGGGCAAAGGCGGCCTTCAAGTCAAGCCATCAGCCCAAATCGCCCGACCGCAATGCAGTCTAGGCAGGCTTCGGCGGTGTCCCCCGCATCCGGCAATCCTCGCCACGAGGACGCGCGGCTGTCGACGAACGAAGAGCCCGTCGAGAGAAACAGCACTCGGTTCAAGTTGCGATTCGATGCCTGCTCAAACGGAATGAGCATCTTCTAGTTGTTGATCTTTCTCGATGAGGCGGCGCCCCATCCAAGCTCTTCGAGGTTGGCGAAACGAGACGATCGAGAAACGGTCCTGCGCAAATCTCGTGCACGCTGGTTTTCGCGCAGCCGGGAAACTATGGCAATCGCAGCCGCGCTATTCTCCTTCCTGCTTTAACGAGCGTTTTGATAAATGATCTCTCTCCAGTTGCGAACTACCAGAGCGTGCGGTAGGCTTGTTGGACGCGCGCATCAACGAATCTGATGAATTCCGGACGAGATCACTCGATGGACATAGCGCCGAGCATCACCCCTGAGACGTCGCTCGCACGGCAGGTTCCTGCTGACATCGCAGACAAGCTCAAGGAGATCGGACGAATCATCGAAACGCCCAGAACTACTGAGCTCTACGCGCCGCTGCATCAGCCCGAACCTTACACGGGGATGAAGGCCGAACGTGATTTGAGATACGGCCCCGGCGAGCGCAACCGGCTTGATGTTTTCACTGCTGAAGCCCCCTCCGGTCCGCGCCCTGTCCTCATTTTTGTTCATGGTGGCGGCTTTACCGGCGGCGACAAGCGCACGGCGGGCAGCCCGTTTTATGACAATGTCATGCTCTGGGCGGTCAAGAACGGATTCGTTGGCGTCAACACCACGTACAGGCTTGCACCGGAATTCCCCTGGCCGGCAGGCCCGGAGGATATGGCCGCAGCCGTCCGCTGGGTCACCGCCAACATCGCCTCGCACGGCGGCAATCCAGCCCGCGTCTACTTGATGGGGACCTCGGCAGGTGCAGTGCATGTTGCGAGCTTTCTTTCGCATCCTGAGTTTCACGGTCCCGACGGCGATGGACTGGCAGGAGCAATCTTGGTGTCGGGCCTCTACGATCTCGGCAATCTGCCGGCAGTCGAGAGCCTCAGCGTCTATTTCGGAGACGACATCACAACCTACGGAGCGCGATCCTCGCTTGCCGGGCTGTTGAAGACCACAACGCCGTTGCTGATTGTGAGCACCGAACTCGACCCTCCGATCTTCGAACAGCAGTTTGATCTACTGAGAAACAGTCTTTGCAGAACCGAACGTCGCTGCGTTCGCGCCGTCGTCTTGCCGCAGCACAGCCATACCTCGCCAGTTTGCGCCATCAACACTACGGATACTGGGCTGACCAACGAAATTCTGAGGTTTACAGCAACCGCGACATAGTTCGGCTTCGATAGCAAGCACGAATATCGGCCGCTCCCTGCAGGACGCGTACGACGTCACTGACCGACCCGGCAGGTGCAACAAGCCGCGCAATTAGCCGAGAGTGCGGCCGTCGTGGCTCCCGACGGTGCGACCGATGAGCAGCGCCGCAAGGAGGGCCACGAACCACATGGTGAAACACGTCACCAGCGTCACGGCCTGATATATCTGCCCGGTTTGCCAGACTTGCCCCGTTGCATCGGTGACCGGCTCGCTTTCGACGGTCAGCGCGAGAATTGGACGCATCAAGCCAAGGACAGCGTACATCGCAACGCCTTGATACCAGTAGGCACGAGGTTGGCTGGAGCGTAATGGAAATCCGGGCTTGACCGGGCTTCGCGCGAGATAGAGAGAGAAACAGACAAACATGGTCAGCGCGCACAGGAGCCAACCCGCGAAGTTCACAATGGGAACACCGAAGTAGCTGCCGCCCTGATGCCAGATCCACTGGCGTTGAATGGTTGCGGCGACCGGATCCAACGTCAGATCCCACATGGTCAGGACAAAACCTGCAACGAATGATTGCCTGTACAAATCGCCGTTGTCTTGCTGCCGATCAAATATCCCGAGCAACACCGCAGCGAGCGTCCAGGCAAGGTAGCCAGCGGCAAGATACGCCGGCGCAATGAGCACGGGGACATGGAATAGCTTGGGACCCAAGCTCTCCGAGTAATGGTAGAAGCCGAACGGAAATCCCGTCAGGACGCTCAGATTTTCGTACAGGTTGCTTGCAACGAAGGTGATAGCCGCAAACGCAGCGAGCTCCTTCGGCTCGTATCGTCGTAAGCCATGAAACAAGGCGAAACCTGCCAGCAACATGATCGTAATGGCCGCCGAGGCGCCCGATGGGACGAGATGCAATGTCGTGTTTACGATGACATAGCCGAGGTAGAGGATAGGAAACAGCCAAAGGCACCGCAGCTTTCCGTTAGATGTATCCACGGCGGCCTCTATGCAGTTGGATCTTCGAGCTATCCGCGTCTTCGCGATCACGGGTCCTGTAACCGGCTTCGGCGTCCGCAGGCGTCTTTGGTAATTTGTTTCCGGTCTCTTGTTTTCCCGGCCGGACGACTGATGTCGCAATATCCCATGGTAGATTTTTTCGCAATTGCAACCAGGGGAAGATCGTCTTCCGTGCTCGGCGTCCAACAGGAGGGGGTGCCGATCCATGTGGCCGGCACCCGCTATTGCAGAATTGCCGAGCCCTGCACTGCATCCGGCCGATGATCCCGGCCGTGGTGATCGGGGCCTGGAAGAACGAACCCAAAGCATTGCCGCAAACCTTCGCTCGTGCCCGGTAAACTGGCTGGCTTCCTATTGAATTTATTGGAAGAATTTGATTTCCCGCAACTCCCATAGTGGCAGCGGGAGAAGGACGATCGTCGTAGCGCCTGCCGCGATCGCCGCGACAATTCCGCACGCTGGGGATTTCTGTTGTCCTTCGATCTATGGCCAATCGTTCACTTTCAAATGAAAAAGTACGGTCTGCGCTGCCACTTGAGGTTGCTTCACGCCGATTTTTCGGATCAGAATTGGCATTCGCGCCACCGCAGGACGACTCTGCATCACGGACGACTGATGAAAGCAAACCGGGGGGAGAGTCGCGCAACGGCAAAGCTGGCCCGCCAGCCCAACGAGAGCCTTCGGCAATCGCGCCTTATTGCGCCCAACAACTCCGTCTTCCCCGCTGAGAGCGCCTTGCAACAGGGCGTCGTATAAGGTTTGCCTCCGTGGGATATGAGATCCTTCTCATAGATGATCATCCGATTGTAGCCGAGGGCATGAGAATGCTGCTCTCTCGAGTCCAGTCGGCATCCACCCTCCTCACCGCCGGCAGCCGTGATGAGATCGATCGGATCGTCCAAAGCAAGCCAGAGGTCGATCTGATCATCCTCGACGGCGTTCTCGGCGAAAGCGACAGTGTCGACCTGATCCTCGAACTCAGATCCAAATTCCCCGGCGCACCGGTTGTGGTGTTCTCCGGCGACCGAAACATGGATTCAATGTCGCGCGCCCTGAGCCTTGGCGCGATGGGCTTCATCCCCAAGAATTACATGCCCGACCAGATCTGGCAGGCCCTTCTCTTCGTCCTGGATGGCGGCGTGTTCGTTCCGAAGGAACTCATCATGACCGCGTCCGCACTGCAAAGCTCCGCGGGATTGGGTTCAACCCTTTCGTCCAAGCAGGTCGACCATGTGCGCAAGCTCGGCCTGAGCAATCGCGAGATCCACGTGCTGGAGCACCTGATCGCCGGCAAGCCGAACAAGGTCATTGCCCGCCAACTCAATATCGCCGAAAGCACCGTGAAGAGTCACGTCTCGATGATCCTGCGAGTCATCAACGCATCGAATCGGGCCGAGGCTGTGCACATTCTGTCCAACAGTTATTATCGGAAGTGACCGTTGCTCAGGTCTGTCCACATTCACTGTTAGTCGAGAATTTGTGCCATTCACTCAGATCTTCCAGTTCCTGATCGCCCACGAATCTGAGAGGCAGATCTTCTTCAATCCGCATGTCGACGCTGTGCTTGCCCCTGATGACCCCGCCTACCAGGCTGCGGAAAGCGGCAGGCTTCCCGTTCCAATAAACAGTTTCAGTACCGGTAAAGGCCAGCAAGGAGCCGTTGAGCAAGCATGTGTAGAAGAACGGATCGCGAAAAAGCGTCGTCGGGCCGCGGATCGGGATCACCGGATCTGGCTCGCGCAAGGCTTCGCGGAGAAACTCGAATATCGCGACGTGATTTGGATAGGCCCAAGCGTGGGTACCCCCGCGATAGCCCATGCCCCAGACCGGAATGCCGTTGAACCAGACGATTTCCTGTCCAACGTCGACATATTCTCCAAAATACTGATCCTCATAATGAAAAGGAGGATCGTCGAACGAGTAGTTCTTCGAGTACGGCCTCAGGGAAGGTGAGCGCTGTCCATCGGATGCAAAGGTGGTGATCTTTGCCCGTCGGAGAAAATCTATCAGCTGTGACACCTTGAGATTCATCGAACATTCGCCCGCATCACGCCTCGTCGCTCGAGGCAAAGTTAGCTTATGAGTTCTTCATGTGCAATCGTTCCGACCGGACCGACGCCGTCCCGTGGAGCCATGGATGGCGTCCGTCGTGTCGCGCGATTCGCCACGTCTTCCTAGCCCGTTCCGGCGGCAACCTGCCGATGGAGCACGATCGACTTCCTCAGGACATATTCCGCCAACAGCCATGCGATCGGCGCGCCGAGCACCTGCGCTACAAACAAGGTATCAGGCATCGGCTGAAGGCGAAAATACTCGACGCCGTACATCAGCGGCAAGGTCAGGACCATGTTCTTCACGACGATGACCGCGACCATTCGCAGCGGATATCCAAGCGCGATGAGTCCGCTGCTGGCGACCTGCGTCAGTCCCATGAACAGCAGACCGCAGACGAAGAATTGTCCATTGCGCGCCGCCGTAGCGACCAGCTCGGCGTCGTCCGTGAACAGCCGCGGCCACCACGTCGGGAGCGCCAGACAGATCCCGACGAACGGCAGGATCGCGATCAGCAGGAGCTGCTGCTGGCTACGCTTGACCGACACGATTTCGGTTGTCCGATTGGCTCGCACCAGTTCCGTTGCCGCGTAGATGAGGCCTGCGCTGAACGCCGACGCCACCACGCCGACGACGGTTTCGAGGCGCATCACGAGACCGAAACCGCCGAGATAGTTGAGACCAAAGGCCGCAAGCAAATGCTGGGAGCATAGCGCTGTGACCGCGACGACGATCCAGACCAGCGCGGCGGGGTAGGAGATCCGGAGGATATCGCCGAAGATCGACCGATCGAAGTGGCCCCAGACACTCCAGGTCAGATGGTGGGCCACCGTCCGGTCCCAGCGAAGATAGACCAGAGCGATCAGCGCGCCGATCCAGCAGCTAGCAACGGTCGCCGCCGCAAGGCCTTGATACCCGAAACCGAGCAATGCCGGATGCGCGAATAGGACGGCCAGCGCGAGTCCAAGGACGAGCGCACCATTCACGATGAAACTTGCCGGATTAGGCAGGCCTACGCCGCGCAGGAAGCCCTGGACCCCACCGAGCATGAACAGCGGGGGAAAACTCGCCGCCGTGATGACGAGGAACTGGGCCCCTTCGTCCAGCGCATTGCCCTGCAATCCGGCCGTCAGCAGCAGCGGCCGGCAGAACGTGACGATGAAAAGCGTGAATGACATGCCGATCGCCGCGCCTCCTACCAGCGCGGACGATAGCACACCCGACAGCGCTGCGGTCCCCTTCCGCATCGCCGTCGCCCGCATCGCTCCGATGCAGAACGCCGCCAGCGAGAACGATTGCACCATCGACACCCAGACAAAGGCCGTAGCGATCGCCGCCAGGGTACCCGAACCGAGCGCGCCAGCAATCTTCAGCTCCAGCAGTCCCACCACCAGGCCGATCATGTTGGTGGAGAGGACGGGCAAGGTGTTACGAAGCAACTCGCGATAGACGGCGAATGCATCGACCTTCGACTGAGGTGCCACGAGACGTTGGGGTGTTGTCATCAGGGTCATCCTTTCGTGACGTGAGCCTTCATCGCCTTCGTTCCCCAAGCCCTGCCCGTCGCCACTTAGCTCGACGACATGACGGCGGTCCGCGGTGCGGGCGCGGATTTCAGCGGCTCCAGCACCAGTGCTCCCGTCGGGCACAAGTCCACGCACATCGTACAGCCGTCGCAATTGTGATCGAACTGATAGGGAAATTGCAGGAAGGACTCGCAGACATGCAGCTTCTCGCAGATTCCGCAATGGACACACTTCTCCTCGATCAGCCTGACCTGCTGCTCCAGGTTCGGGGTCGGCCTGACCAAGCGCTCGGACACGATCGGCGAAGGCAGCAGCGACGCGCCGATCAGTGCTTCGACGTTCTCATATCCAAGCTCGTCCAGCTTGCGCTCGATCTGGGCGCAGAGCTTACCAATCTGATCGAGACCGCGACGCATCAGGAAGGACGTGACGTGGACGCAGGCGGCTCCCATCATCATGCATTGCAGGATGTGGCCGGCGCTCGACAGGCCGCCGCCGGAGCACAGCGGCCGCGAGGTCGCTCGCGCCGCCCGCTGAGTGTAAGAGAGGGTGAAGGGCAACAACGGCTCGCCAGCGATGACGCTGATCGATCGGCCGTCTCGATGCAGCAGGCCGTCGAACAGCGGAGTGCCCGCGCGGTCGATGTCGAGCAGCGGCTCGCAGCGAATCGAGTCGATCATGATGTAGCCGGGCGTCCGGGCAAGCTCGTACAAGGCGCGCACGAGATCCTCGTCCATGCCGGTGTTCAGCTTCGGGAATACCGGAACCGAAGTGGCGTCGATGATCGCCCCAACCGCAGCACAGAACTGGCTGATCCGCTCGTCGCTCAGTTTCCGGAGGTCGATGTAGAAGAAATCGAGTTGGACCGCGTCTGCGCCCGCGAGCTCCTGGGCGCGGACCAGGGCTTTCCAGACCTCGATATCCTCCTCACTTTGCAGCGAGGGAAAGAACACCGACGCGATCACGGGAAACGAGCAGCTCTGCTTCGATCGCCGCACCAGATCGCTGCCGAATTCCAGCGAAAGGATCTCTTTCAAGTAGGTCGATTTCAGATGGCAACCGATCCCCTTTTGCCATCTGTAGCGGCGCTGATCCGTCGGCTGGAACGGCGTCGGCGCGTGCCGTCCGATCGACTTCGTGATCACGGCGGCGGCGCCGGCGTCTTCAGCCCGGCGGATGTCGTCGAACGTGTCCGTCGACGGTCCCGACCCCAGGATGATCGGGTTTTTCAGTTGAAGTGTCGCGAAGCGCGTTGCCAGCCGGGTCATCGGGCGACCGCCTATTGTGGTTGAACGGTCAGGTCGGCGGTCCTGGCGCCCCGGCCTGAAACTTCCTTCGCCGGCTCCGGCCGGCGTGCCGTATAGAGTGGGTCCGCCTTCTCGAAGATGCGGTCCATCTTTCGCGGCGACGTGCCGTAGAGAAACGAGAAAATCTTGCAATGTCCGAAATTCTCGTCCGACCTGCGAGCGAACTCGCGCGCCCTCTCGCCTCCGAGAATGTCTTCCATACGGGTTTCCGCTAGATTGCCCAGCACCCAGACCGGATCGAGCGGACGGCCGACGCCGCCGATCGCCCAAGGCGACGCCAGCAGCGTGCCGTTGGCCATCAGGCCGAATGATTCGTGCACGAGATCGCACGGGTTCAGGTTGCCGGGCGTCTGAACGTTCGCCAGATGCTTCAGCGCGCATTGCAGCTTCAGCACCGGCGTCTTGTAGATCGCCTCCAGGCGGCGCATCGTTTCGATGGCACGCTGATAGTCGGCCGGTGTCGGGATCTCGCTCGACACCGTTCCGCCCCGTCCGACCGGGAACAGCCGCATGAGCAGGAGCTTGCCGATTCCCTTCTCGTGCAACAGCTTGTAAACGCGCGCGAGGTGGTCTTCCGACATGATCGACTTGGTGAGCGGCAGTTCGGCGCGGGTCTTCGCGCCGAGCCTGGCGAATGCCTCGGCCTTCTTCAGGTTGCCCAGCGCATACCCACTCGGGCGATTGGCGACGTCGGTGATGGACTCCGCGTCAAAGGTGAAATTGTACTCGTCGATCCAGGGAGCCAGCTCGGTAGCGCTGTAGCGCGATGATCCGGCTCCGGTCGCGGTGAGCGAGACGTTGTCGCGTCCGAGCTTCTGCGAGGCATAACGCAGCATCTCGAAATTGTCGCGCAACAAAAGCGCGTCGCCGCCCGAGATGTCGACGCGGGCATCGTAGGCGGAGAGATTGTCGATGACCTGTTTCTTCTTCTCCAGCGTCAGCTCGAGACCTTGCGATGCGCGGAAGCGGTACGCAGCCTCGTAGACGTCGACGTCGCCCTCCTTGAGGGGAACCCTGGTTTCGTTCGTGAGTCCCTCGCTGCGCAGGATCGCGTGCCCGTTCTTCTTGCGCACGTGAACGGCATCGACGCAGCAGACCGCGCAGTCCCACTGGCACACGAGTGTCAGATTATAGATGATGTCGATCTTCTTTCGAGGCGGCGCTCCGACAGACGCTTTCGGCGGGTTAGCCAAGGTATCAAGACTTTCCATCTCGGAATTCCCTTTCGACAAGCGCGCCGGCGATTTTTCGGCGCAAAGCCCGTTTGAGCAAACCGATGGGTCTGCAGGGCGAACCTGCATCGTGCGGGAGAGCGGCGCCATCCGGTAAGAGGAGTGTCCGGTGGCTCCTCCTGTCGGGCCGCCGGATTACTCCTCCTTTCGGAGGAGCCTTCCGATTGGTTACTAATTTGGGCTGCCAGGTATGCTGTGAGCCATTGTGCGAGCAAAAGCACCGATCGGAGGCGCCCATGATCTCGACCAGAGCCATGATCCGATACGTCAAGGGCTCGTTCGCGGAGGGAACGACGTTCCTTCTCGCTTGGGAGCGATGCGAGAGCGAACGAGAGCTGCGAATTCTTGTCCTGCTCGGCGAAAGCCGCAACCGAATGGTGTTGCTATGCCCCGATACGAAGGCGCCAGCCGAATTGGCCCGTCATCGTCGCCGGACCGAGGACCGGTTCATCGAGCCCTATCGCGTCCCTCTTTTTGCAGCAGGCGCATACCTCGGCTATGCAATTCCTGCAGAGATATATCGCCGAAGCCGCTCCTTGCAAGGCGCCGACCGAGGCCCGTGCGCATCGCGCGGAACGCGGATGAGCTTCGTTGCGGCTCTTGCCGACAAACCATCCGATCACTTCGATGCCTCGCTTTGGCAAAGCGACAAGTCTTGCCTGGAGCAGTCGCTCGACGACTCGAGGCTCTATACCCGCGCCGTGCGGCTGCACAGCGTGTTCAAGTATCGCGAGGCGCGCCGCTACCTGCTCAGGATATCGCCCAGCTTCCGCCGAATCGACGATTGCAGACTTCTGATCGCCGACACCTATCGGAAAGAGGGACGATTCGTCGAGGAGACTGCGGTTTACACGAGGATGGAGCCAAACAAGTCCACGAATTTGCTGCTCGCAATCAGTCTTGCAAGATGCGGCCGTTTCTCCGATGCGTCTGAGGCGCTGAACTGGGCGCCGGAACGCGATCCAAACACGCACTATTACCGAGCGCTATGCGCTGCCGCGGTCGACGATTTCGCTGCCGCGGCGTGCCACGCCAACGAGGCGAGAAGATTGGCGCCGACATCGGCAGAAGCCGCCTACTGCCATCTGGTCTATCTTTGGAAGGATCGCCGCTATCTCGATCTCGGCAGGGCAATATTGTCGTTCTGCAGGGTGAGTTCGCGCTCGGCCGCAGAGGCGCTCGACCTTATCGATCTGCCAGATGCGCGGCCGGCAAGCCGGACGCTGGCGCAGGGCCTTTCCTCTCAATCAAGCAGCCCCAGTGAGATTCGTGCCACGGAACGTTGCCCGGCGACCAAGGAGTTGTTCGCATGAAGCAGGGCGTAGGGCATATCGTGCCGGCACACCGTGGCGAATTCTACAAGCCATCACGCCAATATCGCGCGGGGCGGGTGCACATCTGGGACGATGCGCACACCTACCGGATCGAAGCAGGAGAGATCGGTGTCGTTCTGATGCATGCGACGTTCGGCTCGCCGTGGGAGATGCGTCCATTGGCGGAATTCCTCGCCGCGCACGGAATCACCGTCATCTGCCCGCTATTTCAAGGGCACGGCAGCACGCCCGAGGCCTTCGCATCGGCCAATCCAGCGAAATGGATCGACGATGCGCGCCGGGCTCATCGCTGGCTGAAGGAGCGGACCACCAGGCAGTTTCTCGTCGGGCAATGCCTCGGCGGTCGGGTCGCGATGGCCCTGCACGTCGAGGATGGGCTCGACATAGCGGGTATCGTCACCATTTCGACGCCGTTTACCCCGCCGCCGAGGATGCCGTTCCTGCCGCGTCCGTTCGATCGCTGGCCCATCAATCTGACGCCGAAATCAATGCCGATTTTCCGGTGGTTGAATTTGGTGCCAGACAATACGCGGCGTATCAACCTCCACTCGCTTACGCCATGGCGATGCTACCAACTGTATCGCCCGGCGAGCGCCTGGGAGATCGTAAATAGGCTGCGCGCGAGGCTGAGCACCCAGTTGCATCGGGTCAACGCCCCCTGCCTGATCGTCCATGCCGAATACGACCACCTTCATCCGGTCGAGAACGCGCATTTCGCCTACCAGCGGATTTCGTCGGCAGACAAGGAACTCTACACGATCGACGCCGTAACACACATCGTATCCACCAACGTCCGAACTAGGCATGTCGTCTTCAAGAAGGTGCTCCGGTTCATCCAGGACCGAACCGGAAGCGTTCAACAGAACGGATGTCACTGATGGGATATCATTCGGACACGCACATCTCGGCATCGATCCTCAGCATCGCGAAGAAAGTCTTCTACAGCGAAGCGCCGATCGCCCCCTGTTCCAGCCTGCTGAACGATCTGATCGCCACGCCCGTCGATATTCTGGACGTCTGCCGTCATATCGGACGGAGGCTTGATATCGAGATTGCGCGAGACGAGGTGTTAGCGGCGATGCGATCCGCCCCGCAGGACTGCACGCTCGACTGGCTTGTCGAGCAGTGCCGACGGCGGCAGATGCCAAGTCCGCTTGGGAGCTAGAGGCCATGCGAAACGCATCTACGATCGTCCGTCCCCGTGCTTCGGCCACTCATCCTGATTTCTATGTCCTGCTAGGCCCCGACTATGCGGGCAAGTCGACCCTGTTCAGGGCCTTGTCCGCCCGGGCTTCGGTTCATCTGGTTTCGTATGACGACGGCCCAGGGTCGGGCCAGCCGTCCTTCGCTGGCAGCTTTCGCCAGGCATTCGCCGCGGTTTCATCCAGCATGGCAAGCGGCGCGATGTCGCCCGAATTCATCCTGAGCCTGTTTCATGCCTACGTGGTCTTCGTTCGCGACCAAATCGCGAGCGCAAAGGCGACCAAGCCGGTCGTCGTGGACTCTTATTATTACAAAATCCTCGCCAAGTGTGTTCTCGCCGGCATCCCGAACGAGCAAGTCTTCGCGCTGTGGCGCGCGCTGCCGCAGCCTAGCCGGGTGTTCTATCTGGACGTCGATTCGGAGGTGGCTTGGCAGCGGTGCGAGCACGGGGGCCTGCTCAACGGCTTCGAATATTACGGCACAAGCCCGACGCGCCCCGGCTTCGTTCGCTTTCAGCAGGACCTGCGTACGGTGATGCTGCAGGAGGCCGCCACATCGAAGATCGAAATCATCGACCAAGACGGCAGCCTAGACGATCTGATCGGGGACATCGAGGAAGTCATCGGATTCGCGCGCCGGTCCAATATTCCTCGCCGAAGGCCGGCGGCAGCTCCAATCGAGTCCCACGCCGCGGACTGCCACGCCACCCCCAGCTTCCAAGACAGACCATGACAGCCATCTCCGCCGACGAGTACGTCCGCCGCTGCACTGAACGCGTCGCCATGGAGCGCGATCGCGCGCGTGACGCTCTCCATCAAGGACGCGAGTTCCAGACCCGGCTGCTCGAGGAAATTCTGACCGAGAGCAAGGACACCGCCTTCGGCAGACAGCACGACCTCGCGCGAGTTCGGGATCGAACCGATTACGGCAAGGCCGTCCCGATTCGCACTTATGATGCGATAGCGCCGTGGATCTCGCGGGTCTGCGAGGGCGAGTCGAACGTTCTGACGAGTGACGACCCCGTGCTGTTCTTCAAGACCAGCGGGAGCACGGGGGCCAACAAGGCCATTCCGGTCACATCGAAGTTCATGACACGGTGCTTCTTTCCCTTCTACTACGCCGCGCTCGGCGCGCTGCACGAGCGATATCCGGGCGCGATTTCCGGCACCGACAAAACGCTGAACCTCCGGCAGGGCTCATCGAGCGACGTCACACTGACAAACTCGGGCCGTCTGCACCTGGGCGCAAGTCAGGTCGATTTTGTTCGATCGTTTGGCGAGCTGACCGCGGCGGAGCCCGGCAGCCGGGCGCCCTGGTCGACGAGCTTGCCGGGCGGGCCGCGCTGGGACAACGACCTGGCAAAGAGCTACGCCAAGCTCCGGATCGCCGCCGAACACGATCTCGAATGCGTCATCGGCATCAATCCCGCCGCGGTGGCAGCGCTTCCTCATCAGCTCGCACTGTGGCTTCCCGCAATCGTCAAGGACATGTTCGACGGGACCATCGGCGGCTCGGTTGCGTTTCCGGCGAACAAGGCGCGAGCCCTGGAACTCGACCGGATGGCGCGAGGGCGCTCGGGTCTTCAGCCGAAGGACATCTGGCAGAACATCAGGACTCTCTATTGCTGGACCGGCGGCATCGCCGCGCTCTACATCGACAAACTTAAGCACGCCTTCGGCGACGATGTCGCGGTTGTCCCGGCGCCCTTGGCCGCATCGGAGGGACCGATCGCGCTCTGCGCCGATCCGCTCCACCCCTCTATGTCCTGCCTCGCGGTCTCGAACGCCGTATTTGAGTTCATCGATGCCGAACACGACATCCGACCGGACAGCGAAACGCTGGAGTTCTGCGATATGGAGTGCGGCCGAGAATATCACGTGGTGATCAGCCATCTCGGCGGGCTCCATCGCTACGCGCTCGGAGACGTCATCCGCGTCGTCGACAGGATCGCAGGCGTGCCCCGTGTCGAATATGCCGGCCGTCACGCCGCATCGAACCTACTCGGCGAGCGGTTACGCGATTCTCATTTCGTCACCGCGGTTCGTCGCGCATCGCGTGAGCTCGGCATCGACGTCGCCAACGTTGCCTGCCGGCCGGCGGCCGGCTCGGACGGGGCACAAGCGCAGCGCTACGCGATGCTCGTCGGGACGGAAGTCGAATTGCCAGACGGCGTCGCCGGGCGCCTGGCGGCCCGCATCGACAATGAACTCGGCCGCCTGTCGCCGGGCTATTCGAAAGCACGGCAATCGGCGGCCATGGAGCCACTGTCGCTCAAGCCCGTAACGCAAAGGGCGTTCTTCCACGAATGGCAGACCCGCGTCTCGAAGGGCGTGCGAGCCGCGCAGGCTAAGGATCGATTGCTGGTGTCGGAGCAAACCTGGCAATTGCTCGACAGCGGCGAATTCCCCGTGCTGTCCAAATTTGTTCCCGCTGCAGTAACTGGGACGCCAGGCCAATGACGACGTCCGACACCGGCAGACGCGCGAGGATCCTGCTTGCGCCCATACCGATAACGCCTACCAAGCCGCTGACGCCTAGTCACGTCAAGGGCATGCTTTGGGTCGACGTCATGTTCAAGGCAACGTCGCGGCTCGCCGACGTCCATTGCCTCTACAGTCACCTGACCGCGAATGGCAGCGAGCAGACGCTCGGTTTTTGGGAATACCTCGATCGCGAGCATGATGAAGTCAATTTCGACTGCTGCGACGAGCACGACATCGGCGAACTCTATCGACGTTACCATGCCCAGAATTCAAGATCCTCCTACCAAGCCCTCGTTCCCTATGCTCGGGCGGTCGAACGGGGCAAGTGGTGTCACCCGTGCAGTCTTCGATTATGCGACATCTGGAGCGCGCAGGCCGCCTCGCTCGGAATCGAGAACCTGATGCCGGCGCAGCGCCACCAGGATTCGATGGCAGTCGAGGCCTTGGTCGAACTCCTGAAGAGCACCGAGCTCTGCCTGGATTTGCGCGCGGCCGGCGGCCCGCTCTATCTCGACGCCACCGCCAGCGGCCTGCCGCTTCGCCGCGGCATCGGGCCGGACGGACACGTCAACTACCTGACCAACCTCCTGCGCGATCTCGTGCCCCAGATTCCGCATTATGATCACATCGTCCTCATTCACGATGAGGAGCTCAATGCCGACCACGTATTGCTGCAGCGGATCCTTGAGCAGTTGGGCGCGGTCGTTCACCGCGTTGCGCTGAGCCGCGTGGCCGTCGATGGCGTCGTACAGTCGGCCCGGTTCGGCGGCTGGCGCGGCTACACGGCGTCGGCTCTGATCACACGCGGCCTCGGTGCTGCCGATCTGGATTCGGTCAGACTTGGCATGCGACTTTATTTCATCGCCACGCTCGGCAAGAGCCGATCCACGTCGATCGATCTGACGCACCTCGAGCGCTCGACGCGGCGCGCGGCGGCCCTGCTTGCGCAAACGAAGGTTGGCGCATCCGGAAAGGACGTCGAACTGTTTCTCCGTAAGCATGGTGGACGGAACTGTTACGTCGACCCTTATCGGATCACCACCGCCCTGCTCTCGCGACATCACGCCCCCTTTGGCCCGATCGACGGGGGCAACGGATGGTATATGTGAACCTGACGCAGGAGTTACTGCGACGCGCGCTTGAGGAGCGCCTTTCCATCGGCTGTCCGGGGCTCGAACGCGACGAGTTGCCGCGAACCGCGGATGATGCCGCAACAGACTGGCAGTCGAACGGGGGCGTCGCCGCCATCGCCATCCTGCGCGAGTTCGCGCCATGGGCTTTCGCGGAGAGTTGCGTGCGGTTCGCGCAATCGCTGGACGAAGGCACTGGCCGGCTCTGGCGTCGCAATTTCACACGCACGATTTTCCTGGCCGGCAACCCCGGGAAATTGTCGGGACGTTTCACCTTCGATTGGCTTTCTGCCGATGGCGCTATCGGTTGGATCGCCCCTGTGCCTCCGGACAGGACGCTGTGGCTACGGCGGCTGCTTTGCCTGTTCCGCGGCAGCGACGCGCTGGCCGATATCCCCGACTTCGTTGTTGCGGTGCCAGGGCGGCAGCTGCCCGTCGCGCGAACCGTCTACGTCGCGACCGCCGGAATCGGTCCTGCCGATTACCTCGTGCATCTCAACCACATCCTTTCAGAGGGCGTCCTGTCTGGAGAACTGCCCCCCGGCTGCGACCTGCACGTACGGCATATTCCGACGTTGACCGGCCGGGAAGCGAGGTTCGGGGCCCTCCGTGTCCACTTCGCCAAGGGCACCGAACGGTTGCGGGCATTCGCGGGCATCGCCCGCCCCGATGCGAGGAGTTTGCCACCCGAACTGGCCGAATGAATCATCACTGAAGCGAGATCGCTTGGAGGATGCCGTGCATACCACGTCGAATTCGATGGCTGGAATCAAGCCGATTCTGGTCTGCCTGGCGATCGGCATCTTTGCGATTGGTACCGAGGGGCTGATGATTGCGGGCGTACTTCCCGGCATCGCGTCGGAATTGAAGGTGACGGAAGCCGTAGCGGGCTATCTCGTCACGGCGTTCTCGCTCGTCTATGCGATCGGCTCGCCCGTCCTCGCGGTTGCGCTCGCCGGGGTTAGACAGCGACGATTGATCGGTCTGGCCATGCTGCTGTTCGCGCTTGGCAATGTGTTGGCCGCTGTCGCGCCGACCTACGGCACGTTGATGCTGGCCCGCGTGGTACTGGCCGCATCCGCGGGCGTCTTCATGCCGGCTGCCTTGAATGCCGCCGGTCGATTGGTGGCGCCGGAAATGCGGGGACGCGCGCTCGCATTGGTCAATTGCGGAGGCGCCATCGCGCTCATGGTCGGAGTGCCGCTCGGCGCCTTGATCGGAGAGATGGCCGGATGGCGTTTCTCCTTCGTCCTGGTTGCTGTTCTGTCGGGAGCGGCCAGCCTGGTGCTCCTGTCGCGATTGCCGGAGCTGACCTTCGAGCCCGCTGGAACGCTCGGAGAAAGGATCGGGGCAGCCAGACGTCCGGAGATTTCGGCGAGCCTGCTCACGACGTTGTTCTGGGCGATGGGAATCAACGCACTCTATACTTTCATTGCTGTCTACCTGAAGCAGGTCGCGGAGATTGTGGGCGCGCAGTTGGGCCTCGTGCTTTTTGGCATAGGCCTCGCATCTTCGATCGGCGCTTACCTCGGGGGCGCGGCCACCGACCGCTGGGGTGCCCGACGTGTCCGGGCGGCGGCGATAGCCGCCATGGCCTTCCTCTACATCACGATGGCGTTGCTGGGTACGATGGGCCTGCAAGGGCCGGTGTGCGCGGTGGCCTTGCCCGCCCTGATGATGATTTGCGCGGGCATCGCCTGGATGTTCTATGCAGCACAGCAAGTCCGGTTGCTGCAGCTCGTGCCGCCCGCCAGCGGAGCGCTGGTACTGTCGCTCAATGCCTCGTCAATGTACCTCGGATTCGCGGGCGGAGCCGTGGCCGGAGCAGCGATGCTGCTGAGCGGCGACGTGATCAGCTTGGCATGGATCAGCGCGCTTTGCGAACTCGTCGGACTATGCGTGCTGGTCGTCATTGCATTTCCAGGATCGCTCAGCGCAGACGTCATCGAATCCACAGAAGGCAAGGCCTGACGCAGAAGGTACCGCGGATGCCGTTTGTCGCGAGCAGGGGCCAGCGAATTCACTATACCGATGACGGCGTCGGAAACGTCGTGGTGTTGCAGCACGGGCTCCTGCTGGACGCCGGAAGCTGGCGGCGGG
The DNA here is from genome assembly GCF_054863005.1 of Bradyrhizobium sp. 25ACV. Lineage (NCBI taxonomy): Bacteria > Pseudomonadati > Pseudomonadota > Alphaproteobacteria > Hyphomicrobiales > Nitrobacteraceae > Bradyrhizobium > Bradyrhizobium sp. 25ACV. Next base: position 94,813 of record NZ_JAVAYO010000023.1, read on the forward strand.
CGGGTATCGTGTCCGCCCTTGCTCAACGCTACCGTGTTTTGTGCATCGATTCGCTGGGACACGGCCTGAGCGACAAACCCGCGCACCAGGAGCTATACGATCAGGAGCAGCGGGCCGCCGACGTTGCCGCGGTCCTCGACGACGTCGGGGTCGAGCGCACCAATTACATCGGACATTCGATGGGAGGATGGCTCGGGGTCGGCGTGGCGAAGTTTCAACCGCATCGGTTGAGCTCGCTGGCAATCGGAGGATGGGATCTTGTCGCGGGCTTGCCCAAAACCTCCAAAGGTCCCCTCACTTACGATGCGTTCATGAAATTTGTCCGACGATCGATGCCGCACCTGATCGATTGGGTCACCCCCGATTGCGAGCCTGGGCTCACCGCCTGCTTCAACGCGCTCGGCCAGCTTGAAGGCGCACGCGAATCCGTCCTGAGCCTGAAAGTGCCAATCGCAATCTGGAGCGGTGAGAGCGATGCATGCCATGGGCCGGCATCCGAATTTGCGGGCGAGAATGGCCTAACTTTCCTGAGCGTGCCAGGCGACCATCTCGGGCCGATCCTTGCTCATGGGCCGGATACTGCGCGGAGTCTCGCCGCGTTCCTCGATCGAATTCATCACGTCGGTCCCTAGGGATTCGACGCTACTCCTAGAGCGGCTGCTTAGAGCCTTTTCCGTTTCGATTGATCGAATCCTCGGCTACCCTATTCTAGCCGCGTCGGCGGAACTGCTGAAGTTGATAGATGGCGGCATGGAGAGCGGAGATGGGCCGACTCGATAAGCAGATGGATCCCTTCCCCCCTGCCGCTCATCTGACGACGGGGGATCGCGTCCCCGAGAATCCAGAGCTTGAGCAAGTGGACACGGCGTCGTTCGTTGATCCGGCCCGCGAGGAAGCCGCCTCGTCGCCCGCGCATTTTGGGTCGGGCCAGACGGCGACCGGCGTAACGGGCTCTACCAATTGGATCGACCGAGGACGTCGCATCTGGCGGCGCCATCTCCGGCGTGATCAGCTCCCCCGGACGGCCGGAGGGTCGATGGGAAACTTCGAGCGGTGGTTGATCGCACTGCTGAGCGTTGGCTTCGTCGTGAGCTGCGTTTGCGCGGTCATTGTCTTCATGCAGCTCAACGCGCGCAAATTGGAGATCGCAACACTGCAACGTGACATCATCGCGCTCAAGCTACGCGTAGCCAGGCTCGATCAGATCGCAAGCACCAATGAGATACGTGAAAAGGCAAGCAGTGGAACACCCAAGCCGCCGTCGGAGACCCATCCTGACCAGGCTCCGCTCATCCTGTCACGTGAAGAGATTCAGCTTATCCGGGACTATATCAAGCCTGCACCAGTTGCAGGCCCCGCGACTGAGACGATAAAGGTCGGCGATCCCGTCGCGGGAGAAACCGTTCCCTTTCCTTCTCCGATCACGGAGAAGGTGCGGAAACTGCTCGGCGCGCGATTTACCATTCGCAATGGCGTTGTTGTCGTCATCCGCAGCGGCAGCCGTCACGCTGATGCTGTGATTGGGCCAAATTGACGAGAACTGGCCGTGACGGCAGTAGTCGGTCGATGCTTATGGCTGGTTGTTTGGTGGTCTTTCAATGAACCGCCGGCTGCCATTGAGAAGCTCGAGGTTATTGGCGATGACCGGATTACCCGGATCGAGCGAATAAGCCTTCTCGAACTTCCGTCGCGCCCCACTCAGATTGCCGCGCAGCATGTACGAATAGCCCTGGTCATTCAGGATCTGAACGGTTTCGCCTCCCAGCCGGATCGCTTGGGCATAGGCCTGATCGGCCAGGTCGAAGCGACGTATCCGATCATAGCTCGCGGCGAGTCCAATCCAAGCCGTCACGTCCTTCGGCGATTTCTCGACAGCATCCCTGAAATAGCGATTAGCGATTCCGTAACTGCCCCGGTTGAAATGCTCCAGCCCCAAGCGAACGGGCTCGTCCGATGGATAATATTTGACGTCCGTTGGCTCCTGCACGGGATCCCCGCCAGGCGGCTCGACGGGAGCCACGACGGCAGCCTCCCTCAGCGTCTGATCGCACCCCGCAAGGCCGATCCCCAACCAGCAGCAGGTCAGCATGAAGATGATACGCCGCATAAACCCTAGTCCCCCGCGCGGCCCAGCAGACTCACTGCACCGTTCGTAAAAGAATCACCGCTAATTTTACTTGCCAAAACCAGCTACCTATTCGCCGCGCCACCAACCGGCACTGATACTCCAGCAGTCGATCCTGCCCCCAATCCTTCTATGTTGACGTTCTGGGTTGGGGCAGTCCGTACGCCCATCTGTTTCGTCGCATCGCCAATGTCGGGAAGCTGATCCACTGGCTGTTTCGTGTTGCCATAGCGCGTTACGGCAGCACCCACGCGGCGAGCGTCGTATGCGATCCTGCGATCGCCGACGTTGCGCGGCCACGGATGGATGGTGTGGGTTACGGCGTTGACCTCCTTGGCATTGCCGGCACTCATCGTGATGGTGTCGGAACGCTGGAAATAGCGATCCACCTCGTCATGACCGGCCACGCCGTAGCATCCCCCGAGGAGCAGCGGTGCACATAGAGCCAGATACCTGATGGTCATCTCCCGCTTCCTTCTCAGTTGAGCGTTTTCACGACCGGCTGGTTCGCAGCGGCGGGCGCCGGAATGGTCGCAGTGACCTCAGGAGCGATGATGTGACCATAGGGGCCTTTGACGTCGCCTCCGGAATTGACGTAGTCATTGTAACGCTTGCGGACTTCCATTTGGCCATTGAGGAAGAAATCAACGTCATTGGCCGGAAGGCGGGAGTCGAGTGGCGATGCCAGTTGCTGACCGGGTGCCGCCGGCGCGACTAGGCGCGGGGTCACGATGATCACTAGGTCGGTTTCCTGCTGCTGGTAGGACTTGCTGCTGAACAGCGTCCCGAGGACGGGCACTGAGCCGATCCAGGGCAATTGCGAAACGTCCTGGCGATTGCGGGTCTGGAGCAAGCCAGCGATGGCAAAGCTCTGGCCGTCGCGCAACTCGACCGTAGTCCTCGCGTCGCGACGGCTCAGCGCCGGAATAGTCGTGCCAGCAATGGTTACCGCGTTAGCGAAATCAAGTTCGCTGACCGAAGGCTCGACGCGAAGGTTGATCACGCCTCGCGAAAGAACCGTCGGCACAAAAGCGAGCTCAACACCGAACTTCTTGAATTCGATCGTAACCGTGGGAAGCGCGCCCGCAGTCGCCGTGGAAGCTACCGGCACTGGAAATTCACCGCCGGCCAGGAAGCGCGCCGCATCGCCTGACAACGCCATCAGGTTTGGCTCCGCTAACCTGCGAAGGACGCCTTTGGTCTCAAGTGCAGTTATCAGGACGTCCAACGTGCTGCCATTGTTGAACTTCAAAACGCTTGTCAACAGGCTGCCAAAAGGCAAGGCGCCTCCAGCCAGAGTACCCGCAGTTCCTATTAGCGGAAGGCCACCCGGAGTGGACACGTGGCCGCCGGTCACAGGATCTTTCAAAGGGGTTCCGGTGCTGTCCGCTGCGATACGCCCGGCTGAGGTTACCGCACCAGCCGAACCGCCGGCGCCAAGGCCCGTATTGAATCCTCGTGATCCGCTAGCGTTGGCACCAAAAAGATTAACTCCTAAATCGCGGCCGGCGTCGCGACCGACCTCCAGGAACCGCACCTCGAGCATCACCTGTTGCGGCGCCGCGACGCTCATCGCGTTGACGACGACGCCCCCTTTCGCGACCGTGCTGGTGGCGATCGCCATGGCCCGCTCGGCCGTAACTGCGTCGGCGGCGGTTCCGCTGAGCACCACCTGGCCCTCGGAAGCCGACACGCGGATACCTTGCCCGCCGGTGCTGGTCCTGATGTTCTGCTGCAGATTGCCGGTATCGATCACGACCTCGACGTCGAGGATCCCGATCTGCTTCATCGAGCTGTCGAACAGGATGACGTTGGTGGTGCCGGTCTGCTTGCCCTGCACGTAGATGAGATGATCGCTCAGTGACTTCACGTCGACGATGTCAGACGAGCCCGCCACGATCGTCGCAAAGGCCGTGTCGACCTTGAAGGTGCGTGACTTGTTGACGACGAGCTTGACCCGCTGGACGTCATTCATCTCGCTGACGATGACGCCGCCGGAGGAGCCCCGCCGGTCTGCAGCCGCCGCGCGGTCGGTGAACCCAGAGGAGGCGAGCGCCGCGCCCAGACCCACCACGCCGAAGGCGAGAAGCCTCCCGACCCTGTTACCCGAAACGCGATCGCCACTCATCCCCAGTCCCCCCACTGCGATCCACGGAGATCCCCGCAAATCTACGTGCTCGACGTCCTCAACATGTCCCCTCTGCGCACCACGTCGCAGAGCTTACAATCTGTCCCACTACAATTCGTTACTTCGTGTTTCCAAGATCATCCTCCCTCATGCAGGCAGCTTGCAAGACGAGATACTTACCGCAACGCCGCAAGCAGAAAGAAATCCCTTCGATGTTGCCAGCGCGCATCATTCTCACGGGTTGTGGGGAACTATCCCGCGGCACAACCGCTCTTGGCGCGCGCTCCAGTCGTGGCTTTACGCTCGAACGACAGTCGGTGGCATGCTTGGCGATTCGCCTGGCCGAGTAATTCCGCACCCGCGCGTTTGGCCCGAGTGCGGCCACGACGAACTGTCGAGCGAAAAATGTCAGGCGTGCTGCCATATCTGTGCTAGAAGGGAATCTGGTTGGAGGCGCTCGGCGCATTGAGCGCCGTGCCCCATATGGGCATCAGCATCGCAAAGTTTGCCTGGGAAGCTGTGACACTCAAGCTGTTGCTGTTGGCCCCCACGGTCAGCGTTGGCGTGAGACCTCCAAAAAACAGGAAGGGGGCCGCGTTCTGCTTGGCGGCGGTGGACAGGGGATCCCCGGTGCAGCCGGCCGGCGACTGCGGCGGGCTTTGAAGCAAGGCAGGCGTATAGCAGGTAATCATGACCGCTCGGGCGCCAGCACTCGCGAGCGTCCGCAAGGATTGCATCGTGATGGCATAGCGCCCAAGATCGAAGATGGCGAATATCAATGTGAAAAACGCCACGGACACCATGATGAATTCAAACGGCGCCATACCGCGATTGTCGAGCTTTCTCATCATTGCACCAAAGCGACAACTTGGGTGTAAACGATGCTGGCCGGCGCACAGCCTTCTGTGCTGAGGTAGCCGCCACCGCTCATGTCGATCGTTTTGGCGATCACTTGCGAACAGGTCGTATTAGAGCTGGCAGTGGTACCGGCCCAGCTAACGTCGACCTTGGGAAAGTAGATTGCCCCGCCCAGGCTAACCAGACCGCCACCGTTTATGGTGACCTTGTTGCTGGTCTTGCTCGGAGCCTGATCATCAATCAGGACGCCATTTAGATCAGAAGAGAACGTGTTAGTGGTGGGTGCGGAGAGATCAGCCGTACCCCCGTTGATGGTAAGCTGCGAATCTCCGAGCAAGACGAGGGTTACGCCTGTACCTTTCAGTTGTCCGCCGGTCATCTTTATGTTTGCTTTGTAGAAGACATATGTTCCCGGGTCCAAAACGTACTTGTCGCCGTTCTGCACCGTGAAACTGCCGTAAGCTCCAGTCCCGGCGCTATTCGGCGCGCAATGCTTCCACCCATCCGCCTGAAGGGTGCATGGCATATTTGTATTGCCCGTCCTGCTGTTGAACGATGCGGTGTCCAGTTTGCTGAGCGGATTGCTAGCGTACGTCATGAAATAGTTGTGCGGCACGCTAACATTGCTGCAGCTCCCGGAGGGGGTGCAGCCACTTACACCATAAACGGCCCATCCCGAGCCGGTGAACGTCGGGGTGCTGGCAAGTTGAACACTGGTATCCGACATCAGAGCGCAGCCAGTTCCGTTGTTGCTGAGGTTACCAGCAAGCTTGAGTGCGCCTAAATCAGGTCCAAGCGCCAGGACGCAGGCCTTGGTCGGCTGCTGGACCACTGCAATGGCTTGGGCGGGGATGTTGACGTTGGTCAAACCCAGCACTGCCGCCAAGTACGCCGGTTGTTGCTGGCTGACCCTGGCGCGAACGGCGTTGCCGGTGCCTGCAGGGGGCGTTGTGAACGTGCCCGCACTGTAGTTGCCGATATCGATCTGCACGGCCCGCGAGACTCTGCTCGGAAGACTAGGCGCACACGTGGTGCCAGGATAGGGCGTGCTGTCATTCGGGCTGGAATTGCAAAACCCATTCTGTGCCGCGAATTCCTTGCCGCGATAATCCACTGTCTGCGTTTCGCAGGCCGCACCCGCCATCGTACATGAAAGCCGCAATGCGCCCGAATAGGCGGCCGAGTCGGCGGCGTTCTGCGCGTGCTGGCGGGTAACGTACCACGATCCCGCCTCGGCCCCGAGTGCGACTACTCCGATGAGCGGCACCAGAGCGATGACCGTTGCGAATGCGACAGAGCCTCGTTGGGAACGGAGCAGACTACGCATGGAAGCCCCCTACTGGAAGCGTTCTGAATAAGGCAGCGTGTAGGTACAAGTGGTGGGACACAGCACCCCTCTCCACACAATTGGAGCCAAAGTGATGGTTGTCGAGAATGTAATGTACTTGGGAGAAGCTAGATTGCCTGGCGAACAGCTGGCTCCTGAGTCGCCGCACAAAACCTGAAGGTTGCTGATCGCATGACCAGCGACTGTCGTCTGTAGCCCTGTTTTCCAGCTCACCGTGCCGTCAGGGGCGAGCGGATTAGCGTACTGCACATACTGCCCGAAGGAGCGCAATGCGCTCCATGCGGAGATGAACTGGAAGCCCGCGGCAGCCAGGTCGGCGAGCGGCATGAGCAAGAACGCCACCAAGACCGGGTAAACGATCAATGTCTCAAACGCGACGGCGCCGCGCTGATCCACGATGAACGACTTCTTGTGGCTCATGGGTTGACCTCGACCGATACTCACTCTTCCGGTCGTCGACCGGAACAGCACTCACCAAACGTAAGGGATCACTCTCCAGCGCGATGCTTCGTAAGCGGAATATTCCGGGCAATTGCGACGAAGCAGCTCCTCTTCGTAATAAATCCGGCAAACCTGAACGCCGATATGCAAGACCAGCAATGCCGCTGTCAGCGGCGTCGGGCTTCTCAGCACCACACCCAACACGGCGATTTCTTCCGCAAGATAGAGCGGGTGCTTGATCCATCGATACGGACCCGTCTGCACCACGTTGCGCGCCTGTGGGACCAGACTGAACGACCTGCCAAGATGTCGGATGGTGACCAGCATCATGATCATGCCGATCAACACGCACGCGGTGGACGCCAGGTTTGGTAACGCCTTGTCGGTTTCGCCGAAGAAGGCGATCGTCCACGGCATATAGGTGCCGACGAACGCCGCTATCCTTGGGAGACGGCCGCTCGCTTGCGCCTTCGCCGGGGGCCGCGTGATGACCAACAGCGCCAGGAGCACGTAGAAGACAGCGAGGCAAACACTCGACAGGAGCGACGGCCAAGGATCATGGGTCGATGATCCGATCCTGATGGCGACGCCGAGCGCCAGCAACATGAACCACATGCCGCCGAACAGCTGCATTGTCCGGTCGTAAGAGGACGTTTTTGAAAGGGCAATCGTGCTCATGGCTACTTACCGAAGCTGGCGAACGAACGCACGAGGTGCAGAATGGGACTTCCTCCCAAAATGACGAACATGGCTGGAAGCAGGAACAAAACCATCGGAATGGTCAGCTTGGCGCCCAGCTTGTGTGCCCTTTCCTCAAGCTTGGTAATACGTTCGCGCCGGAGGTCGACGGCGATACTCCGCAGAGCCTGCCCCACCGGCGTTCCGTATTGCAGGCTTTGGCCGACCATTATTCCGAATCGGCGAAGCCCATCCGATGTAGCTCCCAGTTTCTCGAATGCGTCGCTGCGGCTTGGCAGGATCCGGAGATCATCAAGAAGGCCGCTCATGACCCTGGCTATAGCGGGATTGGTCTCTTGCATTTCTTGCGCGACGCGTGCCAGCCCGCTTTCCAGTCCCATTCCCGATTCGCTGCACACAACCAGCAAATCGATCATGTCCGGCGTGCCCAGTCGAATGGCGGCATCAAACCGCCGCTTCAGCACCGCCAGTATCAATCGCGGCGCTAGAATCCCGATCGCCACGCCAATAAGTGTGAAGACCAGCACATCAAGCAGCGGTTTCCCGAGAAGCTGAGCGGCACCCCCGGCGATGATCGGGCATAGCGCCATGCTGACGGCTTTGACACCGATCCAGGTCGGCAAGGCTCGATGATGGTTGAAACCTGACGATTGAAGGATGGTTCGTAGCTGATCCAGATTTTCCTCGGCATAGAAGCGACGGTAGCGCATGCCGAGTGACGAAAACCAGCCGGTCACATCCTGGAAGGGCGCAGACCGGCCAGCAACGCCCATCACGGCGTTTGATACCCGGGCGTCCAATGTACGAATGTGTATTTCGCGGATGATCAACATGCAGGACGCAGTCGCAGCCACGACTGCCAGGGCCACCAGACTGAGACCAGAAGTCATAGTTCTGTTTCCCTTCTGACCATCCAACTTATCACCAGGGCTCCGACAAGCACCGAAATGACTGCGTAAGCCAGCAGCTTGTTTCCAACCGGATCGGTGAACAACAGATCAACCGTTTGCGGATTTGCTGCGTATAGGACCCCACCTGCGATCAAGGGCGAGATTGTCAGCGCTCGTGAGGAAAAGATCACCTCTCCTGCCAGCGCCTTGGCGCGAGCGGCCAGCGCAACACGTTGCCTGACAGTGTCTCCCAGGTTCTGCAAGGTCTCGGCCAGGCTGCCACCGGACTTCAACTGGACGGCCAGTGTCACCGCAAAGATCGCATACTCTGCCACCTGCGTTCGCCGATAGACGGCTTGGACAGCTTCCTCTGCAGGTCTTCCCAGATTCACTTCGCTGCATACGATGGCAAACTGCCCGGCCGTTGGCTGCGGCATATCCCGCGCGAGGGCACGAAATGCCTCGTGCACAGGCAGACCCGATCGCACGGTACTTGTCACCAGCTGGATCGCATCAGGCAGCTGTCGAAAAAGCTGAAGAGCGAAGCGACGTTGCTGCCATCCGAACAGGCCTCGTATCACAATGAGGGCCGCGATTGCCGCGACAATGGACGCGTAGACAATGGAATATCCGAGCTGGCTGTTCGCATAAAGGATCGCGGCTGCTCCGAATGCACCGGCGAGCAGCACATAGGCCGGATGCATCACGTAAGGTATATCGGGATTGTAGTTGGTCAGCCGATTGAGAAACTGATCCTGAGACCCGCTCTCCAAGCGACGAATGGATGGCAGGTTGGCCGGATGCGACGTTGGCAGAGCAACCGCCAACCGACGATTGATGCGTCTTTCCCGAGCGTCGAGCCACAACGAAACGGCTGCTGCGCACATCGCGAGCGCCAGAACAGTGACGATCACGGACTCCAGCGTCATATTTGCCTCATGGCCTCGGCCCAAGCACCATCTAGCCCGAAATAGACAAGACGGCTCTTGAACTTCGGAGTTGCAAGGTTGGACTTATAGCTGCCCGATATCCGCCCGTTCACATCCTCCTCCTGATACTCGAAGGCTGCGATGTCATTGGTGGTGATCACCTCCCCTTCAAGGCCGATCACCTCGCTGATCTGAACGATGCGGCGTTGTCCGTCCCGCATGCGTTCGACCTGCACAATGAGATCCAGCGCAGCGACGATCTGACTTCGAATGGCGCGCGACGGTAGATTGACCTGTCCCATCTGCACCATGTTTTCGATGCGGGTCAGGGCATCCCGGGTGCTATTCGCGTGTACCGTGGAGATCGAACCATCATGGCCGGTGTTCATCGCCTGCAGCATGTCGAATGCTTCGGAACTGCGCACCTCGCCAACGACGATCCGGTCGGGACGCATGCGCAGGGCATTCACCAGCAGATCGCGTTGTGTCACCTGCCCTGTGCCCTCGAGGCTGGGAGGCCGGGTCTCCAGGCTGATCACGTGCGGCTGCTGAAGCTGCAGCTCCGCCGCGTCCTCGATCGTGACGATACGTTCGGTGTGATCGATGAACTGACTCATCGCGTTCAGGAGCGTCGTCTTGCCGGACCCGGTGCCGCCGGAGACCAGAACATTGAGCCGCGAGCGGGCCGCGATCTCCAGCAATTGTCCGATGGCCGGGGTCATCGAGCCGTTTTCGATCAACCCGGCGATGTCCAAACGACGGCTTGGAAATTTCCGGATGGAAATGCACGGACTATGGATCGCCAGCGGCGGGAGGATGATGTTGACCCGGCTGCCATCCAGTAGGCGACAATCCACCATCGGACTGGATTCGTCGACGCGCCGACCGACCTGCGCGGCAATCTTCTGAGCGACGGAGGCGATGTGATCATTGTCGCGGAAACGCACCGCAACTCGCTCCAGCCTGCCGCTTCGCTCCACGTAGATATTGCTTGGGCCGTTCACCATGATATCGCTGATCGACTGGTCCAGCAGCAGCGGACGGAGCGGCCCGTAGCCCGTCATGTCGTCGGCAATTTCGTCCGCGAGCTGCAGCTGCTCGCGGCCCGACAGCTCGAGCCGTTCCTGGTTGGCAATGTGATGGATGATCTCTTCAATCTGCCGCCGGAGAACCTCCCGCGAGACGGTTGCGGCCACCGCGGGTTCGATCTGCTCAATCACCCGTTCACGCAGCGAAGGTGGAATGATGGGTTGGTGGATCGCAGGCTCGTCGCGCCTTGGCGCAGGTGACGGCACGTTCGGTGCGGCTGCAGTCGCGCCGGCCGACGGCAACGGCAAGCCTATCGCAGATGCAGGGACGCCTGCCGCCAATACGTGAGCTGGTGCGTCGTCTTCGCGCCTACCAAACTTCTTCATCGCAGATGTGCTGTGAGCACCCTCCTCCACCAGCTAACCCGCTCGGCAGCGACACCGCTGATCTCCCGTACGATCGGTGCCAGGTGACGCCGCAATTTCCTGACGTGCTTCAGAGCTGGAATTCCGAGATTGAGCGCCTCAGTCATGCCCTTGCCGAGATCGGGAACGACGATGTCGGGCTCTGCACCCAACGCCTTGACAACCGCCGCCCTCGGAAGGCCCCCGGGACGACCGGCCCGGTTGAGCAAGGTAAAGACCCGGTCCTTGCCCGCGATGTTGATCACGGCGGTGCGTAGCGCATGGGCATTGCGAAGTCCGGTCACCTCGGATTCGAGCAGCACCATCACATGACGGGAAAGCGCAATCACGGGATAGATCGACGGCGGAAACGGGACGGGTACATCGACGACGATGTAATTGAACCGTTGACGCAGCAGACCCAGCACGTGTCGCACGCCAGCTTCCGTAATTTCGAGCTGCGCATCGAGGTCCTCGTCGGCCGAGACCAGGCAAACCCTTTCGTTGACTTCGATTGCCGCGCGCTCGAGGAAGAGTGTGTCCGCCCGCATCGGATTTTCCAGAGCGATACGCAGTCCCGGCCCGGGACGAACACCCAGCATCACGGCGGCTTCGCCGCCCTGCAGATGAAGATCAAGCAGGGCCACCTTGGCCTTGGTTGTCTCGGCGAGTTGCAGCGCCAGATTGATCGCGATGCTCGTGGCGCCGGCGCCGCCCTGCGCCCCGCAGATCGAGACCACGTGCCCGCCACGATCGATCTGGTTGGCTGCGACGTCGCCGAGAAGCTTGGGGCGCAGCTTGTCCAGCACCAGATCGCGCGTGAGCGGCCGCGGCAGATACTCGGTCAAGCCGAGTTCCAGGAGCTCACGGTAGAAGGTGATCTCCCTGTTGTCGCCGATCACGGCTACGCGGACATCGGGTGGACAGACGCCGGCCAGCCTTTCCAGTTCAGTAAAGGGATCATCGACGCCACTGATGTCTACCACCAGCGCGAACAGATCCGTGTCGGTTTCGAGCATCCGTATGGCATTGCGGATCGTGCCGCGCCTGATCGAGAGATTGGCGCCCTCGAGCCCCTTGCGCAACGCCGCGGCGCTGAGTTCATCATTGACGAAGCCGACGATGCGGTTACGCGTGACGATCGACGTCGATTCTTCAGCCGGGGTGGCTATGGCAATGTTCATCACCGTTTCTCCGACAACCTGTTATCGTAACCCGCCGCCGTTGCAGTCGGGCGTACAGCTTCCGATGCACCGTCGCAGCTGACGAGAGCGTCTTCCTCTTGCTTCCTGACCGTGTATTGCTTGACCTCACCGCCTGAATGAACGACCACTGCCGTTCTTTGTGCGGAAATTGCATACTGGCGGGCCAGTTCAGGCGACACATCACAGCTCGACATCGCGCCGGTGTCTGCCTTGTCCCACTGATCGACCGCTGCGCGTACGGCCATGGAGAGCGTCCCGAGCTGCTTTGCGACGGTGACTTTCTTGACCTGCACCGGCGTAAGCTCCAGTGACACGGTCTGCGCTTGCTTACCTGCCATTCCGCTGACGGGTCGCGCGCCCTGCACGATCTCCTGATCGATCGCGATGACTCGAACATTACGCAGAACAGTTTCGCTGAGGGCGCGGCGCGCGGTATCAACTTTCTCGAAGACCTGGGTCAACACGACGTCCACGTGATCGCCCGGCCTGATGAGGCCCGAGACACCGGCCTCCTCGTCAACCTTGATGCTGATGGCCCGGCTGTCTGGCGCCAGGACACTGGCGAGGAAACCCCGATCCCGCGGACGCAGGATATCCTGCAATGTAACGGGACTGCCCGCTTCGACGAAGTTGCGGATGAGCGAACCGGGAAGTCCGGCCTTGGACTCGGGGTTTTCAAGGATAGCGCCTTGGGGAACGCGCTCCGGTGGCACCGAGCGGACGACGAAATCCTCTTCGCGGGCCAACGTCCCCCTCGGCAATGGCCGTGCCGCGACAAAGTATCCGGCGGTCGCCGGCGCCGCCGGCGCGAGGGGCGCCTCCGTCACTTGTACTGGGATCGGAGCCTGCGCCTTCGGCAGGTTCATGCTATAGGCGATCAGTCCGAACGCTGTGGTTGCAAGCAAGAGCACCACGATGATCGACAGACGCAGCGCGGATGACATTTCACGATCCTTTGCTCAAAATGGTCCAGATACCGCCGCAGGCGATAGCGGCTCCGTAAGGCAGCGGGGCGTGTCGCAAATGGCGCCAACGCTCGATCGCGTAGATCCGGCGCGCGAATGACGATCCGGCGGGTGCCAACCTGGGATACGGCAGGTGACGCATCATCAGATGCACCAAGGCAAGAACGCCGCCGGCCAGCACGGTGACGGTCAGCAACTGCATCACGCCGCTCGGCGAGAGACCAACCGCCAGGGCAACCAGCAGCTTGACATCGCCGCCACCCATTCCTCCGCGCGCGTACAGGACAAAAAGTAGCAGAAAGAGGATCGCGGCTGTGATCAGCGACACAGCGACTTGAATCGGGCTGGGCAATTGACCGGCGATCCCGAGGAGCGCCAGCGCAAGACAAAATTCGTTTCGGATCAAGCGCGTCGCAACGTCCATCGTTGCGACATAGAGCAGCAACAGGATTTCCAGGATCGAGGCTGTGGGAGCAATCCAACTCATGAAATGCACGTTTCGAAAAAGGTGGAAGGCAAACTAGCGGGAGCACTCCCGCAGGAGGGGGGGCAGCTTGGATTGCCCCCCTCTGGCGCCAATGGCCGTATCAACCAGCGATCGCGGTAGCGAAAGCGGTGGTGATTGCGGTGATCCCGGTCGTTAGCGCCGCCCCGATCTGCCCACCGGCTCCGCCGCCGAACACAGCACCCACTGCGCCTACGATGCAAACCGCGACGATGATGTACTCGAATGACACCACGCCGTCCTGGTCCGTCCGCAGACGCTTCAACGCTTCCTTGGTCTCGATGAAATGATGCAACATAGGAAGAATCCCTTCTTTAGGATGAATTTTCAGACACCTCGGCAACTTCCAGCGGCCGCGGATTTATGTCCGGCCCCGCCAGCGATAAAACTATCCATTAAATGTTTATTATCGTCAACATTTAATATATAATGCATTGAATGGCCAATTTGAAGCCTGAGACGAGCCGCTCGCGCAGATCGAAGACGAACTAGAGCGGAGAATCCCAAATAGATTCAAAACAATAGCCAACGGCCGCAATCGGGTTCCGGGCAGAGCGCCGGCTCAGTGTCGGAGGGTTTCACCGGAATAGTACGGGTCGCCATCGAGATAATTGGATTATTTGGTAAATCGGGAACATTATATGTTGGCAATGAACCGTGGTGCTGCGCCAACCCATTAAATCCACTCGCACAATCGAGCGAATGCCGCGATCAGGCCGGTGCGCACGTAGCAGATTTCGCGAGGTGCGGAGGCGCGAAGCGATACACCCGTCACGACGATTCAGGTGCTCCTCCGAAGATGCTGATCGCTGCCTTTCAGCCGCGTGATTGAGCCAGTTGCACTGGCGTCACCCAGTCATCAATTCGGGTTCGCGCATCGATATCCGCGCCGTTTTCAAGCAGAGGCTCGATCAACTGGAACAGTCTCAAGTAAATTGCAACTCGAGCGGGATTCGGTCAATCCCAACGAGATGCCAGCTACTCAGAAGCGGCGGGATGCATCAGCGCAGTCAGCAAGGCGTTGAGGTCAACGCGGGTCATTCCACGATCGGTCCGGTGGAGAGCGCCCGAATCTCCATGCGAACCAGGTACCGACTTTGCAGTCGGCACCTTTAGCCATCTCCTCGCAGCGCGTCAGACGAGATATTCGTGGTAGCTGATAAGCGTTCCCGTGTTCTTGTCCGCCTCAGTCTGGAAGCTCGCGGGATCGTACTGGCCCAACAGGCTGATATTGGCGGTATGAACTCCGTCAGTCACCGAAAGGATTCCTCCAGTGCCGGCCTGATTTGCGACATAACTAGCGGTCGTGCCGTCCCCGAATGCGACGTCGAGGAGATCCAGGTGGTCATTTCCATCAAACCCGGACACGACTCCGCTGAAGTCGAAGGAATCATGGAGCACGATTGTCCCGGTGGCTGCGGCATCAAGCGCAACATGCGCAGATGAAGCCGCTCCGAACTCGATCGTAGCCACGCCATCCATCAGTGCGGTGCCGCTGCCGTTCACACTGCCATTGAGAGTGATGTTGGCTCCATGCGCCCACAGCAGCCCTGAATTATCCACGTTGCTGTCGATGACCAGGCCGCCGCTGCCGCTGGCCGCAATCGTTCCGGAATTGACGACGGTGTTGCTGCCGGTGTCAATCTCGAGCGCGTTGGTGCCCGTCGCGTTGATTGTACCTTGGTTGACAAGGATCAGTGTCCCCTCGCCAAGCTGTCCGGCTCCCGAAATGGTGTTGCCGACGTTGGTCAGCGTGACGTCGTTAACACCTCCGCTGACAATGTTCTCGCTATTATCGGACAACAGCACCTGACCGCCACCATCAAGCAGAATGCCGTGCCCGACAAGTTGAAGGTCGGTCTCGCCGCCCGTCGAGTTCAACGAGATCGTGCCCGTATTGTGGATGTTACCGGACAGCGGCAGCAATGCGCCGTTGCCGATCGTCATTGTGCCGGCATTGTCGACCATGGGATTAAAGTCGAACACGAAATCGTCCGCTGCGAGCGAGCCGGCATCGACGCCATCCAAAGTGATCGTTTGACCGTCGGCTAGCGTAATGACGGCATTCCCGTCATTGTCGGCAGAGAGATGCGTCTGGACGTCGGCGAACGTCTTGAAGCTGGCGTAGCCGATCAGGTCGATCTGATCATGCGCGGTCTCGAAATTATAGATGACGTCGTGGCCGATCGGCTGGGAGAATACGAGCAGATCGCTGCCACTTGACGCTGTGAGATAGTCGTCGCCGGAAATAGCGATGATGGCGGAGCCCGGTGCAAAAGCTTCAACATTGTCGGCGAATGTCTCGATTACGGCCGAGCCATCCGGCTGCATCCAGGTCACGGTCACGTCGAGGTGCAAAGCACCGGCGAAACTGACTGGCGATGTCACCATTAGCGAACTGACGTCGGTCGTTTCGATCGTCCAGTTGCCATCGGGGAGCAGCGTCCCACCATTTAGTGTCCAGCCGGCGGGCATGCTGGCAACAGTGACGGTGGCGATTTGCCCCTGATTGGCGGACGAGTCCGTCAGACCGAGATTGATGGGCTGCCCCGACACGCCCGCAGGAGCAAGCGCCGTTCCAAACGCAAAGTCCGCCGCACTGAAACTACCAGTTATGCTCGCCAGAGTGGTCAAGTTGTCCAGATCGGCGACGAGTGTTGCGCCGCCTGCGATGCTTGCATTGGGATCGTAGTAAACCTGCGCGTGGCCGACTGTCGAATTGTGGAATACGAACAGGGCTCCTGTGGTGATGTTGGAGTAACTATTGATCGTTGATTGAACTGTCGCTGTCGTCACGGATGCGTCTGTTTTGATGCCGACCTCCGTGTTGGCGAGATTTAACGCAGCGTTGTTGCCCGTTCTGACGTTTTCAACGGTCGTATCCACATCACCAATGACGAACCGCCCGGCGGTTACCGTAAATTCCAGCTTATCCCCTGAGGTGTTGAAGTCGGTGATGTGGTCACCCGCGTCGGTGACAGCGAGATAGGCAAAGGTATCGTTCCCGCCACCACCAGTCAGCGTATCTGCGCCGCCACCACCCACGATCCTGTCCGCGCCAGTGCCTGCGCCGCCGTTGATCGTGTCGTTACCAGAACCGCCCTTGAGGATATCATCACCGCCGTTTCCTGAGCTGCCCATGATGACAAACGATCCAGACGTGACTGCGCTGGCGTCTACGACCAGGTCGCCGTTACCCGTGATGCCGGATCCGTCAATTGTGAGCGTTCCTCCATTTTGGAATGTCGAAAGGAATGTCAGGGTATCAGTGTGATTTCCGCTGTTGCCGTCACTTAAACTGATTGTTTCGAAGTTTGTCAGGCCAATGCTTCCTGCACCATCGCCGAAGGTGAATGGCCCCAGACCACCACCACTGACGGCGAGAGTGTCCGTGCCGCTTCCCCCAGTCAGCATGTCACCGTTGTTTAGCGTTAGGGGAGATTGCGAGCCGGTCACAGTATTGGTACCCGATACATAGATGACTGTATCGGTGCCGGTCGTGAGAGCGAAGGGACTGGGGCTCGTGACCGAAATGGTCACCGTATCGACATCGGTCAATGCCCCACCCGCTCCAGTGTGGCCATTGTCGCTTGTCGTCATGGTCAGAGTGCTAGTTCCGGCAAAATTCGATGTTGGAACGTAGTTGATCGTCGAGGCCAGGGTAGAATTGATGGCGCTGACTGTTCCGGTCAGCGTCACCGTCGACGTTCCGCTGCCGCTGATCCCTGCGGTACCTCCTGAAACGCTCAAGGTGCCGTTGGTTACGGACAACGTGACCGTTTCGCTGGCGCCGTCCGAGTCTGCATCGGAGATGCTGAGTCCCGTGATCGCCTTTGTCGTGTTGACGTTTGTCGTCTGCGCTCCCGGAACCGTATTCACCGGCGCGTCGTTGACCGGGATGACTGCGACCGTCGAGCTCACGATATTGCTGGCGTGGCTGGCCGGTTGGCCGTCGTCAACCTGGTAGCTGATGGTGCGGGTCGCGCCCGACGGATTGTCACCCGAGTTCAAATACGTCACCGAGCGCAGGGCTGCCTGGTAGTTCGCCACACTCGACGTACCCGTCAGGGTCAGCACTCCAGTGCTGGCGTTATAGCTGCCGGTGATGCCGTTCTGATTGGTAAAACCGAGCACATCCTGGCCGGACACGAAGTCGCCTGTGATCGACACCGTCGCGCCGGTCAGATTCGTGCTGTCAAGATCCGACACCAACAGCGCCGTATCGATCGCGGTCGCCGCCTGACCCTCGGTATAGGACATTGAACCGCCATTGGCGTTCAGCACCGGTGCATCATTGCTGCCGGTGATGGTGACGGTCACGATGCCGGAGGCGGTGCCGTCCTGGCTGGTCACCGTGAACTGATCCTGGACCTGCTGGCCGGCGGTGAGCTCGTCATGCGCGCCGTTGCCGGTGTAGCTCCAGGCGCCGTTGGCATCGATCGTGAAGTCGCCATAGGTGCCGTGAGCATTGGTCTGGGCTACGACATGGGCTTCGCCCGTGTCGGGATCCACAATCGTGAGCTGGCCGCTGGTGTTGAGGGCGGCGGCGGTGTCGCCCTCGCTGACGGACTTCGAGTCCGACGAGACTGTGGCCGCGTCGTTCGTGCCGGTGATGGTCACCGTCACGATGCCGGTGGCGGTGCCGTCCTGGCTGGTGACCGTGAACTGGTCCTGGACCTGCTGGCCCGCGGTGAGCTCATCGTGGGCGCCGTTGCCGGTGTAGCTCCAGGCGCCGCTGGCATCGATCGTGAAGTCGCCATAGGTCCCGTGCGCGTTCGTCTGCGCCACGACATGGGCTTCGCCCGTATCCGGGTCGGTGATGCTGAGCTGGCCAGAGGTGTTGAGCGCCGCCGCGGTGTCGCCTTCGGTCACCGACTTCGAGTTCGATGAGACCGTGGCCGCGTCGTTGCTGCCGGTGATGGTCACCGTCACGATGCCGGTGGCGGTGCCGTCCTGGCTGGTGACCGTGAACTGGTCCTGGACCTGCTGGCCGGCGATGAGCTCATCGTGGGCGCCGTTGCCGGCGTAGCTCCAGGCGCCGTTGGCGTCGATGCTGAAGTCGCCATAGGTCCCGTGGACGTTTGTCTGCGCCACGACATGGGCTTCGCCCGTGTCGGGATCGGTGATGGTGAGCTGGCCAGAGGTGTTGAGCGCCGCCGCGGTGTCGCCTTCGGTCACCGACTTCGAGTCCGAGCTGACGGTCGCCGCGTCGTTGCTGCCGGTGATGGTGACCGTGACGATGCCGGAGGCGGTGCCGTCCTGGCTGGTCACCGTGAACTGATCCTGGACCTGCTGGCCGGCGGTGAGCTCATCGTGGGCACCGTTGCCGGTGTAGCTCCAGGCGCCGTTGGCATCGATGCTGAAGTCGCCATAGGTGCCGTGAGCATTGGTCTGGGCTACGACATGGGCTTCGCCCGTATCCGGGTCGGTGATGCCGAGCTGACCACTGGTGTTCAGCGCCGCGGCGGTGTCGCCTTCGGTCACCGACTTCGAGTCCGATGAGACCGTGGCCGCATCATTGCTGCCGGTGATGGTGACCGTCACCGTACCGGTGGCCGTGCCGTCCTGGCTGGTCACCGTGAACTGATCCTGGACCTGCTGCCCGGCGGTGAGCTCATCGTGGGCGCCGTTGCCGGTGTAGCTCCAGGCGCCGCTGGCATCGATGCTGAAGTCGCCATAGGTCCCGTGGAGGTTCGATTGCGCCACGACGTGGGCTTCGCCCGTATCCGGGTCGGTGATGGTGAGCTGGCCAGAGGTGTTGAGTGCGGCGGCCGTGTCGCCTTCGGTCACCGACTTCGAGTCCGAGCTGACGGTCGCCGCGTCGTTCGTGCCGGTGATGGTGACCGTCACGATGCCGGAGGCGGTGCCGTCCTGGCTGGCCACCATGAACTGATCCTGGACCTGCTGGCCGGCGGTGAGCTCGTTGTGGGCGCCGTTGCCGGTGTAGCTCCAGGCGCCGTTGGCGTCGATGCTGAAGTCGCCATAGGTCCCGTGGACATTCGATTGCGCGACGACGTGAGCTTCGCCGCTGTCGGGATCCACAATCGTGAGCTGGCCGCTGGTGTTGAGCGCGGCGGCGGCATTGCCCTCGGTGACGGACTTCGAGTCCGATGAGACCGTCGCCGCGTCGTTGCTGCCGGTGATGGTCACCGTCACGATGCCGCTCGCGGTCCCGTCCTGGCTGGTCACCGTGAACTGGTCCTGGACCTGCTGGCCGGCGGTGAGTTCGTCATGCGCGCCATTGCCGGTGTAGCTCCAGGCGCCGTTGGCATCAATCGTGAAGTCGCCATAGCTGCCGTGCACATTGCTCTGCATCACGACATGGGCTTCGCCCGTATCCGGGTCGGTGATGGTGAGCTGGCCGGAGGTGTTGAGCGCCGCTGCGGTGTCGCCCTCGCTGACGGACTTCGAGTCCGACGAGACCGTGGCCGCATCATTGCTGCCGGTGATGGTCACCGTCACGATGCCGGAGGCGGTGCCGTCCTGGCTGGCCACCGTGAACTGATCCTGCACCTGCTGGCCGGCGGTGAGCTCATCGTGGGCGCCGTTGCCGGTGTAGCTCCAGGCGCCGTTGGCATCGATGCTGAAGTCGCCGTAGGTCCCGTGGACATTCGATTGCGCGACGACATGGGCTTCGCCGCTGTCGGGATCCACAATCGTCAATACGCCGCTGGTGTTGAGCGCCGCCGCGGTGCCGCCCTCGGTGACGGACTTCGAGTCCGATGAGACCGTGGCCGCATCATTGCTGCCGGTGATGGTCACCGTGACGATGCCGGTGGCCGTGCCGTCCTGGCTGGTCACCGTGAACTGGTCCTGGACCTGCTGGCCGGCGGTGAGCTCATCGTGGGCGCCGTTGCCGGTGTAGCTCCAGGCGCCGTTGGCATCGATCGTGAAGTCGCCATAGGTCCCGTGGACATTCGATTGCGCGACAACATGGGCTTCGCCGCTGTCGGGATCCACAATCGTCAATACGCCGCTGGTGTTGAGCGCCGCCGCGGTGTCGCCCTCGCTGACGGACTTCGAGTCCGAAGAGACCGTCGCCGCGTCATTGGTGCCGGTGATGGTCACCGTCACCGTGCCGGTGGCCGTGCCGTCCTGGCTGGTCACCGTGAACTGGTCCTGAACCTGCTGGCCGGCGGTGAGCTCATCGTGGGCGCCATTGCCGGTGTAGCTCCAGGCGCCATTGGCATCGATTGTGAAGTCGCCGTAGGTCCCGTGGACGGTCGATTGCGCCACGACATGGGCTTCGCCGCTGTCGGGATCCACAATCGTGAGCTGGCCGCTGGTGTTGAGGGCGGCGGCGGTGTCGCCTTCGGTCACCGACTTCGAGTCCGAGCTGACGGTCGCCGCATCATTGCTGCCGGTGATGGTCACCGTGACGATGCCGGTGGCCGTGCCGTCCTGGCTGGTCACCGTGAACTGGTCCTGGACCTGCTGTCCGGCGGTGAGCTCATC
The DNA here is from genome assembly GCF_054863005.1 of Bradyrhizobium sp. 25ACV. Taxonomy (NCBI): domain Bacteria; kingdom Pseudomonadati; phylum Pseudomonadota; class Alphaproteobacteria; order Hyphomicrobiales; family Nitrobacteraceae; genus Bradyrhizobium; species Bradyrhizobium sp. 25ACV. The sequence continues at coordinate 115,794 of NZ_JAVAYO010000023.1, forward strand.
GTGGGCGCCATTGCCGGTGTAGCTCCAGGCGCCGTTGGCATCGATTGTGAAGTCGCCGTAGGTCCCGTGGACGGTCGATTGCGCCACGACATGGGCTTCGCCGCTGTCGGGATCCACAATCGTGAGCTGGCCGCTGGTGTTGAGAGCGGCGGCGGTGTCGCCTTCGGTCACCGACTTCGAGTCCGAGCTGACGGTCGCCGCGTCATTCGTGCCGGTGATGGTCACCGTCACGATGCCGGAGGCGGTGCCGTCCTGGCTGGTGACCGTGAACTGGTCCTGGACCTGCTGGCCGGCGGTGAGCTCGTTGTGGGCGCCGTTGCCGGTGTAGCTCCAGGCGCCGTTGGCATCGATGCTGAAGTCGCCGTAGGTCCCGTGAGCATTGGTCTGGGCTACGACATGGGCTTCACCCGTATCCGGGTCGATGATCGTGAGTTGGCCGCTGGTGTTGAGTGCGGCGGCGGTGTCGCCCTCGCTGACGGACTTCGAGTCCGACGAGACTGTGGCCGCGTCGTTCGTGCCGGTGATGGTCACCGTCACGATGCCGGAGGCGGTGCCGTCCTGGCTGGTGACCGTGAACTGGTCCTGAACCTGCTGGCCGGCGGTGAGCTCATCGTGGGCGCCGTTGCCGGTGTAGCTCCAGGCGCCGCTGGCATCGATGCTGAAGTCGCCATATGTCCCGTGCGCGTTCGTCTGCGCCACGACATGGGCTTCGCCCGTATCCGGGTCGGTGATGCTGAGCTGGCCGGAGGTGTTGAGCGCCGCCGCGGCATTGCCCTCGGTGACGGACTTCGAGTCCGATGAGACCGTGGCCGCGTCGTTGCTGCCGGTGACGGTCACCGTCACCGTGCCGGAGGCGGTGCCATCCTGGCTGGCCACCATGAACTGATCCTGGACCTGCTGGCCGGCGGTGAGCTCATCGTGGGCGCCGTTGCCGGTGTAGCTCCAGGCGCCGTTGGCATCGATGCTGAAGTCGCCGTAGGTCCCGTGGACGTTCGTCTGCGCCACGACATGGGCTTCGCCCGTATCCGGGTCGGTGATGCTGAGCTGGCCAGAGGTGTTGAGTGCGGCGGCCGTGTCGCCTTCGGTCACCGACTTCGAGTCCGATGAGACCGTGGCCGCGTCGTTGCTGCCGGTGACGGTCACCGTCACCGTGCCGGTGGCCGTGCCGTCCTGGCTGGTGACCGTGAACTGATCCTGCACCTGCTGGCCCGCGGTGAGCTCATCGTGGGCGCCGTTGCCGGTGTAGCTCCAGGCGCCGTTGGCATCGATGCTGAAGTCGCCATAGGTCCCGTGGACGTTCGTCTGCGCCACAACATGGGCTTCGCCCGTATCCGGGTCGATGATCGTGAGTTGGCCAGAGGTGTTGAGTGCGGCGGCCGTGTCGCCTTCGGTCACCGACTTCGAGTCCGATGAGACCGTGGCCGCATCATTGCTGCCGGTAATCGTGACCGTGACGGTGCCGCTCGCGGTGCCGTCCTGGCTGGCCACCGTGAACTGATCCTGCACCTGCTGGCCGGCGGTGAGCTCATCGTGGGCGCCGTTGCCGGTGTAGCTCCAGGCGCCGTTGGCATCGATGCTGAAGTCGCCATAGGTGCCGTGGACGTTCGATTGCGCCACGACATGGGCTTCGCCCGTGTCGGGATCCACAATGGTGAGCTGGCCGGAGGTGTTCAGCGCCGCCGCGGTGTCGGCCTCAGTCACGGACTTCGCGTCCGAAGAAACCGTAGCCGAATCGTTTGTGCCTGTGATCGTGACCGTCACCGTCTGGGTAGCTGTCGAGCCGTGCCCGTCATTGATCGTCACCACGAAGCTCTCGGTGATCGTCTGGCCCGCAGCGAGGTATTGCGCGGCCGCGTTGTTCAGATTGTAGTGCCATTGCACCGAGCCGTTGGCGGCATTGGCCATCTCGTTGACAGGATCGAGCGAGAAGGCGCCGAGCGACGTGGTGTTGGAAGAGGCTGCCGCGAACGAGGCCGAATGCGTGTCGCCGAGATCGGCATCGTTGAAGCTGATGGTGCCGGCCGCGCTCTGCGAATCCGAGAGATCCGGCGTGGTGTTCGCGTCTTCCACCACCGAGCCGCTCTGCGGACTCGATGTGATGAAGACCGAGTCGTTTGCGCCATTGAACTGGAGTGTCACGGTCGCCCAACTGAGCGTGCCATTGCCCAGCTGGATAGCGTAGGTGAATGTGTCAGTCAGCGTTTGCCCGGTCGCCAGCGCCTGAAGCTGAACGTTGATGTCGCCCTTGTCGTAATGAACGGTCCCGTCCGCTTCGATCCAGATGCGTGCACCGAGGGCGCTGCGGTCACCGGTTGCGGCCATGCCGGCGGCATCGCTGCTGTACGCCACATCCTTGACCAGCAGATCCGCCGGTGCGTAGTTCTTGGTGGACGCGGAGGCGCTCGTTCCATCGTCGAGGGAGAACAGCGTCTTGGCCGCGCCCCCAAGGTCATTTGCCAGCACATTCAAGATGAGAATGTTGCTGGCGTCTTCCGTAAACGAGAAAACGTCCGTGTTGGCTTGCGGAGTATTGCCGAACGAAACCGTGCTGCCGCCGCCCGTTGTCTGCGTCGCCATGGCTTAAATCCTCTGGGTGATGCGCCGTCCGCATTCACGGACCGGCGCCAATTGCACAATGGCGCGGGGATGATCGGCCGTTGCCTTGCCTATGCTGCTGAAGAAAAATGCCGAGCTGCTCAGCATGCCTGCCGTCATGCTCAGCGCTTCGAAAATGCGCAAACCGAACACGTGCCGCTCAAGCCTGCTTGGGGCCAGGGTCGATCTGAGCTCACGAGCGGATGTCGTGTGCGCGGTCGCGCGCCTGACAGCCGCCATGTTTGCAGACCGCAAACTTGGCTGGATTGGAAGATCGCAAATTGACGGAGAAGAATTCGAACTTGCCCGAGCCCAGCCGAACATTGCTACAAAATGCGTGCACGTCATTCGCACCCCTCGTCTGCCAATGCAGAGCAGAGAGCGTCGCCGCAAATCAATTCACGCAATTTGGTAGCGCTCGCTCGGACGGCGGTAGGTCCGCCACCAGCGACAATCCATCAGCTGCTGCCAAGTTACTCGAAAAGACCTAGAGCGGTATCCCCCTGCCCATCGCGGCCGGTGCTTAGCCGCCCACGTTTTGGCAATTATTGATCTTGCAGTATTCACGGCCCCAGAAGCGACGACCGTGATCAAAAAGCGCCACGGTCGCTTGCCCCCGATTAAATAAAACCTATTTTAAATTAAAGCATCAGTCCATTTATTTATTTATGCGCTAGATTTAATAATTAATACATCTAAATCAATAACAAAGAGGCTCTTGCGTCCCTCCTTGCGAGGCGACACCGGAATTTTACGGTTTGTCTCCCAGATGCACTGGGTTCGCGCGATGATCTTTGCTTCGCGTGGATCGACAGCTCGCAGGGAGCAATTCGAGCCGAAACTCAGCCCAATCCACGAAGACGAGGTATGAAAGCACAAGTCTAACAATACCTTGCGCCAACCTGTGATTATTGGTTTGCGCACCCGACGATCCAGGCCCACCCGCCGTGAAGCGACGACGGACGTGGCCTTCAATGTGCCGCTGGTCATCCCATCGGGTCGGTGTAGCCGTCCTTATCGCCGGGGCGCCATTCCAAAGCGTGAGACCATCGCGGGATCCAATGGTGGTGCGCTCTAAGAGCGAGATGCGTAGCCAGAGCGCTGATGCAATCCGATGGCTGGGTTATATGGCTCGGTAGCCGGCGCATGTGTCCTGGGGTGCGGCGAGAAGAGTCCTCGATGCTCGCGCACGAAGCTTCGCATCTCCTGTTGCTGTCCCGCGCACGTTCTCGTTCGCTTTAACGCGCAACAGGGCCTCGGCAAGCCGCGTTCGAAATCCATGTGAAGCTTAAACCGAAACCAGTTCCCGGTTGACGCGCAAACGCAGCCAAATCGACCGCCATTAAATGATATATTTGATTATTGTGTATAATCATGATGACTCCATCGCAAAATTGAAAAATATGTTGGGGAAAAGAAAACATGGGAGGTTGAAATGGAAGCTGCCCGCCGCTTTCGCGCAATGGCGTTACTTTGCCGACAGACTGCCGCACTCCAACCCGAGAGAAGCTGGAAACTGCTTGCAGAGGCAGAGTACTGGGAGCATCTGGCGGCTGCGGCTTTAGCTCATTGAGCTTCGGTCGCGCGTTCTTTGTCTTTAGCTTTTCGTCGACTTCTTAGTTCAAGTCATTTTCCGAGGCATGTGATGTCGAGTACGCGTCAGATTTTTTCTAGTGCTGTTCTGAGCGAACGGCACCAGGCGCTTCTGGAGGAGCTTAGAGAGGTGGAGAAGCTTCGAAGTAAGCTCCGACATGTAGAAGCAAAAACAATCGGCAGAAGACGGCGTACCAAAGCGAGCGGCAGGGCAAGAGCCGTTTAGAGACCCGCCGGGTCCGAAGGTTGACCCGCATTGGCTCACTCGCGCGATTCAATGCACGGATGCCCGCGTTCCTCGCATCTGCCACTACTTTGAAAGAGGATGGGCGCTTCATCCCCGCAGTACCGAGCCTCGGCGATGACGTCGCTGCGACATGTCGCCAACCAGCCAGGCCGGGGTGCCTCACAACGCTTGAACTAACTCGGCGGCGAGACCGGCCACCTATTCAGGATCGCGCGTTAGCTCCGACTTTCATTCGACGTTGCACTTCGGAACACCGCAACGAGTCGATCGCCTTCCCAAAGCTCAACGTCGTGCTCGTCATGCATTTGCTCGGCTCGGCGTCTCGCCGCCTGCTCGTCAATGCAGTCGAGCTTTGCAGCGCAGATCACTTGCCGGCTGCCGTCCACCACGAACACCTTGTACCGCATGATGCAGTCCGATCCAAAGACGAGCGTCATCGTACTCGAATGTCGGTCTAAGGCAGCGCCAAACTAAGTGACGACGCACGGAACCTTTAACATGTGGCAGTTCGGCTATACCTGCTCGTTCAATCCCTCGGTCGCGCGGCGGCAGTACTTTGTATGTCGCTACCTCAGTGGCGTAATCTCACTGCGTGCCGAAGCGTGCGGCTCGAGCTCAAGAGCGAGAGGCCACCAAGCGTCATCAGCAGCACACCAAACCAGGCCGTCCAGCTGCGAGCTTCGCCGTGCGCCTCTGCGCTGCGCGCCCCCAGCGGCATATCTTGAGGTGGGTCGGCGGGCGCGGCGGCGAGGAGCTGCCCAGCGTCGACTTGACCCGGCACGGAGTGTTCGGGCGTGAGCCGCTTGCTGGGAAGATCTACGATGGGGGCCGCCGACATCAGGGTAGGACCCGTGCCGAGATCGGAAGCGGCATCTGCCACCTGCATTTCGGGTACAGGCGTCTGAGATCGCTCGAGCGGTGCGGAGCGCAGCAACTCCGCACGCGCATCAACGACCGCGCTCCGCCTGGTCTGCGTGGACCGGTTTTCGTCCAAACTGGCACTGCGGTCTTTGGCCACGCGAGCCCGAATGGGCTTCTTCACCGTCGCGATGCCCTCGGCCAGGAACCAGCATTTGCGGCGACCGTCCATTCGGTAGACCCAATGCTGTCCGCCACTGGTCGAGGTACCGGGACGCGGCACGCATTCGGCTTGCGGCGGAGAGGTTACCGTGGGTTGGGACGTAGCAGTATTGAAGAAGTCGGCAACAGGATTGGAAGACGCGGGCGCCGCCGAAAAACCTCCGACAAGGACCAGACTGGCGAAGTACAATCGCAATTGACCGGACATCGAAAACTCCCGGGCGCGCCCCACCCCCGCTTGAGCCTCAGCGCCGACAACGGCCCCCATGCGGCTTAAATCGGGCGGCGCGATGAATTAATTGTACTCTTGACCACCTAATTAATATGACGGCCCAGCACTCCAGGGGTGCAACACGAGGCGGCGCGATCGATTCATCGATCCATCTGAGTTGCGCCGGGCCTCGCTCCCCGCCCACGATCCGCGCCGCGGCCGCCCGGTCTATCGCCATCGTTGTGCTCGTCGAACACGAAAGCGCAACTCGCCGGGGGGAGTTTGTGGATGTCACGAGACGTGGCTACCCCTCGCAACGAATTAAATACTCCGCCACGATATTACCACCGTCGTGCCTTTCTCCCCGCTACTCTCGCATTTAAATGTGGATTGCACGATCAATATTTAACTGACGGCTTGTCTGCTCCCGGATTCCCGACTTGTCTGCCTGGGCCTTCTCCCCAAGATTCGGATGGAGCCATGAACACCGCGCATTTTAATTCGCTCTCCGTTGACGAGCTCTGGATACTTCACCAAGAGGTCGCCGCCGAACTCGCCCAGAAAATGTTGGCGCAAAAAGCACATTTGGAGGAAAGGCTCCACAGGATTGAACTGGCCAACGAGGCCACACGGCTCAATCGTAAGCGCCGCCGTCCATACCCGCCCGTCCGTCCCAAATATCGCAATCCGAAGAACCCAGCGGAGACATGGTCGGGTCGCGGCAGGCAGCCGCGATGGCTGCGTCCGCAGCTTCGAAGCGGCCGAGATTTGGACGATTTCCTGATCGATCAGGCTTCAGCTCAAAAGCGGCAGACAAATTGAGCGCCGATTTAAACGCGGGGTCATAACCATGCTTGGAGGCATGGCCATAGCGAGCGCGCTGGCGATCCGGCTGATGGTCTAGCTGAATCGCTCGGGGGCCCGCGGCGCAGTGAAGACATCGACGAGCATCTCAAGCGCGCGATGGCCCGCGTCTAGTCGTGGAGCCCTCTGAAGCGCCGCCTCACCGCATTCCACGTTCGAAGGACCGGATGGAGGAGGACGACGAAAAGAACTCTGATTGCAACCGGCATCATCCCGCGCCGCAAGAGTGGTGAGTCATGATCGTCCGATCGACGGGCCGTCGTGTTGATCGTCACCGGAGATGGAGTTCCTGCGCGCCGAGTAGGTGCCGGTCTGCGCGAGGGCAGGACAACTACAACGAACAGAACGTTCACCAGCAGCCATATTCCCACAATGAGAAGGAAAGTACGCACGAGGAACGACCATCGTTTGATCTAGAATCTGCCGAGCTTACTCCTGCCTCATATCCGGCGCGCAGCCGGCAACACTGGGTTCGCGGACGGAGCCGCCTCAGCGCAGCCGGCACATTGGCATCCCCCCGAGGCCGTTGGGCCCCGAGCACTTCACGAGCGTCTAGGATCGCTCGCAGCCTAGTCCGGCGCAACACTCGCGTCTGTGCGCTTTCGAACATTCATGCCCCTGCAGGTATGGTAGTTCTATGCATCATCCGGCGAGAGCCGGACAGGGATGGCTCATCAGAGCGTGGCTAGATCCCAGCATGATGAGCGGCGAATTTGGCGGACCGCACAGAACCAATATCGAGTTTCGGTAGTTGACTCCCAGGCGATCCGAACAGGCAAACTGATCATTCGGGCCGAGGATAAGTTCAAAAGCTAAGCCGGCACACATGAAGGACCTCCGACGACGTTTGGAAAAGGTCCGCGCTGACGCCAGAGAGTTTGCGCTGATGAGTCAGCGGGCGACGGACATGGAAAAGCGCGAGCTGTTTAAGCGCTTGGCGGATGAGCTCGCCTTCGAGGCTCTCGAGCTTGAGCTAATCGTGAAGAAAAATGAGCCAGCTAATCCGTGCGGCCAGCACGAGGTCGTGGAGTTTAAGCCACCCTCTCAGCGAAAGCGCGGCTGACGCGGAAGCCGGCTAAATCGTGCGTGCACGTCCACCCCACACAAAGCACGTCGCGCGAGACGTGCATTTTTCTGTCGAAGAATTTAAAAAAGCCCCTGCGGGCCAATCTCTTAAGGGTGGTGGGCGCACCAGGGCTCGAACCTGGGACCCGCTGATTAAGAGTCAGCTGCTCTACCAACTGAGCTATGCGCCCGAAAGGCGGTTAGTGCCTTGCGAGGTCGGTCGTTTAGCAAAGCGATCCGGGTCTGGCAAGCGATGCAATGAAGGTTTTTCCACAGTCCCCAGAAAGCGAAAAGCCGCTGGATTCCAGCGGCTTCTCCAGGGTTAATCGCCGCGAAATCCCGCCCCGTTCAGAGCCGGCCCTCGCGATCCCGGTCGGGGCCGCCCTCGCGGTCGAAACGGTCACGATGGAAGTGCTCCATGCCGCGCTCCATCATGCGGTCCATGCCGCGTTCCATGAAGTGGCGGTGCGGGCCGTCTTCGCCGCCGCCGAACGGGCCGCGGTGGCGGGTCAGCACGGCGAGGCGCCGCTTCTGGCCCTCGTCCAGGGTCTTGTAGAGCGGGTCGGCGGCATCGGCGATCTTCTTCAGGGCCGCCGAGGTCGCGCCCATGTCCTCGGCGCGCTGGCGCAGGCGGGCGACCGGATCCTCCGGCCGGTCGGCGTCCTTGTCAGCATTCCTGCCGGCATCGCCGGGACCGGCATTCATCCGCGCATTGGCGCGGTCGATGCGCAGCTTGGCGAATTCGCGCACGGCAGCCTCGACCGGCGGCCACAGCTTCTCCTGGTCGGCGTTGAGCTTCAGCCCGGCATGGACGGCGGCGATCCGCGCGTCGACAAAAGCGGCGCGGTCTTCCGGGTTCATGCGGATGTGGCGGATGTGCTCCATCCACGGGCGATGATATTGGGCATAGACCGCGCCCGAGCCGGCAATGCTGAGCACGGCGATGGCGGCGATGGTGAACTTCCTCATCCGGACCTCCTCTGGAAGGATGTCCATGAAGATGGGCGCGAGGCCGCTGACACGCAACTTACAACTTGGACAGGAAGCGGGCCCTTACTTGGATTGCAACGCCGGATTTTACCTCCAGCCGCAATCGGAAATCATTCGCAACAAAAAGGCTTCCGTGCAGACCGCACGGAAGCCTCGTTCATCGTTCGGATCAGTTCGTCGTGCTCAATTCGTCGTGCTCTTGGCTTCCTTGAGGAATTCGTCGATCAGCGGCTGGCCGATGCGGCCTGCGGCATCCTTGTAGACCGGCTCCATCGCCTTGCGCATCGCCTCGTCCTGCTCGCCGGTGAGCTTGATGATCTCGCTCTTGCCGCTCTTCTTGATCTCGGCGAGCGCGTCGTCGTTTTCCTTCTGCGACTGCGCGTTGCTGAAGTCGGTCGCTTCCTTCATCGCCTTGGTGAGCGGGTCGCGGATGTCGGCCGGTAGATCGTCCCAGAACTTCTTGTTCACGATCACGACGTAGCCGATGTAACCGTGGTTGGTCTCGGTGATGTACTTCTGCACCTCGTGCATCTTCTGGGTATAGATGTTGGACCAGGTGTTCTCCTGGCCGTCGACCACGCCGGTCTGGAGCGCCTGGTAGACTTCCGAGAATGCCATCACCTGCGGCAGCGAGCTGAGCGCCTTGAACTGGGCCTGCAGCACGCGCGAGGACTGGATGCGGAACTTGACGCCCTGATAGTCGGCGGGCGCGATCAGCTTCTTGTTGGCGCTCATCTGCTTGAAGCCGTTGTCCCAATAGGCAAGGCCGGTGATGCCCTTGGCGTCCAGCAGCTTGAGCAGCCGCGTGCCGAGCGGGCCTTCCGTCACCTTCCGCAGCGTCTTCAGGTCGGGCAGGATGTAGGGCAGATCGAACACTTCGAACTCGCGAATGCCGAGCGGTCCGAACTTGGAGTTCGACGGCGCCAGCATCTGCACGCTGCCGAGCTGGAGCGCCTCGAGCTCTTCCTTGTCCTTGTACAGCGTCGAGTTCGGGTAGACCTCGACCTTGACCTTGCCGCCGGTGTACTTCTCGGCGAGCTCCTTGAACTTCTCCGCCCCCTTGCCCTTCGGCGTGTCGGTGGCGACGACGTGGCTGAACTTGATGATGATCGGCGATTGGGCCGATGCCGGCCCGGCAAGTCCGAGTGCCAGTGCCGCGATGGACGCGGCGATCGCGAAGGTGCGCATAATCTCTCCCTGTTATTATCTAAGCCGCCCGGCGCGCGGGCGGACAATCTTTATGTCGACAGCATCAATAGCGGCTGGGAGACGCAGCCGCTATTGGCCGTTAGCAGGGCAGGTATTCACGCCACAAGCAGAGTCATTCCGGGATGGTCCGAAGGACCAGACCCGGAATCTCGAGATTCCGGGCTCGATGCTTCGCATCGCCCCGGAATGACAAGCTTCGCTTGTCAGCTCGCAGCCGCGGTCGTCACGGTGTCGCGCTGGCGCTTCATGACGATCTTGTTGAGCGCGCCGAGATAGGCTTTGGCGGAAGCCACCAGCGTGTCCGGATCCGCCGCGCGTGCCGTCATCGCGCGTCCCTCCTGCGACAGCCGCACCGAGACTTCGGCCTGCGCGTCCGTGCCTTCGGTCACCGCGTGGACCTGATACAGCTCCAGCTTGGCCTCGTGCGGGACCAGGCGCTTGATGCAGTTGAACACCGCGTCCACCGGACCGTTGCCCTCGGCCTCCTCGATCTTGATCTGGCCGTCGACGTCGAGCTTCATGGTCGCGCGCTGCGGACCGTGGGTGCCGGCGATCACGGTCAGCGAGGTCAGCTTGATGCGGTCGTGCGAGGCCGCCATCTCCTCGTCGACCAGCGCCTCGATGTCCTCGTCGTAGATGTCCTTCTTGCGGTCGGCCAGCGCCTTCATCCGCGTGAACGCATCTTCCAGCTGGTTCGGGCCGAGCTTGTAGCCCATCTCCTCCAGCTTGTGCACGAAGGCGTGGCGGCCGGAATGCTTGCCGAGCACCAGCGAGGACTGCTTCAGGCCAACCATCTCGGGCCGCATGATTTCGTAGGTCGAGGCGTCCTTCAGCACACCGTCCTGATGGATGCCGCTCTCATGCGCGAACGCGTTCCGGCCGACGATCGCCTTGTTGTACTGCACCGGGAACGATGTCGCCGCCGACACCACCTTCGAGGCCCGGGTGAGCTGCGTGGTGTCGATCTTGTTCCAGTAGGGGAATTTGTCGTTGCGGACATTGATCGCCATCACGATCTCTTCGAGCGCAGCATTGCCGGCGCGCTCGCCGATGCCGTTGATGGTGCACTCGACCTGGCGCGCGCCGCCGACGACGCCGGCCAGCGAGTTCGCGACCGCCATGCCGAGGTCGTTATGGCAGTGCACGGAGAACACAGCCTTGTCCGAGTTCGGCACGCGCTCGATCAGCGTCTTCATGAAGTGGGTGTATTCCTCCGGCACCGTGTAGCCGACGGTATCGGGGATATTCACCGTGGTCGCACCGGCCTTGATGACGGCCTCGACGATGCGGCACAGGTAGTCCATCTCGCTGCGGGTGCCGTCCTCGGCCGACCATTCGACGTCGTCGATCTGGTTGCGGGCGCGGGCGACCATGGCGACCGAGGTCTCGAGCACTTCTTCCGGCGTCTTGTTCAACTTCACCCGCATGTGCAGCGGCGAGGTCGCGATCACGGTGTGGACGCGGCCGCGCTTGGCGAACTTCACCGCTTCGGCACAGCGGTCGATGTCGGCCGGATGGGCGCGGGACAGGCCGGCGATGACGGCATTCTTGGAGCGGCGGGCGATCTCGCTCACCGCTTCGAAGTCACCTTGCGAGGTGATCGGGAAGCCGGCCTCGATGACGTCGACACCCATATCGTCCAGCAACTCGGCGACCTCGAGCTTCTCCTCGAAGGTCATAGTGGCGCCGGGGCACTGCTCGCCGTCGCGCAAGGTGGTGTCGAAAATGATGACGCGGTCCTTGTCGGACTTGTTCGCGGTGGCCATTCTAAAATTTCCTTTTGAGCTTTTGCGCCGTCAGTCTGCTGGGCGCTTGAGGTGTCCGGTGATCTCGACCAACCCCTGAGCGCCCAGGCGCGTCGCGCCCAGCCGGCCCTCAGGGGCAAGTAAGAAGGAGGCCGCCAATAAGGAGGGTGGGCAGCAGCGCGGCCGGGATCGTGGCGGCGGCCAGAGCCACCTCCCCCGAAATCCCATCGATTTGGCCGCGAATCAGCATTGCCAGACCCTTTTGAGCCCCAAATCCTCGGTCAAAACCGTTGACGGTTGGTTGCCGGGAGGCTCAGTGACCCGTTTCTAGACGAGAAATAGCAGCAACTGCAACGCCAAAAGATGGTCAGGGGGCCTGACCTGGTTGCGGGCGAGGCTCCGTGTCCCGGACGCGCTGCAACGCGAAGCGTCGCAACGCAGAGCCGGGACCCAGGGGCGACACGGCGCGCTGCGGATGGATGGGCCCCGGCTCTGCAGCGCACCGCACCGGACGATGCTTCAAATCGCCGGGGACGCTGCGCTGCGTCCGGGGCACAAGAGCGGAGTGTGGCGCACGCTGTCTCCACATGTCATTGCGATGCTCCAGTGCACATCCCAGCGGCGCTGCCGTAAGGTGGGCAAAGGCGCAGAGCGCCGTGCCCACGATCTCCGTCCATGAGCAACAAGACGTGGGCACGCTGCGCTTTGCCCACTCTACGAGATCGAGATTGTGGCACGCAGCTCGGCTCACAGACATGCCTTCGCGTCCTCGCGGCTTAATTCGCCCGAGCTTTGCTGGTCGCTCCACCCTCTAAAGCCAAGAGGGCGCAGGGAAGGCCGGGTGCCGGCTCGCACCCGCGGTCTGCTGCGCAATAGGCACACGCAGAAGAACCGCACAGCAGCATACAGGTGGTGCCGATCACTCGGCCTTCCCTGCGCGATGGCTGGACGGCTTATGCCGTGATCTCCCGGGAGCCGACCATTCCTTCTGGCCTCCCTCGCCCCGCGAATTGATGATGCAG